>JAFGHR010000016.1 GCA_016930015.1 Anaerolineae bacterium | reverse complement strand
GCGCTCCCTGATCGCGCGCGTGTTCTTGAAATCCCCCGTCCAGCTTGGCTGGAAGGGGGTCAGGGGGAAGGCGTGGCCCGCACAGCGCAACCGGCCATTTGATGCAATCACCCTGGACGAACCCGCCGGTCCGTCCTGCGGTTGTGCTGAGAGCGGCGGCCTTAACTGCCGCTGGCCAGGGTCAGCGTATAGTCGCCGCGCCCGCCAAAACGTGTCGCCTCAATGGTATACACGCCGTCGCTGGGCAGGTCGAATTCCAGCAGGACATCACGCTCGCTCATGCCCGCTTCGGCCAACTGGCCGACATCGTCATTGCTGGCGATGATGCGCCCGTCCACGTCAACCAGGTTAACCAGCGGGTCCAGCATGCCGATGCCGCTCGCGTCGAGCATGGTGATCACCACGTGATCGCCCGCGCTGCCCTCAAACGTCCACCGGTGGACCGGGTAGCGGTTGTTGAGCTTGCCGGTCACGGTTTCGCCATACGCGATCGCGCCCCCGTTCAGAACCGGATCGGCTTCGGGGACATCCGGCGGCTGGTTGGGATCAACGACCATTTCATCACCCAGCGGCAGGCGCCCATCACCGCTAAACAAAAACGCCTGGACCTGGGTGTAACTCGTTTCCGGGTTGGTTTCGGCAAAATACACCTTACCATCCGGGCCGATGATCATGCCGCCCGCCTGCCGGTATTCGCCGGGGCGGAACATTTCGCCAAATTCACGCTCAAACGGCAGCCCAAACACGTCAAGAAGCTGGCCCGCGACGCTCAGCTCCAAAAAGCCGAAGCCGCCTAAGCCGGGCGCAGGAACAGCCAGCACAATGTTACCGTTGGGCGCGATGGCGATATCAACCGGGGTCTGATCAACCAAAATTTCCTGGGCCAGGTTAGTCACCAATGCCTGCCCGTTGAGATCAACCACGTTCAGGTTGCCGGTGGCGCCGACGACGTACAGCGCGCCGGTTGTTTCGTTGAGCGCGATCCGGATTCCGGACAGGTCCGCGTTGACCGCGTCCAGGTCGATGGTCTGGCGCAGGTTGCCGAACAGGTCAAAACGGTACAGCCGGTTACGAATCCCGGTGGGGTGTCCTTCCGACACGGCCCAGACTTCGCCCTCGCCGGTCGTCGTCACGGCGATGCTGCGTGGCATATTGGGCGCGAACTGGCCGTCACCGTCGCCCCGGATGCCCCAGCCGCGTGCCCAGTTACCGGCCCGGTCGATCACCATGATCGCGTTGAGCGTCTCGTCAGCGATATTCGCCAGGTACAGCCGGGTGCGCGGCCCGATGCCGATATCAACAAAGTTGCCGTCATACCACGGCCCCATGTACGCGATCGACTCGCCGGTGGTCTGGTTGATCGCCAGCACGCCGCCGGGTCCGGCAGCCATGTATAAAATGTCGAACATGTCATACGTCAGGCCGCCGCCTTGTACCAACCGCCAGTCATCGGGCGGGCCGGGCGGCGCGGATTGGTAGTGCCAGAATACACCGCCGTCGTTGGATATCACACGTTCCAGGTAGTTTTCGTCGCGCACCGGCAGCGAGAATTCGAGCGACTGCACCAGGGTATCGAACTGCGCGCCCGCGCCGCTGTCCCACACGGCGGGAGGGGCCATACCGCGCACCACGGCGACACGTCCCCCCGCAATCGCCAGCAGTCCAACGCGCGTCGTCAGGTTTTCTTTGGCGACCGTGATCACCATCTGGTAGCCGCTGGCATTACCCCACGTGGTTTGTTCTGCCGGGGGGGGTGTGATATCACTGCCGGGAACCAGCCGCGCCAGCAGGTCGGGAAGCTGTGTCGCGTCCGTGATGCCCAGCTCGTTGAATTCCCCGATCACGATCCGCATGGCGAGCGCCTGCGGTGCGCTGCCCGCCTGCACGGCGGCGATATCAGCCGGGGCGGCAGCGATCAGTTTGGTGTCTTCGGCAGCGACTGCCCACCCGTCAGGCAGATCAAACGCGATGCCCATCGACGGGTTTTCGTACCGCTCACCGGCGTTCTGAGCCAGTGCCGCCGGGACAGCCAACCCGCTTAAAAAAACGGCACACACCATGCCGATTGATGACAGTAGGTGATAGAGACGACGGTTCATAAAACGTCCTCCACACGGAATCAAACAGTTAGGATGGCCTGATTTATAGGATTATAACAAGGGGTAGTATAGCGTGCTTTTAATCACGTGCTGGATAACGGTGGGTGGGCGCATGGCAGGCGGATATCGATCGGATAACGGGGACCAGACCGTGCGGATAATACCGGTTCTATCGAAAAACACCATGGCTTGAGGTCCGGGACAGCCGCGCGTGGCGTTAATGAGTCAGGTACACGTACATCTTGAGCCTGCCGAGCATGATCTCATCACCATCACGCAGGCGGCGTTCAACCGCAGCGGGGATAGATTCTCCGTTGAGGGATGTGCCGTTCGTGCTGTTGAGGTCCATCAGGTACAGCGCTTGATTGTCACGCAGCAGCCGGGCATGCTGGCGCGATACGCCGTGTTCGTCCGCGTCGAAGGGCGTCAGGTTAATGAATGTTTTGCCGGGGCCTTGATCGGTCGTGCGGCCCAAAATGACTTCGTGCTGCACTCTGACTGTGATCGGTGTTTCGTGTCCCGCCACCTGAAAAACCACGACGCCTTCCGGTCCCAGCGTGTCAGAGCCGCCTATTTGTGACGTGTCACCGATAAGCTGGCGTGTGGATAGTGGAACGGGAACCAGCGCAATACCGCATTTGTCGCAAAACACGACTCCTTCCAGGTTTTCATGGCCGCAGTGTTGGCATATTTTCATGGCACACGATCCTTTTTTGACTTGGCCGGGCTGCGGTTCGCGGTCCGGTACCCGATCCCGATCTAGTGTTATTATCGCTCAATTTGACTAAGAGCGCGACTATGCTGCCGTATATATCAGGGTAATCGCTTCAAATGAGTGATCGCGCTTATGAGCGACGCCTTCCCCCTAAATCCCCCTTCCAGCCAAGCTGGACGGGGGACTTAACGCCGCGTGTTTCCTGGACACGCGCCCCCGCTACCGGTGTTTTGGCCCCTCTTTAGCTTGGCCGGGGAGGGGCGTTTTGGGATTTTGAAGCGATAGCCCTGCCGTATATATGGGTTAATATATGCGGCCTGGAAAATAGCCGTCCGGGAGCGTGGGCGATACGTCCAGCTTGTCTTTCAGGAATTCCAGCGTCTGATTCCATGCATCCTCGGCGGCGGCGGAATCAAATGCGGGCCGGGCATCACAAAAAAAGTCGCGGCCCGCGTTGGGATACACCGTGATATGGTGCTCGATGCCGGTATCTGTCAGGGTATCTTGCAGTTGTGCGACGGTGTCGGCGGGGGTCGTGGTATTCTGTTCACCGAACAGGCCCAACAGCGGGACACTCAACAGGCGGAGTTCGGCGGGCATAATGTCCGGCGGCAGGTCGTAAAACAACACGAGCGCCAACAGGTCGTCGCGGCGGACGGCAGTTTGCAGGGCCAGCCGTGCCCCCAATCCCCACCCGACCAGCCCCATTTGGCCGTTGCAGCGGTTATGTGATCGGAGGCTGTGGAGCGCGGCGGTTACCTGTGACAGCGTGCTTTCGCCGACCTGCGCAGCGAGCGTGTCGGCGTGGTCGCCTGTGATGGCGATCTGGCCGTTGAACAGGTCCGGCGCGATCACGTACAGGCCCAGTTCGGCAAAGCGGCGAACCTGGCTGCGCATGTGCGGCGTCAGCCCCCAGCGATCATGCAGCAGCACCAGGCCGGGGAACGGGCCGCCGACCTCCGGATGCGCCCAAAACGCTGGCAGGTAATGCCCGTCGGACACAATTTGAATGTGGCCACTAACGATAGGGTATTGCAGGTGGCTTGCTTCAAACATGAGCGTCCTACCTTTGTTACCGGCAAACTCGTTCCGCAAAACGGCTTGCCTGACTTGCCTAGATCGTTATCCAGCGGGCGACCTGGCGCTGTTCGTAGGTGCATACCCGCGTGAAGCCCGCCGCACGCGCCATATCCAGCGCGACGGATAGTCCAAACCCGACATGCTGCGGGCGGTGACCGTCACTGCCGATGGTCAGCAGTTCGCCGCCCATGTCCCGGTACCAGCGCAGCGCTTCCGGGGCGGGATGCGGCTGGGCTATCGAATAACGCAGGCCCGCCGTGTTGATCTCAATCGCGATTCCGCCCTCGATGCATGCCCGCCACACCGGGCGAATCAGGTCTTCCCACTCGGTCGTATCATAACGATGGTATACACTGTACGCGGTGCGCTTGAACACGTCCATGTGGGACAGCACGTCAAAGCCGCCGCCGCGCACCATTGTTTCCAACTCAACAAAATACGCGCGGAATGCGTCACGGTAATCGGTGGCTTCGAAATAGTCGGCGTCAAACATGCAGTTGGAACCCACCCAGTGCAAACTGCCCAGTACGACATCATAAGGCCACGCGTCCAGCACGGGCTGGATGATGTCACGAAAACAGTGATACTCGCCCACTTCGATCCCGGCGCGGATCGTAAGTCCTTTTGGCTCGAAGGCGCGGCGGGCCTCGTCGAGTTTTTCGAAGTAGGCGGCTGGCCGGTAAAAATAATCCCCGTCCGGATACGGTTTGACGTCAAAATGTTCGGTGAACGCGATCTCGGTTATGTGCTGGTCAAGCGCACTCTGGCACATCTGAGTCATGGTAGCCTGGGAATCACAGCTTATATTGCTGTGCATGTGATAGTCGATTGGAATGGTGCCGTTGACGCTGTGACGCATGGTCATATAGTGTGGTGTTTCTCCTTGTATGCAGTCTCGTATGATGCATTATACCGGAAGACGTGATTTATGGATGTTTGAGACGCGTTTGGATATTGGCCGTGGGCGTGAGTGATTGGGTGGGTGTGACGGCATATGTATAGGTCGGTGATGGGATCGGGGTTGATGTCGGCGGGGCGTAGGGTGTTTCGAACACCGCCGGGCACAACCGGATATTTTCGATATCAATCCCGCTGATCAGGATGCTCGCTTCTTCAAAACAGCCGAACGGGTTACAGGCCGGTTCGACTCGCAAAAAGTAGATGCCTTCGCGCACGTTTTCGAATCTGAACGATCCATCGTCCAGGCTGGTTTGAGTTACGTCGAGGCTGTATTGTGTCGCGTCCCCGGATTCCAGCACGACATTCACGCCGCGCATGGCCCCTTGACAGCCGGGAAACTCGGCCACCCTGCCCGAAACGGTATACGAGAACTTCGGCGGGGGCGGGGTGTAGGGTTGGGACGCGGTCGCGGTGATGGCCTCAAGCACCGGCGGCCCTGCATCCGGCGCGGCGGTATCGAACGATGACAGGTTTTCCAGCAGGCCGAATCCCAGCAGCCCCACCAGGATCATGACCAGGGCAGAACATCCGGTTCGAGAAATCATGAGCGCTTTTCCCTTTCACTCGCTTGTCTATCCGGTCGCCGCCGCGCGCGCACCACATCAACGCCGCGAATAAATCAGATCACCTTCGATTAACTCCAGCAGAGTCCCATCAGGATCGGTAAAAAACGCAATGCGGACGCCGCCAACAGCATCCATAGGCTCTATCGTAAATGATACACCTGCGCAGGCTAACTGCTCGGCGATAGCATCCAGGCCGGTAACGCGCAGCGCGACATGGCGTATCCCGACGTGGTGATCATCAGGCTGCCAGCCGGACGGCTGCGTTTCGCCGTGCGTAAAACTGAACAGTTCCAGCACGCCGCAGCCCGCATCCAGGTACGTGATCGTAAAGCCGCGCTCGTCGCCGGGAAAATCCAGGTGGCCTAGCACACGAAAACCCAGCAGGCCCCGGTAAAAGTCCAGCGACCGGTCGAGATCGGCCACCGTGATCGCCACGTGATCCAGCCCGTGAATGTGCGCTTGGGGCGGGGCCGATGGTTCGGCGGGCGCTTCGGGATCGGTATTGTTGACCGGCGGGGCGGCAGGTTCCATATCCGCAAAAATCGGCGGCGCGATGCGCTCCGGGTCGTCGATGTAACGCGCCAGCCGCCGGATCAGCCGGAAGACGGTTTTGGGCGCATCCGGCACATAGGGATAGACCGGCAGATCCGGGTGCAGGCCCAGCACCTCGCGGATTTCGTCAGACGACAGGGCATCCGGTTCGTTTTGACGGTCCGCCGCGATAATGATATTGGTGTTGGGATGCAGGTCGGCCAACCGGCGCAGCGTACTTTGAATGGTTTTGGGCGCCAGAATCTTCACCGCGTCAATGATAGCCACGTACCCGTCTGCGTTCAAAAAAGCCGCGCCGGGCGCCAGTTGGTTGCTGATCGACTGCACATAGATCGGATTGGAAGCGATTTGTGTCAGTTTGACAAAACACGGCGCACTCGATGACTTATTGCCGATGCGCGTTTCGGGCGGCTCCAATTCCCAGACGATGCGCATAAAATCGTCCGTGGTAACCGGCGAGGGGTGGTTGTTTGTGGCGGCTGGTGTGATCCGGTTTTGATCTGGGCCAAAAAAGCCAAAAACGGCGATCTTGAGCATGGACACGAGGCCTCCAGAACGGGCAACAGTGGCTGATCATGGATGTTAACGGCAGTGTGCGACAGCGTGATCCGCGATCATCCATGATGGTGATGATGGCGTGATGGTTGTGCCACGCCTGCATTATACCGTGATTCTGGTGTGGTTGGGGGGATGCGCGGTCGATGCAGAAAAACACCCGGCGGCTGGAACAAAACCCACATTCCGCACCAAAATTAAGCAAATTTTGAATTAACCTGGCAGCCTTCAGGTAGGGGGAAATCTGGAGGTTATCAAGCATTGTATGGTTCAGGTACATCAAGGAAACTCAAGACATACCTGGACGACTAACCACTACCCGCTTCGGATTTTTGACCGCCACCCATGCATTTGTTCGCGCGGCGCGGCGTTTTTTTTCAATTGCTGCCTCAACTTGTGATACTTTTCCATCTGGCGCAAAGTACACTATAGAATGGAGGGGCACGTGCAGATATTTCCTGTTCGCTACCACGTATCAGCTGACCAACTAGATCACGAGCTCGACTGGGAAGCGCTCTATCATACATGTTATCCCCGCGTCTATAACTTTTTCCGGTTCCGGGTCGGCAGCGATGACGCCAAAGATTTAACCGCAATCACATTTGAGCGTGCGTGGCAGCATCGCCGCCGCTACCAACGCGATCAGGGGGCGTTTGAGGCGTGGTTATTCGGCATTGCGCGTAAGGTTGCCGCCCACCACCTCCGCCAACTCAAACCGGTGATTTCGCTGGATGATGTGCAGGATAGATTGGCGAATGCCGATCAACCCATCGAACACACGGTTCAACAACACGCCGATGCCGAACGGTTGGCGGACCTGTTACAGCAGTTGCCGGATCGCGACCGGGAACTGATCGCCTTGAAATATGGCAGTGGATTAACAAATCGCGCCATCGCACGTCAAACCGGGTTGAGTGAGTCCAATGTGGGGTCGATTCTGTACCGGGTCGTGCGCAAGCTCCGCGCGGAATGGGATGAGAACTCATGAACGACCAAACCAGGTTGAATGATGATTTCTTAGTCGCGTATCGACAGGCTCCGCCGCCGCATACGGTAGAGGCATTATGGGAGCGGCTTAACCAACAAGAGGAGAACCAACGCATGTACGGCCAACGTATGATGCGTCGTTTATCCTGGAGTGCCGCCGCGCTGTTGACAGCCAGTCTGTTGATCATGAATACGGCAGAGTTACGCACGCTTGCCCAAGATGTTATTAATCTGTTTAGTCAGGCGGAAAGCGACGAATGGGAATACGAGTTAACACCAGAGCCGCGCTACTTCTTTGCTGAAGTCCTGATTGATTCGCAAGCAACGTTTGAAAACGCGAGGAGCTTGGTTGACTTCGTGATACCCGAACCCACTGTCCCAGAGCCTTATGCCTTGTCCTACTTCGTGATCAAGGGGCCATTCGTAGTCATCGGGTATCATCACTCAGCAGATGGTTCCCCATACTATACGCCCGAACCAAATTCACTGGCTATCCAGATCCGTGATTGCGCAGCTCTAGAAGCCACCGATGATGCCTGCGTTGAACGCCGGATCGGGGCAAGCGCCGAAATCACCCGGATCGATCTGGGAAACGGGGTACAGGCCCAGTATGTCGCGGGTCATTGGATCGACCCAGAAACCGGGAACATCGGGAGCATAGTAGGTTCCGGCACAGCGGTTCAGGTATGGAACAATGATTACCCTTTCCATCATCTGCAATGGGAACACGCAGGATTGATGTATTCGATTATCACCACGAACCCTCGGCTTAATCAAGCTGATCTGGCCGCGATCGCGATCAGTATGATGGATCAAGTCGCGCCCTGATCCCCATCAGTCCTGATCCCCATCAGTCCTGATCCCCATCAGCCCTGATCCCCATCAGCCCTGATCCCCATCAGCCCTGATCCCCATCAACCGGCGCTCACCGGTGGTCGGTCAGGTGAGCATTGTCAACCCGCCGCACCGTGTGGCGGGTAATCTCGCTGCAATAACATAGGTGGCTTGTTCGGCCATGCTTGATAACCTCCAGATTTCCCCCTGCCTGAAGGCTGCCAGATTAATTCAAAAATTGTGTACTTTTGGTGCGGAATGTGGACAAAACACAATGCGGGACACCATCGCCCCGCATTGGTGGATCATAACCGGTGAGCCGCCAGCCGGTTAGGCTTCGCCAAGAAAATAATTACCCCATCCCCCACAACCCCTTCCCTCAGGGAAGGGGAGCAAAAAACGCGCTGCCGCGTGCAGAGGGCTAAAAATGGGAGAATTCATTTCCTGGAATAACCTTACATGTGGATCATGTGGCCTTCGAGACCGTGCGCCACTTCCATGATCGCCTCGGAGAGCGTCGGGTGAGCGTGGACATTACGCGCGATCTCGTGGGCGGTCAGTTCCCATTTTTGGGCCAGCGTGAGTTCCGGCAGCAGTTCGGTCACGTCCGGACCGATCAGTGATGCGCCCAGCAGTTCGCCGTACTGTTTTTCGCTGATGATCTTGACGAACCCGATATTGTCGCCCAGTCCCAGCGCCTTACCGTTGGCCTGGAACGGGAACCTGACGACATTCACGTCAAAACCGGCCTCTTTTGCCTGTTCTTCGGTATACCCGAAGCTGGCGACCTGGGGCTGGCAGTAGGTGCAGCGCGGCATCATGCGGTAGTCCAGCGTGGTGCTTTCGACACCGGCGATGTTTTCGGCGGCGATGATACCCATCGCGCTGCCGACGTGCGCCAGCATGAGCTTGGCCGTCACATCCCCAATGGCCCATACGCCGGGTACGCTGGTCGCCATGCGCTCGTCGATCTCAATCGCGCCGTGTTTGCTCAACATCAGTCCGGCGATGTTTTCCAGCCCAAACCCGCCGGTGCGCGGCTTAAAGCCGGTCGCCATCATGGCCTTTTCGGCTTCGAGCACCTCGGTTTTGCCATCGTGGGTAACGGTCACTTTGACGCCCTGGCCGGTATCCTCGACCGAGTCCATGCGGGTGTCGGTCATCACGGTGACGCCCAGGCGCCTGTACTGTTTTTCGAGTTCGGCGGCTACTTCGGCGTCTTCCAATGGCAGCATGTGCGGCATGTATTCGACCAGCGTGACGTCAACGCCGTAGTTATGCATCACGTAGGCAAATTCCACGCCAATCGCGCCCGCCCCGACGATGATCATGCTCGCGGGCAGCGTGTCGGACAGGATCGCTTCCAGGTAGGTGATCACGTTGTCCGACAGCGTGACGCCCGGCAGCAGGTTCACGGCTGCGCCGGTCGCAATGATCAGGTTCTTGGTGGTCAGGGTTTCGGTGCCGCCGTCGTTTAACGCGACGGATACGGTGGATTTGTCCTGAATAGTGCCCCAGCCGTCATAGGTGTCGATCTTGTTTTTCTTCATCAAAAAACCGATGCCCTTCACCAGCCGGTTGGACACCTGGCGGCTGCGCTTAAAGGCCACCTTGTAATCGACCGATACCGCACCATCGGCGCTGAAGCCGAATTCCTTCATCCGGTGCTGGACAATGTGCGCCAGCTCGGCGTTACGCAGCAGGGCTTTGGATGGGATGCAGCCAACGTTGAGGCAGACCCCGCCCCACCATTGTTTTTCGACAATGGCCGTTTTCAAGCCAAGCTGGGCGCTGCGGACAGCGGCAACATAACCTCCCGGACCTGCTCCCAACACAACAACATCATACTCTGTGGCCATGAATAACACTCCTTTGGCACATAATGAATCAGGGGATAAGCGGCACTCGTGGATGGTTGCGCAAACAACGTTTTTCGCACGGTGTAATCTGTTTGGGCGTCTGTTGAGAGATTAACGCGATCGTGCGTTTTCGCCCACCGGTATCCTTCGATTTTTGCGCCCGGCACACGGCTAACGGGTTGATTCCAGCACGCGATAACGTCCATCGTCAGCGATGAGGCTTACATTGCCAAACTGCTGCTGCATCATACGTTCATATGGCAAAAACTGGTTGGCCACGATCCACAGCCGCCCACCCCGGCGGAGCGCGTCGAAACTTTCGCGCACGATGTGCTGCGTGATGGACGTAGTCACGTCAACGCCCTTGTGAAAAGGTGGATTAGACAGCACCACGTCAAACAGCGGCCTGTTTTTACGTGCGCCGCCGCTGATCGCGCTGGTGATATCACTCGGCAGCACAGTGCACCGGGCTGATAGATCATTTGCCGCCGCGCTGTCACGCGCGCAGCGCACCGCTAACAGGCTGTCATCAACCAGCGTAACCTGTGCCCCCATATGCGCCGCCACCAACCCGATGATCCCGTAACCGCACCCGATATCCAGCACGCGATCATCAGGCTGGATGAGGCTGTGACCGGCCAGTTGATCCAGCAGCAGCGCTGTGCCGTCGTCCAGGTGATCCCAGCTAAATACACCCGGCATGGTGATGATCGTGTAGTCGGCTTCCGGGCGGGAAATTACGCGTGTCTGGGGCTGCCAGGGAGCGGGATCACACCAGGACGGCGGGATCGCCACTGTATCCGGGCGCGTGGCAAGCGCGATCCGGCAGCTTGACTTATGGCCTAACACGGGCGCGCTGCCAAAAACGGCGGCGGTATCTTTCAGGGCGGTTTTTGCCCCGGTTGAATTTAATCCGGCCAGGTAGAGCGAACTGCCCGGTTGTAACATTCGTGCGGCGGACCACACATACGCGCGGACGTGCTCCCGTCCTTTGGGGATGCGCAGCAGCGCCACGTCAACCGGGCCGTGTGTGTCCGGGCCGGATGCATCCGGCCCGGATATATCCGGGGCAGGGTAGACGCTGCCGGATACGTCCAGGTTGGGCACACGCGCTAACATGTTGAGCGCGTGGTACGTAGCGGGCAGCGCCAGCACATGACCACCCGGCCCAACCGTGTCGATGGCCCAGCGTGCTACCGCCGGATCATGTGCGTTGAGTAACAGCACACGCGCGCCGGGAAACAGGCGCGCCCTTCGCATAAACAGGATACTGACCGGATCGGATGGTTGGCGGCTCATAATACTCACACATCGACATTAGCGCAGGCTACGATAGTAGCGCAGGCTACGATAGTAGCGCAGGCCACATAGTACCATGTGAATGGACATGTGCCTACTGCAATCATTGCCCGTGTGATGTGCTCGCGCTGTGATCGTCGTTTGCCTGCGCGTTGTCAGGCGGTGACTCCGCCGGGGGAATGGTGGGTGGCGGCTCGATGTCCGGTTTTGGCGGGGTGTCGGGTGACGCATCAGGGGCCGGTGGTGGCGGCGTTTTTATACGCCGCCGGAAATCGGGCGGCGGCACGATCAGGGTGTCGGGTGCATTCTCAATCGTATCCTCGCTTTGATCGCCCGCTGTGGGAGACGATTCCGGTGCCGGGGCGGGTTTCGGTTGGGGTGCGGGTTTCTGTGGCGCGGGCGCGCCGCCAGCCTGTGATTTTTCCGGCTTATCCAGCGATGTTTCCGCCACCTGTGGTGGCTGCTCCTGGGGCTGAGCGGGCGCTTTTTTATGGACTGGCGTTGACGCCAGCACCGGGCCGCTGATCGTGTGCGTGGTATCACTTTCCTCCGGCAGCGGGGGCAGCGTGTCGCCAACTTTCAGAGGCTTGTGCGGCGTATGCGCCAGGACCGGACCGGCCAGGATCGGCTCGTTATCGTCGGGTTTGTCGGTGATATCGGCCCCGGCATCCTGATCGGATGTCGGCTCGTGGGCCGGGGGCTGGTCGGGTGATTCGGAGGCTGTAACCGCCAATGAAAAAACGCCCGTGGGCCGTGTCGAGTCGATGGGGGTTTCACCGGCAGGCGTTTCGCTCACGGCGGGTTTATGTGTATCATCGATCGGTTCGGCGTCCTGTTGGGCCGGATGAGTCGCCAATACCAGCGCGGCGAGCGCCTGTTCGCCGGTACGCGTGTTGTTTTGCAGTGAAAAACGCGCGTTATTGAGCGCAAATAAACATTGAAGCGCTTCGAGTTGGAACCGTGTATCGCGCTGCGCCGGGTTGTCAGGGTCCAGGCTTTTCATCAGGCCCGGCAAGCTGCTGTAGGCGGTTGACTGCGGCGGTTCAAAAATGGCACGCAGCCACACGCCTTCCCACATGCCGCTGGCATCGACCAATGTCAGCGATTTGAGTTTGCCTATGGCACAACCGACCTGGACCAGTACGATCAGGCTTTCGTACAAACTTTCGGGATGCACAAACAGCGGCTTGGTGTGGTTGATCTCAAGCCGGGTGTAGCCGGACAGGTAATCAACCAGCCAAACAGGCAGCGCGTCCGGCGTGATCTGACGGCACTGGCGGTTGCTGATGGTCCTGCCGCTCTGCACATGAATCACGGCATTCCAGGCCCGGACAAGGTTAAGCGTGATCTCCAGGTTTTGCTCGGCAAGCCGGAACTGCTTTTGGGCGTCCTCCGTAGAACTGACATGCTGAGCAATCGCCAGCCGTCCCCGCGCATTATTCAGCGGGCTGGCCATCCGGCGGTAGAGATACGTCTTGAGACAATGAATACTTTCCCAGTCCAGGTCTTGAAAAGTCGTCATGATGGTTCCTCGTGGGAGGGGCTAGGGCCAGCAGTTGGCGCCTCATCGGGTGGTGCGGCCTGAGCAGGTGATGGGGTTTCATTGTCGGCGGCAGGTGATTCGTCGGCAGCCTGGACAGCACGCATACTTTGGGTTTCCCTGGTGAGCGCGATGTTGGAGGTGGATGCGGGTGGGCTGCGCCGGATGCTGGGCGGCTGCGGCGCTGGCAGCTTAACGGGCACGATCACCGATCCGTCCGGCGATGATGCGGCGGCACGTTTGCCGGTCGTTGGGACGGGTGGCGCGGGTGGTTGTTTCTCCGCAGCAGCCGGTGTCTCCATCGCCGCTTTTTGTTTTGCCGCAAACCGGCGATCAGCCGGTGGCTTGAGCGGTGCCGTTGCGGGCAGGCGGCGCGTATCCGGCAGCATTGATAATCTGACAGACTGTGTCTTTTTGGACGTGTCGCCGGGGGCGGTTTTAGGTTGGGCCGGACCCTGTTGGAGTGGTCCTGCCGGTTTGGCCGGTGGCACATCTGGTTTCTGATCGGCTGCTGGTTTTGTATCCACCGGTTTTGTATCTGCCGGTTTTGTATCGGCGGCAGCAGGCGCCTGATCGGTTGCCGGTGGGGCAGGCGGCGCTGCGGGTGGTTTTTGGCCCGTCGTTTGTGGTGGTTTGACCGGTGGCTTGACGGGCTTGATTGTCTCAAGTCCTGTCCCCGGCTTAACCGGCGTGCGCTCAGCTACGGGAGTCTGTAAACGGTCCAATCCAGGTTGGCCGGTTGGCTGTTTAGGCGGCGCAGCTTGAGGTAATTGGTTTTTACGAATAAGGGGCGTTGGCCGCAGCTCGGATAGTGATGGTATTTGTACCGCCGGTTTGGCGGGCGCGCTGTCGGTTGACTTTTTACTGGTAGGTGCCGCCGCCCCTTCCTGGGCGTTCGGCTCTCGTATAGCCGGGGTTTCACCGGGGGAAGGCAGCGGCCCGGTATGGCGCTGTACTTCCGGTTCGGCTGGTGGGGCGGGTGAGGCGACGGCGGCAGCGCGAATGAAAAACGCGAATTCGCCGTGCCCCTCGGATGCGTGTATGAGTAATTCACTGCCGTTCAGACGGACGAAATCACGCGCGGTTGTCAGTTCAAAAACCGCGTCTTTCGAACGCCAGTGATCGCCAAAACTGGCGATCAGCTCATCGAGTGTGGATGGCAGCGGGGTCAACCTGCTGAACCGGATGCGGAACCATACCCCCCGGTCAACCGTTTCAACGTCGAGTCGCACGCCGGAACCCTGGGTAAACGCGACCGAATACAGCAGCATCAGCGCTTCCTGGAGCGAAGCCTGGTTGGCACGCAGCAGCAGGTCTTTCGAAAATGTGGGCGTGGTGGGCAGTTGAAGCTGGGTGCTGAGCCATTCGAGCAGGCTGTTAACCATAAAGGGACGCAGGGCGCGTTCGGGAATACCCTCGCCTATTTTGTACCGGATCAGGTACGACCACGCCGTAAACAAGTTAAGCGTGTTCGAAATTCGGGTGGATGCACGCTTCTGCCAGAAACCGGGCGGTTTGTCCCGTGCTTCGGGCATATCACTCAAGGCGATGCTGGTCAGCGCCGCATTCAATGAATCGGATATGCGGCTGTAGAGCAGAAACTCAAGGTCGGCAAGCGCCTGCCAGTCAGGTTCGCACATTATAATGCCTGTATGTCTGATAAGCTGATCGGCTTATTTCTTTTCCGTTCGTACCCTGTTTGGGTACGGTTGACTATGAGCCTAAACGGACGAATGCGGAGGCCCTATCCGGCTCCGCATTCGTTCAACAACGTGTATGACTTTGTTAACGATGATGTACGACTATACGACCTCCGCCATCATGCCGATCGGCATAACAACCGGTTGTGCATGGTGAAGATGAAGGCCGATATCGTTTAGCGCCTGGTTGTACAAACGCAGCAAGTCGTCATCGCTGCCCTTGAACCGCCGCAGAGTTTGCAGCGAACACATAGCGCAGCCGCGCATAGCGCGGTAGCTGTCTGTTTCGCAGGGCAAACACCCGTTAATGCGGATCATCATCAGCATGAAAGCTAACACATCTTCGTGTGTTTCGGGCAGCGCCATCACGTGTTCGACCAAGTTGCCCCATGCGTCGCCCCTGGCGTCGCGCAAACGGGGGATGGCATAGTTTGGAAATAGAAGTTCGTTCTTGGTGTACATCCCACCCCCAACTCCTGGTTACCGTTTCTAAGGATAAGCTCAATTCTATTTAACAATTTACCTTGATATATCATACCATTAGGATAAGGAAGCTTCCTTTATTATCATATCGTACTCCGGTACTACTTTTGGTTATAAGTGAGTTTGTAAATGCATAAAAAATAGATAGGTCATTGGTCGGAAGGCGGCCTGCTTTAGTTGGCGGCTAATCACTGCTGAGCGGCGCACGAGCGCGATTCAAACGATTTGCCAATGATAACCAACCGGCGGCGCCCGGTTTTCTCGCCCCGGCCAGGGTATGGCGGAGAAGACGACTCGACACGACTATCACCATAGATTCCGTTGATCGGCGGGAACAAGTTATAATGACGATAATTTTATTATAGCAAACCTGGTGTGGGGTAGGTTATTCGAACTAACCAACCCCGGCGACCCCTGGAGAAAGACGTATGCGTGCGCGGCTGGTTTTAACCGTGTGGTATGTGGTGGCGCTGACGCTGGCCCTGGCCGCTTGTGGTGATCTGGCTGGCGATGATGAGCCGCTGATCGTGGTGGCTACGTCGGCGCCCGCCGACCGGGATTTTGTCACGTATGAACACCCGTCCGGTGTGTTTGTATTACGTATGCCGCCGGACTGGGTCGCGGGTGATCTGCCCGATCCTAACGGCGTGCGGGTGCAGTTTACGTCGCTGGAAGGTGATCAGGCCATGACCCGCCTGAGTGCGTATGTGGTCAATACCGGCCA
This sequence comes from Anaerolineae bacterium, assembly GCA_016930015.1. Lineage (GTDB taxonomy): Bacteria > Chloroflexota > Anaerolineae > Aggregatilineales > Aggregatilineaceae > JAFGHR01. Next base: position 56,344 of record JAFGHR010000016.1, on the reverse strand, counting down.
GCCCATGACGCCGGAAGCGCTCGCGCAAGCGGTAGACGCCTACCAGCCCCCCGACGACATGGCCGCGTATAACTGGTCTGAGCTTGACCGTGTAGGCCAGCGCGACGGCAGCCAGCGTATTCGCGGCGTTCGCACGTACCCGGCGCTCGGCCCGCGCAGCATGAATATCTTTTTGCAGGGCGACGGCGCGTTTTTTTCCGCCCTGGAAGTGGATGTCACCGGCGCCGATGAGGAAACCCTGCACACGCTGCGCACCGTGATCAACACGTTCCGCGTGAATGTTGATGCTGAGCTGGAAGTGGGCGTCGTGCAGCAGGCGCGGGTAGGCGTAACGTCATTCAGCGGCGTTGTCGCGTTTAACGGGTATACAGCGTGGACCGACCGCGACGGCACATTTCATATCACGGGCGAAGTGATCAACACCACGGCGTCACCCCTGGAAGCGCTCCGCCTGTCGGCTGTGCTGTACGACAGCCAGGATCGCCGCCTGGCCGAACAATCCGACATCCTCTCGATGGATGTGTTGGGACCGGGCCAGGGTGCGCCGTTTGATCTGCGCTTCGAAGAAGGCAAACCGCCGACCACGGTACGTTACGATCTGAACGTGGCGGCACGGGATGCGCTGTACGCGGTTGAAACGTTTTACGGCACGGACAATTTTGTCGTGGCCAACGATGAAGCCGTGTACAATGATCGCGGCAACCTGGTTGTACGCGGCGAACTTGCCAATGTCGGCCCCAGCCTGGCGACGGCGGTGAAGATCATTGTCGCCATCTGGAACGATCAAGGGCAGGTGGTGGCGACCGAAACCGTTTTTGTGCCCAAGACACAGCTTGTCCCGCAGGAAGCCACGACATTTGAAGTCACATTTTATGAGCTGGGCGGCGCGGCGGTCACGTATACGCTGACGGTTGCCGGTACGGTGGGCGAAGTCCCGCCCGGCTAGCGATAAAATACACAGCCTGGAGTAATACGCATGATTGGAAACAAACGGACGGCGCGTCCCGTCGGTTGGATGGAAGGGTTCGCGCTGGTTGTGATCGGGGTGGTGGTTGCCCTGGTATTAACGGGTAACCTGGATGGTATCGCGCTCATTATTTTGCTGGTGCTGGGTTATTTCATCTACATGGCACGCGGCGTGCTGATCGAAGCGCAGCGCGTCCGGCCTGTCGAGCCGCCCGATACCTGGCTGATCACGATGATCGCTAACCTGGTGCTCATCGCGGTGGGGATTGGATCGTTTGGCTGGTACCTGGTCGGCGGGGGTTCCAGGGCATGGGTGCCGTTTTTGGTGTTTATTGCCGGGGTGATGGCCCTGCGGATGTGGCGGCGCAACGTCGTAGCGCGGTTGTATGCGTGGCGGATACCGGCGCTCAAGCTGCTGCAACAGGGCGAGTATAAACGGCTGGTGCGCGAACTGGAACGCGAAGCGACCGAGGGGCGCGGGCATCCTGACAAACTGGCGATGGTCGCATTGGCCTACGTCGAGCAAAACAAGTGGGACTATGCCGACCGGCTGCTGGCGCGGGCGTTACAGGTCGCGCCGGACTATGCGTCGGTGAACGGGACATTAGGGGCGCTGCGGCGGCACCAGGCCCGGTATGCTGAGGCTGTCGAAGCGCTCCAAAAAGCGCTGGCCTTTGATTACAGCGCCGCGAATCATTTTTATCTTGGTTTTTGCCAGTATTTGAGCGGTGACGCAGGCAGCGCCCAGGGGACACTGCTGGACGTGATCGACCATACGACGTTGAGCAGGCAGGGCCAGCTTATCGGCACGTACCTGTTGGGGCAGATCGCAGAAGCGGACGGTGACAGCAGCGCGGCGCGGCAGTGGTATACCCGGATGGCCGAGATCGCGCCCAAAACGATCCCGCTGCTCCAGGACGAATCCCGGCGTCACAAACAAACCCCCTACGGCGACATGCTCAAAGAGCATATCCGCGCGATGGAACGAATCATAACGCGGCGTCCCATGGAACAGGCACCGGCGGAGCACGAGGCACCGGCGGACCAAGAGGGCTCGGCGGTTTGATTCGAGTCCGCGTCAATCCACGCGCCGTGACGCCAGCCCGATCGTGATCTGCTGCCGGAGTTCGCGCACAAAGTGAGGGTGTGTCCGCCGCATTTCGTCATACAGGACGCGAAGTGCGGCGTTTTCCGTGCGTAACATACCGGCCACTGCCGGGTTAGGTTGGGGCGGCAGGCCGGGCAGAGTCTCAACGACGGTTTGGTTAGCCAGCGCGTCGCGCCGCACCAGTTCGACCAGCCACCGGTACGGATTGTTTTCTCCGCCGTCGAATACATGGCCCGCCAGCCGCTTGATCTCGATGCCGTGCCGGGGCGGGAACTGCCAGCCGACCGTGATCAATTTGATCTCGACTTCGTTGGCGTCCAGGCTGCGAAAATGCCATTTGGTGACCGCCTGCATGATGCGGCCTTCGAGCGCGCTTTCAATAACAACCCGCCCGGTTTTGGGGCCAGGCTCAAACAGGTATTGGACCGAATTGAGTTGGAGCGGGCGGCCAAAAAACGAGGTGTACCGCCGCCCAATCCGCACGCTGAGCAGCCCTTGAGCGAGCAGCCCGACCAGGGTCAGTTCGAGCAGTTCGATCGCGTGCTGTTGGCTGTCGGTTTCACTCGTAACACCGGGGCGCAGGCTGCTCAGGCTCGGCGGGTAGGCCAGGGGACGGCCCAGCAGCAGGTGCAGGTCAACCGGTTCGGTGGGCAGCGTGATCGCGTGTGAAAGCGTGCGTTTCGCAAACTTCACTTTGTACCATGACGCGCCGGTATCTTTGTTGATCAGCAGGTCGGCGGGATTCGCCAGCAGCGTTACAACACCGAGGAAACCGACCGCGCCTAATCCCAGCGCGATCACCAGCCCGACCAGCGCGGTAAAAACGTCATCCTGGCGAGAGACAAATACCAATACCATGAGCGCCAGCACCAGCAGCACCAGGGTGGCCAGGGATGCTCCTCTGCCGCCGCTGGCTGTTTCCAGCACATAGGGGCAGGTGCCCTGCGCCCGTTCCGGGCAGTTGATCATGTCCGGTCCGGCAGCGCGCCCACACCGTTCACAGCGGAATTCACCCTCAAATGATGTTCGCGTATGCGCCATAATCCGCTTACTCGTCGGATGGCTGTGAAGGCTCTGGCTCAGACGGTGTGTTATCTGCCGGGCGTTCGCGCGGGGGCAGGATCAGCGTGTCGGTATCGCCGTGTTGTTCAAATTCGTCCAGCATATCCAACAGGGGTTTATCTGTGAAGGCAAAAATACGCTCGCTGGAACTGAGAATACCGTAGAACAGGCCATTTCTTAACACAATCAACACCCGGCCCGGACTGTTACGCATGATCTGCAAGGCGCGCGCGGTGCCTACCTCGTCGCGCTCGATCACTTTGGGGGTCACCACGCCAGGGAACGGGTGATCCCAGTCGGCAGGATTGTCACGATAGGCCGGCAGATCACCCAACCGCATGTTCATGTTGACGTTAATATACTCGCGTGACAGTGTTTCACGCAGTGTTTCGAAGCGCAGCGCCGTATACTGTTGGTCGCCGTGCTCGATGATCAACCACCACCATTCAAAACTGGTGGGCGTGTTTCGCCAGATTTGCAGCGCCCGGTGGATGGTGTGATCAGCCGGTTGTAAGATGTATGCATTTGTAGTTTTGTCCAGTTCAGAATCGGCGATCGGCATGAGTTTCCCTCCGCATGATTCACGATTAGCTGGTTGCGCGAGTTCAGAACTTTCGATACGGGCAACATGTCTTGGCAGACTGTGGTATCCGTGATGCTCACCATTAGCTGCATGATAGCATGCTTGGGCGTCCGGACCAACTTGCAGGCACTGTGCCGGTATCCGGTTGGCAGCCGGTGGTCGAATACAAACCATTTTCTGACATTTGAATAATTCGTGAAGGATATATTCATTTTGGTTGCTTTACTGCGTGGGGCGTGCTAGGATAGAGTTGTTGAAGTACAGAGATGAGTTGATCGAGTTTATCCTAAGGAGAATTGCCATTATGTTGTATCTTCCGCGTGAAGAGGGACAGGGCCTTGTAGAGTATGCCCTTATCCTGGTTCTGGTCGCTGTCGTCGTGATTATCATCCTGGCGTTGCTGGGTCCGGCCATCGGCAACATTTTCTCGAACATCGTCACCAACCTGTAAACTCGTTTTTAGACTAGATCAAAAGGGACCCCGCCCTTGAGCGGGGTTTCTTTTTTGATAGGGCCCACCCATTCATAGATAAACCGTAGGGTAAAATCGGCGAGTTGACGTTACACTAGGGCGGTGGCTGATTAGAGGGGGATCGAATCGACCATTGGCAAGGAGAAACGGCATGCATGTTGTGAATCGGTTCGGGCGAACGCCGCCTATATTGGCGGTGCTGCTGCCTGTGCTTGTGGCGCTGGCGCTGCTGTTAAGTGCGTGTGAAACATTAAATGGGGGAGCGGATATCGACGATCTGGAGACGCGCAACGCCCAGTTGCAGGCGACTATTGACGTGTTAGGCACGCCGGGCGCGACGGTAACGGCCCTCCAGATGACCGCCGAACGGGGCATGGTGCTCCAGGCGGAGATGAACAACATCCAGGGGACAGCGCTGGCGCTGCAATCCACGCTGGCGGCTTTCCAACTTGGCGGGGCACAGCCTGCCGCCGCCACATCCCAGCCCGCCCCTGATGTCGCCACCGGTGCCGCGCCACCGGCAGCCGTAACACCCCCGCCTGCCGATTCGGAAACCCTCGTGTACGAGATGACAACGTCCACCGGGCGCGATTCAAATGACTGCGCGAACGGCGTAACCGCCATTTTTGACACCACCGAAGACGTGATTTATGCCGTCGCCCGCATCAGCAATTTAAAGACCGGATCGACCATCAGCGCGCGCTGGCTGGCGAACGGCTCGCTGTTCGAAGACAGCGTATGCTGGACGCCGACCCAGGATTGGGCAGATGTGTGCGCGTACTGCGAGATCACGCCTACCGACGGCACATTTACGGCGGGAAGCTGGACGGTTGAAATGCTGCTCGACAGCCAGCTTCAGGATCAGGTGCAGTTCCAGGTCATCGACTCGTCGCAGAACCAGCCCGAAGCCCAGGTAACAACCGATGCCGCCGGTCAAACCGGCGATGACATGGGAACGGAACAGTAAAAACGGCGTGCATTGCCTACGTTATTAGACCGTGCCCCAGGTGCCGGTGAGCAGCAAGCGCTCGCCGGTTTTTGTTTCCGGTGCTGATTCAGCGGTGTCCGTTACCAAACGGGATGGGTGATCGGCTCGTCGCGAAGCGAAATCAACGGGATCAACCGCTGGACCACGTCCGGGTGCCCGCTGATATAGATGCCCGAAATGATCTGCGCCAGGTCCATCCGGGCAAAATCCATCATTTCACCGGACAAAAAGCGCGTTTCGCCGCCCTGCGCATTGACCAACGCTACCCCGGCGGCCACGTCCCACAGGTACGAGTCGTGCGTGATAGTCGCGACGGCGGCGCCGCGCGCCGTATACGCCAGGTGGCTCGCGGTAGACCCCAGGGTCATGATCCGTTTGAACTGCACGTCAAACAGGGTCCGGGCGTCGCTGCGTGCCAGGATGAATGAATCCGGTTCCCAGGCGTGCTGCATCCGGCCCTTGATCGAATGCCCGTTGTGGACGACATCACCGTTCAAGGTATAGGTCCAGTCATCGTACAGCGGGATGTATACCAGTCCGAAAACGGGTTTTCGCTCGTGCAGCAGCCCGATGGCAATATTCCACGAGGGCATACCTGTGACAAACATACGCGTGCCGTCGATGGGATCGACCGCCCACAGGAATTCACGGTCCAGATCGGTCCCGCCGTATTCCTCACCGATGATGCCGTGATCGGGGTACGTGTCCCGGAGGCGCGCGGTCAGCAGTTGTTCGATCTCGCGGTCGGCGGCGGTCACGGGGTCGGCGGCCCCTTTCCATTCGGCTTTCACATGACCGAAATAACGCCGGGCGATGTTCCCGGCCTCGGTGACCCACTCGCGAATCTGGTCGATATTGAGGTCAAGCGTCACAGTTAGTTTGTCCTTTGTTGTTAACAAACATGCGGAGTATAACGCAGAACACGCGCCGGGGGGTGAGATGGCCCAGGCGCGCGGCGGGACCACTATACACCCACAGGCCGGAGCATGTGCCCCGGCCTGTGAGAGGTTATGCAGTTGTATGCCTGCTGAGTTACTGACGTGGTGATTCCGGTGTCTCTTCGAGTGTAGGCGGCGGCGGCGATTCGTCGATACCCTTGCCGCCGTACAGGTGCGAATCCAGCGGTGCGCGGATCAACGCTGCGCAGGCATCCCCGCTCAGGGTCATGGCCGGGCCAAAGACCCAACCGTAGTTATGCCCTTCCTCGTCGGTGACCGGGGTCTGGTAGTAGACGGCGAGCCATACCTGGCCTTCGGTTCCGGCGCGCACCCACAGTGATTGACCTTCGGTGATCCCACCCAGGCGGCGGCTGTCTTCACTGGGCGCGAGCCGCACGTTCATATTGGTGCTGGCGGAAACCATACACAACCCTTCCAGGTTGATGGTGACGCCATCCTCGCTGAGCGTTTCGCCGGAGTCAGGGCCGCCGGTCAGGTAGTGGTTTTCCTCGACGGTTTTGGGATCATCGTCACCTTTGGCGACTTCAACACGGCCATCGGTCACAATAAGCATGGTATTGCCATTCCCGTCAACCATGACCTCAAACTCACCGTTGAGCGCCCGAACGGTGTATTCCGGTGTGTTGATCGTCATTTTGCCCGATGGATTATCACCGGCAACGCTACCGATTCCGGCGACAATGTGGCCTTCATTGAGTGTCATATCCAGCATAAATTCGTTTTGCGAGTTACCGGAAAACGTGTTCAGCGTGACACTGGTGCTCGGCCCCATCACGGTTTCGGTGCCATCATAGAACCATGTGATCAGCACTGCACCGGTAGCGTCAGTGCGCATGGTTTCGCCCACATCAAACACGGTCGGGCTGCGGATCACGGCTTCGTCCTGGGCACCGCTTTCAAGTACAAACAACTCCGGCTGAATGATGTTGACTGCGCCCAGCACAGGCGTATCCTGTGCCGGGTTATTGGCTAACGCCACTGGTCCGGCAGCCGCCATCACGGCGACGAGCAGCGCAGCGGTTAAGATAATACGTCGAATTGACTTCATGATTCGTTTGCTCCGTATGCTCCCACAAACGGTTACAGTATTTACAGACTGCACTATTATCTGGTCGAAATGCAATAGCTCTTTTGGGGGAGGTTCCTGGCCCACCCCGGCAGACCGGCGGTCTGCGAGCCCCTCCAACCACAGTTGGAGGGGCTACCGGGCGAAGCCCGGCGGGGTGGGACTAACGCATTAGCGCGCGATCAACGCGGCCAGCCCGGCATGGAAACGGGTTAAGGCGCCTTCGGTAACATCCGGCGGTGTGGCATAGGAGAAGCGAATCCAGCCGTTGCCCTCTTCCGAGAACGCGCGCCCCGGTACAACAGCGACGCCGTGTTCGGCGGCGAGGTATTCGCCCAACTCGAAGCTGTCGGTCACGTTGGCGGCTTGCATCCACGGCTCGACGTGGATAAACGCGTAATAGCCCCCGTCACCCATGATGAAGTGATAACCGCACTCGGTCAGGAAGCTGCGCACAATCCGGCGGCTGGCGTTCGTCGGGCCGATGATCGGTTCGGCGGCCTGGCGGAAGCCCTGTTCATAGGCGGCCATCGCGACGGCCTGGGCGTGGAAATGCGGGAGCACGCCGTGTGATGCGCGGCTGCTGATATACTTGACGACATGGGCACCGGCCAACAGGTGCGCCCCGCGCACGTTCGACGCGCCCAGCGATTTTGTCAGGCCATCGAGAATCATGATCCGCTCGCGTTCTTCCGGCGAAAACGCGCTCAGCACGGCGTTCACATCCATCGGATCACCTTCGGTGATGTAATGGTAAATCCAGTCGTAGAGCACAAACGCGACACCCTGTTCGAGCGCCGTTTTGCCGAGCATGATTTGCTGTTCGGTGGACAGCGTGCGCCCGGTCGGGTTGTCGGGTGACGTGATGATGATCCCGGCGATCTGGCGTCCGCCGTTGACCTTGCAGAAGTCCACCGACGCGGTGATGCTCTCCGGCGTGAACTGCCACGCGGATTCCTCATCGCCCGGTGCGAGCAGCACATTCGCGCCGACAGCATACGGCCCCCAGTTGTAGCTGATCCACGGCACGCGCGATACCAGCACGGCATCACCGACGCGCCCGGTGCCCAATGTGATCATGGCATCGTAGGCTTTTAGCAGGGCGTCACGTCCGCCAACGGCGGCCAGCACGTTGGCCGGTCCCCAGCCCAATGATGAGTCAAGCTGCCAATACTGTTCTACCACCGATGTGCGGAAAGCGTCACAGCCATAGGGTGTATCGTAGCCGGTGCCGTGTTCACGCACGAGTTCGTGAGCGCGATCCAGCAGCGCCAGCGGCACGCCGGGCAGCGAGGCGCCGCCGTCACCCTGCGAGGCGTCAAACGTGACGGCGTCAGGGCCGACTTTGTCGCGGTACTTGACCAGCGATTTTTTGATCAAAAACATGCGGGACGGCGGAATCTCGTACAACGAGCTGGGGTAGGCGTTCACGGGAATCAGGTGTTTGTCCGGCACGACAAACCGGGGCCTATCATGAGCGGTCATCGTCGTGTTTCCTCAACGGATAACGCTTTCGCAGCGGTCGAACGGGAAAATCATATCGGGGCGGCGATCATACCGTCAGATGGATAGCTGTCAAGTGCGCCATTGGTGAGAATAGCCAAACGATGCAGCGCGGAAAAATCACGGTGCAGGGTCGGGGATTACGTAAGGTCGGTGCTCACATCACGGCGTGACCAGCGTGACCGGCGCGGCAGCCAGTCCGGCCAGGGTGGGGCGATCATGGGATCGTGTTCATCACCCAACCACGCGGTGAATCGGGCGCCCAGGTGCAGGCCCGCGTAATAGGCGAATACGGCCATCAGGTATCCAGCGATCAGGTCCGGCGAATTGTGGCGCATGGTCAGCAGCGCCGACGCACTGATCAGCGCGGCCAGGGTTACCCAGCCCCAAAACACGCGCGGTTGGGACCGGAACCGGATCATGAAGCACATGTTGATCACGGCGTAAAACACGTGTTGGCTCGGCGCAGCGTTATGCGTGCTGGCGGCGGCGTCCAGTTTGTAACTGTTGCGCAGCAGTTGCGTAAAGATGTTGTTGCCGCTGATCTCGGCGGCGGCGGGTTTGACCACGTAAGTCGGCAGTGTCATGTAGATCACGTAGCTGAAAACGGCGGCCAGGCCCATACTCACCACATACTGCCGGTACAGCTTGTTGGGCATGTGATAGGCCGCCCACAGCGGCAGCAGCGCGGACAGGACAAACCCGGCGGCGTATGGAATCAGCCAGAATCCGTTTGGCGACAGGTTGTTGTCGATAAACCCGATCTTGATCTCCCAGCCGTCGGTGGGATCGCGCAGCAGGCTGTTGATCATATTGGTGGTGAAAAACTGAAACTGAATAATCAGCAGGATCACGAACAGGACCAGCCGGTTACGAAACAGGTATTTAGATGTGCCATTCACGTTACGCTGTGCCTTTGTGATTATGTTAGTGTTTGTACACTGCTCACGATCCTAACGCATGGCGGTGAGAATGTCACGCACCGCCTGTAATGCGTCATCCGGACAGATCGTAACATAAGCGGCAGCGCCTTCCACCGTTTTCCAGGCCGCGTCCAGTTTGATCGCCTGGGTATAGTCCTTGAGGGCGTCGGCCTGGTTGCCCCGGCGGAAGTTTGCCAGCGCCCGCAGCGCATACCCGCCGTGAAAGTCGGGCCGCAGGCCAACCACGGTTGACGCATCCAACGCCGCCAGCGCCACGTCACCGCTACACAGGCGTAATTCGCTGCGCCCGGCGTAGGCCAGGTAATGCTCCGGGTCGAGCGTGATCACGCGGTCATAGTCGGCCAGGGCCGCGTCAAATTCGCCCCGGTTGGCGTAGACATTGGCCCGGTTACCATACGCGCCTGCATAATGTTCGTCGAGTGTGATGGCGTGGTCATAGTCGGCCAGAGCATCATCCAGGTGACCTTGGGCGGCATGGGCGAGGCCGCGGCTGTTATAGAACAGCGGCACCCGGTCATTGATCGTGATGGCGCGTGTGTAGTCAAACACGGCCAGCCGGTAACGGTTGAGGGCCATGTACGCTGTGGCCCGGTTATAGTAGGCGTTGGCGTAACCGTCGTTGAGCATGAGCGCTTCATCAAAATCGGCCAGCGCCAGCGCGACCTGGTGCAGCGCCAGGTAGGTCACGCCCCGGTTGTTATACAACAGTGGAATGGCCGGGCTGCGCTGTTCGGCCTGGCTGAAATCGCGCAGGGCTTCCTGGTACTGCTGGATGTTATAATGCACCATGCCGCGGTGGATGTACGCTTCGGCACGATCAGGCGCCAGCCGGATCGCATCACTGTAAGCTTGCATGGCCGCCGTCATGTTGCCGTCGTGAAACTCGGCGTTGCCGTGTTTCCAGGCGGCGGCGGCAGCGACCGGGTCCGGCCCGATCGGCTCTTCAGGCGGCGTCGTGGGCTCTGGCGCCGCGGCGGGATTGGGTGCCGCCGTGACCGGCAGTACGCTTAACATATGGTGAAGCGCCGTGTCGTAATCCTGGTCGACAAAATCGACCCAGTTCGGCCCGTGCAGCCGGTAGGGAATTTGCTGGGGATTCAGTTTTTCAATGATGACCGGGATCAGGGTTTTGCCCAGGGAGTCGGCGTAGTTCCATTCGGCGTGTACATTGCGCGATGCAACCGCGGCTGTCGATACGACAATGATCATGTGGCTGCATGTGTTTAGTCCACGCTGAATCTCGTTGTCCCATATCGCGCCGGGCGGGATATCATAACGGTCCAGCCAGGGACGGACACCGGCGGCGGTCAGATCGTTGTACAGCCGCCGGACGAAGGTACTGTCGTGGCGTGAATAACTGATAAACGTCGTCGATTGTTCGTGTTGGTCTGGCATAATCGCCTGCACATTTTAATAGGATTTGATCGTTCGTTTATTATAGATGCTTCGCGCCAGATACGCGATCTGGCCCAGGGAAGATATAGAAGTATGAAAACGTTCTGAATTTTTTACGAATTGTTACTTAAAACGTAAAGCCTCCATAATATATTGTTAAAAATGGTGTATACTAACATCAATCAATACCATATCGTATATTGAAAACGGATTAATGATCTATGCTACCCCAATATCCCCTGAGCGACGACGATTTAAGAAACCAGCCAGCAAAGGCGGATACCGTCAATGTGCCGAGTGAAATGAGCTTTGCACAAGAGGTCCGATCCGAACGTCTTGACATTATCTGGAAAGTGACGCTCTTTGGTACGCTTGTTATCGGGTGGCTTATTATAGTCATTACGGGGGGGCGTGATAGCACATTCGATAACGTAATAACCGATGCCTTGATCCCGATGACTCTAGGCACTATTGGCTGTATTGTGACCGGTTACCTTCTAAAGCACCAGAAATTTGAGCCAGCGGTGTGGGCGTATGCGGTGGGTATCACAGCCACGACCGTAGTTATGTTGAGCTACGGCAGCGTTTTTGAAAAAGAATATGTGGCATATGTGTTCCCCCTGGTGGTGTTTATTGTGGGGGTGATGCTGCCGGTGCGTAGTACAGCGCTGTTGCTTGTATTGGTTCTGGCATCCGTGATCATTGCCCCGACAGTGGCTGCCGGTGATTTCGTGCTTCCCTCCTCAACATTCTTTGCGCTGGTTCTGACGACTGTTGCGGCAGCGTTTTCTGCACAGGTCAGTGGTGAACTGTACGGTATTGCGGAGTGGGCGTTGGAAAGCTACCGCAAAGAGCGCCGGACAACGTTCGCGCTGTTTGAAAGCCAGCAGGCGCTTGAAAAAAGCCTGGTACGCCAGCGTGCGCTGACCCATCAGGTTCAGGAAACAAACAAAGAACTGGACCGCGCTCGCCGGGCAGCCGAAGAAGCCAAGACATTTCGCGGCCAGTTCCTGGCTAACATGAGCCACGAGCTGCGCACGCCTCTTAACGCGATTATCGGTTTCAGCCAGACGATGCTTGATTTCCCGGCGATGTATGATGGTGTAGACCTTCCGTCCCAGTATCGCCAGGACATGACCCAGATTCTAAACAGTGGTAAACACCTGCTCCACATTATTAACGACATTCTTGACCTGTCGAAGGTGGATGCCGGTAAGTTGGATCTCGAAATCCAGCCGGTTGACTTGAACCCGATTGTCAAAGGTGTGTTATCGACGGCGATTGGGTTGGTGGGCGACAGAAGCGCCCAGGTTGATCTGCTGCGTGACCTGCCCGATCCGCTGCCGATGGTGATGGGCGACCCGCTGCGCGTCCGGCAGGTGTTGTTGAACTTCTATTCCAATGCGTCGAAGTTCACTGACTCCGGTTATATTAAGCTCATCGTCCGGCGCGATGGGCAAAAAGTTGTCTTTGGCGTTGAAGATACCGGAATCGGTATTGCCGAAGAAGACAAACTGAGCATTTTTGAGGAGTTCCGCCAGGGGACAGCCGGGCGCAAGAAGGGGCGCCAGGGTGCCGGGCTTGGCTTAGCCATCTCGCAGCAGCTTTTGCGCTTGATGGACGGGCAACTGTGGTTTGACAGCACGTTGGGCAAGGGCAGCACGTTCTACTTCACCTTGCCCGTGTACGCGCCCGATGAGGAACCGGTCGAAGATGCCCCCAAGGCAGTCAAGCCTGTCATATCAACCAGGATCAAACCGCCAGCGCATATAACACAAGCGCAGGCTGAGATGTCCACTAAAGCCCAACAGCTCGCTCAGCCAGCCGATGATGGGGGACAGCCTCCGGATCAGCCGATTGCAGTTGAGAGTGCTGTTAAAGCCGAAGAACCGGCTCCGGCAACCAGCAGTTAGCCACGGCCAGCCGCGGCCATCATATGGCCGTGGCCGGCTTTTTCTTTCCGACGCGAACAGGGATCCTTAGAGCTTACAGTTTATGAAAATCCTCTACGCAGAAGACAACGAAACGAATCAGGCCCTCGTCGAGCGCGTGGCACGCGCGCGCAATCACACTATTTTGTTTCGCGATGAGGGTGAAGGCGCGCTAGAAATTTTGGCGCAAGACCCGGATATCGATCTTGTTCTGCTCGATATCGAATTAGCCGGATCGTTGAGCGGGCTTGACGTGGTGAAAACACTCCGTGGACGCGGCGACTCCCGCCCGATTGTGGCGGTGACCGCCTACGCGATGATGGGCGATCGCGAACGTATGCTGTCGGCAGGGTGTGACCAGTATTTGCCGAAGCCATTAGTCATTTCGGACTTGCTCGCCTTAATCGATGAGTATGACGTAAGGGCGATTCAGGCCGCGGCCCAACCGGCGGCTCCGGTCGCTGCTGCTGCGCCTCCTGCGATACCGGAGACGGCACCGGCCAAAGTGACACCGGCAGAAGTAACACCGGCACAGGTGACGCCAGCCGCCGCCTCACCAGCCACGACACCGGAGACGGCGCCCGCACAAGTGCCGCCAGCACTGGCAGCCGCCGCCCCTGTGGAAGCAGCCGCCCCTGCGAAGACTGAAACTCCGGCACCGGCACAGGTGACACCAGCGGCGGCAGAAGTGCCGCCAGCACCGGCCAGCCCGGACCAGGCCGCAGTCATAACCACGCCTGCGCCTGCACCGTCGATTACATCGGCACCGGCGGCGCCTACAGCCGCGCCTGCGGCGGCTCAACCGGTGTCTGTGCCATCCGGAACAAACCCGGTTTCCGCAAATGGGCCGGGTGAAACTACCGAAGTGGCAGCAAAACCCGTATCTCCACAAGATCAACCTGCTAGGGAGTCACCGGCATGAGCAAGGAACAGGATATCCTGTCCCAGTCCCGGCCTGAATCTGATGGTACGTCGGAGGACAAACCCCAGCAACCGGTAGAAAATCCAAAACAGACGCCAGAGCTAACGGCGCCGCCCAAACCGGCGACAACACCCGAACCGGCGGTGCCCGACCCTGCGGGGTCATCCGCCCCCGCGGTAAAGACATCTGAACCGGTGGCACCGCCAAAGCCAGCAGTACAGTCTACACCCGCCGCGCCGCCAGGACCGGCGGTAAAAACGCCAGAGCCAGCGGCGCCGTCCAAACCGGCGGCGCAGCCTGTAACGGCAGCGGTAGAAGAAAAACAGCCGCCAGACAAATCGAAAGCCATTGTTGTAGACGACGAACCGGCCAACCGCGATTTTTTGGTGCGTTTATTAGAACAGGCGAACATGGAGGTCGAAGGCGCGTCCAGCGGCGAGCAGGCGTTGGCCATTGTTCGTAAACATAAACAGATTTCGCTGATCGTGATCGACAATAAACTGCCGGACATGGACGGCGTGGACCTGCTGGCGCAGTTACACAAGCAGTTTCCAGATGCCCGCCTGGTCATGGCGACCATGCTGGATGATCGCCAGCTAATTGGCAAAGCATTCGAAAATGGGTGTGACGTATTTTTGGTTAAGCCGCATGGTTTTATGGAATTGTTCCAGCGCTTGCAGTTGTCCGACAAGGATAAAAATAAGCTGACGGGCCTGATCATCGACCAGTATGGCCCGCGTCCCTACCGGGGATGAAATAGTACACGGCGCTGGTTTCTGACGATAATAACAGCCGGGATGCACACCGCATCCCGGTTTTTTATTTGCTCGCTGCCCGGCGTGTAAAGCTCCATTACTCAACGGCCAGGCTGGCCAGCATCTGTTCAAATAACAACGAATACAGGTCCCAGCCGTATTTGCCGGTCGTGACCAGCCGCAACACAACCGCCTGCCCGCTTTCCGTATCAAAGGCGCCGACAGCCGTGTTGACCGGCGGGTCCTGTTCGCGGTCACGCACGACACCGATCATGCCGGTGAGCGTGCCGGTATCCCACTCGACCGTGAGCGGGTCGGCCAACTCGGCCAGCGCCGTTTCGACCGAGTCGGTAAAAAAGACGGTAAAACGGGCGTCTTCGTCAAATGCATAGGCGTCGTTGGGTTCGATCACGATCAGGCTGCCGTCCGCCAGGTTATCACCTGCAACATCATCGCCGCTGCGCGCCGCAAAATACCGGGTCGCGTAGCCGATCGTCACGCCGCCCGCCGAGATATCCGCGTCAAGGTCCAGGTGTACCGGGGCGGGGCACTCGGTATCATTGGGATCGTTGCAGCCCGGCATGCCACCCTCGCCGCCGGTGTTGATTTCCAGGCTGGGGCCGCTGTTCAGGCCGATTTGTGGCCCGGCTGCGGTGCTTTCGACTGCCACAGCTTCTTGAGAAGCCGCGTCCGGTGTATCATGATCGCCGTTGTTGCTGTCGCAGGCGGCCAAACCCAGCGACAGCAGCAGAATCAGAACAAAATACACGGTGTTACGCATGGTGAAACTCTCCTGTACCACCCGAAATCCGCACACGATCACATACTGTGTGTCAGTCCAGTGTACCGGAATCTTAAAACAGGCGGCAAGGGTTTGGTACTATCATGAATCCGCTTCTAACAAAAACCTATCATTCTGCCAGCCGCGCGGGCGGCAGTCACAGCTAACGGTCAGCGGTAGCGAGAGCAGTTGTCGCGCAGGTGAGGCGGAAGCACCATGCCGCGCACAAAATCGGTGAGCGGGCCGAGCGGCACCGGCTGGTAAAGACTCTGATCCCACGACCACAGCGCAAAGTGAATGTGTGCCCCGGTCGCATATCCGGCCCGGCCCGTGATCCCGATCACCTGGCCCTGGTCGGCTTTGCCAACTTCGACCCATTCATAATCCGGCACATCGTCCGCGCTGACGCCCCATAATGCCAGCGTGCCGGGCGGGTCCATGTGACCGTATACCGTGCTGGTGATGCCGTCATCGGCGGCGACACGCACCGCAAATCCCATTTCGATCATGTGTTCCGGCGTGCCGTAGCGCTTCAAAAAAACGGTTCCGGCGTGGGCGGCATACGCCGGTTGGCCCTGCGCCCCGTTGGGATAATCGGCGGCAAAGTCCACCGCAAAACGATTTTGCGGCGTGGAATGATGGTAGCCCCACGTCACGACCCACGGCTGCGCACAGTCAAACGGCAGGATCAAATCGATCGGGGCGTAGGGTTCGCCGGGCGCGGGCAGGTCGGGATCATCGGGGATGGTCGCACGCAGCGCGCGGGCGATATCCGGCAGGCGGTCGCCGTAAACCCAGCCGAGCACCCGGTACGCGCCCGGATTGGTGCGGTCTTCGGGAACAAATCGATCCCGGTAGCGCCCGATGTCGGCAGGTGACGGTAGATCGAGGTAGGTGATCGTGTCGAAGGCCGGATCGTGTTCGACCATGTCCGGGGCGAAGTGTTCCAGCGGTCCCAGGTAGATCATGCTGTCGTAGTATACGCCCCACGCAGGCTGCGCATAGATGCCGTGCGCGTCAAAGATCACGTACCAGCGCCCGGTGTCCGTGTCGGCGTCCGGCTCACCGGCCTGTTCGACAGGTAACACCGTGATCTGCGCCGGCCATCCGGCCAACACAATGATCGAGTCCCCCGCCGAGGCTGCCGGGATCACGGGTAAGGCGGTGATATCGGGGGCGCGGGCGGTTTGTGGAAATACCCCATCAACCGTCGGCAGCGCGATCACAACCGGGACCTCGAACCGGTCCAGCGGCACACCGTAGGTGTCGATGGCTTTGATCGTGACCTGGGCGTCGGTCCGCGTGATCGTCAGGTGCGTGGGCGTGATCACACTGGCATACGGGATTTCGACCGTGATGCCGGTATGCGGCAGGTGATTCACCCCCTGCGTTGTGGACGTGATCAGCAGCGTGTCACTGGCCGGTACACCGTCTTGCGCGTGGCTGGCCGCCGGTCCTGCCGCCGCGATCAGCAGGACCAGCGCCGCCAGGATCAGGCCGCGCCGCATCATGTATCTCATGTTACGCGGGCGGGGTGGAATCGCCGGAATCATCATCCACCGGATCGCCACGATCCACCGGATCGTCATGATCCGCATCGTCTGTACTGTCGGTAGATACCGCTGCGTCTTCCGGGGGGTGGGGCAGGGTGATCCTGGGAATAGCCGTGTCATCAACTGCCCCGCCCTTGTACGGCGGTTGGGCGCGCGGTATGGCGGCGGACAGCCTGTTCTGGGCGGTGGGCGGCGGTGGCGCTGGTGTTTCGGGGGGCACATTGGCGACCAGGTTCGCGCTGGCGGCGACCTTGGGCCAGATCACGTCAGCGGCATCCTGCACGGCGGGATCATTCGGGCTGATGGCGCGCGCCTGCTGCACGTAGTTCCAGGCTTGTTCCGGGGTGTCGGCCAGGTTCGCAAGCTGGAGCCAGGCGGCCACGTTGCGCGGCTGCATCTGGAGCACGTGGGTAAAGTGCTGGCGGGCTTCCTCGCGGCGACCGCCTAATGCGGCTGATACGCCCATGTTATAGAACACGTCAGGACCGGCAGCGCCGGGCATGAATCCGGATTGATCGGGCCTTGCTGGCTGGCCGCCGCGCCGCCGTCCGGGGCTCGGTTCGGGTAGGGGCCGGTTCGGGTCCAGGTTCTGGCTGGCCATCCGTCCGCCAAGCCACCCGGCCCCGATCAGTGCCCCCAAAAAGAGCAGGCGCAGCAGCAGCATGGCGATGCTGCACATCACGCACAACAGGCCATAGGATAGGCTGACGCCGATACCGATGGCGGTTCCATAACCGACCGCTTGTGCCGGTGATACGGCAAAGCGCCGGGCGGTCCACTGGGCGACATAGGCTGTGATAAACGTCGTCAACAACCACTGCACCGCATATTGTGTGTTAAGTTCTCGCCCGTAATCTTCGGTGATGCCTGTCAGCCGGTCCTGTATTTCGGTGTTGGTGGTATCGGCATCGCCAAAATCTGACAGCGTATTGGTCAGCCGGTCAACCATATCTTCTGGCCAAAATGAGATGAGAAGGCATGAAGTAAGAAATGATAAAATGAGCCCTGTGAAAAAAATGATGGCTACGGCGCGAATGACGCGGTTGTATTGGATGTTCTGAAAGGTCATAGGTGTCCTGCCGGTGTCCTTGCCAGTACGAGCAAAACCAGGTTTTCCCAAGTATAACATGTTAGTTTGCCAGAATGATATGCTGTCAAGCCTGAGAATGCGAAGTCAGGGTGCCATACCATTGCCTCTATTAACCTTATGGATTATAGTGTTAGGTAGGCCGATAGGTCGTGTGAGGAGAGTTGGTGTTATGGTTGATTATGATCCGTTTGAGACATTTGAGTTGGCGGATTATAACGCTGAATGGCCGGCGCGGTTCGAGCGTGAAGCGGATGCGATCGCTGAGGCAATGGGCGATGATATACTCGAAATGGAGCACATCGGCAGCACGTCTGTACCCGGCCTCAGCGCCAAACCCATCATTGATTTGATGATGGTTGTGGAAGTATTCGCGCCGCTTGAAGACTACCAGAAGCGCCTGAAGCCATTGGGCTACACTTACCAATCACACGAAAACGACTCCGACCGGTTGTTTTTCTGGAAAGGCGCTCCCCGCACGTACCATTTACACGTGGTTGAGTTTGCGACGTGGGAATATCACCGGCACCTGATGTTCCGTGACTATTTGCGCTCGCACCCCGATACGGCGGCGCTGTACGAGCAGATCAAACGCGAGCTGGCCGAGGCGTTCAAAGCCAAACGCCCCTCGTATACGGCGGGCAAAACCGCGTTTATCAAAAATATCATGGCGCGGGCGGTCGAAGAAGTGGCCGATCCAGAGCTGCGCCGTCTCAGCGCGGAAGCCGAGAAACGGCGACTCGACCAGCGGAAACCCTGACAACCGGTTTTGTTGGGCCAACGTCAGAACCCGTAGTACGGTGAGCGCGTGGCAGGTGTATTGTTCTCTGCGGCGCGTTTATGTGTTGTGCAGCTTGCCCGGATAGGATTTATCATGCCTGTAGTGTTCCCTCGCTGCCCGCGCTGTAATGCGCGGCTGTCGGTCAGCCCGGACGGTGATCGCCTGTGGTGCCAGTTTTGCGGCGCCGAACGTGATGATCCGGACGCGCAGGCTGTGATCGCGCAGATCAAAGCCGACCCCAACCACCAGATTACCGACTACAATCCCCCCGCGCGCCTGCGTGATATCAGCCCGGACCAGCGCCGGATGCTCAACGACGCCTGGGAAAGCATCCAGCAGGGTGATCGTAAGACGGCTGAGTTTGTGCTGCACAACGCGCTCAAGCGGTTTGATTACACGGCGGATATCTGGTATCTGCTCGCGCTGACGGCGGACGCGCCCGACGAGAAACACTTTTTTCTGGATCAAGCGCTGGCCGAAGAACCGCGCCATGAATACGCCTGGCGGGATAAGGGCATTCTGGACGGCGTGATCCCCGGTGGCAGCGGTCATGCCGCCGCGACGCCGGACCCGTCTGAGCCGGTCGCCGCTGATGCCGAGGCGCAAATTTGCCCGCTGTGTCATGCGCCGCTGGGTTTCGACGCGGCGCGGGGTATGGTCGTGTGTGGTCACTGTGGATTCACGCCGGGGCAGCCGCGCCCGGTCAGTTTCCGGGGCGGCTATGACCGGCTGGAAAACGCGCTGTTACAGCGGCGGTTCGGGTTTTCGAAGGAATGGCGCATCGGGCAGCGTGTGTTTGTCTGCGAAAACTGCCACGCCCAACTGACGATCCCGACAACCACGCTGGCGACTCAATGCCCGTTTTGTGACAGTCCCCAGGTGTTGATCCGTGACGCGGTCGGCTCGTTCGAGGAACCGGACGCGCTGCTGCCCTTCCGTATCGACCGCGCGGCAGCGGCCAAAGCCGTCCACCGCCGCCTGCCGTCTGACCTGCGCGAACGGATCGAGCGCGGTGAAGTGCAGGGTGTGTATGTGCCGTTCTGGTCGTTCGAAGGCGTGGTATCGGTGATGCTGGGGTTGGACGAAAACGCCGGGGTGTTGTTCCGGCCCGGCGTGTACGATATCGGTGATGTGCTGGTCGGCGGCGTGACCCAGCCGTCACAGGCCGCGTTGTACGAACTGATGTCCTACGATCTGGATCGCCTGGTGCGCTACGACCGGCGTTATTTAGGCCGCTGGCCCGCTCAAATCTACCGCGTTGACGTGGTGCAGGCGTCGATCACGGGCCGGGCTTATCTCAAATACGCGGCGCGGCGGCTCTCGACGGGTTACGACCTGCCGGGGATCGAACTGGCGCGCACCGATTCGCAGGTTTACCGCACGCCGAATACGCCGCTCTGGCAGCGCGCGCGGGTCGAGATCGAGCGCATGAATTACCGGCTGCTGCTGCTCCCGGTGTGGATGATCCGCTTGATCCTGCGCGATGGCACGTCCCGGCCCGCCGTGGTCAACGGGCAGACCGGGGAGGCGATCATCCTGGCGAGCTTCCGCCAGCCGGACCTGATCATTGCCGGGCCGAACCGTCCCCCCGTGGAAGACCTCCCGATCCAGCCCCTAATGCAGCGGCGGCGCAACGTGATTCGCCCCATCAAGCCGCCCCGGTAAAAACAGACGTCACCGGGACGGCATGATATCACTGCGTATTACCCGGTGATCGGAATCTGGTTGGCGTCGATCCCGGCTTGCAGCGCCGTGTAACGCCCGCTGACCCAGCCGGTTACGCCGTTGTACGTGATCTGCCACCAGCCGGTGGTTGGACTGCGCCCGATCACCTGGGCGCTCTGCCCGACCGGCAGCCAGCCCACGACCGCATAACCTACGCTCGGCCCGCTGCGCATGTTCAGGTTAAGCTGGGCGGTGAGCATGATCGCCGCTGGCGTAGGCGTGCCCCACGTGATCGGAATCTGGTTGACGTCGGCCCCGGCCTGGAGCGTGGAGTAGCCCCCGCTGATCCAGCCGGTCACGCCGCTGTACGAGATCTGCCACCATGTATTCGCGACGTTGCGCCCGGTCACCTGGGCGCTGGTGCCGCCCGGCAGCCAACCCACGACACCGTATTCCACGCCCGGCCCGCTGCGCATATTCAGATTCAGGTTGGCGGTGACGCTGATCACGCCCGGCGTGGGCGCTGCCGAGCCATCTGTGATCGGAATCTGGTTGATGTTGGTGCCCGCTTGCAGGTTGGTGTATACGCCGCTGACCCAGCCGGTTACGCCGCCATACGTAATCTGCCACCACGTGTTAGCGGCGTTACGCCCGATCACGTCTGCGCTCTGGTAGACCGGCAGCCAGCCCACGACCGCATACGTCAGGCCCGGCCCGCTGCGCATGTTCAGATTCAGCCGGGCGGTGAGCATCACGGTGATCGGCACGGATGTCGAGCCGTCGGTGATGGGTACGTTTTGCGTGTTGACGACACTCAGATAACGCCCACTCGCCCAGCCGTTTATGCCGTTGACGTAAAGCTGCCACCACGAGCTGTCGGCGTTGCGCCCCACGATCGCGTAAGTTTCGCCACCGCGAATCTTGGTCAGGATCGCGCCGTTGACCGCGCTGGGTGTGTCGCGCACGTTCAAAAACGAGGCCGTCACGGTCGCGATCGCGGTCGCGGTGCTCGGCACCGGGGTAGGCGTTACACCGAGCTGGACCATGTCAAACCACAGGTAAGCCAGCCCGTCACCCTCGTAATAATCGACCACGATCGTATGCTGGCCCGCGCCGACTATCACGTCTGCCGTATACGTCAGGCCGCTGGATACGTGAAACTCGTTGATCAACGTGGTGCCGTCAACGATCACGCGCACGCCGTCATCGGCTTTGGCGCTGACCCGGTAGGTCCCGGCGCTGAGCGTCTGCACGCTGGTCCACCGCGCCGAGAAGTAATCGGCGGTCACATTGGCAGCCGGGCCGTTAGGCGTCCACTCGATGCCCACGCTCGGCACCTGCGCAGTATACACCGCCGGGGGCAGCAAATTGACGTTATTGTAGTATTCGACCGACCACGTCACGCCGGTTTGAGCAGCGGCGGATCGGGTTGGCGCACCGGCCCATCCAGCAGCTACCGCGAGCGCGAGCAGGCCGGAAATGATCATGAACCGTTTCATGGTAATCACCCCTCATTACATGTTCGGACGGATGTGTGTTCGGTTGATGCCCATCGATGCACACCATGCGTCGCCAGTGTTCTTATCTATATTATAAGGCCGGACGTTACACTTTTGGCGGAGCATGGCCCAACCAGGGGGGATGCGTACTCATACCGTGTGTTGTGCGTCAGGTGGGCGGCGGCGGCGGGCAGGTGTTTGTCCGCTGCCCGGTGATGGCCCAAAAGTCAAGTTGCACAACCCTCCGCCTGCATCTACAATCCCCGGTTATGACTGACCAACAGGACCCGATCACACTACCTGATTTTACGCCTGCGTTGCCGGGCTTCCGTACCGCTGAATTTCTGGAACTGACGGAAGCGCTGCTCGACGTGCCGATTGTGCACGATCCGGCCCGGCTGAATGCGGCGCCCTTTCGCCTGGAAACACCCGAACCCCTGCCCGAAGACCCGCTGCCCGTGCTCGAACCGCGCTGGTACCCGCGCCCGGTGCAGGCCGTCACAGACGCGGCACGCGAGTCACTGGTGCCGCCGCCGCGCCCGCCCGCTTTACTGGGGCGCAGTGACGCCCAGGAGCGTATTTTGCGCCCGCTGCTGTCCGGGCACCCGGTGCGCGTGTGCGGCGAGGCCGGAGTAGGCAAAACAACGCTGCTGGCCGCCCTTGCCAACCACCAGCGCACGCGCCAGCGTTTCCGCCGCGTCTGGTGGATCGACCGGCCCGCCCGGTTGGACCAGACGCTCGCGCTGGCGTTGAATATGCCGCACGTCCTGGCGGAACCCGATCCGGCGGCGCGGCGCGGCTGGCTGCGCGACCGGCTCGACGAGCACACGCTGCTGATCGTGGATAACGTGATGCCCGGCGACACGATCCTGGACGACCTGATCGACCTGACGCCGCACGTGCTGGCCGCGCTCGAAACCGCGCCCCAAATCCCCGATCCCGACGAGCCGGTGCCGGACGATCCCGAAGGGGTTATCACCCTGCGCGCGTTGGATGATACCGCCGCCGTTGACGCCCTGGCGGTGTTCGCGGCCATCGAGGATACACGCCAGATGCGCGGGCAGCTTTTGCGCGTCGCACACATGCTCGGCAACCATCCCTACGCGCTGATGTTGGCCGGGCAGATCATGCGCCGCGACGGCCTGACACTCGACGAGTTGGAACGTGTGCTGGTGCTGGAACAAGATAACGCGGACTCTGACACTGATGATTCACCCGGTGGGCCGGATGATCTGCCGCCGGATGCCGCCAGCGATGAGGCGTTCATGTCCGGCAGTGACGAATCCGCCGCCAGCCTGAACCGTGCGCTTGACGTATCAGTTGACGCGCTGCCGGGCGATTACCGCCGCTTGTTCGAGGCGTTTGGCGCGTTTCCGCCGGACGGTGCCCCCTTTGAGGGCCTGCGGGCAGCTTCGCGCGTAGGCAGCGCGTTAGCCTGCCGCCGGGGGCTGACGGCGCTGATCGATTACGGCCTTGTGCAGCGCGATCACCGCGATCCGGCGCGTTACATCATGCACCCGGTCGCGTATGCGCGCGCGGCAGTGATCGATCACCATGCCGGACGCCGCGCCACCGGCAAACACATGCGCGCCTGGGCGCTGCGCCTGGCGCGGTCGTATACGCCAGAAGAGGCTGACGAAAATGACAGCGCTGAGGATTGCGCATTAGCCCTGTACCGGGCGGAAACCAGCCTGTTTTATGCCCGTGATATGGCCGACCAGCACGGGTCGAAAACCCAGTATGCTGCGCTGTGTGATGCGCTGCGTGATTACGTGCGGGATTACGTGCCGGGCGGGCTGCCGCCGGACGATGCGGGCGGTAATCCGCCCGTGGACGACGCGCCGCCCGTGCTCAGCGGTCCCCGCGCCGAAGCCGCCAATCTGACGCACTACGGCCTGGAATTGACCGCGCAGGGCGCCGCGTATGCTGCCGAAGAAGCGTTAAACCGTGCCCTGGCGATCCGGCGCACCCACGACAGCGGGCACGCGGTATCTGAAACGCTGGTCGCGCTGGCGCGTCTGTACGATCTCAACGGGCGGCACACTCAGGCCGCTGAAGCCCTGCTCGAAGCCGCCGAACTGCTGTATAACCTGGGCGCTGAACCGTCGTTAAGCGTGGTGCGGCGCGGATTGGCGCGCGTGTACCGTCACATGGGCCGCTTGAATGACGCGCTCGACGTGCTGGACGACGCGCCCGAAGCGCATCTCGAACGCGCGATCACGCTCCGCGACCAGGGCAGTTTTGACGCCGCCGTAACCGAGATGGCGCGGGCCGAACACGCCTCCGGTTACCTGCGGGCCGAAACGTTTGTATTGGCCGGGGCGTATGCCGACGCGCTGGACGCGATCAAGGACCAGGATGATCCGGCGTCCGCGAGTCTGCGCGCGCAGATCGTCCATTTGCAGGGTTACACCGATCAGGCCATCCAGGGTTATAAGTTAGCGCTGGCCGGGTTCGAGGCTGAAAACGCCGACACACCCGGTCCGGACGATCACCGCGCTGCACGCGCCAAGATTCTGCGCGGGTTGGGGGCGGCGCTGGCGTCGAGTGGGCAGCGTGACGCCGCCCGTGATGCGCTGGACGAAGCGCTCGCCTGTGAGCGGGCGGGCAGTCCTCCCGACCCGTTACGCCTGGGCCGCACACTGCGCCTGATCGCGGCGGTGATCCTGGTGGGCGGTGACGCGTCCGGCGCTGCTGAAACGGCCCGCGAGGCGCTCGGTTACCTGGGACAGGTCGAAGCGCCCGGCGACTGCGCCGACGCCTACCGCACGTTAGGGCGTGCGCTGTGGGCTATGGACGATCTCAACGGCGCGCGTGATGCGTTTACGAGCGAGGTCGAACACGCGCAGGCCATGCCCGACCGTGACGAAAACCGGATCGGCGTGGCGCTGCACCACCTGGCCGACCTGTACCGCCTGACCGACAGCGTAGACCGCGCGATCGCCAACTACCGCCGCGCGCTCACACACAAGAATCCGGCAGGCGATCCGCATGGTTACCTGGTCACGCAGCTTGCCATGCACCGCGCGTTGATGGAAGGTGGGCGTTTTGCGGCGGCGCTGGACGTGACTCAGGAGATTCTCGACCATCTCAGCCGCCAGCCGCAGCCCGACCTGCTGCAAATCGGCTTTGCCCAGACGGTGCGCGCGCGCACCCAGCAAACCATGCAGCGGCCCATCCGGGCTACGCAATCCACTGCCGAGTGGACGCGTGTGCTGGTGGTGCGTGCCGACGAAGCGGCCAACGATCCCCGCCCGGCGATCCGTGTGCTGGCGTTAGGGCTGGCGGTACGTTCGCTGCTGGCCGAAGGTCAGGCCGGAGCCGTGATCGATGCGGCAGAGCGGGCGCTGTTTACCGCCGACCGGTTTTTCCCGGATACGCTCGCGGCCTGGGCTGCCCGCCGTGACCTGGGGGCGGTCTACATGGCGTTGGACCGGTCCGAAGACGCGATCCTGACGCTGGACCCGCTGCTGGCGCCAGGGGTCCCGGTTGACCGGCCAACGCGCGCACTGGCGCACGACCTGACCGGCACCGGCTACCGTCAATTAGGCGATCTGTCGCAGGTGCTGGAACACTTTCAGGCGGCACTGGTCGATGAACCGGACGAACACCGCCAGGGTCGTTTGCATGAAGCGTGCGGTGATGTGCTGCTCGAATTAGGGCAGCCGTCCGACGCCATTACCAGCTACCGCGCCGCGCTGGACCTGATCGATCGCGGGGATTATCCCGACGTGGCAGCCCGCATCCTGACCACGCTGGCGCACACACTCGGCGGGCTGAACCGTTATGCCGAGGCGATCGGTGTGTATGAAGATGCGCTGGTGATGCTGCGCGAGGTGCGGGGTGTCAGCGCCACGCACACGGCGGACGTGTTGAGTCACCTGGGCCAGACGCACGAGTCGCAGGGCCAGCTTGCCGAAGCCGCCCGCGTCTACCGGCGCGCCTTAAACGTATTGGAGCGGGCCGAAGCGCCGCGCCAGCAGCAGGATATCTTACACCGGCTGGCCCGCGTGACGGCGGCGTTGGGCGATGACCAGGAAGCGGTCACGCTGTACGAACAAACGTGTGATCATGTCCGCGAGTGGGGCGACGACCGCGAGTTAGGCGAGGTATTGTGCGAACTGGCGGACCTGCACCGCGACGCCGGGCGTATTGCCCCCGCGATCCGGCGTTATGAAGAAGCGCTGGCGTGCCAGTCGGCGCCGTTTTTTATCCGCGAACGGGCCAACACGCTGCGCAACCTGGGCCGGGCCTATGCGCAGTTGGAGCGCTACGACGACGCCCGCACGGCCTGGACCGAAGCGCTCGATATCTCGCGGGAACTGCCGGACCAGTCGCCGCTGGAAATCGCGCTGACGTATCACGCCATCGCGGAAGCGTTCCGCAGCCAGGATCATACCGCTGAGGCCGAACGCACGTTCCGCGAAGCGCTGCGCCATCACACGCCGGGCACCGTGCCCGCGGCGGCGACATGGCGCGCCCTGGGCGAAACCCTGCACGCTGCCGGGCGTCATGATGAGGCGGTCAAACCGCTGGAAAATGCGCTCAGCGCCGAAAAAGCGCAGTCCCAACAGTCAAATGCACGCCTGGTGAAGACACTTCAAATGTTAGCCGTGGTGCACGAGGCACGCGGTGATCGCTCGGCCAGCATTACGCGCTATCACGAAAGCCTGGTCTACATGGACCAGAACCTGCAACCGATCGCGTGCGCCGACACGCTCCGCACGCTGGGGCGCCTGTACCGTGAAAACGGCGAGTCCGAATCCGCGCACAAGGCGCTGGGGGATGCGCTTGCCATCGAAAGTGATTTTGCCCCGCGCAGCGATGACCGGATCAGCGCCACGCTGCAAGCCATAGCGGATACCCATCGCGCGGCGGGTGATCTCGAAAAGGCGGCGGCGTTTTACCAGAAAGTGACGGTTTACGCGAACCTGGCGCGGCGCGCATCCGAAGACCTGCGCGACACGCTCGACGAGTTGGAACGGCGGCGGGCCACGCTCCAGGCGGCGCAGCAGTCCCTGGCGCTGCTCGATCGCAGTGATGACGCCGCGCTCAAGGACCAGGCGTTCATTTATGCGCTCATCGCGCGCACGTATGCCGGGCTGAGCCAGCCGGAGCAAAGCGCCGACACGATCCGCGGCCTGCTGGACGTGCTGCAATCACGCCTGGATGACCTGGACCCCAACGACCCGGAACCGGATTGTCAGGCGCTGGCGTGGCTCGCGGCGGCGGTGCGTGCCCAGGACGACAGCGATATCCAGGCGGCGCAGTTAGCCTGCGGCGCCGCGCTGAATGCCGTGCAGAATCCCAACCTGTTATGGGTGATCGAACAGGTCACGCGCTCGTTGGAAGATGGCGCCTCATCAGAAGATGAGGTTTTACCGGAGGGTGAGGTTTCGTCCGAGGACGAAGCACCGCCAGAAAACGCCCCGCCGGAGTAAGTGCCGGGGCCAGCCAACCATCCCGCCCGCACGGGTTACGGCTGCGGCAAATTGATTTCCGCTGCGTACTCCAAACTTTCCCGGATCACATACCGGACGAAGGCCAGCGTCGCTTGAAAATCGGCTGGATCGGGACGCGTGTGCACGGAAGTCGCCGGGTCCGGGCGGGTGGCCCATGTCCGGTCGATGAGTCCCGACCAGGACGGGTCCAGGTTGGCTTTGGCCCATTCCGCACCCGCCAGCTTGGAGCCGGGGCATCCCCGCCGCAGGTCGTGCAGCATGCGGCAGTAACTCAACACGATGAAGCCTTGATAAAACCGGTTGTTGAAATGCTCGGAATCGTCCAGAATCTCGCGGCCCCAGTTTACAATCGTCGCCAGGATATCCCGGCGCAGCGCTTCGACCGGGATCGGATCGACCAGCGTTACCGGCGCAGGTCCGGCCAGCGTGACTCCGTTTTCACGGACCACCCACCGCACCAGGATTGTATTACAGTGCTCGGATCGTATCAGTGAGCGGCTGCCGTGATCGAGATACCAGACCAGGCTGCCGCTGTGGGTATAGTCCCGCAGGATGTTTTTCGGGAAATAGGAACCTTCGAGGTGCTGCGCCCACGCGATATCAAGGCAAAAAATACGCTCGTGCATGACTTGCAGCGCCTGGACCTGATCGTCGGACAGGTCGTCCTCGATGGCAACGATGAAGTCAACGTCGCTGCACTCGTCAAAATCACCCACCGCGAACGAACCTTGCAGGTAGGCGCCGGTAAAATTACTGCCCAGGGCCGACTGTATGCTGCTGACTAAATCCCGCAGGACGATATTAAGCTCCGGGTAGGGTGTAGGGTGTGTTTTGTTCATATGGCTTCTTCTAAACTGTGAGCAGCAGCGCTGCCGCTGACGATATTTAGCTGGTAGTCCAGAACGCGCGATTCAGCGCAGCGCGGATCAATACCAGATCGGTGTCAATCGATGGGCTTGGGCGTTCCGGGTGCCACTGCACGCCAAGGATCGGCAAGGTGGGATGCAGCACACCCTCGATCACGCCGTCGGCCTCCGATACGGCGAACACGTCCAGAACCGGACTGATCGTATCGCCGGTCACGGCCTGGTGATGGTGTGTGTTGACCGTGATATGGTGGCGGCCCAGCACGCCCGCGATCCGTTCGTCGCTGATCGTGACCGGGTGTGTGCCGCCCTCGGTGGTGTGATCGAGCGCACCGGGGATCGTGGTTGGGATGTCCTGCACCAGTCCACCGCCAAAAAACACGTTCACGAACTGCATGCCCCGGCAGATTGCGATCACGGGCAGGCGGTGTTCGACGGCAAGCTGCATCAGGCTGGCCTCCGTTTGATCGCGCAGCTCGGATACGGACTGTGCGCTGGCCGGTTCCTGGTTATAACGGTGCGGCGCGATATCACCGCCACCTGGCAGCACGATCGCATCCACACCGAGCGCCGTCACATACCCCACCGGGTCCGCAATCGCGTTCGGCACCAGCACCGGCAGCAGGCCCATGTTTTGAAAATAGGCAACATACGCGTGCCGCAGAAAGTCAAACGGCTCTTTTTTCTGGTGGATGTTCATCGAAATGGCGATTTTCATGTCATGCTCGCTTTTGCCGGTTGGTAGGTGGCTTCGTACTCGCGCAGGCAGGCCATTTGCGGCGGCGTGATGAAAATGAAGGGCCGCGCCTGGCGGATCAGGTCGAGCGCCGCGTCAAGCGTAACCCCTTCGCGGATGAAGTACGCGGCGGCCAGGGTTGGCGCGCGCCCGACTCCACCCGCGCAGTGAATGTACACTTTCTGCCCGTCGGCGATCATGCGCTGCATAAACGCGACTCCCTCATCCAGGTGTTCAATGGTCGGGGCGGTATCGTCCTCGGTGGGCAGGTGGCAGTAATGCGCCAGCGCGAGACCGTGCACAGCGTCGTCGAACTCGGTGCGCAAATTGACACCGGCGTGAATACCTGCGTTTTCCAGCCGCCGTTTGCCGCGCTGGCCGTACTGCGGCCCGACGTACACCGTCGGCGTGATGCGGCTGTAGCGCAGCAGCGGCACACCGGTCAGTTTGGGCACGCCGCGCCCGTATATCCAGATCAAGGTTGTGCGCAGCCCCTGCGTGCGCAGGCGGTGGTTGACAATGCGGATACCTTTCCGCGCGGTTTTGACTGGTTTGGTCAGCATGCAGCACCTTTTTTAAATGCTCGGCTTACGTTGATCGCGTGTTGCGTGTGGATAAGAGTAGCGGTGAGTACGGTCAGAAGCAAAAAATGAAATCCCTTACCCGGTATCGCTTGGGTAAGGGACATGAACCAGATAAAAACAGCTTATATTATGTGCGGTCAGGCACGGGCGGTGCGATCCTGAGAGGCGCTGCCCATCGTGCGGTTCAGATAAATCAGGCCGCCCAACAGCGCGTGGCCCCAGGTCAGCGTGCGCATGATGATCGCCAGCATACCGGCTTCAGCGCCGCCGACGCTGATGAGTCCCAGGAAAAACACGTAGGCCGATTCCTTGACGCCCAGCGAAGCAATCGAGATCGGGATCAGTTCCGCCGTGGTCGCCAGCGCGATCATGGGCACAAAGGCGGAAACCGGCGCCGGTTCGGTGACGGCAACCAGCACCAGGTACGTCGCGCCCATGGTCAGCGCGTTGGCGATGATCGACAACCCGACCATTTTGACCAGGATCACCGGGCTGCCCAGGTGTTCGGAGAGCGCCTCGTTAAGGTGGTGCAGCTTGTCAGCGACACCGCCCAACTGGTAGCGTCTCATCTTTTTTGTGATGGTGTCCAGCAACCACCCCTGGCGGAGCATCACGATCCCGGCCAGGCTGCCGATAAACATGGCGTGTACCAGCAGCACAAACGGCAGCGGTACGGTGCCCCGGTCCATGAACATGGCAAAGATGCTGCCGGAGCCGATGACGACCAGCAGGCCGATGCCGCGTTCGATCAATACCGACGAGGTCGAGTCGGCGCCGCGCCCGGTTGCGTTGGCCGTATCGACGGCTCGCACCGCGTCACCGCCTACCGACGTTGGCAGCACGGTGCTGAAAAACGCGCCGACCAGGTAGGAGCCAAACAAGCGGCGGAAAGGGAGATTCATTCGACTCTGGTGGACCAGCAGCCCCCAGCGCACGGACTTTACCGCCGTGCTGAGCAGCATCAGCGTCCAGGCCAACGGGATCAGCGTCCAATCGACACTTTCGACTTGTTCCTGTTCGCCTGCTACCAATGAGAACACAAAAGCTAATAAACCGACGGTGACAGCCAGCCGCAGCCAAACCAGCAGCCGTGAGCGATGGCGCTTGAACAGCGCGATCAAAGCGCCCCGTTTCGTTTTTTGATCGGACGAATGATGAATCATACGCGGCGTGACTTCCTACTATCCAGCAGATGTAAGAGTAAGGATAAGGTTAGATCCACCAACAGCAGCAGCACATTATATCAGACTGGCGACTCCGCGCCAATGGGGGCAGCCGGTCCAATTGATGGGACATTACTGCACCCATCATACTATTAATACGTGCATAGCAACGGATTCGTTGCGGAAAATTTCACATGTGTTGGCGCGTGATTTTTTACAAATCGTGCCTGCTGCGCGCATCGTGTTATAGTACCCTGTGGTGTTATGCTAAATACAGCAACCCTGTTGGAAAGGATGATGGTATGCGTCTGACGTTTTTAGGCGGGGCGGACGAGGTTGGGGCGAGCAGCACCCTGATCGAAATCGGGGGTAAGCTGCTGCTGGTCGATGCCGGGATTCGGATTTCACCCAAAACCAGCCGGGGTATTCAAAACGATCAACTGCCCGACCTGCGCCCGATCAGTGAGGCGGGCGGGCCGGACTATATCCTGGTCACACACGCGCACACCGATCATACCGGGGCGCTGCCGCTGGTCGTGGAGCAGTATCCCCATGTGCCGGTGTTAGCCACGCGGCCCACGGTTGATCTTGTGCGTATTCTCCAGGCCGACGCGCAGCGCATTATGCAGAGCCGCCAGGAAGAAGAAGGCGAGCTGCCGCTGTTTGACGCGGTGGCCGCCGAGCGCCTGATGAACGTGTTCCAGCCGGTTGAATTCCGGCAGCCGGTGCGGCTGGGTGACGGGCTTCAGGTGACATTTTTCCCCGCCGGGCACATCGCGGGCGCCGCTATGCTCGTGTTAGAGAGCGCGGACGGCACGCTGGTGATGTCCGGTGATGTGTCCCTGTCGGATCAGCGGGCGGTGATCAGCGCCGCGCCGCCCAATATCAAGGCCGATGCGCTGGTGTTAGAGAGCACCTACGGCGGCAAGTTACACGCGAACCGCCTGGCCGAGGAAAAACGCCTGGTCGCCACGCTGCGACAGGTCGTCGAGCGCGGCGGCAGCGCGTTGATTCCGGCGTTTGCGTTGGGCCGCGCCCAGGAAGTGATACAAATCCTGCTTACATACCGCGATGAGCTCGACGTGCCGGTGTACGTCGATGGCATGGTGCGGGCCGTGTGCCGGGCGTATACCGGGTTTGCCGGCTGGCTGCCGGAGCGCACCGTACAGGCGGCGGGCACGGATCACCTGTTTTTCCGGGACAAGATCAAGTCGATCACGAGCGCAGCCCAGCGGGACAGTGTCGCCCAGGGCGGCGAACCGGCGGTGATCGTGGCCAGCAGCGGAATGCTGACCGGCGGGGCGTCGGTGGTGTATGCCCAGCATATGGCCGGTGATCCGCGCAACGCGATTTTACTCACCGGCTACCAGGACGAAGAAGCGCCCGGACGTTTTTTGCAGCGCCTGATCCGCGAACAGCGCAGCGGGGAAACCGCCGTGCTGCGAGTTGGTGGGCAGGCGGTCACGCTCCGCTGTGAGTTGGGGACCTACGCGCTGTCGGCTCACGCTGACGAGAGCGAGTTGATCGGCGTGGCGGAGACGCTGGGCGCGGAAACGATCATGCTCGTGCATGGTGATCCGGGCGCGCGGCACAGCCTGGCAACCGGCCTGCGCCAGCGTGATAAACGCGTGCAGACGCCCGGCATCGGCCAGACGGTTGAACTGGCATTCGCGCCGCGTCCGTGGGCGTTGGGCCATGTCAAGGACGGCGCCGAAACGCGTCCATTGGACCCGAAAGCGCTGTGGGAAGCTCTCGAATCTAACGCCGGGAGCTTTTACGGCGCGGCTGAACTGGCGCGCATGTGGTGGGGTGATCCGGCGCGTGCTGCCGAGGTCGTGTCGCTGTTGTCGTCGGATGAGCTGTATTTTGCCGCTGACTGGCGGCGGCGCAGTACGTTTCGTGTGCGCGCGCCGGAACAGGTCGAGCTCACCCGGCGGCAGCGTGCGATCATGCTGGCCAACCCGGATATCGTGGGGCAGTTGGTTGTGCTGCGCGACAGTAATAACCGCCCGCGCGTGGGGATCGTGACCGGCGCGGCGGCGGAAACGTTCGACGCCAATGTACATAACGCCAAGGGGCGGCACTATCCCGCCGATGCGCTGCTGTGGGTGATCGCGCCGTGGGGGGATTTTCCCAAAGATGCCGAAACCGGCAAGCCAAAGTTAGGCGCGATCGTGCGCGAAGCCCAGGCGCTCAAAGAAACGCTGGTGCCGCTGGAACGCCGCCGCGCACTGGTCGCGCGGGGTGATCCGGTGCAGCCTGCCGCGCTGCTGCCCGATCCGCTGCCGGGTGATATCTCGCGGGAAGTGGCGCTGCTGGCGGTCGTGGTGGCGCTGGCCGGTGACGGGGCACGCCTGGATCAAGGTGGGCTGGTGCCGCAGCGTGCCGCCGATGGTGAGCCGATGGAGATGAACCAGGCGCGTGAGGTTGCGCTGGGCACGTTTTCGCCGGAAGCTCGCCTGCGCAAAGTGGGTATGGAAGTTCACCACCGCCGGATGCTGCTCAGCTTTGATTTTCCCGACCGTGCCGCCGACCGTTACGCCGACCAGATCGATCAGCTTATGGACCAGACCGGCTGGGATGTGGCCGTCAAGCCGCAGGTTAACCAGCTTGCGCTGGGCAGCGCCGTCGCCGAGCTGCTGCCGCCGGGGATATCGATCGTCAAAGGACCGTCGTTTTTCCTCGACCGCTCCGAAGTGCATGTTGAAGTGGACGCCGACGACGTCAGCGACAGCGATATCGAAGCGGTAGAACGCGCGTATCTGGACCTGACCGGGTTCCGGCTGCGTATCAGCCGCCGGGGAGAAGCCGCGCCACAACCCGCCGCCGCGTCTGTTATCCCGTCCGGCGACCGCATGGAGATCAACGCAGCCTACGGCGTGATCCGGGCGGTGTTGGACGAACACGGCCTGTATCGAACCAGCCTCAAGCAGGGCCAGATCGTGCTGTCGTTCATCTCGCCGCAGGTCGGCGAGCGTCACCGCGACACGATCGATGCCCTGGCCCAGGAAACCGGTTATGTCCTGGCGATTCATCCCCACCCGAACCAGCAGCAGATCATCCAGATCGCCCAGCAGTTGATGCGTGAAGCCGGGTGGCAGGTGCGCAAAGGGCCGGGGATTCACATAGACCGGGCGGAATTGAGCGTCAGCCTGGCGGATGATGTGGGCGCGGATGCGGTAGACGCGCTTAACCGCCGTTTGCAGGAACAAACCGGTTATTCGCTGACGGTAGATTGACCGGTGGTGATGGTTTTTTGGTGTACCGGCTGAGGCCGGGTTTTTTCGTTTTGTAAAAAACGAATGCCCGGCCTTGACAGCCGTGTCGTGCTGGTTAATGATGGTATTTAACTTGATCTAATAGAGCGTGAGCGCAGCCCCATCTGGCAGCTCATCAGCCGCTATTATTCATAGTGACCCGTGAGCGCAGGCAAACCCCTACCTGAGGGGTTTTATTTTTGGGAGTAATAAGCGTCAGTATCATCATGGATTCCGAAAACCATACGCCGCTTACATTAACTGAACAACAGGCTAAAGCCAATTTTCATCACCTGGTGATGGACATTGTCTGGTTTGCAGTGGCATTTCCCGCGACGAGCCGGTTTTTATCGGTATACGCCATTCGCCTGGATGCGTCACCGACGGTGTTGGGTTTGCTGTCGGCGCTGCCGGCCCTGGTAGCGATGCTGACATCGGCGCTGGCGAGACGGTGGCGCGTCCGTTATGCGGATACCAGCCGGGCTGTTTCGCTGCCGGGGCTGGGCTTCCGGCTGGTTTTTTTGCTCCCGGTGTTTACCCCGCTGATGCCCTCGGACTGGCAGCCGCTGTGGCTGGTCGTGGCGGTGACGGTTCCGGCACTGGCGCAGGGTATCTCAAGTGTGTTGTTCCTGGTGCTGATGCGTGAAGCCGTGGGCCCGTCAAAGGTTACGGCGCTGCTCAGCCGCCGCTCGATGATGTTTAACATCACGCTGGCCGTGTCTACGCTGGGCCTTGGTTTCTGGTTGGAACAGGTGACCTTCCCGGCCAACTACCAGATCATGTTCCTGGCGGCGTTTGCCGTCTCGTTGATGAGCTGGTGGCACGTCACGCGTGTACGTGTGCTGCCCTCGATCGATGTGCCGCGTTATGCCCAACTGCATGATACGCCGCCAGTCCGGGCGCTGCGCTCACCGGCCATGCTCCAGGTTGGGTTTGTGACCGTGCTCGCGCATCTGTCGTTTTTTATGCTGGCTCCCGTGATCCCGCTGTGGTTGGTCGATGGCCTGGGCGCCGGGGAAAGTTACATGTCGTTCTTCGCCCTGGCCGAACTGGGCGCGGCGGCGGTGATAGCAGCCTATGTTCACCGGCTTATCAGGCATTTCGGCAGCCAGACAACGATCGCTGTGGGCCTGTTTGGGACGGCCCTGTCAGCGGCGCTGCTGGCCGGGTTCCCGTCGTTGATTGTGGCGCTTCCTGCCGGGGCGCTGTCCGGGGCATCCTGGACGCTGGCGGCGGTCAGTTTGTTTGGTTATTTTAATGACAACACGCCCGACGACAGCGTGACCCGTTATACCACTGTGTATAACCAGGTCGCGATGCTGGCGATGTTTATCGGGCCGCTGCTGGGCAGCCAGTTGGCGGGAACGTCGCTTGACCTGACCGCCGTGTTGGGGATCGGTATGGTGCTGCGTTTGCTGGCGAGCGGCCTGGTGCAGGCGGATGTCGCGGGGCGTGTGGTCAGGCGTGCCGGTCGTTCCCGGCAGCAAACGGTGTTCCAGGAGGTCGAATAACGGCTTCTTGCACAACGTTTATGATCGATTGATGTCTTTCTTACGCAGCGTTGAGATTGTTCTTACAGTCATGTGGCATCATGATAGTCGAATTCAAGATGTATTGGAATGGGTACCGAGTTCGATCCTATCAGGAGGAAACACTGATGCGTAACATAGTACGTTGGACCCCCCGCAGCAGCGAGATGAGCAGCACCTTGCGGTCATTTGACGACCTGTTTAACGAATTGTGGGCCGGTTGGCCTATGCGCTATAACACCGACACCACCCGCCCGATGACGCGTCCCGCGATGGACGTGATCGAAAATGACAACGAACTGACTATTCGCGTTGATCTGCCCGGCATGTCATCAGACGACGTGGCGGTTGAGGTCGAAGGCGATGTGCTGACCGTCAGCGGCGAGCGCGAGCAGACTATCGAACAAGAAAACGAGCAGTTCCACTACCGCGAACGCAGCCACGGCGCTTTTAAGCGCAGCCTGCGCCTGCCGGATTTTGTGGATACCGCCAAGGTGGACGCTACATTCAAAGACGGCGTGCTGGACATCACACTACCCAAGCTGCCCGAAACGCAGCCCCGCCGCATCAAGGTTGAGTCGGCATAACGAGGCGTAAGCTCTCAGCAATTTATGCGTAAACGACAGGGACAGGCGGTTGAGCCTGTCCCTGTTTTTTTGCGCGCATGTTTTTTACCCACATTCCGCACCAGAATCGAGCAAAATCGAAATTAAACTGGTTTCAAGCTCAAGTTGGTGCAGAATGTGAATTTCAATAGTGCTCAGAATACGGATGATGTGGTCACGAACCTACTGGAATTCTTCGATAACGCGTTGGCGCACGGGTTTCAAATGGCTATCTTGGTGTTTTCGCGCGACCTGATCTGACTTCTTGCTCAATTCGCCCTATCGATCATAAAAGTCAGATAGTTGCTCAACGCAGTATCCACGTCTTGTGCGCCCTCGCCTGGTGTGATTGTGATTGTTATATCAGTATCGTAAACGCCGAAACCGACATTTGCTTGGGCGCGCTGCGTTTCAGCCTGCCAGCCAACTGCCTCAAATTCCTCGACTAGCACCTCCAATTCAGGGGATAGAACCGGCTCAATTTGTTGTTCCCTGATCCGGCGCAGCGTGTATGTTTTGCCGCCGGTCTGCAACTCCGTGCGGTATACATAATCCACAAACTCGTTCATGGAATGTACTCTGAGGCTAAAGGTCTGTTGTGTGCCGGGGGGTAGAATGATTTCGACGCTCTCCTTATAAAGATAACCGCGATCGATACGTGTTTTGTGTTTTATTGTTACTTGCATGAATCCGCGCTCCTCGACACAATAATTTAGCTGCTTCTCAATTTACATTCTGCATGTGGCTGAGCACAAATGGGATAGATTTGCCACAATGCACCTTATCCCTATGCGAACTGTAGATAACACTGTTGGACTTGTCGCCCGAGCATCTCCAAAACCCTTTGCGGTCATTTTCGTCTACAAGTGTGTCAACTCGCTCTATTTGTTCGATTTCACGGCAAATCCCCGCCACGATACCCAGGTGGTCCAGTCGTTCTGTGCTATAGGTGGCTTGTTCGGCCATGCCTGATAACCTCCAGATTTTCCCCTATCTGAAGGCTACCAGATCAATTCAAATTTTGCCCGATGCAGGTGCGGAATCTGGGTTATATGCGCGCATGTCTTTCCATGCGCGTGCTGCGGATTTTTGACGCGGCGGCATCCCGGCTATACACTCGTGGGTTATGACTATTCGACTTCGACACATCATGGTTGGAATCACGCTGGGTGCGGTCCTGTTGGCTGCATGCGGCAATAAAGCAACACCGATCCCGGTTTTTGTCACGCCGACGCCGCTTGAAACAACGGCACCCGGTGTTACACAGAGTCCCGCAGCGCCCGGCAGTGTGCCGCCTGTGGGATCGGATGCCCCGGTATCCGGTGATACCGCCGTATTACCCGAAGCCCAGGCCGCCAGCCCGCAGGCCGAGGTAACCCAAACCCCCGCCGAAGCGTATGGCGCGCTGACCGGTCCCGACTACACACCAGCGCCGCTGCATACGGCGGTGCCGTCGCGGGTCAGTGTCCGGCCATGCCCGGCCATCATCCGCGCCGACGAGGTGACACTCTACGCCGAACCGAACACGGCGTCGGAAGTCGTCGGTACGGCATTGGCCCGCCAGAAGCTCACCGTGTTGGAACTGGCCGGTGATTCCTGGGCGCGAACCGGTGACGGTTGGCTGGTGCTGGTCGATCAGGAAAACGAACTGGCCGAACTGGATAACATGTGGTCGTGTGAGGTTTTGCGCGGCAGCACCTCGCCCGCGACCCTGTTTGGCCTGCACCTGGTCAACGGGACGAGCCGCGAGCCGGTGTTCGACCTGGCGCAGCGCCTGGCCGACAGCGGGCACCCGCTGGGCACCGTCAAGGGACTCAACGGCACCGAAGACCTGTTAGCCGATCTGAAAACGATCTCGCCGGACACCATCACCGTCTACCGCTCAGTGATCACGACACAAGGCATGCTCGACTGCCCGGCGGATATTCTCGACCTGCCGGACCCGGTCATGGCGGCGCGGGCGTGGATGGACAGTCTTACACCGTTCTGGGATGGGGTCGAGGCCGACTATTTTGAATACATGAACGAATGCCACGCGCCCATGGACTGGATCGCGGAATTCTCCATCGAGATGATGCGCCTGGCGAACGAACAGGATCGCTGTTTGCTGCTGTTCTCGTTCCCGGTCGGCAACCCGGATATCCACGTGTTCGAGCAGCTTTTGCCCGCCTACCGGTATGCGCTGGAAAACCCCTGCCAGCCGGGCCGCACGCACGGAATCGCGCTGCACGCGTTCAGCACCACGAACTTCCAGCTTGTATCCGAAACCGATGTGTGGATCGGGTTCCGGCACCGGATTCTGGACGAGGTGTTACAAACACACCTGCCCGAAGCCGTCAACCTACCGGTTTTTGTCACCGAGTTGGGGCAGGGCAACGGTATGGTGCCGCTCGAAACGCTGACGTGTGATGATATCACCCGCGACGTGCTGCAATACACCTACCAGTTAGAGGAAGACCCGTATGTGAAGGGCTTCCACTGGTGGAGCATCGGCACCGGCACACAGTGGGCGGACGCGACCGCATGCCTGGACCAGATCGGGACGGCGCTCATCGCGTACTACAACAACAACTAAACCTGATCACCGCCACACCGTCTGCGGCATTTCCACCAAAGTTGTGTATAACTGACTATGTGTTTACCCGTAATCTAAACGTGCTGGGTATGTATAAGGATAAATATGCGTAATCGTGTGTTTGTGATTCTGCTCGTGGGCCTATTGGCTCTCGCAGCGCTGCCACCGGTACTATGGCCGAGTGTGCCGCGTGTTGCCGTCGCTCAGGATGGGTCCACGCCCGCAACGGCGGCGCCGACGGTACCGCCGCCGATCTCGTTGAATGATGCGTTTGCGGTGGTGACTCTGCCGTTCAGTGAGTCGTTTTCGAGTAATTGGGGCTGGATACCAACCGGCGCGTGGCGTTTTGATCCCGTGGCCGGGTACGAGGGCGGCGGCTGGTTTCTGGACGGTGCCCAGCGCGAAGCCTCGCACACGCTGGCGTATGTGAGCCTGATCGACCTGAGCGGCATTCAGGGCACGCGGCTGGTGTATCGCCAGCAAAGCAGCCTGCCCACGACCGATCTGATCGCGGTTGAGATCAGCCTGGACAGCGGGAACACGTGGCTGCTGGTCGATCAACAGTCCGGCATCCAACCCTACTGGGATCAACACACGGTTGACCTGTCGGCTTACCAGGGCCAGATCGTGCGCCTGCGCTTTCGTGTCGAAACGGGCACGGCTGCCGAACCGGTCGGCGCCGGTCAGGGTTACTGGATCGATGACCTGCTGATCGAAAACTTTGTGCCGACCATTGCCGCCCCGGCTCCCGCCCCGGTCTATACCGGGCCGATGACGTTGATGGGCCTGCACGTGCTCAACGGCTCCAGGCAAAACGAGGTGCTGGAACTGGTCCAACGCCTGAAAAGCGCCGGTATCCCGATGGGCACCATCAAGGGCCTGAACGGCGCCGAAGACCTGCTGAACCAGGTGGAGCTGATCTCGCCGGAAACGGTGACCGTCTACCGCTCGCTGTACACGGTCGATGATGCCGGGTTATGGGTCGTCGGTGACTGCCCGGACCCATCCGGCCCGGCGGCGTCCGTAGCGCGCGCCTGGTTCACGCGCCAGGAACCGTTCTGGAGCCAGGTCAACGCCGATTATTTTGAGTATATGAACGAGTGCGGCGGCCCGTCGCTGCAATGGATCGTGGATTTTTCCATCGAATCGATGAAGATCGCCAACGAGCAAGGCCGGTGTTTGCTGCTCTTTTCCTTCCCCGGCGGCAACCCGGAGCCGGATGAGTATGATGTCACGCTGCCCGCCTACCGTTTTGCGCTGGAAAACCCATGCCAGCCGGGCCGTTATCACGGCGTCGCCATGCACGCTTACAGCATGCAGGATGATCTGCTGGTCAGCGATTCCGGCGATTACCTGGGCTACCGTCACCGGCAGTATTATGCGCGCATTCTGCCCCAACTCCCCGAAGCGGGCCGCCTGCCGGTTTACATCACTGAAGCGGGACAGGGCGGCGGTACGTTCATGCTGTGGGAAAAATGGTCGTGCGAGGATATCACGCGCGATGTGATCCAGTACACGACCGGCTTACAGCAAGACAGTTATGTCAAGGGTTTCCACCTGTGGAACATCGGCGAGGGTGATATCTGGGTGGATTACAGCTCGTGCCTGGGTATGTTCGGGGACGCGCTGATCGCCTATTACCAGTAGATCGGGTGGGTAGTGGTGACGTGGTGACTGCCACTACCCATTCTCCGGCTACGGATTGTGTACAATCCGCAGATTCTGCATAATCTCCTGCGCTGACAGGACTTTCGCAAACCCTTTGCGCAGCACCATCAGCTCAGGCTCCTGCATTTCCGGGTCATCCGTGGAAGTCACGTCACTGCCAAAAACCACTTTGAAGCCGCGTGCGTATGCCTGCCGCGCCGTCGTGCCGCAGCAATAATTCGTGAGCGTGCCACAGATGATGACGGTGTCTTTGCCGAGATTCCTGAGTATGGTTTCCAGCGGTGTGTCATAAAACGCGCCATATGATGGTTTGTGAATGACGATCTCGTCCTCCAACGGCGCCAGTTCGTGCCACACGCGCCCTTCTATGAACAACGAAGATTGATCGAATTCCAGGTCTGGGTAGCGGTTCGGCATTGTGCTGCCGCTGGCGGGCCGATCCAGGTACCTGTTGGTCCTTGAAAACACGGTGAAGATCACGGGCACATCAACCTGGCGGCAGTGCTCGATCAGCGTTTTGATCCTGGGAACCTGTCGCGTCGCTTCTGGCACCCAGTAGGGAGTCTCTCCGGGTTTGACACACTCGTCCTGCATGTCGATGACCAGCAGGGCACATTGCTGGGGCACTATTTCGAACCGGGCATCACCTTCGCTGTAGGCGCGTTTCGCCAGCGATAACACGTATTCTTCGGTAAAATTCATCGGGGTCATATCCGAGTCCACCTCATACCAAAACCCTATATAATCAGCACATGAATAACCCATGTGAGATGCTCATTATATCACTCATCTCCCCGGCATGATCGCTGGAAACGGATGCAGCCTTGAAGAGCAGTTTCTGAAAGGAACAGGATTATGGCAGCCAAACTCGATCTCAAGAAAGGTGAGTACAAACACCTGTATTTCCCGCCCGCCGATGATGTGGTACAGGTCGATGTCCCGGCCTTTCATTTCGTGATGCTCAGCAGTGAAGGATATCCCGGCACATCACAAGCCTGGGCGGATGCGATGGGCGCGCTTTACGGGGTGTCGTACAAGATCAAGTTCCTGAGCAAAAAAACCGGGATCGATTACACCGTGATGCCGCTGGAAGGGTTGTGGTGGACAGATGATATGCGCCAGTTCAATATGGAGAACAAGGACATCTGGAAGTGGACGGCCATGATCATGCAGCCCGAACACGTCACCGAAGCCATGTTCCGCGCCGGGGTGGAGGGCGTGCACAAGAGCAAAAAAGCCTCGCCGCTGCTGGATCAGGTGCGTTTTGAGGTCTATCACGAAGGGCTATCCGCGCAGATCATGCACCTCGGCCCCTACGCCGATGAAGCGCCAACGGTCAAAAAGCTGCACGAGTGGATCATTGCCAACGGGTACACGTATCACGGCGCAAAACATCATCACGAAATCTATTTGAGCGATCCGTCACGCGTAACGCCTGAAAACATGAAAACCGTGATCCGCCAGCCCATGATCCCGGCATAACCGGGGATGCCGTGCGCCCCGCTTAGATTCAGGCGTCAGGCGTAGAATTGTCTTTTTCGAACTTGGGGTATACCACGCTGAGCGATGCCGTATCCGCGCCGGTGTTTTTATGAGGTTGGCGTTCCAGGGCCAGCTTGACCACCATTTCGCCGAGTTGGTCCAGGCGGCGCGCCCGCTTGGAGTATATCACACGACCGCGCTCGTCAAACGCGTCGGCGGCGTTGGGAATAGTCACGATCAACGGGGCGACGGTGGCGCGCAGCGCGTGCGCGGTATGGACCAGGGCGTTCGCCGCATTGACCGCCGCGATATCACCGCCCGCCGTGGT
Organism: Anaerolineae bacterium; assembly: GCA_016930015.1. Classification (GTDB taxonomy): domain Bacteria; phylum Chloroflexota; class Anaerolineae; order Aggregatilineales; family Aggregatilineaceae; genus JAFGHR01. The sequence continues at coordinate 14,069 of JAFGHR010000016.1, read as the reverse complement.
GATGATGCCCACCACTTTGCCATCAAGGTAGGGCGCACCGAGCAGTTCCAGGAAGTCGAGCGCGTTTTTGGTCACGCCCGCCAGCGTACCGTGATAAGCGCCCGTGCTCCATAACAGCGCGTCGGCGTCCCGCACGGATTCGATCACCTGCGCTACGTTGTTTTCGTAGGCGCTCAGCGGCGCGTCGGGCAGATACATGGGCAGCCTCAAGTTATGCAGCGCCAGCAAATCAACGTCTGCGCCTGCGGTGTGGGCGGCGTCCAGCGCGTGGATAAGCGCCCACAGGCTGCGCGACTGGGGGCGCAGTGTGCCGCCAAGGCCGATCACGGTCGGGCGTTTGTTAACACGCATAGGGAATCACACTCCTTCGAGCCATGTTGTTTACGATGCATCACATCCCTGTTATGAACTGTCGCAGCAAAACGCACGGCGTCCCATTAGAATTACGCGAGAATGCCGGGTTCATCTGGTTAGATGCACCCCGCCGCGTGAGGTTGTATGGCTTGGAGAGAAATAGGAGTGTGTTCCCTATGGATACAATCTATAGAATTCCTTGGTTTAAGCAGTATTTAAGCAGTAGATAGACAAGCCCTAAAAAAGCACCGACCCCCGCGATGGACCAGAGAGTTCCCATTAGAAAACTTAGACTGAAGATAAGATCGTTTGTTTTAGGGTAGGCAAAACGCCAAAAGAAGCGATTATTCGGATGTAGTTTTTTACCGTCAAAACTTCCTACAATTTTTTGTACAACTTTTTCTACAAATTCCTGCTGATTAGGTATTTCCTCATCCTGATCTAACGCTTGGTACACAAGTAGTATTGTCTTATTATCACCTTGCAGTTGTTCCTCTGCCTCTGTTGCCTGCTTTATGCGATGGAGGTGATACAGATATGCTCGCTTAAAAACAGATGCGAATACGAAAGAAATGATGGACCCAAAAACGGAAAATATTAACGTAACAAAAAGGAATCCCGTTTTACTCGGATCCTTGGCCAAGATATAGCTGAGGCCAGAGACCAGAAAAGTTGTCAAGGCTACGAAATAGCTAAACCGCTGCCATATTAGATTGTCTTCATGCCGATGAAGTTCGGAAGCCATTTTCCATTGTTCTAGCAGTAAATCTTCTTTTTCCATTGCATATCCCCTAAAATAGTTAACTAAGGTTATTATTACTGAATGCATTATAGCATATCATATTTTCTTGACGCAGGTCAAATCGAGCCAAGACGCGAGGTGCAGTAGTTCTTGTGAGCTTAATTCACGTAAAAAATCAGTTGTTCAGCTACGCCTTTTCTAGCAGATTTGATGGGATAGGCCACATCGCCTGTTGTCCATTTGCGGGGGACCTGTTAATATGTCCCCAGTAATACAGCACAGCGTGTGAGCATCGGGTAAATTAATGAGCGTGACTCAACCGTCCCCTCCGAACTGGCGGCGTCCGCCGAGTTTGCGTATGCGGTCGCGTACCTCTATGGCTTTGGGCCTGAATCTGGTTGTGATTCTGATCGCGGGCTGCGCCAGTTTGATCCTGGTGTTGGAGCAGTGGCAGTTCACGCTCAAGCTGCACGAATCGACCACCTCTCAGGCGCGCGCGTCCGTGTTGAACAGCATCACCACGGCTGAACACGTGCTGACCACGGCGGCCCGGTCGGTTGACGCGGAAACAAGCACCGAAGCCGGGCTTAAACCCCTGCTGGACGACCACCCGGCGCTGCTGGCGCTCAGCGTGATAGCCGCGGATGGATCGGAAACGGCCACGGTAACGGCGGACAATGCCGGTAACCTGCTCGATACCCGCCAGCCGCCCGTGCTGCAAGATGAGCTTGACGGGCAGCGCCAGACTGATCTGTCTCCGCATGATCAGGCCAGCCCGACGTTTATGATGGCGGTTCCTGCGGGGCAAGGGGGCAGCCTGGTCGCCTGGTTGGATACGCAGATTCTCTGGCAGAACGCGGTATCTGCTGACATGGGCGACCGGGGTTACGCGTTTTTGCTGGATCGTGACGGGCTGCTGTTAGCCTATGGCGCCCGCCTGGCGCCCGCTGTCGCTGAGGGTGATATCACGGATACACCCGCCGCTCTGCCGAGCGTAAAAGCCGCCAGCCGCCATGATCCGGCGCTTAAGTTGTATGCCGGGGTGGATGGGTCGTGGGTAGTGGGTCGTGCGGAGTCGATCCCGAACACGAACCTGATCGTTGTGACCGAAACGCCGCTGCGTGAGTACAACTCGCTGGTGATACGCGGGCTGGCGCTGTGGGGGCTGGCGCTGGCTGTGACGGCGCTGACTGGCGAACTGCTGATTCGCCGGATTCTGAAAAACCTGACGGCGCCGCTGAGTAGTTTTGTGGAAGCCACCAGGGCTGTCGGGGCGGGTGATTACGCTTACCGGGTCCGCGTGCCGGACGGTGTTGATCGCGAGCTGGTTGACCTGGGGCGGGGCTTTAATATCATGATCGTCCGGCTGCAAAACAGCCAGCAGCAGATCGACCGTTATACGCACGAGGTCGAGGAAATTGTCGATCTGCGCGCGCGGGAGCTGTCACGCAAGGCGATGCAGCTCGAAGTTGCCGCCGAGATTTCGCGCACGATCGCCACCATCATGGACCCTGACGCCTTGATCGACGAAGTGGTGCGCCTGATCCTGGAGCAGTTTAAGATTTACCATGTCGAGATTTTGCGGGTCGATGCTGAAACCGGCGATATCTGGCCTGGTGGCGAGCGGGCTGTCGAAGCACAGACGCCGCTTAACGTCCGGGATGCAGCGCCCAGTATTGTCGCGTGGGTGGCACGGAACAACAAGACGTTTTATGTGCCGGACGTGCACAACGAACCGCGTTTTCGACCCGATCCCGACCTACCGGCTACCCAGAGCGAACTGGCGATCCCCCTCACATTCGGCGGGATGGTGATGGGTGTGCTCAACCTGGAAGCCGATCACCGTAACGCCTTTGCGCCGGATGACGTGGCAGTCCTGGAAAGTTTGGCCAACGAGGTCGCGGTATCGATTCACAACGCCCAGGTATTTAACGCGCTGCAAACGGCTAACCGTGACCTGGCCCAGGCCACCTTACAGGCGAAACAAGCCAATATCCTCAAGTCGCGGTTTTTGCTCAACGCGTCCCACAAACTGCGCACACCCCTGAACGCCATCATCGGTTATTCCGAAACGATCCTGAGCGGCATTTACGGCGATATTCCCGGTACTGCCACCGACCGCCAGCGCCGCATTTTGGAAAATGGGCGGCATCTCCAGGCGTTGATCGAAGACATGCTCGACCTGTCATCGATTGAATCCGGCCACATGGAACTTAACCTGGAGTGGATCGAACTGGCGCCGCTGTTGGACGAGGTCATGAATGCGTCTCACGCGCTGCACCAAACGGCGTATGCTGATCATGACCTGGCGCTGCGGCTGGAAATGGCCGGGAACTTACCGCCGGTTTGGGCGGATGTGCAGCGGCTGCGTTACATCCTGATCAACCTGATGGACAACGCGGTTAAGTTTTCTGAGCGCGGTAACGTTGTGATGAGCACCGCGACCGAGGACGATCACATAAACATCTGTGTCAGCGACACCGGGCCGGGCATCGATCAGGACGTGCTTGACGTGCTGTTCGAACCGTTCCAGCAGGAACACGGCAGTACGTCGTCTGCTGGACGAGGGGCTGGGCTGGGGCTGCCGGTATCGCACCTGCTCGCCATCATGCACGGCGGTGATCTGGTCGTGGACAGTGTGCCGAAGCAGGGCTGTACGTTTACGCTGCGGCTGCCGTGTCACCCTGACGGCGCCCCGCCTGTGCCTGATTTTGATGCAATGGATTAGTTAACACAACAGCCCGGTTCACCATCATGAGCCGGGCTGTTTGATTCGGTATCAGCCAGTGTGTCAGATTTTGGTGCGTCCGGCGGTGCGGGACGCCAGCACAATCACAATCGCGGCCATGAGCGTGATAATGAGCAGCGAGTCGCCCACATTGAGCAGCGATTCCCCCTTGATCATCACGCCGCGCAGCGCCTGGTTACCGTAGGTCAGGGGCATCAGGTAGGAGATGGGCTGAATCCACTTTGGCATGTCTTCGATCTGCCAGATCACGCCGCCCAGCAGCCCCTGTGATACGACGACCAGCGGCAGGAATTGCAGCACCTGGAACTCGTTTTGAGCAAATGTGCTCAGCAGCACGCCCAGGTTTACGGACACGGCGACCAGCAGCCCCTCAACGATGAACATATTAAGCAGGTTGCCCGCGTAGTGAATCTTGAGCGCGTACACGGTGAACAACAGCGTGATCGCGCCTTGCGCCAGCCCAAAGACCAGGAACCCCAGCATATACCCCAGGATGATCTCATACGAACGAATGGGCGTGGCCTGAAGGCGCTCTAACGTGCCGTTCATACGTTCGCGCAGAAACGAGATACACGTCAGCAGGAAAGTGAAGAAAAACACAAAAAACCCGACCAGCGCCGGAGCCATGTAGTCCAGCGTATCGTAGTCTTTGCCGCCGTGCAGGTATGTAGCATCGATCGCGGTTTCGAATTCCATGGAGTCGGCACCCACCGGGACCGTCGTTGGCGTGCCGGTTGCGGCCAGCGTATTGATCGATTGCAGCGCCAGCCGCTCGAACAGTTTTTCCAGTCGTTCGGACAGCATCGGGTTTGATCCCTCAAACTCGACGGCCAGCGCCAGTTTGCGCGTGCTCGCCACGTTGGCGGTGAAGTCTTCCGGCACCGTGATCGCGGCGTCGATGTCACCATCGTCCAGTTTGAGGCGGGCTTCTTCGGCGGTCATGATCTCGGTGTTGAATTCGTCAATGTCGGCCAGCAGGGTTTCCAGGCGGTCGCCCAGGTTGATCTCATTTCCCGCCAGTGAAAAACCTTCGTCGTTGTTGATGTACGCTACTACGAGCTTGGCCTGGTCGTGGCGGATCAGGATACCTAAAAAGCTCAGCAGGATCATGGGCACGATCACGATCAAGGCCAGCGTGCGCCGGTCAGCCAGCATTTGTTGGATCACGCGTTGCGCCAGAATTTGAGTGCGATTGTTACTCATGATTGTTCAACACGCCTTTCTGTTCGGCTAAGTACAGGAACGCCTCTTCGATGTTGTCTTTTCCGGCCTGCTGGCGCAGGGATTCGGATGTGCCCTCGGCGATAAGCTGGCCCTGCCGCACAAAACCGAGGCGGTCGCAGCGTTCGGCCTCGTCCATAACATGGCTGGACACGATCAGCGTGATACCCTGGGCGGTCATCTGGCGGAAGTGATCCCAAAACTGGAAACGAAGCTGCGGATCAACACCAACGGTCGGCTCATCCAGCAGGATCAGTTCCGGTTTGTGAGGCAGCACCGACGCCAGCGATACCCGCTGCCGCATCCCGCCCGACAGCGTCCCGACCGGGCTGTGCATACGCTCGGTCAGGTCCACAAATGCGATCGCTTCTTCGATGGCGGCGCGATCGCGGCAGCCCATCAACCCCGCGAAAAACGCGATATTCTGGTAGACGGTCAGGTCGTTGTACAGCGCCGACGCCTGGGTCATGTAACCCGTGCGTGACAACACGGTCTTGCTGGGCATGTTGTGGCCGAGCACCGTTACCGACCCTGAATCGGGTTCGTGCAGCCCGATAATCGTGCGTATCAGCGTGCTTTTTCCGGCGCCATTCGGACCCAGCAGCCCGTAGATTTCACCCTTGCGGGTTTTCAGGCTCAGGCCCTGGAGCGCGTGCACGCTGCCAAAACGTTTGTGTACGTCGTTTACTTCGACTGTGTAGGTGGTTGTCATTCTGTTCGAGTCCTCCATCGGGCGAACAAGGATACACGGTAACCCCATGCGGTTATTCCGCAGGCGGCGTTTGATCGGATACGCCATGCAGCAGCATTTCGGCGAACATGTCGGCCCACTGCGTGCTGGGAATCTGGTCAAACCCGGCTGCGTTCGTGATCTGCTCGGTGATCATGTAACCGATCACCAGGCTGGCGATCAGGCGCATCCATACAATGGTGTTGAACGGTTTGAGTCCGGGGAGCTGCTGCAAGTGGCTGACGATATCCAGGATGTACGGCATGGCCTGCTCGCGCAGCACTTGGTCAATATGTTTGCCGTCGAACTCGCGCATTTCGATCTGGGCCAGGTGCACAAAATCGATGTAGTTAGGCATAAATCCCAGCACATTTTTGAACGCCATCTGCACAAATTCCGGGCCGGTTGCTGCCTGCTCGAATGTAGCATTGAGCACCGTAAACAACTGGTCGTAGGGATTGGTTTCTTCGATGAGCGCGGCAAAAATGGCTTCCTTGGTGGGAAAGTGATTGTAGATTCCGGCGACGGCGCGATCCCCGGCGGCAGTTGCGATGGCGCGCATGCTGGTGCCGTGATAACCCCGGCTGAGAAAAAGCTGCCGGGCGGCTTCGAGAATTTCAGCGCGGGCCTGGTCGCCCTTGGTTGTTTCCTCAATCATCGTAACTCTCCGGAATGTTAGTGTATGAACGTTCGTTCATTTTTGTGCTGAAAAAAATAACGAACGCTCGTTCATAAAGCAGTATACACCCACTTGGCGTGGTGTCAAGGGGCTGCGGCGGTGTTCAAAAACAACCCGTCGATGTGACGCAATCATCCTGGGCGGAGATACCATTTTGCCGTCGCTTGGCTATAATTTGAAATAGCACGCGATCCGGCGAGACACCAACGGGACACATGAGGACAACACCATGAATATTTTCGTCAGCTACAGCAGCCACAACCGCGCCGCCGTCAAATCGCTGGTGGCTGATCTGACCAGCCTGGGCCACGACGTGTGGTTCGACCAGGAGCTAACCGGCGGTCAGGTGTGGTGGGATACGATTCTAGGGCACATTCGCGCCTGTGATATCGTGATCTTTGCCGTGTCGGGTAAATCCATCACGTCGGGGCCGTGCAAACTGGAATACACGTATGCTTATGAACTGGGCAAACCCCTGCTGCCCGTGCTGCTGACCGGTGACGTAACGATCACGCTGCTGCCGGTGATTCTTCAGGAGCGGCAGTTTGTAAACTATGTCAACCAGGACAAAGCCGCGCTGCTGGCGCTAAACAATGCTGTCCAGGGAATTTTGCCCGCGCCCGCGCTGCCCGTACCGCTGCCTGATCCGCCCGGCATCCCGATATCGCCGCTGGTGGCGCTCCAGGCCGAGATCGAAAAACCCGCGCTGACACATGATGAGCAGGTATTCCTGTTTCACCAGCTCAAAGGTTATGCCGACAACCCGGACTTTGCGCATGATGCGCTGGCGCTGATGAAGCTGCTCGAACAGCATCCCAGTTTGCTGGCGGCGGTGTTTAAGGAGATCAATACCTACCTGTCGGCGGTGTCGCCGGAACGGGCGGTGCAGCCTGAACCGGCGGACGCGATTCCGGTTGAGCTGCCGCCTGAACCCGCCCCATCCGGTGATACCGGCCAGATTCGGGTGCGGCGTCCGAACGAACTGGGGGCGATCCTGCGTGGTTTTCAAGTTCACATCGACGGCGTACACGTGGGGGAGGTGCGCAACAACCAGAACGTGACCTACGATGTGCCGCCGGGTCCCCATACGCTGCACATCCAGATCGACTGGATAAAGAGTGAGGATACGAGCGTTATTGTCTCGCCCGGCCAGGTGATCACATTGGCGGCTCATTGGCGGGCGGGTATACTGGGCGGCAAACTGAGCCTGACCCGCGAGGACGGATAACCACCGATCAGAAAAACAAATACAACGTCCCCACCAGTGAGGCAGGGACGTTTTTTGTTTGGTCAGGTGGATAAGATAGGCCAGAGACGGCGGTTAGTACGGATAGATCACCGGCAGGTTTACCGCCGAAAAACCACGCTGGTACCACAGGTAACCGGCGGCTATCCAGCCCTGAATCTCTCCGGCGGACGTATGCGCGAACAGCCACGTGGTGTCCGAGTTCCGGCCATCGATGACCAACTCCGTGTCAATGGGCAGCATACCGATCGCAGGATAACTCGTGCCCGGTCCTGAACGCATATGCTGGTCGAACAGCGTCCACGCGTAGGGCGCTCCCAGCGGCGGGGAAGGGGCTGTGGTGGGCGCGCTCTGAAGCGCCGTCGAAAAGCCGGGCGCGGTTGTTGGAATGGCGCTGTTGACGGGCAGGTTGGCGGCCTCAAAGCCAAACTGGTAATACAACCATCCCGCCGCGATCCAACCCAGAAAACCCGCCGGAGTACGGGCTAACAGCCACGCGGTGTTTTCGTCACGCGCTTGCAGATACAGCGGCGTATTCGGCGGCAGCGCGGTGATCACGCCGTAGTTGGTGCCCGGTCCGGAGCGGATATGCTGTGTATACACGGTCCAGGCGTCCGGTTCGGTGAGTCCCGCAGCCGCCGCCAGCGCCGGGGAAACACCCGCTGCGGGCGCGGTGGTGTTGGTCGTGATCGTGTCAGCTTCGGCGGCGGTGGTCACGGCAGCGGGCGTGACCGTGATGATCTCGCCGCTGATGGGCAGGCTCACGGCGCTGAAACCCTCGCGGTACAGCAGATAATTGGCCGCGACCCAGCCGCGCTGCGAACCGTCCGCCGTCTGGCCGAGCAGCCACGCGGTCGCCGGATCACGCGCCAGCAGCACCAGGCTGGTATCGACCGGCAGTTCGGCCACGACATCGAACGCAAAACCCGGCCCGGCACGCATATTCAAAATAACCACGGTCCAGGCGTTCACGGCCCCCTGTGCGGCGACGGCAGCCGGAGACACCATCGACAGCAGCAGGCACAACGCCAGTACAAGCATAATCATGTTTCGTCGCATCAGGTATGCTCCTCAAAATTTAGACGCCTGGCGGGAGTATGGTTGTATTATAACGTGTTATAGCTTGCGGATCATCACCACGCGGCTTTCAAAAAACAGCCCGCGTTCGATTTCTTCCGCGACAATCGCCCGAATCCCGGCAGTCCACTGCTCCGGCGCCAGGATCACAAACGCGTGCCGCGCGTAAAACGGTGCGTTCCACGGTAGATCACGCTCCGTCGTCAGGCTGACGGCGGGCCAGCCTGTTTCCCTGGCCCACGCGCATACGTGCTCGACCAGCGCCGCCCCGATGCCGCGCCGCCCGTGATCGGGGTGTACGTCGATCTCGTCGAGATGGGCGTGTTCGTCCACAATGGACACAGCGGCAAACCCGACCGGCTGATCGTCCGGTCCGGCAGCCACCCACAGCCGCCCCGCGTTGAAATAGTCGTGGAAGGCGTCCTCTGAGGTGACATCCTCCAGCGCCATAACGTTATCCCACCCGGCTTGTTCAAACAGTTTTCCGGCGGCCAGTTCAATGCCGGGCAGCAGGTGAAGTTCATCCGGGTGAGCCGGGCGGATCGTATAAGCTGGGTCCATGTGGTTGTTCCTTTCTGGTCCAGTTCATAATCGCGGCGGTTATTATAACCGGTGACCATTCGGACGGCCCGAATGTGTCGGCGTGCTTGTCTGGCGTGTCATTCTGAATTATGGTGTAAATATCGGCGAAATATCGGCGCGACAGTAACATGGAGGATGACAGAATGTACGCAAAGTTATTTAACGTGTTTTGCTGTGCCATGCTGATCCTGGCGATCGGTATACTGGTTTTCGGGGGAGTGGTGCCCCGTGCAGCGGCTCAGGACGGCGGTTGTAATCCCGATCTGTCGGCGGTGTATGCGGCGCTGGCGCGGGCGCAGGTCGCATTCGACAGCGGCGATCAGGCTGCCGGACTGGCGGCAGTGGCCGAAGCACGCGACGCCCTGGACGCCATCGAGGAAGCGTGCAGCCAGCCGGTACAGGCGGCTCCCAGCGCGGGCGGGCAGGTGCTGTTTGAAGACGATTTTAGCGATCCCGGTTGGGGTTTCCGTGATTTTGAGGGCGACACCAAACACGCCTGGCACGCGGAAGGTGAATACCACGTGGCGAGCCTGGCGAGTGGCCGGGTGTTTTCGGCGCTGTCCGGTTTGTTTTTGGGCGATTTTGTGCTGGAATTTGACGCGGTTGTCGTCCGGGACGAGGCCGGAAACGGCGCATACGGGCTTGCGTTCCGTGGGCAGGAGGGACTCGCCGGTAATTATTACCTGTGGCGCGTGTCGTCTGATGGCACCACTAATATTCATGTGAACGTGGGGGGCATCACGGATCGCCTGGAATCATACAGCGTGGCCGCGATCGAGGCCGACGATTGGTTAACCATGCCATCGATCCAGACCGGCACGGGCGTAACCAATCACCTGCGGCTCGAATGCCAGGGAACGGACATGCGCTTTTATGTGAATGGCGAATTACTGCTGCAAGGCGTAGATGCAAACCTGGAAAGTGGTGTGTTGGCGCTGGTTGTATCGGGTGATCAGCCGGTTGAAGTGATGTTCGACAATGTCCGTATTTATGCCGTAGATGAGGCCCCGCCCCCGGCAGCGTCAACCGGACCCGTCGAAGGAGGGCATCCCCCCGCGACCAGCGACGGTCCGGATTTTGCCGTGTCGCTGTCCGGTTTCCACCCATGCGCCGAGTGGCCTACCTACGTTGAGTTCCAGATCGTAAATACCGGAAATATAACGTTTGAATCGTCCCAAACGGGTATCGTAGAAAAAGACACCGGCAAATCGATCTACAGTTTCCTCAAAAACAGCCGTCCCTTTACCCAGGCTGGCGGATGCCCGCCGGGTGATGAATCGCTGCCTGTTGGGGCGGTCGGTCATATTGCGTACAATATCAGCTCGGCGGACCCCGGCACGGTTGCCGTAGCTACGATCAAATTGTGTTCTGAAGACGGTGCCACCGGTGACTGTGTGACCAAAACATTTGAATTCACGATCAAACCGTAACATGCGGCGGGGGAGGGCGGTATGCCTGTAACGATTCATGACCGCCATCGCTGGGACGTATCGCCCAAAGAGGCCATCGCGCTTCAGCATGACCTGGCGGGACACGTGATCACGACTGAACCGCTGCCGCTGGAATCGATCCGGCTGGTGGGCGGCGTGGATGTGAGCGTCAAAAATGGAGTCAGCCGCGCGGCGGTGGTCGTGTTACGCTTCCCGGCGTTGGACGTTGTCGAAATCAAAAAAGCCGGGCGTCCGACGCCGTTTCCCTATGTGCCGGGCCTGCTCAGTTTCCGCGAGGGGGCGGTGGTGCTGGATGCCATGCGCCAGCTTGAGTCACCACCGGACGTGTTCATTTTTGACGGGCAGGGGATCGCCCATCCCCGCCGGATTGGGATCGCCAGCCATATTGGGTTATTTATCGACGTGCCGACGGTCGGATGCGCCAAGTCGCGGCTGACGGGGCGGCATGATACGCCGGGGATCGACAAGGGGAACTGGGTGCCGCTGGTCGATCACGGTGATACCGTCGGCGTGGTGCTGCGCACGCGTACTAACGTCAAACCCGTGTACGTGTCGGTCGGGCACCGGGCCACGTTGGACACGGCGCGTGATCTCGTGCTGCGCTGTACCACGTGCTACCGCCTGCCGGAGACGACACGCGCCGCCGATCATGCCGCTGCGATTCCGTGATTAACCGGTGGTTTTGGTTATGGCCGGTCCGGGCGACTCGACACTGAGCCGCCCTTATTTTTTGGACCGGAGCACATCCCCTCAATTTCTAGGGTACAGTGTTTATCTCGCCTGGTATACGATAAATCTAGAGCATACCCGGATCGGAAAAATGGGAACTTTTCCGGTGGGGTCAGCGTCTACAATCAAGAGGGCTGCCATCCGGCGCGCCGGGGCGGCCTGTAGTAGACTAGTGGGGAGAGGACATACGGAGATGAATGCACTCGCCACGCGAGGCAAAGGCAGAATCACGGTGGACGAACAGCTTATTGGACAAGATATCGACGGTTACATCATCGGGTCCAACATCGGCTGCGGCGGAATGGGACGGGTCTACCAGGCATACGAGGCCAATACACAGGCTTCAGTTGCGATCAAAATCATGCTGCCAGAGTACGCTCAGGATGAGCACTTCCGCATGCGTTTTTTGCGTGAAGCTGAGTTGATGAGCACGCTCCAACATCCGAATGTTGTGCCGGTGTATACCTATGGCGAGTGGCATAACTACCTGTATATCGTGATGCAGTTGGTACGCGGGCCGTCATTGGAACGTATTTTACGCCGCCGCCAGTTCTCACCGCTGACCGCGTGGCAGATTGTGCGCCCGGTCGCCGATGCGCTCGGTTTTGGTCATGCGTACCAGGTGCTGCACCGTGATCTGAAAACCGGCAATATCCTGATCGAACCGCGCGGCAAGGGCAACCACGTTTACCTGACCGATTTTGGGCTGAGCAAACGCCCCGGCCTGGATACCACGCTCACCGAGGCGGGGGTATCGGTCGGCACGCCGGAATATATGGCCCCCGAAGTGGTGATGGGCAAACAGGCCGATCACCGCGCGGACCTGTATTCATTGGCCGTGGTGATTTTTGAATTACTGTTGGGGCGGCTGCCCTTCGAAGGCAAGAATCCACAAATGACCGCGCTGGCCCACGTTGACCAGCCGACGCCGCGCGCCCGGATGCTGCATCCCCACTTTCCGCGCCGGTTGGAAGCGTTTTTGCTCCAGGCGCTCAACAAACATCCCGACGCGCGTTTTCAGAGCGCGGAGGAGTTTCAGTTAGCCTATTATAAAGCGGTCAAGGCGCTCGACGACGACACGCGCCGCCGCTGTTATTGGGTGGCGGCGAACTGATCGTTCGTAGGCCAACTGATCGTTTAGGGCGGTGTGCGCGCCGTAAAACGGGGCCAAGACTGGATCAAAAAACCGCCGGTTGGGTGAAAGCGTTTGCTCCCCAACCGGTGGTGTTGTGTTGGTGGCGTTTTGGGCTTGGTCAGAAACGCCCCTCCCCTCCTCGTTGCACTCGGTGTCCCCTCCCCGGCCAAGCCAGGGCGGGGAAAAACCATCGGGTACGCGCCCCGTGACTCCCCCTTGCTCCATCTCGGATGGGGAAAGGGGGAACGTTACCGCAGGTAACGCTGTTACCTGTGGTAACGCGGGGATAGGGGCTTATTTACATTGTATTGGGCTTAGTCGCCGGGCGGTTCCAGCGCGGGGACGTGTTGCAGCACTGTGTAGGCGAAGCGCAGCGGGTTCGGGCCGGTGCCCAACAGCGAATAACCCGCGCGCGGGTCCTGGTTATCGACATAATAATCGCTGGCGAAATTCAGATTCCACAGCACCATCACGCCGATATACGGTGTGTCGCGCCCGATCTCAAACGCGCGCACGATATAGTTCGCCTGCTGCTCCTGGTTGATGTAGTTGAAGTAGGGCACGCTGTCCGGCGCGACGGCGGGCTGGCCGTCACTCCGGTACAGGCCGTCATAGGTTGCCCAGCCAAATTCGGTCGCCCACATCTGGCGCGTTGTGTCACCGAATTCCAGCATGATGTTATGGTAATCTTCCAGGTTGTCCATAAAAAAGAACGTCGGGTGATCGTCGTACCCCTGGCCGGAGTTGGTGCAGCAGCGGGCATCGGGTGGATTCCACGCGCTGTAAGGGTGGACGCCGATAGCGATATTCTGGTAGCCGGGGTTGCTCAGCCCGGCCTGGTACATCTGGCGCAGGTAGACGCGGTCATCGGTCGCATTGACGCCGTCATTGATGCCGGTAGGTGCTAGCCCCGCCGTCACGACCACGATGTTTGCGCCGCCTTCTGCCGTCCGGATCGCGTTATATGCCGCGTCAAAATAACGCATATAATCCGCGCCGGTCAGCGGGTTTCCGTTCCACTCGCGCCGTAAGTTGGGTTCGTTCCACACTTCGATCGCGTCAATGTACGAGAATCCCCACAGGTCAACGCGGATTTCCCCCAGCAGGCGGCTGATCAAACTGGCGAGCGCCTGCGGATCGGCGGACGGGCCATCTTCTTCCTGGCTGGACCGTGCCCAGCCGGGCGCTTTGGCCAGGCTGACCATGACCTTAAAACCTTCACGGTCGGCACGCTGGACAAACAGCCGGAAACGGTACACGGCGTCGCCAAACTCACCGGGCGCCGGTTCGAGCAGGTTCCACGCGAATTGCAGCTTGACCCACTGCACGCCCAGTTGTTTGGCATGTTGCAGCGCCGCGTCAAAATCGGAATCG
>JAFGHR010000001.1 GCA_016930015.1 Anaerolineae bacterium | reverse complement strand
GGACATACTGGCATGGTTTTCACGGTGTTCTCAACTCCTATCAAACTCCCAACCCCCTCTCCCAAAAGATGTGGGTAATGCATAGCCATCCGAGATGGAGAAAGGGGAGCCAGCATCCCTGGTCGGAACGCCTTTTCCCCTCCATGACTTTGTCGGGGAGGGGATACCGCGCGTAGCGCGGAGGGGAGGGACGCTCATTTTGTTTACAGCATATGGACGGTGAAATCCTCGAAGGTGGCGTCGAAACCGTCACCTTCGGGCGCCGCACACATCATCCCCACGCTGAGCGTCTCCTCTGTCGAAAGATAGGCCAACCGCACCATCGTATAAGCCGAGCCATCTATCGAATAGTGTGTCTCAACGGTTTCGGCACGCCGGATCAAACGCAGCCAGACGGTCGGCGGGGTATGCGGCACTGGCACAACGGACCAATCCGAAAAATCACGTGTAACAACAACACTCAAGTTCTGTACGCCGCCGACATACTCGATCCCAAACTTCAACCAGACCCGGTCATCAAGGCGCACCATCAAACCGGCCTGGTCGTATAATGCATTATAGTTCCCACTCAGCTTGACCCCGGCGACAAAATCGCCGGTCACGTCCTGGGAATAAAAATGCCCGTTGTCACGGATAAAACCGTAGTGCGTCTTACGCCAAAAATCAGTTTTTGGACCCGATTTTACCAGAAGCCTATTGTCTTGCGTCTCCCAAACAGGCGGTTCGTTGTACCATTTCATGGATAACTGCCTCACTTTTGCGTAGATCATCCCGACTCATGTACCATCAGCCACAGCATGGTCATTTGGTCGATTACCAGCCAACGCCTGCACTCGCGGCGTTACAGTCTATCTATAGCGCCGCAGCACCATCATCATAACCCCGATCCAGCCGATCAGAATCATCGACTTGACGGTAACACTCAGCCCGCCCGACACCAGCACCCCAGCAGCGATGATAACCGTCAGCACCAACATGGTGCCGATGACGATCCGCGCTTCTGATTCACGTGATCGGTTATTCACGCCGCCTCCCTGTGCCCGATTTTACTCGCGGACGCCGCACACATCACACGGGCAATCGCCTCAAGACCCCAAAATGCCCCTCCCCTCCGGGCTTCAGCCCGGTTTCCCCTCCCCAGCCGAGCTATGGAGGGGAAAATGCAAGGGACGCGCGCCTGGGAAGTCCCCCGTCTAGCTTGGCTGGAAGGGGGATTTAGGGGGAAGGCGTTGCTCATAACTCGACCGTCCATTTGATACGTTTGTCCTGTATACCTATGCCACCGCACCCTATCTGCCCGCCTAGCGTGCGGCCAGGCCGTGCACCAGTTCGCGGAAGTGCGCGCCGCGCGCCGCAAAATCCACGTAGGCATCATACGATGTCCCGCCGGGACTGAGCAGCACCACGTCACCCGGCTGCGCGACCTGGTGCGCCCGCGTGACCGCTTCGTCCAGGGTCGCCACGCCCACCACCCGCTCCAATACGGCGCTGTTGTGGTTCGCCACGGCGCCGTGACGCGCCATCGCGCGGTACATGTGCTCGACGATCTGCGGGCCGTACTCGCCAAACGTGATCACGGCGCGGCATCGCTGCACCGCCAGATCGGCCAGGTCATCCCACGGGAGGTTTTTGTCACGCCCCCCGGCCAGCAGGATCAACGGCTCATTATAACTGCGCAGCGCCGCTATCACTCGTTCCGGCGCGGTGGCGATGCTGTTGTTGACCCACGTTACGCCGTCGATCACGGCTACCGTTTCCAGGCGGTGCGGCACGCCGGTAAAGGTTTCGATGGCTTCGCGCATAGCCTTCACCGGGATATACCCGGCCCCGGCCACCGCGCACGCGGCGATCACGTTTAACACGTTATGGGCGCCGCGCAGCCGGATCGCGCCGACATCACACACCAGCTCAAACGACATACCCGGCGCGCTGTCACCGGACGTGACAATGTGCCCACCATCCAAAAACGCGCCCGACAACACCGCGCGCTGCATCGAAAAATAGGCGCGCCGCCCCGGTGCCTGGTCACTCAACCGGCGCGCATTGGGATCGTCATACCCGAAAACGGTCACCTGTGACGGCGACTGGTGCCGGAAAATGTTGGCTTTGGCGGCGCTGTAAGCATCCATCGTGCCGTGCCGGTCCAGGTGATTGGGCGTCACGTTAAGCAGCGCGGCTACCGCCGGGCTGACGGTCATCAACTCAAGCTGAAAACTGCTCAGTTCCATCACGACCAGATCACTCGCCGTGATCTGCGGCAGCACGTCCAGCAGCACATCCCCAATGTTGCCGCCGATATACGTTGTGCGCCCGGACGCCTGCCCCATCGCGCCCACGAGGGCGGTCGTGGTCGTTTTTCCGGCGCTGCCCGTGATCCCTAACACGGGCGCGGGGCAGCGTTCCAGAAACAACTGGGCATCGTTGGTGATTCGAATCCCGCGCCGGATCGCGTCCTGGATGATCGGGATCGTGAGCGGCACCCCGCCGCTGATGCACAACACGTCACACTCGTCGAGCAGGTCCAGCGGATGCCCGCCCAGCGCCAATGTCACCGGCTGCCCGTCAAATTCGGCCACCACGTCGGCCAACAGGTCAACGCGGCGGCTGTCGGAGAGCGTTACACGGGCGCCCGTCGTCGGCAGCCAGCGCCCCAGCGCCCTACCCTGGCGGGCCGCGCCGAGGATGATCACATGTTGTCCTGCCAGGGGATCAACGTCGCTCGTATGCCTGGTGTTCAACAAACGAACCTCAATTATCTGTTAGGCGTCCGGGGCAGGTTGTCCCCTCGAACACCGACACGCGCCCCTATTGTAGACAAAAAGCCCCGGATTGACACATACGGAAATTTGCGTGATAACAGAAGCATGATGTCCGATAAACCACCCACACCGTCACAGTCAGAATTACCACTAACCTATCGATCCATTCCGGCGCAGCAGGCCACGTTCAAAGCCGGGATCGCGGCCCCGGTGCATGGCTGGTTCCGCCTGACGCCGAGCTTCGGCCCCGATCTCGTGCGCGACATGCTGACCGCGATGGATACGGCGCCCCAGGACGTGATCCTGGACCCGTTTTCGGGCGCCAGCACCACGTTAATCGAGTGCCAGCAGCACGGCCTGACCGCGTATGGCTTCGAGATCAACCCGCTGCTGCACTTTGTGGGCCAGACGTCGCTGAACTGGGCGCTCGACCCGGCTGATCTGCGCCGGGCGCTGGCGGATATCGCCGCGCGGTATGAGAGACTCGACCGGCAAACCACGCCCGCCGATCTCGGTACGGCGCCGCTGCACATCCCGCCGATTCACCAGCCGTTTAAATGGTGGCGTCCCGACGTGCTGAAACGGGCGCTGATCATCAAACACGCCGTGCAGCACGGAGACATACCCGCCCCCGTGCGCGATTTTTTCCGGCTGGCGCTGGCGGGTGTGCTGGTGCCGGACCTGAGTAATGTCACGCTGGGGCGTTTGCAGCTTCATTTCATCGATCGCAGCGCGGATACGATCGACGTGTGGGCGATTTTTGCGGCACACGCCGGGCGCATGATCAACGATGTGGCCGACCTCGCCGCCGCCGGGCAGCGCACGACGAGCACAGTATTTCACACCGACGCGACCCGGCCCGGTGTTTCGCTGCCGCACTCCATTACCCGTGTGATCACGTCGCCGCCGTACCCCAACCGCTACAGCTACGTGTGGAACACGCGCCCGCACCTGTACTTTTTCGACTTTTTCGACCGCCCGGTCCAGGCCGCCAACCTGGATAAACGCACGATCGGCGGCACGTGGGGAACGGCTACGTCGATCCTGGCGAAAGGTGAGCTAACGCCCGATCCGCCTGCCCTGGGCGCGATCATCGGCCCGACGGCAGACGCGATCCGCGCCGCCGATAACCTGATGGCGAACTACGTGGTCAAATACTTCAACCTGGTCGCGGCGCAGGTGCAGGCCATGACGCCGCTGCTCGCACCGGGCGCGCGGGTAGCCTACGTGGTGGGCTGTTCGCGGATCAAAGGGGTGTACGTCGAAACCGACACCCTGTTAGGCCGGGTGTTTGAGGTTCTCGGCTACCGCGTGGACGGGATCGAACGCTTCCGCCGCCGCAACAGCGGCAAGAACCTGTTCGAGTCGATTGTGTACGCGTACAAACCATAACACACGCCGCCGGGAATCGTATCCGGGCGGCGTGCAGCTTGATTTTTCGGTTACCATCAGTTTACACTGACACCGTACCACCCTCACGCGCGGCCTTGTACAGCGCATCGAGCACACGCATATTGGCGACGGCGTCTTCCGGCAGGAATACCGGATCGGTATTTTCGATCACGGCCCGGTTGAAGTCCTGGACCATCAGTTGGTAGGAATCGACGGCGGCGGTCCGGTAGGTGTGCAGCAGCTTACGATCCGGCCCGTAATGCATAATCTCGCCGGGCGTATCCGCTTTGAGGCTGTAATCCCGGTTCACGACCAGCGCGCCCGTGGTTCCTACGACCTCGTACAAACGCCGCAACGTCAAGACAAACGAGCAGTCAATGCTGGCCATCACACCGGCAGGGAACACCAGCGCACCCACCATCAGGTCATCCACGCCCGACGCGCCCCAATGGGCATGGGCGGTCACCGTCAGCGGCTCCTGGCCGAGCATGTAACGGACCAGCGACACCGGGTAACAGCCCACGTCATACAGCGCCCCACCGCCCATTTTCGGTTCCCAGCGGACATCATGCGGACGGTCGAGGGGAAAGCTAAAACTGGCGTTGATCAGGCGCACATCACCGATCGTGCCCTGCCGGACCAGCTCCCGCACACGCTGCGCCTGGGGATGGTGCCGCCACTGGAACGTTTCGGCCAGCTTGCGCCCGGCATCACGGAACGCCCGGACCATCTCCTCGGCTTCCGCCGCGTTGAGCGCGATCGGTTTTTCGCACAGCACATGTTTTCCGGCCTGCGCCGCGCGGATCGACCATGTTTTGTGCAGGTGGTTGGGCAGCGGGTTGTAGATCACGTCGATATCGGGATCGGCCAGCAGCGCCTCATAATCACCGTAACTCTTGAGAATACCGTGCTCGCGGGCATAAAGCTGCGCACGCGCTCCGTCCCGGCTGGCGACGGCGGCAGCTTCACCATCCGCCGAAGCGCGGATCGCGGGGATCACAGATGTGGCCGCGTGATTGGACGTACTGAGAATCCCCCATCGAATCTTGTCGCTCATGGTTTACTCCTGGGTTGTTCGACTATGATGCAGATTGTAGCAGCATTGGCAGCCTGTCAGGGCGCGATCTGCGGCAGCGTAAAACAGACATCCGGCCAACGCACCACGTCGGCGCGCACCCAGCCGCGATCATCCACCAGGTGCCACCACGTGAAACCCTCAGCATCTTGCGCCCACCCGTCGGCCAGGGCTTGTTCGTCTAACGCCATCTCACCGGCGATGTCATACGTCGTGTCCGGCCCCTCACGCAAATTGATCTCGTCAAAATTGCCGGTCACGACACAGTCATCCTCACCGGCCTCTATGGGCGTCATCGTGGCAACCGGCGCCGTTGCGCCGACCGGCGCTGCTGCGCCGGCATCCTCCGCAGGCCCGGCGGTGGGCAGGATGTTATCCACCGGGGTAAGTGTAGGCGCGGGTGTGACTGCGACCGCCGGGACGGTTTCGGGCAGGCCCCACAGCGACAAATGAGACGGTCCGCCCATCACCAGCAGCGTCCCTGCCGGGTGGAAGGCGACCGCATTCACCGGCCCGTCCGGATCAGGAAACAGAATGTTCAGCAGGGCACCGCTGGCCGTTTCCCATACACGCACAACGTTATCGTCGATGCCACCCGCCGCCGACGCCAACAGCATTCCATCCGGGCTGAAGGCGACCGCGTTGATATTCTCCGTGTGGCCGGTGAGCTGCATCAATTCGGTCCTGGCGATCACATCCCACACGCGCACGGTGTGATCGATGCTGGTAGACGCCAGCCGGAACCCGTCGGCGCTGTAGGCCACGTCCGTTACGTTGGAGGTGTGCCCTTCCAGCACGGCGACTTCAGCCCCGCCGGGCACTTTCCACAGGCGGATCGTCGCGTCCTGCCCTCCGGCAGCCAGCGCGCTCCCATCGGCGTTAAACGCCACACTTGTAACATAAGATGTATGCCCTTCCAGCGTGATCACCGCGTCACCGGTAGCCGCATTCCACACATACACACGACCATCGTCGCTGCCCGCCGCCACGAGCGACTCCTCCGGGCTGAAGGCGACACTGTTAACCGGGCCGGTCGGACCCTCAAGCGGTTTGAGCGCGCTGCCGCTGGCGACCTCCCACAGCCGCACCACGTTATCCTGTCCCCCGGCAGCCAACAATGCACCGTCCGCGCTAAACGCGACACTGGTCACACGGTTGCTGGCGCTGCGCAGCACCAACGGATCGGAGTCCGCGATCGTGATTCCGGCTACGTTCAACGTCCAGATGCGCACCGTGCCATCCTGCTCCCCGGCAGCCAATAATGTACCGTCCGGGCTGAAAGCCACGCTGCTGATCTCGTTGCCGGACAGCGCTTGCAGCCGTTCGATCGCTGATACATTTTCCAGCGTGATCGGCTGGCGGACCACGCGTGACGGCGTGGGTTCAGCCGGAACCGGCGAAGCCGTCGCCTGGACAGCGGGCGGCGCGGTTAACGGCGCGGGCGGCGTGATCGTGGGTGTGGCATAGGGCACGATCACGTATTTTTTTGGGGGGTCGAACAACACGGGTTCCAGCAGCACATATAGCAGCCCGACCAGTATCCCGACCGCGATGATCAGAATACCCACCAGCGGCCAGTTTATGGCGCTGCTGTCCTCGTGGGGACCGGGATAGAACTTGGTTTTTCGCTTGATAAAACGCATGGTGAGTTTTCGCTTTGGTCCTTCCGGCGTCGGGCTTACCCGCCCAACGCGGCCTTGATATTTTCCGCGATATCTTTTGTGATGTGCGGCACGGCCATCAGTTCTTCGATCGATGCGCGGCGAATGGCGTCGATATCCTTGTCAAACGCTTTGAGCAGCGCCTTACGCCGCGCCGGGCCGATGCCGGGCACCTGTTCAAGCTGGCTGGCTAACCCGGTCTTACGACGGCGGGCGCGGTGGCTGGTGATCGCAAACCGGTGCGCTTCGTCACGGATGCGCTGCATCAGGAATAACCCTTCGCTGCGGCGCGGCAGGATCACGGGCTTGGGCTGGCCCGGCAGAAAAATGTCTTCGAACTGTTTCGCCAACCCGCATACCGGCACCCGGTCGCGTAAATTAAACTGGTCCAGCACCTCGACCGCGACGTTAAGCTGGCCCTTGCCGCCGTCCACGATCAGCAGGTCGGGCAGCAGCCGCCACGTTTCGTCCCGATCCTTTCTACCGGGCGCCTGCGGCGTGGGATTTTCGACGACATCCACGTACCGCTGAAAACGGCGCGCCAGCGCCTCGCGCATGGACTGGTAATCGTCTGAGCCTTCGTGCATCACAGTCTGGATGTTAAAATGGCGGTACTCGCTTTTACGCGGGACACCCTGCACAAATACAACCCGGCTGGCGACAATAGCCGTTCCCTGGGTGGTGCTGATGTCGTAACACTCGATGCGGTTGGGCGTACCCGGCAGGCGCAGCGCGTCCTGGATTTCACGCATGGCGCTTTCCTGCTTGACGGTATCGCTGGCCCACTGCGAACGCAGGATCGCCAGTTTTTCGGACGCGGTTTGCGCGGCCAGTTGGACCAGCTCACGCTTGTTACCGCGTTTGGGCACGGTCAGCCTGACTTTTCTGCCGCCGCACTTATCCCGCAGCCAGTGTTCGATGATGTGCGCCTCGGTGATATCGGTGGGCAGGATCACTTCTTTGGGGATGTCGGCAGCGTCCTCGTAAAACTGCGTCAGGAAACTTTCGACAATACCCGTCGCGCTCTCATCTTCGGCGCCGTCCAGCGCAAAATATTCACTGCCGATCAAACGCCCGCTGCGGATCAAAAACATCTGCACCACGGCATCACTGCCTTCCTGGGCGAACGCGATCACGTCCTGGTCGGCCTTGATATCGGCGACCAACCGCTGCCGGGCGGATATCTGCGCGACAACGCGCATCCGGTCGCGCAGGATCGCCGCCCGCTCAAAATCGAGGTCTTCGGACGCGGCTTCCATCTGGGCGCGGAGGTCATTCAGCACGGCGTTAGCATGGCCGGACAGCACACGCATCAGGCCGTTGATGTTGTCCATGTACTCATCGCGCGTTTGCGCCCCGATACACGGCCCGCCGCACAGCTTGATATCGTAGTACAGGCAGGCGCGGGCATCGTTGCCCGTGATCTCGCGGTCGCACGTCAGGTACGGAAACGCGCGGCGCAGCACATCGAGCGTTTCACGCACACCGCCCGCCGACGTAAACGGCCCAAAATAACGATTACCGTCACGGCGATTCACGCGCCGCGTCATCTCCACGAGGGGGAAATCCCCGGACGTGGTAATGCGGATATACGGGTAACGCTTGTCATCCTTGAGCATCACGTTATAACGCGGCTTGTGGACGCGAATCAATTCCGCTTCGGTGATCAGCGCCTTCAGTTCATCCCCGGTGAGAATGAACTGGATATCCGCCGCATCGTGACGGATGCGCAGCACTTTTGGATCGTGGTTGCCGGGCTGAAAATAACTACGTACACGGCTGCGCAGGTTTTTAGCTTTGCCCACATAAATGATCGCGCCGTTGGGATCGATCATCTGGTAGACGCCCGGCTCAACCGGCAGGTTGTCGAGAATATCACGGATACGGGGGATCGGTTCGTAATCAGTCATAGGGCGTTTTGTTGTTCACAACTATCAAAAGCGTGCGGCCAATCCAACACAGACGAGTGTGTTATGATTGTAGCACATCCGGTCGGTTTTTCCCTGGTTTTTTCACATGTGTAATCAACCGGCAGCGGCTACCGGATGCCGATGCTCATCGCGATCTGCTGCGCCACCACACGATCACCGGCATTAACAACCACCTGCCCGCTCATCGTGCTGTAAAACGCGTTGACATTGATCCCGGCATCGGCCAATGCGCGCGCCAGCCGCATCAACACGCCCGGTTCACCCGGCAGGGTCAGCACCAGCACTTCACACGTTTCATAGTCCAGCCCGGCATGTCTCAGCGCCTCAACTGTTGCATCGGTGTTGCTGGTCACGAACTGGATCACACCCTTCGGCCTGCAGGGTGTTGCGTGCAGCGCCACAATCGACACTGCTTTCTGATTCAGGTTTTCAGTGAGGACCGCCAGTGACCCTGGCTGATCGTCCATCAGAACCGTAAATTCAATAGCCATTGTGTCCCTCCCATGTGAAAAAAGCCATATACCCGCCCGATTTACTCCCTCGCGGTAAGGTAATTGTACCCGCAAACGCCCCGGTTGCAGTAGGTACTTGTACCTAATTTACCGCTAACAATTTGCTGCTGATGCCGGTGTCGATTACACTTTGCCAGACATCTATACGCAGATACCAGCAAAACGGCGTAATGAACGATTCCGCAACTCCACACATCCCGGTGCTGCTGCACGACGTGCTGGCGGCGCTGCGCGTCAATGACCTGCCGGACGGGTATTTTGTGGACGGCACGCTGGGAGCCGCCGGGCATACAGCGGCGATCCTGGATGCCGCGCCGTGTGCGCGAGTCCTGGGCCTGGATCGGGACCCGGCAGCGCTGGCGCTGGCCCGCGAACGGCTGGCCCCTTACGGCGACCGGGCCACCGTGATCCACGCCAGCTACGAGGATATGCCTAACGCGATCCAGGCGTGGCAGGGCAACACGGCGGGCGTCGATGGCCTGCTGCTGGACCTGGGCATGTCATCGATGCAGGTCAACAACCCGGCGCGCGGATTCGCGTTTTCGCAGGATGGTCCGCTCGACATGCGCTTTGATCCCACGTCCGGCGGGATCACGGCGGCGGATATCGTCAACACGTGGCCCGCCGATGAGTTGGCCGATATCCTGTACCAGTACGGTGAAGAACGTCACAGCCGCCGGATCGCACGCGCGATTGTGGCCGCGCGTCCCCTGGAAACCACGCGCCAGCTTGCCGACGCGGTCGCCGAGACGGTCGCAAGCGCCCACCATGGCCCGCGCCAGCATATTCACCCCGCTACGCGCACATTTCAAGCGCTGCGCATCGCGGTCAATGACGAACTGGGCACGATCACGCGCACGCTGCCCGGCGCGATTGGCCTGCTGCGTCCCGGCGGGCGGCTGGCCGTGATCAGCTTTCACAGCCTGGAAGATCGCATCGTCAAACAGGCGTTTAAGCTCGAAGCCACGGATTGTATTTGTCCCTCCCGCCAGCCGGTCTGCACATGCGAGCATGTCGCCCGCGTGCGTGTGATCACGCGTAAGCCGGTTCAGGCCAGCGCGGACGAGATCGCCCGTAATCCGCGCAGCCGCAGCGCCAGACTCCGGGTTGCCGAGCGCCTGTCATCTTAGCTTGACACAGCATGCCGCAGGGGAGAAGATAGGCCTACAATAGGCTGATTTGTAAACGAGGAGCAGGCTGCCAGCGCTATCCTAACGTGAGCTTTTGTTATCGCCCTGCCAGGTTGAGGTGCGGAACGGGAAATCGGGTCTCTTGCCATCATCTTCTACAGCAACATAGTCAGGCTCAAAAAACGTCTGGAAGTACCTGTACAGAACGGCTGTCTTGACTCTGCCAATTCCCTTAATCTTACGTAGTTCAGGGATCAGGGCCTCAAGCGTGCGTCCCGTATCACATTCCGACATAACGCATAGGACATCTTTTTCCTGTAGTACCTCCGACAGAATTCGCGACGACGGGAATATTGTAACTTTTTTAAGAGGCTTAGATTCACTGCTTTCTTTTGACCAATCATTGATTCTATCTATACCGATATGAGGTAGTCCCTCCATGTTTCCGGCCAATATGCCTCCTACGATGGCCCCTGAGCGCCCGACGCTAAGAATGATATCGGGCTTAAACGATTGATCTTCTTGTATGCGGCCCTGCAATGTTTTTGTTGTGGCCCAAAAATGTGCCCAGGACATTCTCTGCTCGTCGCCGTCAAGAAACTGTTCACATATGACATCGAGTTTGTTGTAAACCTTATTAATCTCGTGCCTGTTCTCGGTGAGGTAAATTCCAATCTCGCGCCTGTTCTTGGTGAGGAAAATTCCAACGAGAAGGATAACAATGCCGCACGAGGCGGCAATTGCCGCAAATTCTGCAAGTTGAGTGTGTTCCCCAAGAATGATTTCTAATGCTAAGAGCAGTATAATTATGAATGCGGCTAAAAGTTGTATGCTTATGTTTCCTATGCTTTTCATGGTGGGCCTCGCTTCTAGAATGGGCGGGCTAACAGTCCAGCAGATAAACCACACTCCACTCTGGACAAAGGGCGAAGAGCGTCGACCTTATCTTTGTTATAAGGACAGCGTCTTGCAAAAAATCGTAACATACATCCATCCTACGGGTCAATAAGTCGTGGGTTAACGCTCAGTTGCTTTGTACAAAGTCGAACTCAGGTGAATTCGGAAACTGGGCCCAAAAACCGGCATGGGCGATCGGCGTCCCATTAATATCCTGCCCCGAAATCCGAACGCACTCTGTCATCTGACAACGTTTCCCCAAAATAGACCGCTGCCATTATAATAACGCAGTATAATATGATGGGCGTGAAAGCAGCATGATCCGGCGAATATCACGATCCTGGCACCGCCGCCTGCCGTTGGGAAATGTTATTGAGGCTCACAAAATTTATGAGCGCCGAAAAACAACAGTCGCCCTGGCTGCGCCATACACTCGCACAACAAGCGTGGCGCGATCAACGCCAGTTTGTCGCTACCGCGACCCTGTTTGTAGTCGTCGCGATCATCATTGGCACCCTGTACCTGATCCAGACGACGACCACCGCCACGACGGCGCGTATGCTGGACGAAATGAGCGATCACCGCTCGCAGCTCGAACGTGATAACGAGCGCCTGCGTGCTGAAATTGCCGCCTTACAAAACCTGCCCAGCGTGATGACCCAGGCCGCCGAACTGGGATTCCGTGAAGCTGGCCCGGATGAAATCGAATATGTGATCGTGGAAGGTTATCGTTATAACCGGCCCCAGGTCACGCCAACCGCGACACCCGCCCCGGAAGAACCCGATCCGATCTATGATGAAACGCTCAGCGGGTGGCTGCGCAAACAGTGGGACGCGCTCAAACAGCAGTTTGACGACTGGCGTAAAAACTAACGGCGGGCGCGCCAACCTTTTTGGGCGCGATCATTCCGGAAAACAGGAAATTGGACATACCGTATGGCTCACAACGTACTTGATGATACACTCAACCGGCGGTTGACCCTGCTCAGCGTCATGCTGGTCGCTATCAGCGGGATTCTGCTGGCGCGGCTGCTGTCGTTCCAGTTTCGCATGAATCCCGAAACCAAGCAGCGGCTGGAAGATCGGGCCGAGAGCCGCTACAGCCAAACGGTCGAGGTGCAGCCCAATCGCGGTCAGATTTATGATCGCAACGGCCATCTGCTGGCGACCAACACCTTTGAATACCAGATCGGCATCAGCCCCAATATCAGCACCGATCGCCAGCGCGCCGCCCGTGAACTCGCACCGCTGGTGGATAAAACCGAAGAAGAAATTTATCACCTGATCCAGCCCGATGAAAACGGCATTTTCCCCGATTGGGTGCTGCTGGCGCCCGTGGTGGACTTTGAAACCGGCCAGCGGATCAAAGACATGGCGATCGAGGGTATCACCATCGCGCCGCTGCCCACGCGGATTTATCCGCAAGGGGCGCTGACCGCGCAGATCGTCGGCTTTTTTGCCGGGGCGGAAGATACCAAAGAACGCCGGGGTTACTGGGGCGTCGAGGGGTATTACCAGCTTTTGCTGGCAGGCCAAAGCAAGCGCGTCACCAAAAGTAATATCCCCGTGCTGGAAGACAGCACAAACACCGCCGTAAGCGTCCGCGACGGAATCGACCTGGTGCTGACCATCGATCGTGACCTGCAATACCTGGCGCAGGAGGTGCTGAACAACGCCATCGTAGAACAGGGCGCAGAGGGCGGCACCATTTTGATCATGAACCCGCGCACGGGTGAGATTCTGGCAATCGCCAACTACCCCACCTTTGATCCCGCCGATTTTTCAGCCGAAGGTCTCGAACTGGCGAGAAACCAGGCCATATCCGAGGTGTACGAACCCGGATCGGTGTTTAAGGTGGTCACGATGGCGATAGCGCTGGAAGCCGGTAAACACGATCTCAACTGGTCCTACTACGACCCCGGCTGTTTTGAAGAAGGTGGCGTGGCGATCTGCAACTGGGACCGCAGTTCGCACGGCAACCCGACATTTGCCCAGGTGTTTATCCAGTCGCTCAATACCGGCACCGCCACCATTTTTAAGGAAATGGGACCGTACACGGTTTACCCTTTGCTGCGCGAATTTGGGATCGGCTCGCCGACCGGCATTGACCTGGAAGGCGAAGAAGCCGGTATCCTGGTTGAAATGGGTGATCCGAACTGGAGCGAAGCGCAGTTCCTCAACACGAGTTACGGGCAAGGTGTCTCCGTGACGGCGCTGCAAATGTTATGCGCGACGAATGCCATCGCCAACGACGGCCTGATCATGCAGCCCCACATTGTAAAAGCTCGCATCGACGGCAGCGAGATCAGCGAAACCCGGCCATCGGCCAGCTACCGCCCGATCAGTGAGGAAACCGCTCACATCGCCCGCGATATCATGATCCAGGTTCTCACCGATCCCGGCACAGAAGACGAGTTTGATTTTCCCGGTTACACGGTGGCGGGCAAAACGGGCACAGCCCAGATTCCAACACCTTACGGGTACGATCCGAGCGGCTCGATCGCGTCATTTGTGGGCTTTTTGCCCGCCGATGACCCGGTGGTGTCGGTGCTGGTCAAACTCGACCGCCCGACAGGGTACTGGGGCAGTAAAACTGCCGCCCCCGTGTTCCAACAGGTGTTAGAGCGGCTGGTCGTGCTGATGGAGATTCCGACCGACAACATGCGCTACCAGTTGATCGCCCAGGGCGGCGATCCGTTCAACCGAGAGTATTAATATTGTCTAAATATACTAGACAGAATTGGGCCTGCCTGTTAAGCTAATAACAATGATACGGGCTGCCGACTCCACAGACTGGTCCAGGCGTTCAGGGAGGGGTTGTTTCTATGACGGTTGAAAATGCTTCCAAGCGCGGGGTAAACAATGCGAACGAAGCGCACATCCTGGTAGTTGAAGACAACGTGCCCAACTTTGTATTGATTGCCCGACTCCTGGCGCACATGGGTGTGAATCATTGTGAATGGAAAACGAGCGGGTGGCAGGTGGTGCAGTTTGCCGATACCCTCCCAAAACTCGACCTGATTCTGATGGACATTCGCTTACCGTATGAAGATGGCTACCAGGCCCTTCGTAAGATTCGCAGTCACCCGCGCCTGACCGAAACCCTGGTAGTGGCCGTCACTGCCGAAGCCAGCGAAGAAGAATTGCACAAAGCCAAAGATGCCGGGTTCAACGGCTTTTTAGGCAAACCGCTTGATCCCGACCGCTTCCCCGATCAAATCCGGCGTATCCTGACCGGTACCCCTGTGTGGGAATGGCGCTAACGGTTGGCGCGCACCGCTCCCACGTGAAATTTGGATCGGCGCGATATCCGACGTACAATCTCCGGGCAACCTATTCCGACACAACCCGGTGACTGAATGCCGGGTTTTTGCCAGGCCCAAAAAACGCGTATGACACCTGAACTACCCTTTGCGCTCACGCTGGGCGCGATTACATTTTTGTTGACCGCGATCTGGGGCGGTCCCTTTGTCGAAATCATGCGACGGCTGCGGCTGGGCAAACAGATTCGAGGAACCGGGCCGCAAACCCATATGGTCAAAACGGGCACACCCGCGATAGGTGGCATTTTGATCGTGATCCCGGTCGTGTTGATCACGCTGGGACTCAACCTGGCGCGGCTGGTCCAGGAAGAATTAACCGGCTCCAGCATTTTGCTGCCGCTGGTGGTCCTGCTCAGCTACGGCTTTTTGGGCATTATCGACGACCTGGAAGGTATACGGGGCCGCCACGAGCAAGGCGAAGGTATCAGCGCGCGGGCCAAGTTTACCGCGCAAGTGGTGCTGGCCGTGATCGCCGCCAGCATTATGGCCTTTGTTGAGGGCGGTTTCCAGAACGCGAACGGCGTGTTTTTGCCCCTGTACCCGGATTTTATTGAGCTTCCCCCGCTCATCTGGATAGTGGTGGCGGTGTTCATCATCGTCGGGTTCAGTAACGCGGTCAACCTCACCGACGGGTTGGATGGGTTATCGGGCATCATCACGGCCAGCGCATTTGTCGCGTATGGTGTGATCGCGGACCTGCAAGACCAGACGTTTCTGGTCCAGTTTTCGTTTATCATGGTCGGGGCCTGTTTTGGTTTTTTGTGGTATAACGCGCACCCGGCCCAGATGTTTATGGGCGATGTCGGGTCGCTGGCGCTGGGCGCGGCGCTGGGCACGGTGGGCTTGATGACGGGCCAATGGCTGCTGCTGCCGCTGATCGCGATCATCCCGGTGGCCGAAGTGATCAGCGTAATTCTACAGGTGAGCTACTTCCGGATATCAGGCGGCCAACGCCTGTTCCGTATGGCGCCGCTGCACCACCATTTTGAAAAACTCGGCTGGAGCGAAACACAGGTCGTACAGCGCTTCTGGCTGGTCGGCATCCTGGCGGCGATGGTCGGGGTAGCACTGGCCCTGCTGCGCTAAATAATTTTCCCCGTTTGGTATTCTGGGATCAACCTCTCTGACAGCTTACTCATTTGTTCAGGACTCAGCACATCAGCAGGTAACGGGTTCTCAGCATTATCCTCATAGTTTCGAAAAACCAGCATGGTTGAAAGATTCATCTCCTCAAGATATTCGATGTTTACCCACCAAACAGCACTCAAAATAGGATTAATGGGACGAGCACCACGAAAAAGACCATCAAGTAAGCGAATATCTCTGAATTTAGGCGTCAGGGTTTCAGAATCTCTTGCATATAGCTGGGTGGCATCACTTCCATACAAAACATCCAAAATCGTACCGTGCCGATATAAGGCATCCGGGTTAGGAACAACCGCGACAACAAATGGGATTTGTATGTCGGACATTAGGTTTTTATAGCTGTTTACTTTGTCTTGGATACCCGCTTTTATCGCATCAGGCTTTATCTCGAATAAAAGTACAGGATTCCACCAACACCAAGCTTTTTTTGTATGACACTCGCAAACCTTAACTTGAAAAATGTTCTTAACAGGTGGAAATGCCCGGTCAACTTCTTCCAGGGTATCACAAGTAAATGCCTTGGATTCGTCAACGGATGGCTCACTCTTCAACCAATCGGTTATTATTCTTACAATTCGAGTTCTGGCGGCTGATTCAGGATGACAACATTCAATACCGCTAGAGAGAATCAACCCATAACCAGAGATTTTTCCCTCTAAACGCTTACACACCGCTGCCCATTTCGCTTGTTCTTCGTCTCGTTTTTCAATAGGGTTAGCTGAAAAAACTTCGACAATGAAGCGTGGTCCTTCCTCGCGTTTTCCTGATTCATAGACAGTCCAATCAGGCGTTTTTATTTGGCTTCCGGTACGGGGGATAAAAGCGTGCTCATATTCGGCCTCGTATCCTAAATGCCTGAGCATATCGCCAACTTTTAACGTGTTGAATATGTTCGAGAAGTTTTCTTCAGAACGCAGCTTACCGACCGTGTCTTTTTTCACTTTCCCGTCAGGTAGCAGTTTTACCCAATCCTCGATCCTGTTTCGCAAATCAGCATATTGGGGTTCAATAGCAATTCTGTAGGTTAATGGGCCGATGGAATCATTATTCGCAAAACTGCGCAACTTCTTTTCCGCTTTTTTCCGAAAATTTGCATCGAAAACACGCATCCGGCGCTCCATGTATCAAATTGACATTTCTGCAAATATGTTATGTTGGTATTTCTTTTGAGTCCACTCCATAAACCAAAAAACGCGACCGGGCGCTTAACGTGCGCCCGGTCGCGTCGTGTTTTCGAATTCCGGTATGGGCTAACTGCCGAAGCGGCGCACCGCCAGCAGCAGCAGCGTACTGCTGATCATAACCACGCCCGCAAAGCCTAACACGAGCAGGCCGCTGTTATCGTACAGGCGGTCGAGTATGTCTTTTTCTTCGTCCTCAGACTCCAACACGACTTCGACCATCGGCGCAACGGCCCCGGTTTCGATATCCTCAACCGTTATGTCAGTGTCACCCGTGTCGGCGGGTGCGGCGGGCGGTGTGTAACCCATCGCGCCGCCAAACGAAACGCTCACCTGCCGACCGGCGGCCAGGCTGACCAGGGCGGAATCAGCAGTCGTCAACCCGTAGTCGGCGGGCAGATGGGCCAACACATTATATTGTCCGGCTGGCAAATCCATGCACAGCGGATCACTGCCGTCGTAATCATAGGCGCTCTCGGCGCTGTCCGGCTGCGAAATCATGATCTGACCGCCCGGCAGCGGCGCTTCATCCGCATCGCGCGACAGGTTTGTATTAACATCGTCAAACAGCGTGATACACAACGCGCCGGTCGGTGACGCCAGCCGCGCCGGTAGGACCGCCTCATCACCGGCGGGCGGCTCAGCCATCGCGACCGCCACCGGTTCGGATTCCTCGGTCGGTGATTCCGCCGGTTCCGCTGCCGGTTCTTCGGTGGGTTCCACCGTTGGCTCTTCGGTCGGTTCCTCCGCCGGTTCCGGGGTTGGCTCCTCGGTCGGTTCCGCCTCTGATTCTTCGGTCGGCAGCGCGCTCACTTCAAATGCTGCTTCCTCGGTAGCGGTTGGTTGAGCTTCCGCTGCCGCGACTTCCTGAGTAACAGCTTCAGTCGGCTCAGCACCGGGCGCTTCCGTCGCGTCGCTGCTCGCGTCGCCGGTATCGTTGTTGGTGGGAGCGGTTTCGACGTCGGCGGCTTCGGTCGAATCTGCCGATTCGGTCGCCTCTTCCGTTACTTCCGCCCCGGCGGCTTCGTCGCGCTCGCCCGGCGGGATCAACGCGCCGGTCACCGGGTCCACCGATCCCGGCGGCAGGATCAAAATTTCCTGGCCCAGCCGCAAATAACGTGTATTGGGCTTGATGCCGTCGTTGATTTCGGCAATCGAGGCCACGGTCACGCCGTAGTCAATGTTGTACGCATACGCAATACTCGACAGCGTATCGCCTTCTTGCACGACGTGCACAATGCTGCCATCGGGACGTACACCCTGCGGCGTCACAAACGGCACTTCGGGAACCGGTGTCGGGGCATCGGGCGGCGCTTCTTCGGTCAGCCGTAATGACGCCTCATCCCAATAGACATCATTCATCGCCAGCCCTTTTTGCTGCGACATGTACAAAAATACGGTCACGGCGTCACCTTTGGCCGTAGCCGTCACACTCATTTGCGCCCATTTATCATACGGGGCCGCCGTGGTTGACCACTGGACCGTGTCCGCGTTAGGATCGGTGCCGCCGGTCGGGTCGAGGCCCACCTTGAGCGTCACGCCTGCCGCTGTATCAGAGCGGCGGTACGGCGCTTCTTCGATCACGCACGACGTGTCCAGATTGTCACACGTATACACCCAGCCGTAAGCCATCGCCTTGAGCACAGCGCCTTCTTTAAAACCGGTCACACGCTGGTACCCCGCCGCCGTGAATGCGACATAGGGCTGGTGCAGGTTCCATGATTCGTTTCCCTTACGAATCTGCACCCCGTCGTTGTGCGGAAACGCTTCCGGCGTCCCGGCTCCAACCCACAGGCTCCAACCCAGCGGCGCCGTCTGGACCGCGCTGCCCTGGCTGTAGTAGGGGCGTCCCATGTTCCCGTTTTTGAGCAAATTGGTCGGGTCTTCGTCGTCATCCTGAGCAATCGCGGTGCGGCTGGCGAGTCCTATGCCGCTCACCATAACCCCGATCACCACCATCAGGCTGATTATCCACCCTATGCGCTGTCTCAACATCGCCCATACTCCCGCGTTCCAGGCCACCCAATAAAAAAACACTCCAGGCGCGGAGTCAAGAGGTGACGCTGGTGTGCTGACTAATAATCCGTGTGTTTGATGCCCTAGAACTCCACTGGTTAAGAGCGGGGCGGATTATACCATACCGCCTGCAAGTGTCAACGGCGTGCGCCCTGCGTGCGCCCTACGCGCCGGATATGCCACTGATGCCCCGAATTTCTTATACTCTAGGGTACCGGGTGGTACTCAAGAGTACCGGATGGCGGTATGCTTAGGATTCGGGACCGGCTGCAACGGCAGGAAGTACATGATTAGCTCGCAGCCATGCAGCAAAATCGAGGTGAACTATGGGATGGCACGGCGGCTGGTTTGTCTATATGCGCGGCGGCGACGAAAGCGAGAGAAAGGCTCAGGTAAGCTGGCGGTTGATCCGGCGCGTGCTGGGTTATGCGCGCCCGTACCGGCGGCATATTGTGTGGATGCTGCTCACGATCCTGGTGTCAACCGGGCTGAGTCTGCTGACGCCGCTCATTTTCCGCGACCTGATCGATCACACGCTGCCGGAAGGCGACACCGGGCGCCTGAACATGCTCGCGCTGGGGCTGGTGCTGATTCCCGTAGCCAACGGCGCGATCCTGGTCGTGCAGCGCCTGCTGAACGCGTCCATCGGCGAAGGCGTGATCTACGATCTGCGCGTGGCGCTGTACGCCCATTTGCAGCGTATGTCGCTGCGCTTTTTTACGCATACCAAAACCGGCGAGTTGATCAGCCGCTTGAACAACGACGTGATCGACGCCCAGCGCGCCATCAGCAATACGATTGTCGATATCGTGACCAACGTGATCCAGGTCGTCGCGATCCTGGCGGTGATGTTTACGCTTGAATGGCGGCTGACTCTGCTGGGGCTGCTGGTGATGCCGGGTTTCATCGTGGGGGCGCGGCGGCTGGGCTTCCGGCTGCGCGACATCGCCCGCGAAGCGATGGATCACAACGCGCAGATGAACGCCATCATGAACGAAACGCTCAATATCGGCGGCGTGCTGCTGGTCAAGCTGTTTGGCCGCATCGACACCGAAGTTGACCGGTTTGATTCGCGGGCGGCACGTGTGCGCGATATCGGCATCAGGCGGGCGGTCGTGGGCAGCACGTTTTTTGTCATGATCGGGTTAGTGGCCACCATCGGAACGGCGCTCGTGTACTGGGTCGGCGGGCACCTGGTGCTGCGCGGCGCGTTCACCATCGGCACAATTGTCGCGTTTAGCTCGTACCTGACCCAGCTTTACGGCGTGCTGCAACAGCTTACCAACGCGCCGGTAGCTTTTGCAACGTCGATGGTCAGCTTTGAACGTGTGTTTGAAGTGATCGATCTGCCGCTGGATATCAAAGAAAAACCGGGTGCAATTGATCTGACCGACGTACGCGGCGAATTGACGTTCGAGCAGGTCACGTTTGAGTACAGCATCGATGAAGAACACTTACTCGGTTACGTGCAGCGCCACGGCCAAACCGAACTGGTCACGACGGCGCTGTCCGGCAGCGGCGGAGCGCGGCAGGGCAGCGGATCGCCGCAGGGCAACGGGGAGTTGCCACACGCTCCCGCCGGTCCCAGCCAGGCCCGCGAGCTCGCGCTGGACAACGTTTCATTCAGCATTCAGCCGGGGCAGCTTGTAGCGCTGGTCGGCCCCAGCGGCGCGGGCAAAACCACGCTGACGTACCTGATCCCGCGCCTGTACGATCCCAACCAGGGACGTATTCTGCTCGACGGGCACGATCTGCGCGACGCGTCGCTGGCGTCGCTGGCGGCGCAGGTGGGCATGGTCACGCAGGAAACGCACCTGTTCCACGACACGTTCCGCACCAACCTGCTTTATGCCCGGTTGGACGCGACCCAGGACCAGATCGAAGCCGCCTGCCGCGCGGCGAACATTCACGATTTTATAACCGCGCTGCCCGATGGTTATGATACGATTGTAGGTGAACGGGGTTATCGTTTGAGCGGCGGCGAAAAACAGCGAATCGCGATCGCGCGCGTGATCTTAAAAGACCCGCGCCTGCTGGTGCTAGACGAGGCCACCAGCCACCTGGACAGCCAATCCGAGGCGCTGATTCAGGACGCGCTGACACACGTCATGACCACGCGCACCAGCATTGTGATCGCCCACCGGCTCAGCACGATCCTGGCCGCCGACCTGATCCTGGTGATCGACCGGGGGCAGATCGTGGAGCGCGGTACGCACACCGACCTGTTGGCCCAGGGCGGGTTATATGCTGGGCTGTACGAAACACAGTTCAGCCGCCGCGAAGGCCAGCCAGCTTGAACGCGTTGTTACACAAAGTACGGGGAGGATAACGAGGCATGAACACATCCCCTATCACATTCAATCGTTACGTGGGCCTGTACACGCTGCACTACGTCGAGGACTATGTCGAGGCACCTGCCGACCTGTTTTTGCTGCGCGTGCGAATCCACACGCTGCGTTACAGTTTTCTGCCGCTGATCACGGCTCCCGCCGACGTCAACGCCGCCTACCGTGATGATCCCCGCGCCGGGGTTGAACGGGTGCGCGAATCGGTGCTGCCGCGCCTGTATACCCTGCTGGACGTGCGCGATCCGTTCGCTGAACTGAACCTGCTGCCGGACCAGAACGCGGTATGGCAGCGTTACGCGGCTGAACGTAGTTTACCGGCAGAGACGGGGCCGCATACACGGGTAGGTGTGCCGCGTATTGTTACACCGGTTCCACACCGGCGGCTGCCCACCCGCAGCACCACGTCCGAGCGGCTGGCGCGTATTCAACAAACGCTGCACCTGCTGCACACGGCGGCAGAAACCGCCTCGACGCTGGCGGCGGCGTGGCAAAACTGGCAGATCGGGCAGGG
This sequence comes from Anaerolineae bacterium, assembly GCA_016930015.1. GTDB lineage: Bacteria > Chloroflexota > Anaerolineae > Aggregatilineales > Aggregatilineaceae > JAFGHR01. The sequence goes on along the minus strand of JAFGHR010000001.1, from coordinate 37,293 downwards.
GCGGCGGAAACTGCTCGACGCGCAGCGCATCCTGTTACAGGACACGATCCAGGCCCAGCTTGCCGGGCAAAACCACGCGCTGGACCACGCGTTACAACAGGATTACGTGCGCGGTTACCTGGCCGACCATGCCGGGGATACGGTCTATGATATCGTGTTGGGCGGCGATGATTCCCCGGATGAACCACCGCTATCTGAGTAATCGAGTGTGTGAGTGATCAAGCGTATTGGTATAGGCATCAAGGATAAAAAACCTGTGAATCGTATAAGCGTGCGTTGTTGGTTGAGTCTCGTGTTCGTGATTGGTTTAGCCGTCCCCGCCGTGCGGATCACGGCACCGGCGCAGGCCGCGCCGCTGACCGCCCAGTCACGGCCCAAGCTGTCCGGTGAAGAACACACCTACGGCACGTCCCATTTTTTGATCCACTACACGTTGTTCGGTGTTGACGGCGTGCCCAACACGGACCGCAACAGCAACAGCACACCCGACTGGGTCGAGGAAGTCGGGCGCGTAATGGAAGACGTGTGGAGTGTTGAGATCAACTCGGAGGGCTGGCCCGCCCCCCTCCCCGACCGGGGCGAAGGCGGTGACGAACGTTTCGACGTGTACCTGATGGAGCTGTTCAGCAATAATATTGCCGGGTATGTATCGCCTGACGGCGGTTTTGTCGGGGATAATCCCAACACGCCCGGCAAAGAAACACAGGCGGCATACGGCTACATGGTGCTCGACAACGATTTTGTTGATCCCAACCCGCCCGCCAGTCTCAAAGTCTGGCCAGCGGCGGACTGGCTGCGCATCATCGCGTCCCACGAGTTTAACCACGCCGCGCAGATCGCGATCAACGGCACCCACGCCATGCGCTGGTTTTACGAATCGACTGCTAACTGGATGGAAACGCAGGTGTTCCCCAATTTGCCGGATAACCTGGAATCGGCGGACGCGGTGTTCAAATCGCCGGATACGTGTATCATGCGCTATGGCGGCGTGAACCGGGTTGAGTCCGGCCTGCACTGGTACGGGATGTGGGTCTTCAATCAAATGCTGTCCGAGCAGTACGGCAGCAGCATAATCCGCGATATCTGGCTGGCGATGGGCAGCGGCTACGGCTATGAGCCGTTCGATTCCGTGTTCGAGAAGCACGGCACGAGTTTTGAAGCGGAAATGGAACGCTTCGCGCTGTGGGTGCTGCTGCGACATTTCCGCAGCGGCAGCGACTACCCAACACCCCGGCTTCAGGAAGCGGTCAATGCTGATGGTGAGTGGAATCCGGTGGACGGCGTGCAGCGTTACGCGATGGATTATATCGGGCTGGAACTGAGCGGCACGCATACGATCACGGTCAGCAGCGACGACGACGGCGTAACCGGGATCGTGGTCGGGATGCGCGGCAGCACGGCCAACGTGTACGCGGCGGGGAATACGACCACGGTCAACTTTGACGAGTACGATCACGCCTACCTGATGGTGCTCAACCTGACGCGCCCGCCCAACGAGGCCGGGTGCGCGACCGCGCGTTACACCTACGCCGTGACTCCGGCGGACGGTGACCCGTCCGGCGTGGCATACAGCGTGACGTCCAGCGACTTCAGCGCCCCGCGTGTTGAAGCCGTCACCGACCCGGAAGACGTGCCGATCACCGACCCGTTTTACCAGACCGAATACAACATCAAGGACGAGATCGAAACCGTCGATGTGCCGTTTGACCCGATCGTGCCGCGCGGCAAGCCCAGCGGATACGAGTTAGACAGTGTCTACGGCATGGACGCGGACGAACAGGGTGAAGAATTCGTGGCGATGAACGCGCCATCAGGCGGGATCGTGGTGCAAATGTTGTACTACAACGCGCAGGGCCAATTGATGCGCCTGACCGAATCGCCGTCTACGTTTGTCACCATCGGCGAGTGGATGGCCGAAAACCACCTGGAATTTAAGCCCGGCGTGGTAGTCTGGACAACGGGCAACGTGGACACGGCCCTGATCGACAAGTCCGGCGGGTCCGGCAGCGGGCCGTATTCGGTCACGTTTATCGTGCGCGAGCGTTTCATCACCATTGACGGCGACGCGTCGAAGGAAGACATGTTAGAAATGGCGGCCTGGTTCGCGTCATCGTTTGGCGCGGGTTTGCCGGAGCCGCGCGGCCCGGCGCCCGACTTCGGCGGCCTGGCGTTTTTGCTTAACTGATCGGCCCAACGCCGACCCATTTTGCACGGTTTGCCCGACATAATGTGTAGAAAAACACAAACATACCGTTCAAGATGGGTCAAACTAAGGAGAACACGATGAGCGCACAACCTCGCAACGTCAACATTGAAAACCTGTTTCAGCCGGGCCGCGCCGCGCGCATCGAGTTCTGGCAGGACAACGGCGACGGGACCTGCACCCGCCTTCATGACGGCCTGACGCTGACGTATGTCGAGTACAGCCTGCTGCCCGACAAGCACTTTTCCGCGCGCCAGTTCGAACGCCGCCAGGATTCGTGGCTGAACTGATACGGTCGATTAACTGAACGCAAAAAAATAGCGGAGCGCGTCCACTCGATGCGCTCCGCTTATGATTCCTGGCTGTGTTCAATTCGCAGATTTTGTCAATCGGCGGAACAGATAACCACGCCCGAATCGCCGATGGCAATACACCCGACAGGCCGCTGGTCAACGGTGATATTCACCGAATCCGAGTCGCTTTGTGGCCCGCCGGTACCCGTGTATCCCTGGTCATCGGTCGTGATCGTAAAGGTCACCTGCCCCTGGAAACCAGCAGGCGGCACATAGATCATCCCGTTAAGTGCAGCATTGATGTCCGCAACCGCGCCGGTAAAGGTCATCGCCGAGTCACCAGTGCCGTCTCCTTCGACAAAATCCAGGCCGGTTGTGCCGCTCAGAGTCAGCGTACCATCCGACACAGACAGCTCAACATGTACCGGGTTGGGCGCTGCATCCGGATCGCTGATGCTGACCGATCCGTGGAATACCATGTCCGTGTTCCAGAGCACGAATAGCGAATAGGGCACTGTATTCACCGGCGGCTGGTTAGGTGGGGTATCCGCGATTTGCTCATACGCGCCAATGTCACAGCCCAGGCCCTGTGGCCGGGTAATACCACGCTGATCGGTGTCTGTCACGCACGTACCGGCGTCAATCGCCGGGCTTCCAGATTGCGGAGCCATCGTCCAGGTTGGGCCGCCATTGTCTGCCAGATTCTCCAACAGCGGATCCGCCACCTGTCCAATACCGCATGTCGTATCACTCACGAGGTTGTGTCCGTCGTCATTGTAGGCTGTATCACCGTCAAGAACACAGAGGGTACTGCCGTCTGTCACAATGCTATCGATGGCATTCAAAGTCGCTGTGGCGTTGTATCCATTTGCGTAAACAGCCGCGCCCATGCTGGCACTGTTTCCCGCAAGGGTGCTGTTGGTTAGCTGTAAAAGAGCCGGGTTACTATGCGCACCGTGATAGATAGCGCCGCCAGCGTCCGCTGTATTGCCTGACAGCGTGCTGTTGATCAGGCTCGCCGATCCCCGCCACATCGCTATGGCCCCGCCATATCCGCCAGTGTTGCCTGATAGGGTGCTGTTGGTGATGGTCAATATGCCATAGTTCATGATAGCCCCACCGGGGTGATCATAAGCCGCGCTCTCATTCATGGCCGTATTGTTGACCAGGGTTGTGTTAAACAGCGTCATCGTGCCGGAGTTCGAAATTGCCCCGCCATACTCCGATGAGTTATTGGTGAACAGACAGTCAATAATCGTCGCCGTGCCACTGCTTTGGATAGCACCGGCATGGGCGGTGCTGAAGACCAACGTGTCGTTGTCGTCAAACGTAACACGGGTCAATGTGAGCGTACCGTCTACACTGTAAATACCCGCCCCATACGCGCTGCCATCGTTATCCCGAAATTCGCAGTCGGTCATCTCCACCTCACCGGCGTTATTATGGATCGCGCCTCCATAATCTGCTGCATTGTCGGTAAACGCGCAGTTGGATGCTAACAACGTACCACCGTCAATGTATATACCCGCTCCCTCAGTGTCATAGCCGGAAATCCGGCCACCGGTGACCGTAACCCCCTCCAACGTGAATGTAACATCATCTGACACATGAAACACACGATAGGCGTGAGCGCCATCCACGGTGAGCTGGTCCGCACCAGGACCGCTGATGGTGAGATCGTCGGTGATGAGGGGCAGCGTATCGGCAAGCGTAATCGCAGCCGGGGCGCTCAAAGAAAACGTGATCGTGTCCGCGCCGGGCAGCACATTCGCATCCAGGATCGCCTGGCGCAGGCTGCCGGGGCCGCTGTCGGCGGTGGTTGTCACGACAAGGCTGGGGATGGGTACTGTCTGACACGCCGAAAACTCCGATGTATTGCCAACCGAATCGGTAACGGTCGCGGTGATAACGTGCCCGAAGGGAATGGTATTCACAAATGTGAAGGTAAACGCGGCATCGCCGTTGGAGTCGGTCGTAACGGTGGTAGGTTCAACGACCGGCTGCACGGTTTCGCCCTCACCGTAGCCTGACGGATCACATTCGGCGCTGCTGAAAAATTCCAGCACGACGTCAGTATCCGGCGCGCTGGTGACCGTTCCGGACACCTGGTGAGCGTCCGCCTGCGATAGGACCGGCGCGGGCTGGCCGTTGTTCCCGGTCAAACCTACCTCCAGGTGGTCGAGGCTGATACCAAGATTATCATTGGAATGAATCGAGTTGCCGCGAACAGTATTGCGCACGGTATCGGTACCCGTGACATTGATACCATAACTATGGTTGAAGGCAATGATGTTTCCTGCGCCGGGCGCATCACCCCCGATGAGGTTATCGGTAGCGCCCAGAGCAATCACTATTCCGCCAAAATCATTACTCAAGCTCTCATCGCCGGTGACTGCGACACCAATATAGTTGCCCTGCACGACGTTATGATGGGCTGCTATCTCGACAATTGCCACTCCCCCGCCACCACCACCGATCAGGTTGCGGTCGGTGGGTGTTGTTCCCCCAATGACATTGTATGCACCGCCGCCGTCAATACCGGTGATACGAATGCTCTCATAACCCACGGCAACACGTTCCATGCCCGTCGGATCGGTGCCGATGAAATTACACGTCACACGATTGTTGTTGCCCGTGATCCACAACCCATAACTCCATACTCCGCCAACCACCAAGCCGCGAATTTCGCTGTTGTTACCACTTATCTCCAACCCCGCTATCATGATGTCAGCGTCGCCAGTTATCGCAACGGTCAGCGTCGGCGGCCAGCTATCGCAGTGAGCATCCGGCTGGGTGGTACCATCAATGGTCACCGAGGAGGCGATGGACGGTAAGGTGCTCAACAGGTGAATGGTATGCGGGGCGTCACCGGGTATGTCGAACGTGATTACGCCAGTGCTGGCATTCGCATCCAGGATCGCCTCGCGCAGGCTGCCGGGGCCGCTGTCGGCGGTGTTGGTGACGACAAAACTCGCCCTACCCTGGACCTGTGACGGGTCACCAGAAAAAAGCAGCGCCAGCGCACCCACCAGCAGCACAAAAAGAGCCAGGCGGCGCACATGACGCCCGCGCGAACACGTCAGTTGAATCGGGAATACGGTAAAAAGTGGCATGGGTGCATCCTTTTGTACAGGTTCCGGCTGGTTATTGAACACGGCTGGCAGCAATATCCCCCACAAAACGATATAAGCAGTTAGAATATCTTAGAAAATGCATCAAACCTGTGAACGGTAACTACATTATTCAGATCCATTGTATCATCTGTCGGGGAACCACACGTAAAGATTTTGTGAATCCCCCCACCTGGCAGTAACACAAAAACACCCCGCACGCACCGCAGTCGTGCAGGGTGATCGGTCGTGATTCTGGCCGCGACTGCGCGCTCAGCCGTTTTTGTACTCGCCGGAGCTGTACACGTACACATACGGCGTGTCATAACCGCCGTCCCGGCTCCAATTAAACGCCCAATACGAGTCGGTGATGGTCATGTTCACGCAGCCGTGACTGTGCCGGTAGCCGAAGCCGTCGTGCCAGTACGTGCCGTGCAGCGAGATCGCCTCGTCGTAATACATCACGTAGGGCACGTTTTCCAGCGAATAAAAGTCCGAATGGCCTTCAGCCCCGCTCATATGGCCGTTGACCTGGCGCGACCATACCTTAAACGTGCCCTCGTTGGTTTCCCAATCGGGCAGGCCGGATGATATCAGCGTGGTGAAGACCGGGCGATCTTCTTCGTAGGCAATCAACACCTGCTCGAACAGATCAATCGAAAACCAGCGACCTTTTATTTCCGGCGAGTGCTCCACGACCAGCACGCGCGCCACGTTGGTCTGGTTGATCCACGTTTCCGGGCCGATCAGGTACCATTCCCAGCCGTCGATCACCGCCGTGGCGAAGATATTCACACGCGTGTAGCGCTCGATGATGGGCAGATTCTGGTTTCCGGCGGCACCGGGATAGGCGCTTGGATAACTGGGGACCAATACCCAGGCCATCGGGTACAGCAGGTCTTCGTCCAGGTAAACCCCGGCGAACTGGCTGGGACGCGCGACCGCTAACTGGTTGCCGTGCATCCATTGGCCGTCGTTGATCTGAATCCAGTCACCCTGAATGTTGGTCACGGTGACGTAGTTGAAGCCCTCTTCGATCACGCCGATGGGGTTGCCATTGGGTGCATCGTAATAGGTGCCGTCGCCCACAATGCGGCGAAACGCAAACCGGGCCAGTTCATCCATGTTGACGGCCAGCGGGCGCGCGTTGGGATCGGGGTGCAGCAGCATTTCATCCAGCAGGTTCTGATATTCCACGCTGGGCAGCCCGGCGATACAGCCCGGTCCGTTCGGGTCTTGCAGGCAGGCGGCGTGATCGGGTCCGGCGGCGTGGGCGTGGTGGGCGGCAAATCCGGCGGCGATGCCCAACACGATCAGGCTCGCGACAACCGGAATGGCGATGTGTTGTAAGCGATGATGGCGCACAGTAAACCTCCTGAAAAAACCTGACAGCACACGTAATGTTCCTGAACGTGACCATGCAGCTATTCTAGCAAATTTTGCCAGGGGGTGGTACAGCCTGCCGGTGAATCGGGCAGCCGTTTGCCCGACGTTCAACCGCTGGCCGCCATATTTGCCGACCGGGAGACATACCGACCGGTTATGGTTCGGTGGATTTTAACTGCTGGAGAATCGGCATCAGCGCTTCGACTACAGCTTGAGCGGAAGGTGTGCGGCGGTACATGGTTTTTTCGAGCATGTGATTGATCACGTTGACCAGTTCTTCCGGTGTGTCCGGGCGAATGGCGCGGATATTGGGCGGGTCTTCTTCGAGGATGGCCCGCGCAATGATATCGTCGGTGCGGCCCACAAACGGCAGCGTGCCCGCCAGCATTTCGTACAGCATCACGCCCAGCGCCCAGATATCACCGCGCGCGTCGATGTTCTCGCCCAGGCAGCCTTCCGGGCTGAGATAAGGCGTGGTGCCGATCACGGTGTGCGGCAGGGTGACACGCGTGTGATAGTTCAAACGCGCCACGCCAAAATCGGCCAGCCGGGGCGAATAATCCGGCGTAAGCATGGTATTCGACGGTTTCACGTCACGGTGAATGATGCCGCGCTCGTGAGCATGTTGTAATGCGCTGGCCAGCTTGATAGCGATATCGACGGTTTTGGCGAGTGACAAACGCCCTTCACGGTTCATGCGCTCGAACAGCGAGCCGCCGTAAATGTACTCCATGACAATGTATTCAAATTCGCCTTCGCTGAACGAGTCCAGAAACCGGACAATGTGCGGGTGTTCGAGGTGTTTGAGCGCCTCGCTTTCGCGCTGAAAACGGTGCCACGCCATTTCGTTCAGATCGCGTGAAACCATCAACTGCTTGATGGCGACGGTTTCCCCGGTGTCAAAATCGGTAGCGCGATACACATAACTGGTCATGCCGGGATGCAGCACATGATCGAGCCGGTAGCGCCCGCGCAGGGGTTCGTCGTCACCGTTGAGCGTGATCGCGTGCACCCGGCGCGGCGTTTTGTTCGACCCATTGCGCGTGCGCTGCATGGAGTAAAACACGCTCTCGTGAACCAGGCTGCGCATGACACAGTACCCGTATGAATCCGACTTGATCGCGCCTTCGAGCCAGGCATCCATGAGGTGATGTTGCAGCAGGGTAAAGCGCACCGGCTCGCGGTGTTCCAGCAGCGTTTTGATCAGGTCGATCATGTCCTGGTCGCCCGAAATACGCCGCCACATTTTGCGGAAGATATCATCTTCGTACAGGTGACGGCGGGCGGCGCGGTCCACGTCGGCCAGCAAGATCGCGCCTTCGGGGATATCGCGGGCCAGCCCGGCGCACAGTTTATGAGTCAGGTAAACATCACCCTCGGTCCACTCGAAAATACGTTCCGGCACATCGTTCGACAACTGGCGGCGGTCGGTCCCCAGGCTGGCGATCAGGTGCGTAATACCTTCCAGATCGGCATCTTCGAGATAGATGATCTCGGTCACACGAAAGGGTGATATCGCCGGGTCTTTGATCAGTTCGTCCGGGATAAAACGCCCGGCCAACACAAAGATCACGTTGTGCAGCGCGGGCCGCATCCAGCGATTGACATACATTTCGCGCAAGGTCGAAAAGAACGCAGTCGCCAGCTTGAGCGGCGTAGTTTCGACCTGGTCGAGCATGATCACCAATGTTTTGCCGCTCAGGCTGCCTTCCAGGGCGTCGATAATTTCTTCCTGGAGGGCCAGCGCGTGCAGCGCAGGGGCGGCGGGCACCGGCAGCAAGCCGTCCGTCTGCCGGGTGATGTACTGGTGGATATGCGCGTACCAGTCGCTTTCATCCAGCCCGCTAAACTGCCCCAGGGAGATATACACCGGGACGTGGCGTGGTGATTCTTTCAGCAGGGCCCACTGCCGCAGCAGCATACTCGACTTCCCGCTGAGACGCGGGCCGATCAGCGCGACGTAGTCACGCTGGTTGATCAGGCGGCGCAGGGCGTCATCGTCGGCACGCACAACGTACAGGTGCTTGGCGTCCGGCGGGAGCGGTCCCTGGGTATGGAACGAGTAGTCATGTGACATAGTTGTTTGTGTAGACAACATGATGTTTTCCGCTGATCGCCAGATGAACCATTCGAAGCTGGTGCATAACGGCATTTAGACCCGGTACACCTGCCGATTCCCCACATACGCGGTGATGATAATTTCCCTTAACTGTATCGGATGATCGCGTCAATGTGCAACTTGTTCCGTTGGTTAACTTGACCTGTTGGCCAAATCCGGCAACTATCGTGCGTTATTTTTTAAGGTGCGCCGCCTTCGGGTTCCATCTCATATTGGCGGCGGACGATTTCGAGCTGGCGGCGCTTATCGGTCATAAAGTCCAGAATGGCCGGAAACGCCATCGGAATCAGTTCCAGGCGATCATTACCATGCTGGCGCACAAAACAATACAATTCCAGGTCTCTGGCGGTGCGTTCCAGGCGGTCCGGCGGGATGCTGTTGATGCCGTTGCTGCGCAGTTGTTGTTCGATCTGGGCCAGCGTCAAAAAACGTTCACCTTCGGGCCACAACAGCGTAATCAAACGCGCCAGCGGGTTCATCTGGCCCCAGATGGTCTGCACAATTTCCTCTTGCAACTGGCGGCGCGCGGTGGCGCGGTCCAGGTGTTCGTAATTCAACAGGTTGGTATTGTGCCCGTCTTTGTCGAGTTCTTCGATCATCGCCTGGCAGATCATCTGCACGATGTTCGGGTGCCCGGCGGATATTTCGTAAATGCGATCGATGATCTGGTCTGACTCTTCCATCCAGATATTGAGCATTTCGAAGGGATCGGCGACCAGGTGGTGGACCACTTTGGGCGGTAGCGGTTCCAGGCGTACAGCCTGGGTGAAATTGAACAGCGCTGAATACGGGTTAGTGATAGCCCGCATCAGCCATTTTTCGCCGCTGAAGACGTATTGGCAGCGTTTTTCGTTCGACAGTGAGCGCAGCGTGCGAAACAGCGTTTCCTGGTTCTCCTGGTGCCGGTCATACTCCAGCAAGCTGTCGATCTCGTCAAACAGGATGGCGATATTTTTGCCGGGGTGCCGTTTTTGCAGTTCGGTGACTACGTCTTCAAATTCGACCGGGTTGGCGTCCTGGTACACTTCAACCTGCCAGCGGCGGTTAATGAGCCAGAAGAATGACTTGTATTGGGTCGCGCCGTGACAGTCCAGGTAATAGGGCACGTATTCGGATTCCGTCGGGCCAAGCAGCCGCTGAATACGTTGGAGCGTAGACGTTTTGCCGATACGCCGCCCACCGATCAGGGCCACGCTGTGCGTACGTAATTTGCTGCGCACCACGTTGATCTCGCGTTCGCGCCCAAAAAACATGTGCTCCGGCACCGGGCCGCGCGTATAAAACGGCGATACGGTGTTCAGGTCAACATGGCTGAGCACCAGGTCACTCAGGGCACGGGTTGGCATGCGGGCGCTGATCAGGTGTTTGATATCGGCCTCGCTTAACACCAACACGGTAAAATCGACACGCCGCAGCGGTTCGACCACCTGGTCCATGTCCCGCCGCCCGTTGACGTTGACCACGAACACAAATTGTTCCTCCATCGGGATCGGCGTCACGGCGCGGAACAGGTCTTCGCCGACTTCCTGCGCGCTGCGGTTGGAGTGGACGAACAACACGGCGCAGGTCGGCGGTGGCAGCTTGAGCCGGAACGGGCGCAGCTTAAATATCACCAGCCGGATATCCGGCGGCAAGTTGGGAATAATAGCCGTATCGATCACGTCCAGCGCAACCCCCAGCGACCGGATCAACGCGTCGAGCGGCTGTTCGATCATGCGCGGGTTCTTTCGCAATGCCGTGATCATACTCTCCCAGATGACCGATATCTCACGCCGGGCCGTTGTATGGACCAGGTCCGCCATGGTTGAGTCCCAGCGCCGGTCAATGTGCAGCGGCATACCTTCTGCCCCGGCCCGATCATAAGCGCGGCGGTAGCTCTCACGCAGGGCGGGGATCGACTCGGCCATCATGCCGTGCAGGATGCGCAGCACCGTTAATTCGTCGGGATCAGGGGATGGCACATAAATGCGATAGACACCCGGCTGGGTCGAGTTAATGATTGTGGTCGGGCGGGTCATCTCGCGCACGATCTCATAAGGGACGGTGGTGGCCTGTGTGTCACCGTTGGTCGGGACCAGGGCCGGTGTCGCTGAAGCGGCCAACCCGGACACGGCCTGTTTAAACACCTTGTTGTCCTGGTTTTGTTCCAGAAACTCATACAGGTCCGCGAAGCTAAACACGTTCATGAGTGCCCGGCGGGCGGCGTCGCGCACATCCATCAAGAACCGGTTGAGCCGGCGTTCGGGCACCAGGCTGCCGGGGGACCAGGACCGGTAAACCTGCTGGAGCAGTTCGCTGGGCGCCATCTGGCCCAGGCTGCTGAGACGCTGGGTACCCTGTGTGTACCATTCCTCAGTCACCAGGGCGACCACCGGGTAGCCTGACGGTTCGTAAACGGCCTGTTCCATCGCGTGGCGGCAGGTTGTCTCAAATTCATTCAACGAGTGGGTGGCTTTTTCGACCAGCGGGATCGTTTCGCGCACGTCGTCACGCAGGTTTTCGACCAGCGTGATCAACTGGCGCCACGCGTCAATTTGAGCCTGGGCCACGATCATCTCGGCGAACGCATTCAAGGCGGCTTCGGCGCGGGCGTCCAGTTCGGCGGTGATCGCTTTGCGGCTGCCGCTGAAACGGCTGCCAGAACGCGAATCGACCTGCTGCGCCGATTCAAACAGGGCATGACGGCTGAGTTGTACGGCGGCTTTGGCTTCGGTCAGCAGGTTGTTTAGCTCCGGCAGAATGTCTTTGACTCGCCGGGCCAATTCCTCAAAGGCGCTGACCGTCCAGATCAGCCCAAACCCTTTGCCATACGCCAGGTCAACCGGGCTTTCGGTTAATGTATCGTGAACCGACTGAAGCGTGACCGCGAGCGCCGTGTCGATCCGGGTACGGAGCGAATCAGGCTGGGCGCTGACCGTGGCGGGTCCGGCCTGGCTTTCGTTGAGCGCTTCACGTTCCAGCCGGTTTAACTCGTTTTGCGTCAGGTCCACCATACGGCCTGACTCGCCTTTGGCGGCGCGTGTTTCCAGGTGGCGGTTTAGCCCGGCGGCGCTCAGATCGTAACTCCACTCGCGCATACGGTTCGCCACATCGGACGCCTGTAACAGGTTGACATCAAGCAGCGCGCGGCGGGCCTGCTGCACGATCTGGGACGACCACCCGGTCGTCGCGGTGTTGGCGTGCGTGCTTTTGATCGCGCTGAGGGTGGACTGGGCCAGGCCAACGGCAGCCAGGTCCATCGCCGCCCGGATCGGCAGCGCCAGTTTACTGATACCGATCGTGCTGTAGCCCTGGAACCGGTCAACACCTTCGTCGTGCGGGATAGGTGCCGGTACGTTAACCGCCCAATCCTTGGGTGTCAGGCTGGCACCGATCCAGGTTGTGACACACTCGGCTAATATGTTTTCCGGCGGTTGACCGGGCGGGGACGCGGCATCATCCGCCAGCAGGATCATGTCGAGGGCACGCGTAGCTTTGCTGCGTGTTAGCGAGTGGCCGATCACCGGCAGGGATGACACAAAGGTATCCGGGTGCAGTGTGTAATTATCTATCTCGCGCAAGGTCGCGTACACATTGGCCATGGACATAGCATGGGCCAGTTCTTGCTCCTCGCCGGTATGACTCAGCGAAAAAACGCCGATAATCTCGGTTGGTTTGTTATCCTGGTTAGCCAACAACCGCAGCCGGGACACAATATCAAAGATCATGCTGCTGCTTTCAGCTTCCGACAGTGAGGCCAGCACGTAAATGCGCCGCGTGAGCTTGAGGTTTTGGGCAACGCCGACTTCACGGTGCCATACCGACAGCTTAAACAGGGCTTCGCTAATCAACGCGGCGTTATCGAACAACAACAGGCGGTTATAGGCGCGTACGTGGCTTGGGTCTTCGAGAATGTCCCGCAGGCGCGGGGAATGCGGCCACCATTGAGCGACGCCAAGCTGCGCGTACCGGCCCGGCACATCGCCCCAGCCAATCGAATCCATGCTGGGCATTAAGCGTTCTTCGCGCGGGAGTATGATTTCCTGGCGGATGGAACGGCGGCGGGCGATCGCCAGCAGCCGCACTTTGCTTTGAATTTCACGCCGCGTGAGCATCACGTGCAGCATAGTGTGCAGTTGTGCTACGGCTAACAAACCGACCTGGCCCAGACCGATCACAAGAGCAACTTCGCGCAGATCACCATGCAGAGAGCGAGCACGTTCTCCGAACTCTCCCAGTGAGACAAGTGAATAAGCTGAAGGGCTGTTAGTTGACATACGGCGCGCGCACTCCGTTGACAGATGCGTGTTTGACCGGTCCGGAGGAAATTACAGCCTGCCAGAATCCCCCGCGTGTATGGGGCTTATGCCGGGACCTATACCAGGACTTATGCCTGGGCTTATGCCCTATACACTAGTTTAATGATAACATGCCTCGATAGGTGAAAGGTTATCGCAAATCTGGAAAATATGTGAAAAATGTCAAGAAGCCCTACCAGCGCTTACGTTTCAGGCCGGTTTTGGCTTTTTGTTTCGTTTTTGCGCCGGGGATCGGTTCCAAACTGAGAATACGTGCGGCGCCCCAGGTGCGCAGCGGGATATAAAACGCGCGGTAGTCCTGGTTGGCATGTAACACGCCGTATATCTGGCGCGGCGCAAACAGGCGGGTGCCGTCGTCCAGCTTAAAATTGGCACGCGCCAGGCTCGATTCATCAGAGATATTCAACCGGCGCATGGTGAGTGACATACGTCCCAGGCGCAGCGGGGCCGCCAGCAGCCGGTAGGCCGGGAGCTGTTCACGCTTTTTCCGCAGTTGATAAGCCGCGTACAACGCCAGGCCCATCAACACGATCACAGGAGTCATGAATCCCATCCCGTTTGCTGACGCCATCAGGGTACCGCTGACCCCGACCAGAAACGTTATCACACTCAACGCGCCAATCACCGGCCAATACTGCCAGCGGAGATCATACTCCAGGCGTGCGATCTGGGCGGCGGTCAACCGGCCTCGCTTGTTTTCCAGCAGGTCATGTGTCGAAAAACCGATGACGATTTCCAGCTTGACCCGGTGCTCATCGATAGGAACATCTAGCGGATCGATCAAATTGTTGTTAAAAACACCCGGTTGATCGTTCAATGCGGCATCCAGCGGGATACCAAACGGGTCATCACGCGCGGTGCCCCACTGGTCATCCGGCGCCGTTTTTCTGGATGGCATCATGATCGTCGCTCCCCGTAATGATGGTTTGCCGTGATTCCAACGATGTTATTATACCGTTCATTGCATCACTTTTTACTATACCGCAGTTGGCCGGGCCTGGCTGACCGGAGTGTGATATCTGACTGACATCTGGCGCAGAGGTGTGCTATAGTGTTGTGTGCGGCAGCGTTTCTCGCTTTTGGGGCGACCGTGATAAAATTTGAACGATTAACAGAAGCAGCGAGGTTTACCGAAATCCTATGAGCGATGGTGGCGGATTTTGTGAACTGCACGGGCCGTATGATCCACCGCACACGACGTGCCCCTACTGCAAGCTGGCAGAACAACAGCGTCACGCGTATGGCCCTCCGCCCGGCAGCGTGGATGATCCCGTGATGGTCGCGGCTCCTGCCGAGGCGGCTGATAGCGCCGCTGACGACGCCTTCAATGGGGGCCTCGACGGGGGCGATGAAATGGCTAACTCGAACCTGGACGACCTCCAGGAAGCGGCGCAGGGCACGCCGCCCAGGCCGGTGAATGCGGTTGTGACGATTCCGCCGGACGATTCGTTAAATGTGGGTCTGGACGATGATTTTATCATCGAAACGGTCGAGCCGGACGCCGGACCGGATGCCGGACTGACGGCGATTGCACCGCTGTCCATTCCAGACGAACAAATCCGCGCGGGGGATGACTCACAGCCGCTGCCACCGTTGGGCTGGCTGGTGGTCAAATACCCGCTCAAACGCCGGGGCACGATCCTGCCGGTACGGGCTAACCAGAGTATCGGGCGCGAAGGTGATATCCGGTGGGACGATTCACACCTGTCACGCCAGCACGTGCGCCTGACGGTCGAACCGCCCCAGGACGATCCCGACAGCCCGCCGCTGTTTCACCTGTGGCCGTTTGGACCGACCAACCCCGTGTTTATCAACGGTGAAGAAGTACGCGGCGCGACACCGCTGGTTGAAAATGATGAGATACGCCTGGGCAACACGTTATTTGTGTTTAAAGTACTAACGGACTGAGGATGGTTTGATGAGCCAGTCGCCGTCGAGTTCGCTCAATGTCAGCGTGGCAATGGATACCAACGTTGGGCGCAAGCGCGAACAAAACCAGGATGCCATCGGCCACATGGTACCGGCTGACCCGGATGTGTTGGCCCAACTGGGACGCATTTTTGTCCTGGCCGATGGCGTCGGCGGTTTGACAAGTGGTGATCTGGCCAGCCAGTATGCAGTGAGCACCATCATCAGCAGTTATTACAACCAGGAGGACGGTGATCCCGGCGAACGGCTGGCGCGTGCGATTGCCGAAGCCAACAGCCTGATCTATGCCGAGGGTCACGGCGATGATACGCCCGGCGCGATGGCAACAACCGTTGTTGCCGTTGTGATCCGTGAGCGCAGCCTGATAATAGGCAGTGTGGGCGACAGCCCGGCCTACCTGCTGCGTGAGGGTCATGTGCGCCAGTTGACACATGATCACACCGTAGAACAGATGCAGCGCGAAGCCGGGCAGCCGCTCGCCGACGGTGATCCGAACGGGCGAAAACTGGTGCGTGCCCTGGGTAATATGCCGTCGGTCAAAGTGGATATCATCACCGGGCCGGTACGTGACGGGGATTACGTCGTGTTGTGCAGTGACGGCTTGACGCGTTACGTGGACCCCGAAGAAATCGAGCGCACGGTCACATCATCCCCGCCGGAAACTGCCGTCCAGACGCTGATCGGTATCGCCAACGAGCGCGGCGGGGCAGATAACGTGTCCCTGATTGTGCTGCACCTGATCGGCGAAGAGGGCGACGTCACCCGCGAGATGACACCACCGGCGATGGAACTGGAATGGGGAAGCCGCCAGGAAGCGGACGGTCAAGACCTGGCGGTTCCGAGTCCTGTATCGCCGCCAAGGAGCAGGCAGGCGGCGGCTGAGGACCGCCAGGCGGCAGACAGCGAGCGTACATGGATGCGCCAATCCCCGCTCGGTACGGCACGGGCGCGCCAGAAAGAACGCGAGCGCCGCCGTACAACCGGGACCGTTGAATCCCCCCTGACCGACCTGTGGGACCTGCTGCGTAGTAACATGGTTGTCACCGGGATCGGGATGGCGGTGCTGCTGGTGCTGTTCGTGGTGATCATGTTGATCGTGGCCGGTGCGGTGAACGATGACGACAGCGGGACGAGCGAGCAGCCGCCCGACTCGACCGCGCTCCCGGCAGCGCAGCAGACAGGAACTTACGTGATCCAGTCCACGGCGACGGCTCAAGCGGCTGCGCGGCAGACGACCGACGCCCTTCAGGATGACGAAGCCGAAAAGGCGGCAACTTCGGCGGTGCTGACGCTGACTCCGCCAGCGCCCAGCGGCCCGATCATGGATGACGATGACTGGTTCCGCGTGCTGCCCGGCGAACCGATCCCCACGTTTGAGGAACCCGATACCCACGCCGATCCGGCTACGCCCCTCGAAGCCGGGTCAGCCTATTTGATTCAGGAAGTCGATAACGACGCGTGGAACGGTCCCTGGTATTGGGTGGTCGATAACCTGGGCGTCGAAGCGCGGTGGGTGAACGGGCCGAGTCTGCACCAGCGTGCGTTAGCCATCACGCCGTCCGGCGAACCGCTCCCCCTGGACCAGCAGCCGACCGATCTCGCGCCGTCGATTCTCTCACCGACGCCACCCCCGACGCTGGCCCCCAGCGATACCCCCGCCGGGACAAGTTCGCCGGAAACACCGCAAACTCCCGCCGGAATCGTGTCCCCGGACGCTGCGCCGACGCTCACGCCGACCATCACGGTTGACTATGTCGCCGAAGAATGGGAAGCGGGCGTTGTGGTGCGTGCCAAGGCTGAATTCCTGCTGCGTCAGACCCCCAGCCTGGATGGTGACGAGATCGGCCCGGTGGCGGCTGACGAAACGGCATCCGTGCTTCAGGGACCGGTGGCGGCTGACAGCCATTGGTGGTGGCGGCTTCAGTACGAGGATGGGCGTGTGGGCTGGGTCGCGCAGCCGCTGCTCAGCTATGACGGACCGCCCGCACCGTAAGCCAGCAGCGCCCATATTGCCCTACGCGGGTACCCGGTGCACCCCAGGTTTAGCCTGACACGTGAAACACGAGTTCCGAATCGCCAATTTCAATGTGATCGCCGTCTTTAAGACGCTGCGCCATAACCTGCTCACCGTTGATCCGTGTCCCGCGTGAGCTGTTTTGATCCTGGAGGAAAAACGCGCCGTTGCCGAACCGGATCAGGAAGTGCCGCCGCGATACCTTGGGATCGTATACCTGCACATCACACGCCGTAGAGCGCCCGACCAGTGTATCGGGTTGGGTCAGAATCGCGCGATGGCCCATCATCGCGCCGCCCACACCTTCCATCCACGCATTCGGCATATCGGCGGGACGTTCGACCGGCTCACGCGCGGCAGCACCGGCTGCCGTCGGGCCGAGCGGCTGCCGCAGGGGTGCCGGGGCGGCTTGTGACATAACCGGGGGCGCGGGTGTTTGTGGGAAGTCCTGGGGCACCATCGTCTGGCGTTCGGCGGGCGGCATTTGTGCCTGATTCCTGGACGGGCTGAGCGGGTAGCGGCAGTTTAAGCAGGCCGCGGTATCAATCGGATTCATATAATGGCAGTTAGGACACTGGACCAGGTTGCCGTAGACAACCGGCTGGTCCTCGTACCATTCCTCACCGCGATTGTAGCGAAAATACAGAAACAGCAGCACGCCGCCACCGATCAGGGCTGCTCCACCCAACAGCACAGCGACCACCAGAATCATTGCTTCTCCGCTCACGATGTTTTCCTCTGATGTGCCTGATAAATATCCTGTCATCCGATTTGTATTGTCAGTATAAAGTCGAGCGGCACGACTGGCAACTGATTATAAAAAATGCCTTACAGAATCGACAGGCGCGATCGGTCACGCCCGTGTTTGGGTGATATTCTATTGCATTCGGACTGATTTCCCCCAAAACGCGTTCAGCATTATCATTGATAACCATATTCTGATGGGTTAAGGAAGCCATCATTGTGACATCAACAGGTGACCAGCACACGCGTGTCAGCGATCTGAAAAACGCTGTAGACGCGTTCAACACGGCGCGCGATTGGGGACAGTTTCATTCCCCTAAAAACCTCGCGATGTCGATCGCTATCGAAGCTGCCGAACTAATGGAGTTGTTCCAGTGGGTAAACAACGACCGGGCTGCCGTGATCGCCACAACGGGAGCACGGCGCGACCAGGTGGCTGAAGAACTGGCCGATGTGTTGATCTACTGCCTGACGTTGGCCAATCAACTCAACCTGGACGTGAGCACACTTGTGCTGCACAAGCTAAACGCGAACAGCAGCAGATACCCGGTTGGACAGGTAAACGGCGACGGTCCGACACCTCAACCATGAGCACGATTCGCCTACGGCGGTAGAGTGAGGAAACCCTATGTTAACGCCAGCACAGATTCATCCAGCCATACCTATGGCGCTGGAATCCATTGAACTCCCCGGACTCACGGCGGAGCGCGGCCAGGTGCGCGACAACTACGCCCTATCTGACGGGCGGCGCGTGCTGATCGCGACCGACCGGTTCAACGTATTCAACCAGCATGTTGGTCAGGTTCCGTTTAAAGGGCAGGTGCTCAACCAGCTTACGATCTGGTGGTTTGAGCATACCGCCGACATTGTGCCCAACCACATGATCGATGTGCCCGATCCCAACGTGACTATTGCGCTAACCGCCCGCCCGCTGCCGATCGCGGTTATTGTGCGCGGCTTTATCAGCGGGATCACGGATACCAGCCTGTGGAAGCAGTACGAACGGGACGAGCGCATGATCTACGGCAGGCCGTTCCCGGACGGGCTGCGTAAAAACCAGGAACTCCCCCATCCGATTGTGACCGCATCGTCGAAAGCATTTGGCCGCGAACACGATCACCCGCTGACCGATGAAGAAGTGATCGCGCTGGGCATCCAGCCCGCGCTGTGGGAACGCGTTCAGGAAACCGCGCTGCGCCTGTTTATGCGCGGCCAGCAGTTATGTATTCTGGCAGACCTGATCCTGGTGGACAGCAAGTATGAATTCGGCCTGGACCTGAACGGCGACCTGGTGCTGATCGACGAACTGCACACGCCGGACAGCAGCCGCCTGTGGCGCTCCGACACGTATGAAGAATTTTTTGAAGAAGACCGCGAGCCGGAAAATTTCGACAAGGAATTTGTACGCTTGTGGTACCAGTCGCAGCGTTACGATATGGACGACGATCTGCCGCCGCTCACCGACGACATGATCATCACCATCAGCCAGCGTTACCAGCGCGTGTACGAAATGCTGACCGGCAAATCATTCCAGCCCGCCAGCTACCCGGCTGATAAACGTATCCGGGTCGCATTACAATACGCGCAGATCACCGGCATGTGAATCTGCCACACGCGCCGCGTTGTTATACGTGCCAACGGCGGCACGCTTTTGATATACAACCGTTCACAGCCCCGGCGGAGCATCGCCCCGGCACCGGGGCTTCCATTTGGCAAGCCGCCCGTTCTGGTTTACTGTTAGTGTTTCTGCCAAAACAGGCCATGGCACCTGTTTGGAATACGTTTTGACACAGATCAACTCGCCTCACCCATGAAACCGAAAAACACGCGCTCAACATTCCGCTACACACTCAGCCTGATCGCCGTCGTCGTCTGGACGACGCTGCTCCTGGGACTGTATTACTGGGTACACAAGCCGCTGACGGTCCCGCTCGTGAAAGCGATAGGCGGCGCGGTGGTGGACGGGGTCACGGCGCTAGGCGTGATCGCGCTCGGCGGTGGATTGGGGCGGCTGCTGCTGCGGCGGCTCGATTTCTCGGCCTGGAGCCTGCCCGAACGGATCGCCGCCCCGGCCCTGATCGGCCTGGGGGCGCTGTCGCTGCTGGTGCTCGTCGTGGGCGCGGTGGCGCTGGCCGCGTGGAGCATGATCGGGCTGGCGATCGTCGTGGGCGCGGTGACCGTGCGCGATGGTATCGCGTGGCTGGGCGACGTGCGGCGCTGGCTGCCGGATTCCCTGCCCCAGCCGGGCTGGGAGCGGTTTCTGGCGGTGGCGATCATCGGGCTGCTGGTCATGGCGCTGATCATGGCCACGCTGCCGCCGGTTATGTGGGACGTGCTGACGTATCATCTCGCCGGGGCAGAAGCATATGTCCAGCGCGGGGTATTTTACGCCGTGCCGCACAATCATTTTTTGGGATTTCCCCAGCTCGTTGACACGTTGTTCGCGGCTCAGCTTGCCGTCACCGGCCAACTGACGGGCGGCGGCGTGTTGCACTGGCTGATCGGGGCGCTGATGCTGCTGATGGTGGGCGGCTACACGACCCGTCACGGCGAACAAGCAGCAGGGTTAGCCGCTGTGGTCGCGCTGCTGGCCGCGCTCAGCGTATGGCTGGAAATGACGTTCGCCTACGTGGACCTGATGCCGATGGGGCTGTCCATGGTCGCGCTGGCAGTGATCGAACGCTGGGAAACGGCCCGTGCTCAACGCACGGACCGCGATCATCACGCGGGCTGGCTGATCCTGCTGGGTGTGATCGCCGGGCTGGCGTTCGGAGTCAAGTATACGGCGGCGTGGATGGGCGCGGCGTTCGGCGCGTGGATTGTGTGGCAGAGCCGCCGCGATGGCCTGCGCCGGATCGTGCAGCGTATGCTCATATTTGGCGGCGCGGCGTTGATCGTGGCGCTGCCGTGGCTGGTGCGTAACGCGCTGTGGTACGATAACCCGCTGTACCCGTTTGTATTTGAATCCGCCGATATGGACGCCATCCGGCAGGACTGGTATTTTAACCCCGGTTCGAGCATGGCGTACCGCTACCCGTGGCAGATTCCGATCATGCCGCTGGTAGCGACCGTGATGGGCATCGAAAATGAATGGTTGTACGGGGCCGATATCGGGCCGCTGTTCGCCATGCTGCTGCCCATGCTGGGCCTGACGTGGTCGCGTTTGCCCGCGCCGGAACGATCGGCGCTGCGGCGACTGCTGGCCGTGGGCGGCATCATGACCGCGATCTGGATCGGGCTGGCCGCGTTCGGTTCGTATGTCAATATTCAAACCCGGCTGGTGCTGTATATGTTTCCGCTGCTGGCCGTGGCGGCAGGTATCACGCTGGAATCACTGCGGCGGCTGCCGGGCAAACCGCTCAACCTGGGGTTTACGATCCGGGCTATGGTCGCGCTGGTGGTTATATTTACGCTGCTGACATCGGGACGCCGTTTTGTCACCAGCGGCATTCACGAGTACTACTCCGCCGATGACGACTACCGCACGGCCTTTTTAAATGAACGGCTGGGCTGGTATTACGAAGCTATACGCCATGTGAACGATCTGCCGGATGGTACACGCATCCGGTTTTTGTGGGAACCGCGCACGTTATACTGTGATCAAAAACACCTGGACTGCCGCCCCGATTCGCTCATGGATTCGTGGTATCACGCCCGGCGCACGGTAAACGGCGGCAGTCTGGCCGCGATCGCGCAGCAGTGGCAGGCCAGCGGCGCTGACCGGCTGTTGGTGTACGAATATGGCCGCGAATTCGAGCGCGACAACGCGTCGTTGTACGATGACGCGGATTGGGCCGATTGGGATGTCTTTGTGGCCGAGTATCTGAACGAGGACTGGCGCGGTGGTAACACTGACGACGAAATCCAGTATATTATATACTCATGGCGAGAGTGAGGCGGTAGGGCCGGGCGTGTTATATCAAAATATAACGAACGCCCCTCCCCTCCGGGCTTTAGCCACGGGCTTTAGCCCGCAGGCTGCGCCCGGCTTCCCCTCCCCGGCCAAGCCATGGAGGGGAAAAAACAGGCGATTGTGCACGTTCAGGGAACACACGTTGTCAAGTCCCCCGTCCAGCTTGGCTGGAAGGGGGATTTAGGGGGAAGGCGTTGCTTAAAAGCCAACCATCCATTTGATGCAATCACCTTGCGCTAGGGCCGGGCGTGTTGTGTGCATGTGTGGTGAATCGTTAGCGCTGTGGAAAGAAGTTTATTATGCATATCCTGGTCGTAGGCGGCGGGGGCCGTGAACATGCGCTGGTGTGGAAGCTGGCACAGTCCCCCCGTGTAAAACGGATCAGCGTGGCACCGGGCAACGCCGGTACAGCCGCCCTTGCCGAAAATGTTGATATCGACGCGACCGACGTGGTCAGCCTGCTGGAATATGCCGACAGCGAACGTATTGATTTAACCGTCGTCGGGCCGGAAGAACCGCTGGCAAAGGGCCTGGTGGACCAGTTCGAGGCGGTTGGGCTGCCGATCTTCGGCCCGCACCGCCAGGCCGCCATGATCGAAAGCTCCAAGAGTTACGCCAAACACCTGATGATCACCAATGGTGTGCCTACCCCATCCTATGAAGTTTTTAGCCAATTGTGGGATGCGCTCGATTACCTGTCTCACCACCCGGCCCACGAACTGGTGATCAAGGCTGACGGGCTGGCACGCGGCAAGGGTGTCTTTTTGCCCCGTGGTGAAGCCGATGCACACGGCATTTTACAATCGCTGCTCGAACGGGATTCACTGGGTCCCGCCGGGCGGCAGGTGCTCATCGAAAAACGGCTGTCCGGTGAAGAAGTATCGATCATGGCCTTTACTGACGGGCGCACCATCACCATGATGCCGCCTGTACACGATCACAAGCGCCTGTACGACAAGGGCCGGGGGCCGAATACGGGCGGCATGGGAGCTTATACGCCAGCACCGATCCTGTCGGCAGAGATGGCCAAACGCGTCCAGCAGGAGATCATCAAACCGGTGCTGCACGGGCTGCAAACCGAACGATGCTGCTTCAGGGGCGTGCTGTACGTGGGCGTGGTATTGACCAGCGATGGGCCTAAAGCGCTGGAATTAAACACACGCCTGGGCGATCCCGGCGCGCAGGCGGTGCTGCCCCTGCTCAAAACCGACCTGGTGGACGTGATCGAGGCGTGTGTGATGGGTAATTTGAACCTGCTGGACATCGAATGGTACAACCGGGTATCCGTTACGGTCGTGATGGCCACCGAAGGGTATCCCGAACGCCGCGATCCGGGTATTCCGATCGTGTGTGCCCCCACCCTGCCAGACGGAGTCCACCTGTTTCACGCCGGAACAGCCATCAACGAGAGGGGCGAGCTGGTCACAACCGGCGGGCGCGTGCTGAATATAACCGCCGTCGCCAAAGACCTGCCGACCGCCATCCGGCAGGCGTATACCGCCACGCGGCGCGTGCACTTCGACGGTGCCCACTACCGGCTGGATATCGGTGAACGGGCGCTCCGGTGGGCATGATGGCTCATGGCATGATGGCTCATGGCATGATAGCTCATGTAAGGACGCGTCTGCCCAGTTCACCGCGAACACGACAACACGGCCCCTGGGAGCACCTGTCACCGTGACCAATCACTTTGAGCTTTGTACCGGCGCGGACGTTTTTTTGTCCGCGCTGCGTGATGATCTGCCCGGATGCCAGCGCAGCCTGTATGCCCAGTTCATGACCTACGAGGGTGACGCCAGCGGGCAGGCATTTTCCGCCTTACTTGCCGGAAAAGCCGCCGCCGGGTTGGACGTGCGCCTGATGGTAGACGGTTATACGGATGTCGTGCTCAGCGACGTGTACCCGATCAAATTGCACCGCCAGCGCGCCGTCCAGCAGGAACGCGCCCGCACCCGCGCCATGTTCGACGATCTGCGCGCGCGCGGCGTGGGCGTCAAGCGCACCGCGCCGCCCGGTTTTATGGGCCGGTATATGCTGTATCGTAATCACAAAAAAATGGTCGTGCTGGACGAGCGGATCGCGTTTGTGGGCGGGATCAACATCTCCGATCACAACTACGCGTGGCACGATTTTATGGTCCGCATCGAGGGGCCGCTGGTGTGTGACCTGGCGCGCGATTTCTGCTCCACCTGGGACGGCGCGACGATCGCGTTCGACACACCCCGCCCCGGCAGTGATTTTGTGCTGAACCAGTGCGCCGGGCGCTATTCGATTTTTGACGAAGTGCTGGCCATGATCGGGCATGCGGCACATTCACTCGTGATCCAGTCGCCGTACCTGCTGGGCGATCGCATCGAAACAGCCATTCGCGCCGCCGCCGAACGCGGGGTACAGGTAACGATCATCATCCCGTTCCGCAGCAACAAACTGGCCTACCGCGTGTGGTCGCGCAAGCTGCGCCGCCGTCTGGATCATGCTAACGTGGCACTGTACGGCTACCAGGGCATGGCGGCACACGCCAACGGTATGACCCACTCCAAGCTGATCGTCGTGGATGATCGCCGGGCCAGTTTTGGCTCATTTAACATGATCGAATTGGAAGGGCTGACACAGAAGGAACTCAACGTGTTCACCAGCAGCCCGGCGTTCATCACCCGGTTAAACGCGTTCATCGCCGATGACCTGGCGCACGCGGTGCCGCTGCCGGTGCCGCGCACCACATGGGGACGTTTTTCGTACAGCCTGTTATACCGGTTCTTTACGTGGTGGACCGGGCGCCTGCTGCGTAACTCGGATTGGACGGCACGCTATTGTTAGGCTTACTGCACCGTAATGTGCGCCGCTATGTACGGCGTTATCAAACGGAAATTAAATACACGGTCATCACCACCATCCTGCTTGGTTTTATGGGCCTGCTGGCCCAACAAAACGTATTTGATGGCATCTCGGATAGGGTGACCAACACCATGGACCGGCTGGCGGATTGGGGTCTGCCGGGCATGTTTGTGATCGGGCTGTTTTCAAACATGACACTGGTGATCATCGTGCCTTATAACCTGCCGATGTTCTCACTCATCATGTTTGCCGATTCGCTGGCGGAGATCGTTGCCATCGGCGCGGCGACCGGAATCGGGGCCGGGATCGGGGAAGTGGCATCTTACGCGGTAGCGCATACCCTGGTGGCGCAGGTGGATGACCTGGAACAAAGCGCCCTGTTTCGCTGGACAAAACGGATTATCGAACGCCGCCCGGCGGTGATCCCGCTGTTTGTGTGGATCGTGTCGGCGGTGCCGCTGCCGGATATGCTGGTGATCGTGCCGCTGGCCATGATCAAACACCGCTGGCAGCACACGATCATCCCGATGATCACCGGCAAAATTGTGCAAAACGTCGCCGTCGCGCTGATCTTCGGTTATGCCGCCGAGCGGGTTGAGCATATGCTGTCACGCGATATCAATTTCGACCTGACGGCCATTATCGCTGTTTTGTTTGTGATGATCATTCTGTACCAGATCGAGAAAACCCGGCAGATCAAGCCCGACAGGTCACCAGGCGAACCACCACCCACTGGTGGACCATCACCCACTGGTGGACCATCACCCACCACCGCACACGAGGAATCGTGATCCTACCAGGCCGTATCAGGCCAGCGCCTCCATGCAGCGAACACGTAGACAGCTATACACATCCAGAAAAGGGGCAACGGCTTCAACGGTAGCCACTGCCTCGGCGATCAGGTCTGAATGGCTGACTACGCCCCGCAGCACCACGCTATCACCCAACACATCCACCGTGATGTGTTGGTCGGCGGTAAACGTGTTACGCTTGAGCGCACGCTCGATGATGTGGTGGAGCATCCGACGTCGATGCTGCATCCGCTCTGCCTCCTTACCAAGCCGTCCGCCCTCTCCCGACAGAACCCAATACGCACCAATGAGCGGCCAACTCGCTACCAATACACAGACATTCCGCCAGTCATGGCGGGCATGATCCCGCCAGGGATGACGGTAAAAACATTCTGGCACCGTTAGTCCGTTTGTACAAGTTGCCTGCTGTCCGATCGACCCACGCTCGCCTGATAAACCGCCCCGCTCACGGCAGCCGTTTCGTCCATCCTCGCCAGCGCGGTTATCACCACTGCCCGGTACCGTGACGGGAGCCGGCAACGTGACCGCGCCCGGCCCCGGCAACGTGACCGGGGAGGCATTTACATGTTGGGCGATTCTGGTGTACAACAGAAACAGGCGATCTTATATATAATCAGGCTGTGATAGCGACCAGATACAACACTCAACAAAGTTTTAACGCACCTAAGTGGGGCGGCTGGCCTCGGCAAAGCAGTCTTCACTACACGTTAGTAGGAGGTAATGAATGATAAATCGAAAAAACATTAGGAAAACCAATCGGCTCCGGCGCAGGATGGGCTTCGGCCTGATCCTGAGTGTGCTCCTGGCTGCCGGGCTGCTTGCCCCGCTGGCATTCGCGGCACCCAATGCGCAAGATGACACGCCCGTACTGCGCATCGGTTATCTCGGTGTGCTGAACAGCGATGCCGCCAACGGTGCCCAATTGGCGATTGACCAGATCAACACCATCGGCGGTGTGACCGCTCAAGACGGGGCCGTCTACCAGATCGAACTGGTAGCCCTGCCCTCAGCACCCACCGCTGAAACGCTGTCAAGCAACGTTTCCAAACTGACACAACAAGATGTGGTCGCCATCATCGGCCCGGACGACAATACGCTGCTCACACCGGAAAACGTCGAGGCGCTGTTACAGGCCGGGGTGCCGATTCTGTCGGGCGCAACCAGCAACACACTGACCGACAATAACGAATCGATCTTACGAATGCGCGCCCCCGAACGTTTCTACAGCGCGGCGCTGGCGGCGTATCTCACCGCTGATCTGGGCGTCACCACTATGATCCTGGTTCAGGCTGATGTCGAATCGACTGAAGCCGTCGCCGACTTCGAGAGTGTTGTTCCGACCACCGAGATCGTTATCGAAAAAATCGAGGCGCTGGGCGGCGGGGATGAACTCTCCGTCCAGCTTGACAAGTTCCTGAGCATGGATCCGCAGGCGGTGGTGTTCTGGGGACCGGCACAAGACGCCGTGGACCTGCTGCGCGTGCTGCGCTCGAACGGCTGGCAGGGCATTTTTGCCTACCGGTATGCCGAACAAGCCGCGCGTGACGGGCTGGTGCCGGACTCGTTGGCGGACGGTATGCTGGGCGTGGACTCGTGGACCTATACCTACACGTCGCGCGCCTCGCGTATTTTCCTGCGGGACTACGTGGTCGCGTTCGGCCAGGTTCCCGGCCCGCTGTCCGTCGCTGCCTATGACGCGATCTGGTACCTGCGCGCTGCCGTGATCAGCCAGGGCGCCTCCCCGGACGCGATCCTGACCGGGCTCAACACGGGGGCCGCGCAAAACCTGGTTCAGGGCACGCTGCGGCCCGGCGACTTTGGCAACGGTGACCTGATCCGCATGGCGTTGATCTACCAGCTTTCGGCACGCGGAGCACCTGTGGCTAAGGCGTTATACAATGACACCCAGCCGCAGGCCATCGACATATCGGGATTGGAGGTGGCAGAAGCCCCCTCAAACCCTACGCCGGGCCCGTCGCCAACACCTGGGCCACCCACTGAAACCCCCTTCCCGACGGCGACTCTGGAAGGCACCTGGGCACGTATCAACGTCAACAAACTCAACGTGCGAACCGGCCCCGGTGCCAACTTCGACCGCATCGGCCAAATCGACCAGGATACCCTGGTGCGCATACTCGGCGCGATTGCCGACTACAGTTGGCTGACGGTTGACTTCCAGGGTGGTGTCGGCTGGGTCAAAACTGAATATGTCACCATTGAGGGTAACATCGCCGAAGTATCGATCGTCCCGGCCCCGGCAACACCTACGCCGGGAGCTACGGCTACCCCATCGCTGCCGCCCAACCCGGATATCGTGATCGATACGATCGTGCTCAGCCCGGCCCAACCGATTCCCAACCAGGGCTTTACGGCAACGGTCACTGTGCGTAATACGGGCGCCGCCGCTGTCGGGCAGTTTGCCGTCGCGTCCACGTTTGAACCCGGCGGCGTGTATGCTTCTGGCATCGTCAACGGGCTGGCCGGTGGTCAGAGCACCCAGACACAGCTTAGCGCTACCGTCACCGGGACCGGCGTGTTCACCGTGGCGATCGTCGCTGACCTGAACAATGAAATCCCCGAAATCGACGAAACCAACAACCAGTACCAGCTTACCTATCGCGTCGATTATGGGACCGCCAACGAACAAAGCGGCGTGCAGCTTGGCCCCAACAACTCGTGGGACCTGTTCGGCGGCACGGTGGACTTCATGTGGGACGGGTATAACCTCGCCATGCAAAACGGCGCCATGATCGGCGTTCTCAGCGGCATCACCTACGAAAACGCGCACTACGACGCAATCTCACCGAGCATTGTCAACAACTCGGTTGGCCTGGGTACGGATAAGGTCAACACGGGGGCCGTGTTCGGCATCAGGACCGCAGAGGGCAGGCGCGCCGTCCTGCGCATCGACAACCGCCAGGATACCACGATCTGGTTTACCTACCGCGTGTATAACAACTAACAGGCGGTTTGACCGCTAAACAATAGAACGGGGCGATGGTACCATTTCCATCGCCCCGCTTTTTTGTGGCGTTAACTTCCGTCATCGTCCGATGATATCGCGTCGCTGGTTTGCGCAAAGGACGCGGTCGCCGTCTCCGCGTTGGGCGACGGCGTGGGAAGCGGGGTTTCCGTAGACGACGGGGCATCACTCGTCAGGGCAAAACGCGCGGTCGCGGTTTCGGCATTCGGCTGCGGCGTCTGGCTGAGGTTGTCCGGCGGGATAGGCGTAAACGTCGCTGTCAACGGCGGAAATGTCGGCGTGTGAGTCCGGGTCGGGCCGGGAGTCCACGACGGCACGAGTGTATTCGGCGCGTGCAGAGTCCAGGTCGGGCTGGGCGTCCAGGTCGGCGGGAGGATGAGCGGCGTCGGGGATGGACCGGGCGTGTTGGTCGGGTACGGTGTGTCGCTGGGCGTGTAGGTGTAGTACGGCGTTGGTGTGTCCGTTTCCCTGATGATGACATACGGTGTGGCCGTGGGGCCAGCGTCATCTTTTTTATCCCCGTCACCCCGGACCAGGTTCACGACCAGGAGCACCCCCACCACAAACATGGTTACAACGCCCATCAGTATAAAAAAGTGAACCGGCGACAGGGGTGAATCCTGCGTCAGCCGCCGGACCAACCCGGCAGCCCGCTCGCTAACCGGTATGCCGGGCCGCTCTACGGGCGGCGGGGCCGCGTAAACCGTGCCGGTAAGCTGGGCATAAGCCTGCTGGCTGGTGGGATTGTCCGGGTTGAGCGCCAGCGCTTTTTCTAAAAACTGGACGCGCTCCGCCTTATCGGTGGAGACGGTCGCCAGCCACAACCACGCCAATTCTTCATCCGGGTTAGCGTCGATCACCTGTTCCAGCAGCCCGCGTGCTTCGTGACGCTGCCCCGACTGCGCCAGGGCGATAGCATCCTGCAACTTTTGTCTTAGGTCAGCCGACATAATTCATCCCTCAGGATTGGAAATCACAACATGTTCATTGTACACGTCCCGAAAAAAACAAAAAAGCCGCGCCGGGGCCAGCGATCAGCACTCGGCGAAGCTGCGCGCCACATCAACCGCCGACAGGCGCGAGGTGCGGAACAGCGATGAATCCAGCCGGGCGTAGGCTCCCTGGCCGGGCGGAAAACGGCGGACAGCGACGGCACAGGTATCTTTGAACGTCACATAATACAGCGCGATGACGCTGCCGTCGGGTTGTTTCCATTCCTGCGAAATGATCTGCAACGCCGGGATCACCGAATGCAGCATACCGCCGACGGCGCGCTGCCACAAAATGGGCGGCAGCCACAGCCGTTGACCCCCTGCGCTGAACACGTGTGTCAGGCCGTCAACCGTTTCGAGCGGGCCGTATGTGCGATACGGGGGTTGGCTGGCGAGCGCGGTCAAGCGGGTCCGTAACGTCAGGATATCACTCACGATCCCGGCGCGGGCGGCGGCCTGCCGGGTCGTGCATGGGCCGCCCAAAATCGCCGATCCGCTCAGCAGTGTTGGCAGGTCAAGCATACGGCTGCGCACCCCATCCAGGCTGACGACGATCACCATGATCCCCCGGCGCATACAGGCGCTGAGATCGTCCTGAGATGGCATCGTGACCGCGATGGCCGCGCGGAGTTTGCCCGCCGCGTCCAGCAGCGCCACGTCAGCGTGCACGCCGTCCTGTTCGACAAGCGGCTGCACCTGGGCGATTCCGCCCAGCACGTTGATCGCGTGCGTTTCGGTGCACAAGGGGCACCGCCATTTGATCGTCAGGTTACGGCAGTCGGCCAAACTCTGCCGCAGATGGTACACCAGCCAGCGACCAGCCGCCGCCCGCGCCACGTCTTCCGGCGGGCAGTCGGTTGTCTGGCTGTGGGCAAAATGATGGCGTTTTTGATCACCCAGCCGGGCCACCATCTTATCGCCGCATAACGGGCAAAAATAGGAGTCGCCGCGCCCCGCCTGTGATACGTGCACCGCCCGGCCCTCAACATCAAGTGCCCATTCATACTGTGGGTTGGTGTAGGTGAGAACACCGGCTGATTGTTGTCGTTGTCTTCGTTTGTGTGCCATAACAAAACCTCCACCAAAACATGCCTCCCGCTGTTTTTATTATAAGCCGTTCCGGGCGTTTTCTGTTCCCCTACTTTTGGGGGGTTCGCGTTTTGCGCCCAACCGGCCAGCGGTCACGCTTTGGTCACGCCGAGACCCGATACTGAAAACACAAACACATAGTCCGGCGGCCACACTGCCGCCAACGTATCAGAGGTTACAGGTTTGTTGTGCTGCGTTGCACGAGTAAATGGGACGACTATAATCTATCCATAGGGAACACATTGCAGCACACACGAATCAGACCCTCGAATAGCTAATTTGGGAGGAAAACCGCATGGTCCTTCATCGAACAACCCGTTTCGTGGCACTCGCCGTGATCGCGGCCCTGGTAGTGGCCCTGCTCCCCGCGCTTTCAACCGTCGAATCAGCCGGTGGCGTTTTGTCCTACGGGGACGTTGTTTCCGGCCAGATCAACAACAAGACCTATTTTGAACTGTGGGAGTTCACCGGTAACAAAGGTGACCGGGTCCGCATCTACATGGAAGGTGACGCCGCCCTTGATGCTTATCTGGGCCTGATTGAGATGGCCACCGAGCAAGTACTGGTTGAGGACGACGACAGCGGCGGGAACTCCAACGCGCTGATCGAAACCACCCTGCCCGCCAGCGGGTCGTTTGTGATCATCGCCACCCGCTACGACTTCGACCAGGGTACCAGCCAGGGCACATACGCGCTTGAACTGACGGGCGGCAAGGGGCCGCAGGATAACACTAACGTGGTCGCCGCCGACCAGCCGGTCGAGCTTCAGCCCGGCGTATACTACATGGGTGATATCGCCATGGCCGAAGCCCAGCCGGGTGTCATCGAGAAAAACGCGTTTGCGCAGTTATACTCGATTGAACTGGAAAAAGGCACCGACCTGTTTGTTGGCATGTTCGCCGACGCCAGCAACCTGGATTCATTCCTGATGTTCGCCACCGAAGAGGGCGATGTGCTGGCCGAAGATGATGACAGCGGCGCGCAGGTCAGCGGCGGCGGTAATACCGACGCGGCGCTGAGCCTGACCGTACCCGCCACAGGCATCTACTATGTCATTGCGACCCGCGCGGGTATGGAAAACGGCATGTCAACCGGCGCTTATGTGCTGTTCGCCGGGGTTCCGGAAGAGGCTGAACCGGAGCCGCAGCAAGCCGAAAACGACCTGCCGCCGGGTGTTGACGTGATGGGCGACATCATGCTGGATGCCGGTGCCGCGCAAGGCGCGATCACCAATGACAGCTTCGCGCACCTGTACCTGTTTGACGGCAACGCGGGCGAGACGGTCACCATCACCATGTCCGGCGAAGGCAACCTGGACGCGTACCTGGGCCTGATCGACCCCAACGACGAAGTTATTGCCGAGGATGACGACAGCGGCGGCGGCGCATCCGGAGTCGATGCCCAGCTTTCGCTCCGCCTGCCAGAAACCGGCACCTACATCATTATCGCCACGCGCAACGGCCTGGACGAAGGCACCACCACCGGCAACTACACGCTCCAGGTCACCAGCGGACAACCTGAAGCGCCTGACGATGCCGTCGGTATCGGCGGGTTTGGCGGGCTGCCGGGCCGCTCCTTCGAGAGCGGTGAGGGTGATACGTTCTATCTGCGCGGGTCTGGCGCCAGCAAGAATCCCGACAAAGCAAGCCCGCTGGAAAATTACCTGTATCCGCCGCAAGGCGACCTGCCGGGCCGCAGTTTCAAGACCGAGAGCCAGAGCTTTTACCTGAGCGGTTTTGGCAAGAGTAACGATCCGGCCAAATCCACACCGATTGAGCAGCTCCTGGGCAAATAAACGGGAGATTCATTTTTCTGGCTCAGCCTAACACAACAAGCACACTAATAAACACACCGGGAAGGCCGCGCAGGTTTTCCCGGTGTGTTATTTTGTTTGGGGCACAACAAGCCCCATTCCTGGCGGCAGGCGCCGCCTTCACGATCAACGTGACGGGCCATCACGCCCTTGACTGGCAGCGTTAGCGCCTAACTCGGCAGCCGGGCGTCCTTCACGATCCCGCATCACGTGGATGTCATGCGCGAAGACAGCTAATCCTCCTGCTGCTGTTCGGCCAGGGTGGTTATGCGTGCCAGGCCAGTTTCCAGCGGCGGATCACAAACCGCCGCCAATGGCCCGGACCGCCGCCCGAAACCAGGTGTCGTCATCAAGCGCTTTCTTGACCCTCACGCCTGATTTTTTCTTCACGGACCTGAAGCTGGCCCAGGATTTCGGCGAATGTCTCGCTTAAAAAATGCGTGATTTCGTCTGATTCTTCGAGTTCTTCTTTGGCAACCTGCTGCATGGTGGCGATGAACATATCCTTGGAGATCACACCCTGCTGGATTAACAACCGCGCCAATGCTTTGGCGATCACAAATCCATCCACGCCGCGCGCACCGAGGCTCGCCAGACCACCAAACAGATCGCCGAAGATTTCTTGAGTGCTCCTGATGTCGTCCTGCATACGATGTTTTCCTCCAAACCGGCATTGGTCCCGGTTCTCAGCCTAAACAGCGCAAGCGATCACCGGGTCACACTCGCTTATTTACCGACACGATTGTAACGCGGACTGCCGGTCTTTGCTTGTTTTCGATCCTCGCAAAATAGGCAAATTGCAGTTGTCAGCCGTCCCGACCGGCGCTACTATTAGGCTGCCAGGTTCGATAAACAGACGCAAAGTCCCGTCAACAAATATATTTAGGACACACGATGCCGCTGTTTGATACCCACACAAAAAGCGTTCGCTGGCTGCTTCGTCTCCTTGGCCAGGTGTTTTTGCGTGTTATGACACGCACCAAAGTCACCGGGCGAAAACACCTCAAAATTCGCGGCCCCGTGATCTATGCCGGTAACCATACCTCGACGCTGGACGCCCTGCTGTTTATCGCGCTGCTCCCGGCAGAAACTACATTTGTAGGGCCGGGCGATTTTAAGTTGATGTGGCCTGCTAACTGGGTGATCAAACTGGCCGGGGTGATCCCGATGAAACGCGGATCGGTTGATCGGGAAGGACTCAGGCATCTGCGGGACGTGCTCGCCCAACAGGGGCGGCTGGCCATGTTCCCTGAAGGCGGCACCTGGGAAAAACCCATCAATGACGTCAAACCCGGCGCCGCTTATCTGTCACATGCTGCCGAAGCATGGATCGTGCCGGTGGGCATCGGCGGCACGTACCAGGCGTGGCAGAAGATTGCCCGCTTCCGGCGCCCCAAAGTTCAAGTCACCATCGGGCAGCCGCTGGCACCGATCATGGTGTCCAAAGACCGCAAACGCCGCCAACACGAGTTAGAAGTCGCCTCAATCGATCTCATGCGGCATATTTATGACCTGCTGCCGCCCGATACCCGCGCTTACTACGACCGGATGGCCCGCTTGACGTTCAGGGGTGCGCTGACCTTCCGGCCAGACACGGTCACGCCGCCGGACGTATCGCTTGACGCGCTGGCCGAACTGATCAGCAAGCCGAACCTGTTCAGCCCGCTGCACCGTAATGCGCGGCTCCCGCTGGTCCCCTTTGTGAATCACAGCCGGTTTTACCCCGCCGCCACGATGAAAGTCGCTGTCACGGCGCTGTTTGATGCGTTTGCCGCCGGTGACTACTCAGAATACCTGGAATACCGGTTGGGTAATGTAAAAGCCGCCAAAGTTCGGGCGGCACTCGAAGCGATTTCGGCGGTTATGGACGGCGCAGCGGCTGCCGGTGCCCAGGTGTGTTTCACTCCCACCGTCATTGAGGCACCATCCGACGCCCTGTATTAACCATCTCAGCCAACACAGCAGCCCGCCCGAATCCGCTGGAATACGGCATAGGCAAACAGGTTAGGCTGAACCAAGAAAATATACTTCCCGTTTGTTCACCCTTGCCGGGGATCGGGTAATTATTTTTTATGGCGCAGCCTCAATCACTCCAGGCAGGTATACAATGACTGACATACAAACCCTGATCGATATGCTCCGGAACCCGAATGCGTCTATCCGCACCCAGGCGATCTATGCGCTGGGCGAACAGCGCGACGCGCGCGCCGTGCCGCCGCTGGTCCAGTCGATGCGCCACGCCGAGCACATCGCCACCCGCGCCGCCGTGATCCGTGCGCTGAGCAAGATCGGCGGGCCGATGGTGCTCCGCCCGCTGTTGGATGCGCTCAATGACGATTATGTGCCGGTGCGCTGCGCCGCCGCCAAAGCGTTGGGCGCACTCGGCAACCCGGAAGCGCTTGAGCCATTGATCCATGCCCTGGCTGGCCCGTCCGCGCTGCGCGCCGATGCCGCCGGGGCGCTCGGCAGTTTGGGCGATTCACGCGCGGTCGAACCGTTGATCGCGGTGCTGGACAATGCGCGGGATGATGTCCGCTGCGCCGCCGCTGCCGCACTCGGCCAGATCGGATATCCGGACGCCGTCCCCGCGTTGATCCCCCTGCTGGATGACCCGGCCATCGTGTACGGGCGCACGGTCGGCGAAACCGCCGCCGAATCACTGCGCCAGATCGGCACGCTGGAAGCGCTCGAAGCGATCACGGCCTGGGAACACGCCGGTAAATTGGGCGGTTTGCTGGGTGAAAACGTGCTCGACGTGGATCACCTGATCGCCAGCTTACAGGCCGATGATTGGGATACCCGCCATTACGCCGCCAATATCCTGGCCGAAGTGGGTGACGTGCGCGCCGTTGATCCCTTGATCGCCGTTTTGCGGGATGACGATCCCGCTGTGCGCCAGGCGAGCGCGCGTACACTGGGTTTTCTGGGGAATCAGCGTGCCGTCGAGCCGTTGATCGCGGCCCTGGATGACCTGATCCTGGGCGTGCGCCAGGCCGCCGTCGATGCGCTGGGCCGCCTGGGGAATGCGCGCGCCGCCGCCCCACTGATCACCCTGCTGGCCGATACCGAAGCCGACACGGACTTCAAAGCCGCCAACGCGCTTGAGGCCATCGGCACGCGGGACGCCCTGGACGCGGTCAAAAAATGGCGCAAAGCGTTAGAGGCAAACCCGCGCTTCCCGCCATAACACAATCCCGTCGAAACGCGGTTTCCTGTATTTCTGGTCACGCGTAAGGATTCATGAAATGCGATCGCCCACCCTATCCCGCCGCCGCTTTCTGAAACTAAGCGCGCTGTGCGGCGCGTCCGTCATGGGCAGCGCCCTATCCCCGGCGCGTACCGGCTGCGCTCGCCAGGATGAACGCCGCTACTGGCAGACGACCGGCCCCGACGTGCTGGCGCTCACCAGCTTTGACGACGTGATGAAAGCCTTCATGGTCGGGCGGAATATCCGCAGCGGTGCGTTAGGCGTCACGCGGGATGGTCGCCTGATCATGGCACGCGGCTACACGTGGAGCAGTGATCCAAATGATTTAGCCCTCCCGACCTCGTTATTCCGGATCGCCAGCCTCACCAAGCCGATCACAGCCGTCACCGTGCTAAAACTGGTCCAGAACGGCTGGCTCAGTCTGGATCAGCGCATGGTCGATATCCTCAATCCGCTGCCCGCTGCCGGGCATGACGTTGATCTCCGGCTGGCGGACGTGACGATCGGGCATTTGTTATGGCACCTCGGCGGCTGGGACTCGGACAGTTCGTTCGATCCCATGTTCCGCGATCACGTTATAGCCCGCGAGCTGGGTAAATCGGTGCCGGTCACGCAGGCGGATATCATCATGTACATGACCGGGCAGCCGCTTGACTTTTCGCCGGGGGAGCGCTTCGCGTACAGCAACTACGGTTATTTACTGTTGGGACGCATCATCGAGGCCATCACCGGCACGGCTTACACCGGTTACGTCGAGGAAAACGTGTTCGAGCCGCTGGGAATCCGGCATATGCGGCAGGCGCACACCCTGCCTCGCGACCGCGCACCTGGCGAAGTGTGGTACTACACGCAGTTCACGCAGCCGGTGCCAAGCGTCATCACGCCGGGACAGTCCGCGACGTGGCCTTACGGCGGCTGGAATATCGAAAACATGGACTCACATGGGGGCTGGCTGGGATCGGCGGTGGACCTGGCGCGATTCGTGGCGGCGCTGGATGCGCCCGGCGGGCACCCGGTGTTAAATGTGGACTCGCTTCAGGCCATGACCGCCGCGCCGCCGATAGGCGTCAGCGCCGACGGGTTATATTACGGCTGCGGCTGGATAGTGCAGCCGACCAACAATGGCAGTTATAACGCGTGGCACACCGGCAGCCTGGACGGGCTGTTCGCGCTGATGGTGCGCCGCTGGGATGGCATGGGCTGGGTCGCCCTGTTCAACCAGCGTGATGACTCGTCCGGCCTGGATTACATGGACGGTATCGCCGGGCCGCTGAGTCAGGCCGCCGACGCCGTCGAACACTGGCCGGATCATGACTTGTTTACGTACTACGACCAACTAAGCTAAACCCGGACGGCTGAGTTGTTTGTGCCACGCTGTGCGTCACACCGTGATGCTGTGCTACGCCTTCCCCCTAATCCTCCTTCCAGCCAAGCTGGACGAGGGACTTTTCA
This sequence comes from Anaerolineae bacterium, assembly GCA_016930015.1. GTDB lineage: Bacteria > Chloroflexota > Anaerolineae > Aggregatilineales > Aggregatilineaceae > JAFGHR01. The sequence continues at coordinate 100 of JAFGHR010000001.1, read as the reverse complement.
GATGTGTGGTTGCTGAACGCGCCCGCAACCAGATGTTTTTCCCCTCCATGACTTTATCGGGGAGGGGACACCGGGCTTCAGCCCGGAGGGGAGGGGCGTT
>JAFGHR010000015.1 GCA_016930015.1 Anaerolineae bacterium | reverse complement strand
TTAAATTCCAGCGCTTTGTCGATATGCTTGATGACTATATCGAACTCGCCTTCGTTCATGGCCTCATGCGCCAGCGCCATGTATTCGTAGAATTGGTCTTCAGCGTCTGTTGTGGGATCGGGCATTGCGTCCGTCATTTGAATTCCCCTTGTGATTCCGGGTAAAAATTTTGCGCTATTATGAGCCACCGCGAACGGGCGTGTCAATCCCAATTCGGCAAAGACTACAAACCGGTAAGCATCTGCTTGGCAGGCGCTCATTGTTCGTTTACACTTAATCATGGTGTGATCGATTGCATACAAGGCTGTTGATAGATGTCCGATCCTTTGCTTGTTTGGCGTGACGAGTTTCCAATTCTACGCGACTGCACCTATCTGGTCAGCAATTCGTTGGGCGCTATGCCGCGCGCGGTGTATGACAGTCTGCGCGCCTACGCCGACACCTGGGCTGCGTTGGGCGTCAGCGCGTGGGGCCGGTCTCACGGCGACGGCCCGACGTGGTGGGACCTCAACGGCGCGGTCGGGGACAAAATCGCCCCGCTGATGGGTGCGCCCGCCGGAACGGTCCTGGTGCATCAAAACGCCAGCATTGCTAACAGCATTTTGTTCTCGGCGCTGGATTTCAGCGACACACGCCGGAACAAAGTCGTCATCACCGACATGGATTTTCCCTCGGACGTGTACGTGCTGCGGCGCTGGCTGCCGGATCACATGCAAATTCACACGGTCCGCACACGGGACGGTATCGGCATCGATCCTGACGACCTGCTGGACGCCATCGACGAACGCACGCGGTTGGTCAGTATCAGCCATGTGTTGTTCCGGTCGGCGTATGTGCTGCCCGCTCAAGAGATTGTGGCGAAGGCGCACGCGGTCGGCGCGCAGGTGGTGCTGAACGGGTATCACAGCGTCGGCATTATCCCGGTGGACGTGACCGGCGATCAGGTGGATTTTTACATCGGCGGTACGCTCAAGTGGCTGTGCGGCGGACCGGGCGGCGTGTTTTTGTATGCGCGGCCTGATTTGCTCCCCACGTTGACACCCAAAGTAACCGGCTGGTTTGCGCACCAACAGCCGTTCGCATTCGATCTGGAGCACCTTGTTCTGCGCGATGACGCCTACCGCCTGATGAACGGCACGCCGGGGATCGCGTCGTTATATGCCATTCAGCCGGGCGTGGACATTATCGCGCAGGTCGGTGTGGATGCCATTCGCGCCAAATCGCTGCGGCAAACGACCCTGTTAATCGAGTTGGCGCAACAAAAAGGATACGAGGTGAATTCGCCCCTTGATCCTGAACGACGCGGCGGCACGGTGACGGTTAATCCGCCGCACGCCTACGAGATATCGCGTGAACTGCTCGCCCGCAAAAGCCTGATCGACTACCGTGAGCAGGCGGGAATACGGGTGTCGCCGCATTTTTATAACAGTGACGACGAAGTGCGCGCCGTGATCGACACGATAGCGGATATTCTGGACAGCGGCGCGTGGCAGCAGCACGCGGGTGGGCGGGTCTTCGTGACGTAACGCAGTTTGTGCTGTTAGAAAAAACAAAATGCGACACAGATTAACGCAGATAGACACAGATCAAAATGAAAATCAGCGTGTATCTGTGTGTATCTGCGTTCAAAAACAAATGATCAATAGTGTAGGCAGCCGATGACCGTATATGATATCAGCCGGACGATCTCGCCCACGTTGGCGGTATGGCCCGGTGATGCGCCGTTTTCGTTCGAGCACGCACTGCGCATCCGGGACGGGAGCAGCGTCAACCTGACCACCATCACGCTGAGTCCGCATTCAGGCAGTCACGCCGACGCCTACTATCATTTTTCGGACGGCGGCGCGCATCCCGATCAGATGCCGCTGGACCACTATATGGGTCCCGTGCATGTCGTGACCAGTGACCGGCGTTCCGGGGGTATTGTCCCGGCGGATTTGGCGGGACACGATCTGGCTGGCCTGCAACGGCTGCTGATCCATACCTGGGTGAGCGATGTGCCGGACGGTCAATGGCCGGAAAATTTTCCGTATCCCACACCGGAGTTGATCGATTGGCTGGCAGCACAAGGCGCGGTCTTGCTGGGCCTGGACTGCCCATCAGTGGATCGTTTCGACAGCGCCGATCTGCCCGGCCATCACCGGCTGCGCGAACATGGCATGGTCAATCTGGAATCGCTGTGTCTGGCGGGGGTCCCCGATGGCGTGTACGAGTTGGTGGCGCTGCCGCTCAAGCTAGCCGGAGTGTGTGGTAGTCCCGTTCGTGCTATATTACGGTCAGGTCGCGTTTTGTGAGGAAAAAGAACTGTGTCAGAACCGCTGATATTGATCGTGGACGACGAGCCGGGATTGGTGCGATTGTTTGCCAACATCATCGAGAGCCGCTTACACTACCGGACATTACAGGCTATCGAGGGCGAGGAAGCGCTGCGCATTCTTGAGCAGGAAACGCCCCGGTTGATGCTGCTTGATATTGCCATGCCTATGATGGATGGGATCGAAGTCGTCAGAAGGATACGCCAGAATGCCCGGTGGGGTGATCTGAAAATTATCGTGTTGACGGCCCGCCCACGCGGGGCGTATGAGGAGGCGGAGGAATTGGGCGTTGATGCCTGGATATCCAAACCCGTCATGCCAATGGTGTTAGTAGACGCGATCCAAACGGTCCTCTCGGATGATGCTGCCACTTCGGATGGTTCCGATCCACAGTAGTTTGTTTGCCTTGAAATTTGGGTATAATGGACAGTGATGAAATTAGCTTCTTAAGGAAAAATGGCACCTATGACCGGGCCACTTGTGTTGATCGTGGATGATGAACTGGGGTTGCTCGATTTATTTGCCGGGTTGTTAGAGCGAACCAATTGTAGGGTAATGACTGCCAGCAGCGGCAGTATGGCATTGGAAACCCTATCACAGCATACACCCGATCTCATGATTTTGGACCTGGCAATGCCCGGTATGGATGGATTTGAGGTGCTGCAAGCCGTGCGCACCGTCCGCCGTTTGGATGCCATGAAGGTGATGATCTTGACAGCGCGACCTAATCTGGTCCCGGAAGTCGAACCGCTGGGGATCGACGGATGGGTTGCCAAGCCGCTGCTGCCCCACGAATTCCGGTCTATTGTTCACGCCATGTTAACGAGTTAGCCGATTCCTGGTTCTTTACGATTGCCGGTGCCAGGTGCCCGGTATTTTTACGACCCGGCGTTGGCCCGGTCCAGCAAATCCCGCACCGTGATACCCCGGTAGCCCCACCCGCAGTTGATATTGCACAATTCGGTCAGCACCGGCAGCGCGAGGGCATATTGCCTGCCGTTGACGTAGTTGCGCGCATTGACGTAATTCTCAACGAAATAGGCTTCGCCGAGCAGGGTGGAGGGTTCCACCGTGCCGATATCGTCGGCACGGTAGATCAGCAGTACACCGCGCATGAGTTTGTCTTCGCCGTCTTCGTTCCACCCGCGCAGATAGGCTTTTCCCTGTTCGGTGAGCGCTTCCATCAGCATCGCCTGGACTTCGGCAGCGCGGTAATCGGGGGCCAGACTGCGCAGCAAATCCAGCCACTCGATAGCGTCTTCGTATCTGAAGACGCGCATCGAAATGTCCGCCTGATTATACAGGTGGGCGGGATCGGTAGGGCTGAGCGTATTAGTGGCGGCGGGTTCGGTCGGTGGCGGCGGCGGAGTCGGGGTGGCGCTAACGGCGGGACTGGGCGACGGTGTAGCGGTTGCTGTGGCGGCGGGAGGTGCTGTGGCGAGTGGCGTTGGTGTATAGGCGGCTATGGTGCGCGCCAGCGCCAGTTGGACCCGGCTGTCGCGTGCGTACTGCGGCGGAGCCTGGATGGTTTCCACGATCCACGCGAACCGCGCTTCGGCCAGTTCGGGGTAGCCCTGGGCCAGATCGGTGATTCCGGCCTCGTACTGCTCCGCGATCCCGGTTGCCAGCGTTTGGGTGATCCGGGCGTCGTTGGTTGCCAGCCCATCCCGGTATCCGGCGAACCCGGCCAGCCCGACCAGCATCACGCACAGGCAGATCGTGCCGAAAAAGACCGTCGCCAGCAGCAGCGGGTGCGCCGAGGATCGCGGCTGCTGCTGCATAGGCTGCTGCATTTCCTGCGGCGGGCGCGGCTGCGTGTCGTGCAGCGGATCAACCGGCGGTTCTTCAATACGGGGAGTGCTGTTCTGATCATTTGGCATGAGATCGTCTGGCATGACCTTGTAGTCCTCAATTAGCACGCGCTGGTTCAACCAGGCGCAGCGCATTATAGCGAGTCGACCAGGGCTTGTCCAAGTCGATTCAAGGACTCTGCAAGGCGATCACCCAACGGCAGCCACACGCGGGTACGACCTGTTTTTAAAGTAGTTGTGTAGGGGCGCTGTTTGCTGCGCCCGCTTTAAAGCAACCGTTTCACCACATCAAGCAGTTGTTGGCTGGATACCGGTTTCAACAAAAACGAGTTGATCGGTTCTACCTGGCTCCGGCGGTGGGTTTCGTCATCGGTATTGGCAGTCAGGACCACGACCGGGGTGTGCGCTGTTGCGGGGTTGGCTCGCAGCCAGCGAACGACCTCCCATCCGTCGAGCCGGGGCATACTCAAGTCCGTTACCACCAGGTCCGGCACTGATTCCTGAAGCGCATCGAGGGCCTGTACGCCGTCCTCGACCTCGCGCACCCGGTATCCGGCCCCCTGAAGTGTCAGGGCGATCAGCCGCCGGAAGGAGGGTTCGTCGTCAACCAGAAGTAGATTCCGCATAGCCCAACTCTCATTAAGTTTACAAATTTCATAAGTTAGTTTCTGTATTGTAAACCATAACGCGCCCGAAAGAAATTAATGAGCGATTTAAAAATTGCGAAATTCCGGCGGTGGACCGGGGTACTAAGTCTTGACAGTCCCTAACCTAACTGCTAAGATGGGCATCTCAAATTCACTGGTGCGGCGCTAACCCTGCTTCGGCGGGGCGCTGGCGACCGAATTGATGCGAATTGTTCGTGAGGCCATCGTGTGCCGCCGGTATTTGATGGCCTCGCGCTCTGCAAGAAAACGGGCGTTCGCGCCCGTTGATTACGCCCACTGATAGTGGTGGGTGCGCCCAGTTTCTGGGCGAGGTACACAATACAACCCGATTAGCTTGGAGGCGAACCTATGCCGACGATCAATCAGTTGGTACGAAAAGGTCGTAAGCCGAAGAATAAAAAGAGTAAGGCTCCGGCCCTGCAATATACCTTTAACACGTACACGCAGCGCCGCACGCGGCAGCCCAAGGGCGCGCCGCAAAAGCGCGGTGTGTGTACCCAGGTCAAGACCATGACACCCAAGAAGCCCAACTCGGCGCTGCGTAAGGTGGCCCGTGTGCGTCTGACCAACGGGATCGAGGTCACGGCCTATATCCCCGGTGAGGGGCACGGGTTGCAGGAGCACAGCGTCGTACTGGTGCGCGGTGGTCGTGTGAAGGACCTGCCCGGTGTGCGTTATCACATCGTGCGCGGCACGTTGGATGCCGATGGTGTGAACGCGCGTGGTCAGGGCCGCAGCAAGTACGGCACCAAGAAGCCGAAGAAGTAGGAACCGGGAGAGAGCAGGATGCCGAGAAGGAACAGTCCCCCTAAGCGCAAGGTCGAGCCGGACGTAAAGTACAACAACGTTCATATTTCGATGTTCGTCAACCGGATGATGACCGGTGGCAAAAAAAGTACCGCCCGCCGTGTCATCTACGATGCGTTTGAGATTATGGAAGAACGCGCCAAGCGTGATCCGGTGGAACTCTTTGAGCAGGCGCTCCGTAACGCCACCCCGATCCTGGAAGTCAAACCGCGCCGTGTGGGTGGTTCGACTTATCAGGTTCCGGTAGAAGTGGAACCGGCCCGCGCGCTGTCGCTGGCGATGCGCTGGTTGCTGCAAGGATCGCGTTCGCGTGGTGGGCGTAGCATGGCCGAAAAGCTGGCGGCGGAATTTATGGACGCTGCTCAGGGCCAGGGTTCGGCCATCAAGAAAAAAGAAGACACGCACCGCATGGCGGAAGCCAACCGCGCATTTGCGCATTACCGCTGGTAGTGTAGACCGAGGACACGTCGTAAACCATCATGGCAAAGAAAGCCACTCAGGAAAGCCCGCTTGACCTTCTGCGGGTGCGCAACATCGGCATTATTGCCCACATTGACGCCGGTAAAACCACTGTAACCGAGCGCGTGTTGTACTATGCGGGCAAAATTCACCGTATGGGTGAAGTGCATGACGGCGCAGCCACGACCGATTATATGGACCAGGAACGCGAGCGCGGTATTACCATCACGGCGGCAGCAGTGACGGCCTTTTGGCGTGGGTACCAGATCAACCTGATCGACACCCCCGGCCATGTGGATTTTACGGCGGAAGTGCAGCGCAGTCTGCGTGTGTTGGATGGTGGCGTCGTGGTGTTTGACGGCGTGGCCGGAGTCGAGCCGCAGTCCGAAACGGTATGGCGGCAGGCCGATCAGTATCATGTCCCGCGTATCTGTTTTGTGAACAAGATGGACCGTGTGGGCGCGGACTTCGAGCGCTGCGTGAGCATGATCATAGATCGTCTCAAGGCCAGCCCGGTCATTATCCAACTGCCCTACGGCAGCGGTACGGATTTCGGCGGCATCATCGACCTGGTTGATATGAAGCTGGTCACGTATGGCGACGACCTGGGCGAGTCCATTGAACATAAGGACATTCCGGCTGACGTGCGTGATATGGCCGAAACCGCCCGCGCCGAGATGATCGAAAAGATCATCGAAACGGACGAGGCGCTGACCGATAAATTCCTGAACGAAGAACCGATCACGGATGAAGAATTGCTCAGGGCGCTGCGCAATTCCACCATTAAGGGCGTGATTCAGCCCGTGATGTGTGGTTCGGCCCTTAAGAATAAAGGGGTCCAACTTTTACTGGATGCAGTGGTCGATTATCTTCCCTCCCCGCTTGATGTGCCGCCCATCGAAGGTATCAATCCCAAGTCCGACGAACCCCAGTCTCGCAGCGCGTCCGATGATGAACCGCTGTCGGCGCTGGTCTTCAAGATTGTGACCGATCCGTTTGTGGGACGGCTGGCCTTTTTCCGCGTCTATTCGGGCGTGATCGAGGCCGGTTCGACGGTGCTGAATACCACCAAAGACCGCAAAGAGCGGATCGGGCGCGTGGTTCGGATGTTTGCTGACCGGCGCGAGGATGTCACCGAGGTTCATGCAGGCGATATCGCGGCCACGCTGGGCTTGAAAGCGACCTTTACCGGCGAAACGCTGGCGGACCAACATGCCCCCATCCTGCTGGAAGATATCACCTTCCCGGAACCGGTGATCTTCGTGGCGATTGAGCCGAAGACCAAAGCCGACCAGGATAAAATGGGTATCGCGCTGTCCAAGCTGGCCGAAGAGGACCCGACGTTTGTGGTGCGCACCGACGACCAGACCGGCCAGACGTTGATCTCCGGTATGGGCGAGCTTCATCTCGAAGTGCTGGTAGACCGCCTCAAGCGCGAATTCAAGGTCGATGCGACCGTTGGCAAACCGCGCGTCTCCTACCGTGAAACGATTGCCCAGGCCGCGCGCGGTGATGGGCGGTTCGTGCGGCAGACCGGCGGCAGCGGCCAGTATGGGCACGCTATCATCGAGTTGGAACCGCTGCCCGCTGATTCGACCGAGGACATTGTGGTCGAAAACGAGATCGTGGGCGGCAGCATCCCGAAGGAATACATCAAGGCGGTAATGGACGGTATCCGCGAAGCGGCGCAAAGCGGCGTCATGGCCGGGTATCCGGTCGTGCGCGTCCGGGCGGCGATTGTGGATGGGTCGTACCACGAGGTGGACTCGTCGGAACTGGCCTTCAAGATCGCCGGGTCGATGGCCCTCAAGGATGCGTTCAGCAAGGGTAAACCGATGCTGTTGGAGCCGTATATGCAGGTTGAGGTCGTGGTGCCCGAAGAATACGCAGGTGACGTGATCGGCGACCTGTCGGCGCGGCGGGCCAATATCGGCGGCATGGAAACGCGCGTCGATGGTGTTGCCTCGGTGCGGGCGGAAGCGCCGCTAGGTGAGATGTTTGGATATGCTACCAACCTGCGCAATATGTCACAGGGACGTGGCAGTTTTACGATGGAATTCGACAAGTACGAGCCGGTACCGGAATCCCTGACACAAACGATTGTGCGGGGCGGCTGATACCTGGCGGGAACCAAAACAATTCAGGAGAGGCATCATGGCGAAGGGCAAGTTTGAGCGGACGAAACCCCATGTGAACGTGGGGACCATCGGCCACATTGATCATGGCAAGACGACCCTGACG
>JAFGHR010000014.1 GCA_016930015.1 Anaerolineae bacterium | reverse complement strand
TCTGGCGTGTCAGAGTGGTGAAATCGGTCCAGCGCAGCTTGAGTGTGATCGTGCGCCCGACTAACTCGGACTTACGCACTTGCCAGCCGACACCGTCCGCAAGCCGGCGCAGCGTGGTGCGCAGGACGTCACCGTCGTTTACGTCGCGGCTGAAAGTCGTCTCTTTGCTGATCGATTTCGCCTCGTGCTCGGTCACGACTTCGCGCGTATCCAGGCCGCGGGCGCGCTGCGCGAGTTCTGCGCCGTGTTTGCCAAAGCGTATCGCTAAATCTTCAGCGGGCCAACGTGCCAACTCGCCGATGGTGCGAATCCCCAGCGCGGCAAGACGTTCGGCGGTCTTTGGCCCGACGCCCCACAGCTCCTGTACGGGCAGCGGCGCAAGGAACGCGGCTTCCGCGCCCGGCGGCACGATCTGGATCGCGTTGGGCGGCTGGTTTTTGCGCTCGGCGGCGGTGCGTGCCTTGCCGACTGTGTTGGCGATCTTCGCCACAAGTTTATTACTTGCCACGCCGAGCGAACCCGGCAGATCCAGTTCAATGTTGATGCGCTGTTGCAGCGCGCGCGCGATGGTCTCGGCACTGCCGGGCAGCATTGTCACATCGAGAAACGCCTCGTCAATCGACAACTGCTCGACCAGCGGCGTCAGGTCGTGCACAATCGCCATCACCTCGCGCGACTTTTCGCCGTAGATACCGTGCCGGGCTGGCACAATGATCAGGTTCGGACACAGTCGCAGCGCCTGCGCCATCGGCAGCGCGGAACGCACACCGAACGCGCGCGCCGCATACGAACACGACGCGACCACGCCACGCTCGTCCGGCTGCCCGCCCACCGCAAACGGTTTGTCCTTCAGCGTCGGGTCGAACTGCTCCTCGACCGCGCAGAAGAACGCGTCCAGATCGAGGTGCAGGATTTTGCGCGCGGGTGATGTTTTAGTGTTCATCGGTCCGGGTCCAGGTCACTTACCCTGGATCGTAGCCCGAATCCGCCGCCGCGCAAAGTATGCGCTGCAAAACAAAACAGGGCGAACCGTCATGGTCCGCCCTGCGAAGCTGCGTTGTGGATATTGGGCTAGGGAACGTACTGGTGTATGAAATCGAGCGCAATCGCGGTATCAACACGGAACTGATAGTCCACACCGATGCACGGCGTAATCCCCCAAGACACGACCGCTGTGACGATATTACTGTTTTGGTAGAAAACAGGACCGCCGGAATCGCCGAAGCAGGTGCCGCCGGAGCCATTACCGCCGCCAGGGTTGTTGGTGAACTTGGCGCTGTGCCCGCCCGCCGAGTTGCTGTTGAGTTCGACCAGGGACACAGTTCCTTTGTAGCGTGCGTAGACGTCTGCGTAGAATGCTGGCACATAACCCTGCATACCGTATCCCACCGCCGTGAAGCTGTTGGTTTGTGGGGTGATTGTTTCCAGGAATCCCTGTGAAGGTAGTTGCCCATAGGTGCCGAGATGCACGGGTTTGGCGAGGATCACAAGCCCGACATCGTAGGTGGCCGGGAACTGGGAAAAATCGTCGTACATGGGGTGCGGGATCACCGTTTTGGCCTGAATCCAATTCTTCTTCAACCACTGGTCGGTGTTCTTGGCTTCGGCGTAGCCTGCCATCGCGTCCTCATCAAAGCGGACGTAAGTAACATCGTTGACATTTCCGGCTTCCTCTACGCAGTGTCCTGCCGTAAGCATGACAGTCGGCGAAATCAGCGTGCCGGAGCAGCTATAATAGCCAGCGCCATTTTGTACAAACAGCAGCGTTCCGACGTATGGATGCTCACCGTTGTCCGGTTGGCCGAACGTAATCGCTGATACAGAAGGGACGACCAACAGGGTGATTGCCACCAAAGCAGCGATGATTGCTAATTTCCTACGCATTGTGAATATCTCCTGGATTAGATTTTGAAATGATAAGGAAGAATCCACACACGTGCGGGCTGTCATGAAATCTGTTGTAATGCATGTGTGAGTTGCTCGATAAACAACATGTTCGCTGACGTTTTATGGAGCAACTTCGATAATAATATCACAAATAGAATCGTGAATACAAGCTGATTCGCGGCATAACAATACAGGGCGAACCGTCATGGTCCGCCCTGTAAAGTGCCTGATGGTCGGATTATCTAGCTCGCAGACAACCGCGTCCTAGAAGCCGTAGTTCGCTAGCCAGGCCAGATCGTCCGCCGTGTCGACGCGGTAGCCGCCGCCGGTCCCGGCGCAGTTACCGTTCAGGCCGAACGACGTGACCGCTACGATCACATTGGTACCGTCCAGAAACAGCGGCCCGCCGGAGTCCCCGAAGCAAGTACCGCCGGTGTTGGCGTTGTTGGACAGCATCACGGACGTTCCGGCAGGAATGCCGGCGGTGCCGTTCACATCAATCAAACGCAGGTCCGCTTGCAAGCGAATCTTGTAGGCTTCGACGCCCACTGGGCTGCTCTTTTGAAGCCCGTAACCAACGGCCTTGATCGTGGTTTTCTGCTGACCGCGCTTGGTCGCCAGTTCGTCGAGGATGCCCAACTGCGGCAGAGCGCCATACATGGGCTTGGAGACCGGGCTGTCAAGCACGACTACGCCCAGATCGTACAGGTAGAACGCACCCGGATCAAAGGAAGGATGGGTGTAGGGTGTGCCGCCGACATCCCCGGTATAGGGATAGTTGGGGTTGACCTGCACATCGGAATCGAACCAGATTTCAACGTGTGCTGCCGGTGCTTCGGTGCAGTGCCCGGCAGTGAGGAACACGTTCTGCGAGATCAGCGCGCCGCTGCAGCGCCACAATGGGGTGCCGTTGGCGTCCTGCGCGACCATGAGGCCCACGAAGGGGTGTTCGTTCCCGTCTTCCCGCCCGTTCTTGATGGCCGCTGCTGGCGTGACCACCATTAAAGTAATAACAACAAGTACAACGATAATGGCGAGCTTCTTGCGCATGTAGTGTTATCTCCTAACATCTATCTCCACAGGTCATTGTTCGACACATGCATATGTGTGTGCCTGTGGTTCCCGTCACGGCTAAAGTTTATTTTTAAATAAATATCATGTCAATATTGGTAATTAATTCACAAATAAATGTATG
>JAFGHR010000013.1 GCA_016930015.1 Anaerolineae bacterium | reverse complement strand
GGAGGGGAGGGGCTAAGCGAAAGCACGCAAAAAAACGCTTAGCTTAATGCGTATGCCCTAAATCCCCCTTCCAGCCAAGCTGGACGGCGCCCCGTCCAAACAATCTGGACGGGGGACTTTGCAACGCGCGATCAGAGATTGCGCGCGATCTTTGATCGCGCAAGATCGGCTGCTTTTTCCCCGGCCAGGGCGAACAAACTTTTTTACTTGGGCACGGGCGACGGTGTACGCGTCTGGCGCGGTGGCAAAAACGGCGTGGCGGATGGTGTGGCCGTAGCTGTCGGTGACAGTGTAGCGGTGGGGGTACGGGTAACCGTCGCGGAGGGGGTGCTGCTGGCGCTTGCCGAAGCGATCGGCGTATGGGTCACGGTCGGAGTCGCCGTGCTGGTGTCCGTAGCGGTAGCCGTGGGCAGCGGCGTGGGTGTTATGCTGGGCGTCAGTGTAAATCGCAGGGTTGGCGGCGCGTCCGCATCCACTGCCGCCGCGCCCGTATCTTCAGTTGGCGTCGCCGATTGAACTTCCGCGCCCGATCCCGGTGCAAGCACCAGGGTAGCTGTGGGCGATACAACCCCGCCCGTGGGCGATACAACCCCGCCCGTGGGCGATACAACCCCGCCCGTGGGCGTAAACAGCAACGTCGCCTGATCGGGCGACGCTGTGAGTAATGATGGTTCGTCGTTTTCTACCACTTCGGACACGCTGGTCTCCGTCGGCGCCAGGGCGGCACCGTCTTCAGCCTGCGTCGGGGGCAGAGTCGGCACAGGTGTTCCCGACAGGGAAAATGTATAGTCGAATAACTCACCTCGCTCCCCCAACACGCCTTGAGGCTGGTTATTGACCGTCAATTCGAGGCCCGCCGCATTACTCGTGCGAACGGCGACGCTCTGACTGCCTTCGAACTGCCATACTTCACCGGTGCGGGCGGTGCCTTCCCGCGCGACCTGCCCATCCACGGTGACGCGCAGCCAGGTACGCTGCACAACCTGGATGGTCACCGTGACGCTGGCGCCAGTCAGTACGGGCGGCGTGAAGGCCGCTACCGGCGCCTGAAACTCACCTTCGACCGCTTCCGCAGGCTGTTCTCCGCCAGCCGCTTCAGGGCTGACTTCGGGCACCACCGTTTCGCCCACACCTGAGGAGGACTGATCGCTGCTTGCGGGGGTGGCTACCAGCCGGTCGATAACCGCAGTGAGGCCCAGCACCAGCCCGGCGACAATCGCCCCGGCGATCAACACAATGGCCAGATTTCCCCAGAGTCCACGCTGCGGGCGTGATCGGGCCGACTGGCGCGGCGGTGAGGGCGCAGTATCGGGGCGCGGTATCGGGCGGGCGACCGGTGACGGCGTGTAGGACGGGTAACCCGACCCCATAGACGGCCCATAGGACGGCTGGGCCGGTTCGGGGATTGTCACGCCGTTGACCTGCGTGTCAGAATCGGCTGCATGTTTACCACGGCGGCGCTTGCGGCGGCGGCCATGTTCGGCATCGAGATCAGCCAGCAGCAGGTCGAGGTCTATACCCAAAAACCGCGCGTAATTACGCAGAAAGCCCTGAGCCTGAACCGGTGTCATACTCGAATAATCACCGCGCTCCAATGCCTCAAGAAACTTGGCCCGGATGCGGGTTACCCGTTCGGCTCCATCGAGCGTCAATTCTCGTGCTTCGCGCGCCTCACGAAGGCGCTGTCCCAAAGCGACTGCGTCATTCACGCCGGTTATTTTCTCCTGCCAGCTTACCGTGTATCACATGATAACCAAAAGCGGGTGATTTGCCTATTGTGCCATCACCTGGACGGCAGCACGCACTCACCCGCTAGTAACTTGTCGTTTGACTAACCGCTAGCTCATCGCCAGCAGATCGTACATGTCACCATGAAACCGGGCCAGAAACGCAGCCCAGCGCTCAACATCAGCCGGTGTAACCGGTGATGGTGCGACTTGATCACGCTTCCGAAGCTGCGCATACGGGGGCTGATCATAGGCGGTCATCACCTGCTGAGCCTGACATGTTGGGCAAATCGCTTGCAGCATCCATGTCATGTTTTGGTGAAACACAACCTGGACATTATGGCGGGTATACGGACTGCCGCATACCTCACAGACCATATGCTGGGCGATAAACCGGATGACGCCTTCGTCACCTTGCTGCTGAATCGGCATTCAGAAAAAAATTGCGCATCAGACACGTTTGATTATTCGATCGAACAATCAAACCCATTTAGTCGTCAGCTTCAACCTCATCAGCTTCGGTTTCGGCGGCTTCGGTTTCGTCAGCCGGAATTGAATCTACTGCCGGTTCGGCCTCGATGTCATCAGCCAGCGTTTCGCCCTCGGCAACCGCGTCGGCGGCGGCTTCAGCGGGGGTTGATTCAGCTTCAATCGCGTCGTCGATTTCCTGTTCGGCGCTTTCTTTAGCTTCGTCAACAGCCATAATACCCGCCAGGCTGGGCACCGGTTTACCTTCCAGGTAAGCGGCGACTTCTTCTTCACGCACGATCACGACCTTCAACACCGGCGATGTACCAGCGCTCATACGCACCGGGACTTCGTGAATCCCCAGTTCGCGCAGTGAGCGTTCGCTGATACGCCGGCGGTTGATGTCAACGCCCGTTTTTTCTTCGAGCGCGCGCGCGACATCCATGGTCGTCACCGAACCGTAGAGCTTGTTATTTTTACCGGCTTTCATGCCAAATACCAACTCGACACCGTGAATCTTTTGCGCCACTTCGTCCAGCATATGTCGCATCTCGACACGGCGTTTTTCGGCTTCTTCCATCAACTGCTTGTTTTCACGCAGTGTATAGGTCGTCGCCTTGACCGCCAACCCGCGCGGTATCAGGTAATTGCGTGCGAACCCGTCGGCAACGTCTACGACATCACCCGCAACCCCATGTTTATACACGCTTTCCTTGAGAATAACCTTCATTGTCAGTTCCTTGGCGTCCGATTTTTCAAGGAGTTATCATACCGCAAACCAGGGGCCAATGCTAGGGTCAGTCTCACGATTTGCCCGCGTTGATGCGCGGTGTTAGCGTATCGCGAGCAGCTTGATTCATTCCTGCACTTCGGACGGAAGAAACAGCTCAACCCGGACATCGTCCCAGGTTTTGTGTTTGACGAATTCGACTCCAGCGAACTGCACCGGGTTGCCATCCCAGGGCTGCCGGATTCCGACCACAGCACAGGGCACAAAGTCACCGCGCGGGTAGCTCAACGCCACGTCGAATCGAATGTGCTCGATCCGTATATCCCCCTCACTTTTCTGGCGGAGCAGCGGCCACAGGGGATACTCCCACGGCCCTTCGGCAGTCACTAACCCTATATCGCGGCATCCCTGCGCCGATATCGTGTCAGTGACTTCAAGGTACGGGGTTTTGAGCGCAGGATAAGCGATAAACGTGGCCATCAAACGATCCTGCTTGAGGATCGAATCATCACCTATCAGGGGCCGGAAGTTGTTTTGTGTCAGCGGACCGACGGCTGTGATCAGAAGTAATAACGCAACACCGTATCGTAACCAGGCGTTGGCCCGTGCGAATATCACAACGCCGACGAAGGCGGATAACAGCATAAAAATCGGCAGGTGCAAACGGCTGTGCCAGACTTGCCAGCGCAGCACAATGCAGAACACGGCACATTCCGCACCAATCAATAATAAACAGGCTGCCGTTTGCCGGTTCGTCCGCCAGCCGCGCCGGAGCACGAACACCAGAACAGCGATAAGGCCGATCAACAGATGCGCCGGATTTGGCGCAACGCTATCGCCCCAGTATGCTGTGCTGGCGGCGAACTTCGCTCCAGGCAGCGTCGTGCGCGGATCATCGACTGAGATGTGCAGCACGTGATCATGAACAGCGCGTACACTGTGATCAACCCACTCTGAAAGACCGATTACCTCATCCAGTTCGGGCGGGACCTGGACGTGTAAGGCCAGATTGCGGATTACGTTCGAAGAAAACGCTTGAACGCTGATCACTTGATTGCTGTAATGCGACCCGCGCGGGCCGGTAGGGAACTCGAACAGCGCGACATTGCGTAACAAATGCCCACAACAAAGCAGAAGCGCCAGCCCTCCGATCACGGCCAGCCGCTGCGCCGCTTGCAGGCGGTACTCCTTGATCAGCGAAAACGTTATCCAGAACATGACCGGAAACCCGTAGACATATCCGGTCCCCTTGGTGAGAACTAATAATCCGAGCGCGCCACCCACAAAGATGCTGTTTTTCCATTGGTACACAACATACGCGGGTTGAACGGCCATCCAGGTCAAACATACCAGCCAAAATGAGGTTACAAGATCGTTTTGGGTGCTCGTAGCCTGCATGATGCCCATAGGAAGGGTCACGGTAAATAAAAACGCTCCGGCCTGGGCGTAACCACTGCCGCCCAACTGCCTGGTGATAACTGTTACGCCAATCGCGCAGCCAACCAGGGCGACGAACTGCACGAGGTTTGCAAACCGGTCGCCGCCGCTCAATACCTGAGCATGCAGTAACACAAACTCCGCAAAGGGATGCTGGTAGAGCTGACGAAGTACTGCCGTGGGATAATGCGCCACCGTATGGTTTTGCTCCCAATGAACTACCCTGCTCATATGGTAGGTCATCGAGTCCCAATTGTTGATCGGCGCAATAAACGACGTGATACCCACGACAGCTAACACGATAGCCGATGCGATGACCAACCAGACCGCGCTTTTTGATCGCGGGATGGCCTGTTGCTTGTCGGGGCGTGATGCGGGGAACCGGATCATGAGCGCCAAAAGACCCACCCCGACGGCGATCCAGCTTATCAGCACGCCCGCGAATGTGAGCCAATGCAAGAGACTCAACAACTCTGTGATGCCGGTCAGGATGATTCCGAAAAAGACACTGGCCCTGAGCACCGCCGCCTGCCATTCAGTCTCCAGCGCACGAAAACGACCAAACAGCAGAATCCAGACAAGAACAGGCAGAATGACAAAAACAAACATCAAATGGGATTTTCCTACCAGTGCGATAGAAGTTGAACTCAAACGACCATACTAACGCCGGAACAGGGCCGCGATATCCGCGACCGCCGCGATCACGTCGTCCACGTCGGCATCGGTCAGGCCGGGATGCAGCGGCAGCGAAATCAGGCGGTGATATTCGCGATGGGCGACCGGGAAATCGTCCGGCTGGTAGCCGTACTTGTGACGGTAATACGGGTGCAGGTGGATCGGGATAAAGTGCACGCTGGTGCCAATGTTGCGCAGGTGCAGCTCATCGATAAACCGGTCACGGTCAATCGTCAGGCGGTCCAGGTTCAGGCGCAGCACGTACAGGTACCACGCCGACTGTGTATCCGGACGCTCGACCAGCGGCTGCACCGCGTCCAGTTCGTCAAACGCGGCGGTGTAGCGGGCTGCAATCGCGCGGCGGCGGGCCTGCATCGCGTCCAGCCGCCGCAACTGAACCAGGCCGATCGCGGCCTGGATATCGGTCATGTTGTACTTGTACCCGGCGGCCAGCACTTCGTAGAACCACGAACCACCGGCTTCGTACCGGGCGCGGGCATCCCAGCTCATGCCGTGCAGGCTCAAAATGCGCGCCTGTTTGAGGTACTCCGGCGCACCGACCAGCATCCCGCCCTCGCCGGTCGTGACATTTTTGGTCGCGTAAAAACTGAACGCCGTCAGATCGCCGATCGTGCCGATGCGCCGCCCGCGATAGACCGCCGGGAGCGCGTGCGCGGCGTCCTCGACGATGCGCAGATCGTGCGCGCGGGCCAGCGTCAGCAGGGCGTCCATGTCCGCCGGGTGCCCGCCATAATGCACCGGCAGCAGCGCGCGCGTGCGCGGCGTGATCGCGGCTTCGACACACGGCGGATCAATCGTCAGCGTATCCGGCTCGACATCCACCAGCACCGGGCGCGCGCCGACATGCTCGATCACGTTTACGCTGGAAGCAAACGTCATGGCCGTCGTGATGACTTCATCACCCGGCCCCACGCCTAACGTGATCAGCGCCAGGTGCAGCCCGGCTGTACACGAGTTCAGGGCTAACGCGCCGTTCACGCCGAGCAAGGCGGCAAAATCACGTTCAAATTGGGCTGTGCGCGGCCCGGTGGTGATCCAGTCCGAGCGCAGTGTCTCGACGACGGCTTCGATCTCAGCCTCAGAAATGGCAGGGGGGTTAAAGGCCAAAAACGCGGTGCGCCGCACGGTGTGCTGTGTTGTCAGGTCTTTATGATGCATGCTATCCGTTCATTTCAGGGCGCTACCAGCAAAAATCGCCCGTTGCGCGGGTCCCGCCCGTTGTGCGGGTCAACAGTAGTATGATAACGGCGTAGCGTATTTTAGACAAACAACTGTTTGTTTATTCACCGGTCCGAGGGTGATTGCGTCAAATTCACGGTTGGGCTTTTTGAAACGCCGTGCAACACTGCGTGTCGCCTTCCCCCAAAATCCCATACGCATTACGCTAAGGGTCTTTATGGTTTGTTTCGCCGGTTTGCCCCTATCCCCCCCGCCCCTTTCCCCATCCAAGATGGAGAAAGGGGAGCCAGCATCCCTGGTCGGAACACCTTTTCCCCTCCATGACTGTGTCGGGGAGGGGAGGGGCGTTTTTCGATTTTAAAGCGATCACCCTGTCATCAGCCCGAAAACGGATTGCCAACTGGGCGTTTCACTCTATAATCGCCAGATATGAAACGAACAGCCGTAATCGCGCTGGTGGCTGCGTTCCTGGCGTTCGCTGCCAGTGATATTGTCAGCCGGGATGTCTTCGAGCGCCTGCCCCACCTCGAAGACGAGTTTGCGTACCTGTTCCAGGCGCGCATTTTTGCCGATGGTGAAACCTCAATCGACCTGCCGCGCCCGGTGCGTGCCTACTGGCAGCCGTTCCTGATCAGCCTGGACGGCCAGCGCTTCGGCAAATATCCGCCCGGATGGCCCGCCGTGCTGGCTGCCGGCGACTGGATGGGCCAGTTATGGGTGATCAATGCCTGGCTGGCGATGCTGACCGCCGCAGTCGTTTATCGCCTGGGACGCGCCTGTTACAACGCTCAAACGGGCGCCGTCGCCGCGCTGCTGGCGGCGAGCAGTCCGGGGCTGGTGCTGCTCAGCGGTACGTTGATGGCACACACGGCAGCGCTGTTTTTTACCACGCTGTTCATGCTCGCGCTGTGGTATGCCGCCGAACGCCCCAACCCGACCCGCCGCGCGGTGATGTGGGGCATGCTGGCCGGGTTTGCGCTGGGCATGGTGGTGATCATCCGGCCACTGAGCGCTGCCGGAGCCGCCGCGCCGTTTGCGCTGTTTTTCGGCGCGCGGACTACCTGGGCCGGTATCCGGTCTTCACTGCGTGACCGCTCGCTTTACCCGCTGCTGGCGCTGGCCGGGGTGGCGATCCTGGTGAGCCTGCTGTGGCCCGCGTTTAATTACAGCGTGAGCGCACGCGACGGCGAATCGTTTCCGCATTACCTGGGACGTTTTGTGTCCGGTGATCGTGAAACTGACTTTTACCGCACCATCTGGGATTATGACCGCGTGGGATTCGGTGAGGGGCACGGGCGTATCGCAGGCGGCCACACACCCAAACTCGGCTGGGAACACGCCAAACGGGATGTGGGTTGTTCGGCGCGGGACCTGATCGGCTGGGCGCTCCCGGCCAAATCCAGCATGACGATCGAGCGCGATCCCTGCCTGGCGAACGGGCGCGGGTTTAGCTGGGTGCCGATCCTGCTGGGGATCACGTTCACGTTCCGGCGGCGGTGGACCTGGCTGCTGCTGGGCGTCCCGGTGGGGATTGTGGCCGTGTATATCGCGTACTGGATCGGCGGCAGCCTCTATTCCACGCGGTACTATGCCGAAGCCGCGACCGCCGCGATTTTGCTGGCGGCAGCGGGTATATCATACACGGCGGAGGGGCTGGCACGATGGCGCAGACCGGCGCGCTGGATCGTGTACGGCGCGTTTGGCGCTGCCGCGATCTACGTAATGGCGGTTTACAACCCGGCCCGCATCGAGCCGCTCACCGGCTACGGGCGCATTCAACAGGCCCAAATCGACGCGGTCAATGCCATGCGGCGCGAGCCTGAACGCCCGCTGCTCGTGATCGCGGTCGGCGATCATCACTGGCGCGACGTGGGCGCGCTGATGGCGATCACCACGCCCGCGCGTGACAGCGATATCGTGCTGGCGCGTGACCCGGACGAGTGGAGCGTGGACGATATCCTGGCGCAATGGCCCGACCGCGAAGTGATCTACTTTGTGGATGGTGAATTGACGTACACCCTGCCGCCGGAGTAAGCGCGCTGTGCACCTAATGGCGCTGTGCACCTAACGGTGCCAGACCTGCGCCGTTTCACGCATCAGCAGCACGGCCATGATATACGGTGACGTCATCAACACCAGCACCAGAAATACCAGCACTGGAAGCAGCACTGATTCCGGCTGGTTCAGCAGCATTGAGCCGGACACCCAAATACCGATGCACCCGCAGGCCATCAGCAGCACCATCATGCCCAGTGACATCGACAGCGCCATGCCCGAACTACGCCGCAGCAGCGCGGAACGCACGCCCGCCGCGATCCCCAACAGGTTGAGGCCCCACAAACCGAGAATAACCGCCAGCATGAGCAGCGTCGGGACGATGATGTCCCAGCGGGTCGGCTCGTCCCATACCCCGTATACCCCGTACCCGGCATTGTTGGCCGACAGGTCAAAAAAGAACACGTGCACCGACAACACCAGAAATACCTGGCGGATGACCATCACTGGCATCAAAACCACCAGCACAAAAAATACCAGCCGCAGAGCAACCAACGCGGCGAACACATACGCCCATACGAATGATTGTTCCGACAGAGGGGTTAATCGCAGCAGGTCATAGGGATCATCGCACGTGTTACGAATCGTGAGCGTCGTCGCGACCACGGTCGCCAGCAGCGGCGCCAGCAGCGTAAACAGCCACCCCATCAACAAGAGCAGCGAACTGAGCAGGTCCATGTGTGTTGTGCGGGCCAGCAGCACCGCGCGCGCGCTCAGCAGCGCTCCGGCCACTCCCAACCCGAACGCGGGCCACAGCAGCACACGCAGCCGCGGCCTGCCTTCACGACGCATCAGCCGCCCGATGACGGGATTCGCTTCCGGCCCCCATGTGTGAAAACGCGTCACACGGTCGATCCATCGCAGCATGCGGCCTACCCCTTTATAACCACACACGGTCTAGCGACCGTATACGTTTTGGTTAGCTGCTGCCGTGCAGGCGCTCCTGCTGGGACAGCATCAGGATCGAGTCCACAGGTACGCTCAGGTAAGCGGCCATCGGTTCGCACTTCACTTTGAGGATGAAGTAAATGTTGGCGTCTACCTCGCTGAGCGTTTCGATGTTCGCCATTCCCTTGGCGATGATCACATCCGCGCGGTCGAACGCCTGTAAAAACGCGTCCGAACACAGGTTAAGCGGCGCGCCCATCGTTGCCGTGCCGGTATCGATGATGTGCGCGACCGCGTCCATGCCCACCGCGCGCGCGTCATCCCTGGTGACATCACACGACATGGGGCCACCCTTGACGGCATACGTCACCCTGCCGGGCGGCAGCATCTCGACCAGCACGCGGTCAAACACGATTTCGCCCGCGTTATCGGCCAGCACCAGGATCGTATCAGCCGCCGCGATATCATGCTTCAGCCGGTCGGTGTGATCGATCGCCCACGTGGTAGAGCGGGCGTGCTCGACGGCCACGTTCATATCAACACGGTCGAAGATCGCCAGGTCCATCATGTTACCGACGGCAGCGACCCGCACCGCCGCCGCTAATGGATCGGGCGCTGCCTGCACGTAGGCTTTTAACACGTCATAGGCTTGCAGGGCCAGATCGTTGTAGAGCGCTTTTTGCTCCGCGTAGGGATCGTCCACGCCCAGGTGTTGGGCCGCGATCCATGCCAGCCGGGATGCAGCCTCGGCGGGCGACTCGTCCAGCGAAATGTCGCCAAAATGCGCGGCGGCAAGCTGTACCGTTTCCAGCACGCGCTGGGGATCACCGGTGATGCGCTGCGCCGTCAGCACGGCCTGTTTCATAAAACAAGGCAGACATTCTAGCTGAGTCTTCATTCCCTATTTTCTGCTCCTGGTTCGATCTTTTGCACCGGGCGGCCTTTGGCCACGATAAACCGGTCAAAATCGCGCACAACGATGCTGTTGGGGAAAAAGCGCCGCGCTTCCTCGACCACGTCGCGCTCGCGGTAACGGCGCGAAACGTGCGTCAGCAGCAGCGTACCCACGCCCATTTCAGCCGCAAAACGCGCCGCGCGGCCCGCCGTCATATGGCCAAATGAACGGGCCATGTCGTCTTCTTCGTCCAGGTAGGTTGCTTCCATCACGAGCGCGTGCGCGCCGCGTGCGACGTCTTCCAGCCCGTCCAGGTCGCCCAGGTCGCCGGTATGCACCAGGCGCGCGCCCGGCATATCCTCGCCTAACACGTCATCAGGCCGGATCATGCGCCCGTCAGCCAGCCGGATCGTTTCGCCGCGCACCAACTGCGCCCGCTGTGGTCCAGCGGGCACGCCCAACGCCTCCGCTTTTTCGACCAGAAAGGGCCGCCGGGGTTTTTCCTGGAACATGTACCCAAAACATCCCCGGCCCCGGTGGACGACCGGGAACGCCGACACGGTAAAATCGGGCGCTTCCATCAATACACCCGGCTTCACGTCGATCAGGTGAATCGGCATCGGCGACTTGGCACCCCGCAGCACTACCCCGAAGACCAGGTCTTGCACGCGGTCCAATGCCCATTTGCCGCCCCATATTTCAAGCGCATCGATGCTTTCCCAGCGCATGAAAGTAGACATCAGCCCGCCCAACCCCAGGATATGATCCAGGTGGCCGTGCGTCAGCAGCACGCGGTTGAGCCGCTTGAACCCGATGCCGCTTTTGAGAATTTGTCGTTGAGTCCCCTCGCCGCAGTCGATCAAAAACCGCTGGTCTTTGACCATGACCACCTGCGCCGACAACCCCCGGTGGACTGACGGCGCACTTGCAGAGGTTCCGAGAAATACGATTTCGAACATAACCCATCACTGATGAACAAAAAAACGGCGCTGTGGTTCGCCACCCCAGATTATGAATGGTTGTTGATCGTGATCAACCCCTGTGTTTCATCTACGCGGATCGTCCGATCCACAAACGCCTGTATGACTTGAACGTTCGTGCGCACATGCCGCGTGATCTCCGGCGTGGTGAGCGCGCTCTTACCCTCGGCCAGCACCAGCGGCAGCACAAGCTGATCGGCCAGATGGCGATCAACAGCCGCCCCGCTGTCATGAAACACCAGCAGCGCGGTGACGGCTTCTTCGGCGACTTCTTCGGAGGGCATCCCTTTGCGCCCCAACACACCAAAACCGCCGCGCCCGTTGGTGTATTCTACCGTGAGAAAAATACCGGCGCCCGTGCTGATGCTGCGCGTCCGGCAGGGGCGAATGTCAAGCGGCGCGTCGGTAATATTGAGCAAATTTGCCGCCCGATTCGCCATACGCTGCGGGATGTGCGACGGCAGGTTACAGCCGACTGCCGTCCCGTAAATCCGCTCGATCCGGCCCCGGCGGCTCAGGTTCAACCCGGTAGGCTGGGCGTTTCCGGCCACGTACACACACATCGTGCCGCCGCCCTGCGCCAGCCAGCCGTAGGTTTCCATATGAACTTCGACATCAATCCCGGCGCTGAGCAGCATCGGCGCGTAGACGTCGCGCACATAGTGACCGGATGGGCTGTTGGGCACATGCGTGCCGCCGTGCACGCGGATCACGGATTCACCGTCCGCGAGCGCCAGCGGCAGCAGCACGGTCTGAATCACCAGCGTCGCCGCGCCCGCCGTGCCGACCGTCCATTCATATTCACCGGGCTGCACCGTGTCGCCGGGCGTAAATGTCATCGCCTGCGAACCGACAAAAACGCCCTCGGTTTGCGCCCGGCAAATATCCGCCGCCGCCTGGATCGCGGTGACGTGCTGGGCACGTAATCCGGGCGTGCTGCGCCCGCCGCGAATGTTGTTGATCCGGAACGGGGTTCCACTGATCACGCTGAGACTCAGCGCTGTACGCACGATCTGGCCGCCGCCTTCGCCCCAACTGCCATCTAATGTGATCACGGATGCCTCGCTAGTCAATTGATGAACCTGGGTGACTGCATCAACAATGCGTGTGAATGACGCTTGGCCGCTGAATCCGGCACGGTTTAGATAAGTCCCTATCCCCCCAACCAGGATAATCGCTTTAAATGGATGGCTGGGGTTTTGTACAACGCCTTCCCCCTAAATCCCCCTTCCAGCCAAACTGGACGGCGCCCCGTCCAAACAAGCTGGACGGGGGACTTGACACCGCACGCGAGCAAGGATCGCGCCCGATCGTTGATCGCGCCCGATCGTTGATCGCGCCCGATCGGTTGTTTTTCCCCTCCATGGCTTGGCCGGGGAGGGGAGGGGCGTGTTTGTGATCACCCCGGCTGATAAACACGTTATTCTGGCGCCGCCCCAGATTCGGTTTCCGAGGGTGCGACCATCCGGACATCGCCCAAAAACAGCCGGTCGCCCCGGTATTCGCCCGTTTCGCGATCCAGCACACCGAGGCGTTCGTAAACGCTGCCCACATACGCGCCAACCATGAGCGCATAATCACCGGGCCTGGTGTTTTCGTTCAGCCAGATATACGACACCTGCGCGAACAGGTCCCGGTTATCCAGTTCGGCGGGAATCACGCTCATCACGTTGGCTTCGGCCCAGGGTTCGAGCCTGGGCACACGCTGGCCGGTCTGAGGGTCTTCCCAGTAGGACAACATGTGCGAAAAAATACCCAGGTTGTGGGGCAGATCACCGTCTACGCGCCAGTAGGTCACCAGCACGACCGGCGCACCATCCAGCACGCGCGGGTTGAGCACACCGGGATCATACCCCACGAATGTCAGGTTGCGCTCAAACGTCACCGGCAGTACGGCCATTTCCTCTACCGTTTTGGAATCCGGTGTAAAAAAGGTCTGCGCCAATGACGCCCACAACCCGCCCGCATCACTGATCCGCTGTTCGACATCCAGGCGCAGCGCCGTACCATCGGCCAGCCCTTCGACCGCCAGCGGTTCAGCGTCCGCGAGCCAATCGGCCAGTTCCGGCGGCATAAGATCACGGTCAGCCGGATCAACAAACACAAAGCGCATGGGCGCGCCGCCGTTCACAAACACCAACCCGGTCTGGCAGTCGGACTGCCGGATAGGTAAGTCTTCGCGGTGCAGCATCAGCGGCAAAATCTGGCGCGGCGACAGCCCAACAGTGACCGGTTCCCTAAGCTGTGCCGAACACAACGATACCGGCAGATCGTCCGGCGTGCGGTCGAGATAAATCGCCAGGTACCCCAGGTTAGTGTGATACAGCGCCGCCGCGTCGTTGTCATGCCGCCACGTATCGAACACCCGCCCGCGCACCACGATCACGTTCACGGCCACGATCAACACCACGAGTCCGGCTGCTGGCTGCCATGCCTGCCGGACGCCCCGGACATGCAGCGCCCGCCGGATCACGTCCAGGCCGAGGGCGACCAGCACAAACACCGCCGGAACGGCCACCAGATTCGCGGAAAACGTCGTAGTCGGCTCGATCCAGGCATCCGTAACCAGCCCGGCAGCTAACGCCAGCAGCAGCAGCGCGTATCCCGGCTGGCGCCAGCAGCGAATCGACTCGATCACACCCAGAATCAACAGCACCGCCAGCAGCGGCCCAATCAGCGCGGCTTCCGGCACGTTCTGAGTAACAAGCGTGTCGCCTTTCCACACGATGCCGCCCACGGCGCGCAGCACACCATCGGCAGCGTCGGCCAGATCGGTTGGACGTGATGCCTTCAGGATGTACGCTTCACTGGCGTCGGGATCACCCAGCGTGGATGTCAGGTAGGGGGTTGCGACCACCGTCGCCAGCACAACCACGTAAATCGACATGTTCCACACGCGGCGTGACAGCGGCTGGCGCGTGATCAACAGGTGCGCAAAAAACGCGGCTCCGAGTGGGCCGAGTACCAGCGTGGAGTAATGCAGATAACCTGACGCGCCGAATAACAGCGCCAGCAGCGAAAACGACACCGTAGACAGCGACCGGAAGCGCAGTTCATGACGCAGGTTAAACGCGGCGGCCAGCGCGAGCAGGGTCAGGATCGTATACAGCGGTACGAGCGACTCGGCGGACGCCGTCCGCGATAACACGATCAATCGCAGGTTCACGCTCGCCAGCGCCAGCGCGACCAGCGCCACGCCCGGCCCGAACAAACGCCGCGCCAAGATGTACAACAGCGCCAGCGTGAGCAGCCCGCCCCACAATACCAGGACACGGTAACCTAACAGTCCATCACCGATGGAGCCGATCACGAGCGCGTTCAGAATAGCATACATGCCCGCCCGGCCATGCCCGTCCCCAACCTGGTAGTACACGGACACATCACCCTGCCGGACGGCTTCGGTCAGGCGAATGTGGGCCAGCTCGTTGTCGCTGAAGCCTGCCGGAAGCTCGGACAGGTCCCAAATACGCAGGACCGCCGCCAACAATACTAGTAGGGTAACGAGACTAAGTTCTATTCGCCGGTTCACAGTTGCTCCTGGTTCTCAAAAAGGCGGGCATATGTGGCACCCGTATACCCGTCTGGCAGCACTAATTTTTGTCGCCCCCCTCGGCCCCCAAGGCTATCGCTTTAAATGAGTGAGCAGGCTTTTTGTGCAACGCCTTCCCCCTAAATCCCCCTTCCAGCCAAGCTGGACGGCGCCCCGTCCAAACAAGCTGGACGGGGACTTTCCAGACGCACGACCTCCGCATTTTCCCCTCCATAGCTTCGCTGGAGGGGACACCGGGCGTTAGCCCGGAGGGGAGGGGTGTTTTGGATTTTGAAGCGATCGCCCCCCTCGGTAACCTCTATTCTAACACGCCTGGGCGTGTGGCATTACTCAGCACCCTCGCGCGGTGCGATTGGCTCCACCTCGACCGCTTCGGGCACGCCCGGCAGCCGCTCCGGGATGATGGTATCACCCATGACTTTTTCCATGTTCGCCAGCGCGATGTACGCGGGCCGGATATCACGCGGGGGATAACCCGGCAGATCGACAGCCCACCAGTATTCCTCGTCGTCGGGCGTCCAGAAATAATCGGCCATGTAGATCGTGACCACCAGCCCAACCCAGGGACGCCAGTGCTCGGCGGCATAACGATAAGCCCCCACTAGATACTCGGCCTGCTGCTCCTCGGTGACGGCGTGCCACAGGTACGGCGAACCTTCACGCTGATCGGTGGTCCAGCCGATTTCGAGCAGCGCGATCTGTTTGGCGGCGTCACCCTGCTCGACCATGATACCGCGTATGTCCTCGACATGGCGGAAAGCCATCCAGCGGTGCCCGTATTGGGCGGCGGCTTCATCCGGCGATACGGTCGGGGCGGCGGCGTAACCCGGCGCATTGAATCCGAGCACGTCAAACCACGGCGACCAATCCGCCGCGTACAACTGGCGCAGGTAGTCGATATCGGGGATGGCGTCGGGGAGCTGGGTGCCGGTCGGCGCCAGCCCTGCCGAGATCACCACCGCGTTGGGGTCGGCCTCACGGATCGCTTGCGTACACGTCTTGAGCAACTTTACATAACCCGCTGCGTTGGGCGGGTGACCGCCCCATTCACGGTTCAGGTTCGGCTCATTCCAGACCTGGTAAGCGGCGATTCGCCCAGGATAACGCCCGGCCACTGCCCCACAGAACGTAGCCCACGCGTCCAGGTCAACCGGCGGCGTGGTCACGTCACCACCGGGGGGCGCGACGGCCCAGGACGGCGCACTGTCGAGCCGCGCCACGAGATTCAGCCCCCGGTATGCGATCTCGTCCACCACGTTGTCAGCCCGATCCCAGTGCCATTCACCCTGGACCGGTTCGATATCGATCCAGGAAAAAGTCTGCTTGACGTGCGTAAAATTCATGAGCCGGACCATGTCCAGGTCATAGGTGCGCGTGGTTTCGTTCCACCACAAAAAGGTGTGAATCCCGTAGGTCAGGGACGTAAAGGGGGGATCGACGATCGCGTCCGGGGCCAGATCACGCGGGATCGGCGGGGTGGGACTGGGCGAAAAAAACGCGCCCTGGTCATCATTCGACCAGCGCCGGACACCGAACGCCACGACGATCATCATGACCGCGATCACGCCGAGCAAACCGGCCTTTTGCAGCCGGGACACTGTCAACCACGAGATACGTTCTGGTTGCTGCTTACTCACGCATTACACTCCTACTGGCCGTCTCTTCCCCGGTAAGACGGTGGGCTGTTGTTGATCCTGTTTGCTCCCTGGTGGATTTGCCGGGCAAAGACAGGCGGGCACGCAGCCCGCCCAGTCTATCTTCACTACCTGTTGTTGTGACGCCGGGGCTATCACGCAGCGCGTCACGTCACCTGCGGTTAGCTGCCCCGGAAATTGTACTTGCCAATGGACTCATACGCCGGGGCCGTTTGCCATTCGGGCCGCAGCAGCGAGTACGGTACGTTGTCGTTGGTGGCTTCCCAGCCCGACTGCGCCCCGTAGTTCAGGTTCCAGACCCAGGCCAGCCACACAAAACCCCATTGATCCATGAGCGTGATCGCTTCATCGATATACGCGGCCTGCTCGGCCAGCGTATTATCGTCGGCAAACTCAAACGCCAGCGGCGTACCGCCCAGGCCCTCAGTGGTCGCCCAGCCAAATTCGGTGATGCACAGCCGCTTGTTGCTGCCAGCCTGCTGAATCTTCTGAGCGTAACCGTTGAGTGTGCTGTAAAACGACCAGCTATGGTGCGGGTTGTCGAATGGGCCACGGAAGATCGCGGTCGGGTCGTTGGGGACATTGTTCCAGGGCACGTTTGGCCCGATATTGTAACCGTTGTGATGCGCGCCGACGCAGTCGGTCACGTTTAACATCCCGGCGGCGATCAGCATATCCATGTAGACAAAATCATCGTAGGCCCCCACGCCATCGTTCACGCCGGTCGGCGACAGCGCCCCGCTGATCACGATGATGCCGGGATCGATAGCTTTGATCGTGTTGTAGGCCACCGTCAGCAGCTCGACGTACTTTTGCGGATTCAGCCCGTACACGGACGCCCATTCACGGTCGATGTTCATCTCGTTCCAGACCTCGACCGCGTGAATCCTGCCGGGGTAACGCTGGAGCATGGCCGTCAGGAAATTGGCATAGGTCTGCGGATCACCGGGCGGGCCGACTTTATCCAGGCTCTGGTTTCCGGCTTCACGCGCCCACTCAGGCGCGGTGACCACGCTGACCATGACCTTGATATCATATTCGGCGGCTTTCTCAAACGTGACATCCAGCGCGCCCCAGTCGTACTGGCCGGGCTGCGGCTCGACGTATTCCCAGCGCACCTGCTGCTTGATCCAGTTCAATTTGAGCTTGTCACGGACTTCGCCCATCCACAGGCGGTACACTTCCCCATCGGGATTTTCCTGCACCTGGATACCCAGTTGGAAATCCTGCACATCCACCGGGCGCGGGGTGAGCGTGGGAACAGGCGTTGCATCTTGCAAGGGCGCAGGGCCGCCGCCCTGACCATCTTCTACAGCGGGGACAGGCGCTTCGTCGCCGCCCGGCTCCGCTGCTTCGACCGCTGCCGCTGCTTCAGCTTCGGGCAACGCAGCAACCGCGGTCGGCACAACCGTCGCATTAATATCACTCAAGTCTATTTCATCTTCCGCAGCGGCTTGTTCAGCCTCATCACGGCTGGTATTTGGCAGGGCCGCGACGTTGACGCCATCACCGCCGCCATCGTCGTTATTAATCAATCCAGTTGCATAATACATGCCTATAAAGGTCAGCGCCCCCATCAGTAACGTGATGCCTAACCAGGCGACCACGAACCCGCGAATCTGGCGCTGGCGCACTACAGCCGTTGATTGCATAGATGTTTCTCCTTGATCTGTTTCCCCCTCACGACGATCATTCAAAAAATATTATGCATCCTGATTTTAACCCAAGATACCCGTTTATGTGCAACAGTACGGGCAACGATCCCCCTGCGCCGCCGTGTGTTACTCGAACAGCAGCGTCAGGCGGTCGCAGGCGGGACACGCCCCGTCAGGCCGGACGATGGCATAGGCCCCGGCCACGGTCGTATCGTCCACCGTGGCAAAATCCACGTTCCAGATCACGAGCAGCCGGACGCGCCCGCCGTCCCGGCTCTGTTCGACGGCGCCGGTCAGCCACTGCGCGTGCAGATCGAGCGTGGTGTTTTGCGCCCACTCGAATCCGGCGGGCAGCGGCGCGACACCTTCCGGCGACAGGTAACCGAGCGCGGTCAGGCAAACCGGCTTAGCGCCGCCAAAGGCATTGGCCGCGCGGTCGATGACCGGACCCAAGTAATAAATGGGCGTTTCCCCGCGCGAGTCACCGCTCACGGCGTCGGGCGCGGTCGCGCCGTTGATGTAACGCACGCCGATACAGTCGGCATAGTCAGCGGCACCGGCTGCGGCCAACGCGGTAAGGTATACGTCATCATTCCATAGGGCATCCGACTGCCCGGTATCACCCGCGCCGTTGGTCGGACCGATCCCGCCCGTGATCACCATCGTGTTGGGATTGGCGACTTTGATCGCGTTAAACGACAGGGCCAGCAGCCGCACATACCCCGCCGCCGGGTCGAGTTCGCCGGACGGCCACGCGGTCGCGCTGTTCATGTCCTGCCAGATTTCGATGCCGTCCGCGCCCATGGCGGCCAGGCCGCCCACATAAGCCGCGTATTCGGTGAAATAGGCGACACGATCGGCGTTCGCCAGATCGTCAAGGCTGCCGGTGACCGTCAGCAGCGCCTTAAAGCCGTTGGCCTGGATATCGTCCAGCAGACTCTGTTGATCGGCGGGATCACTGTCCGGCGTATAGGCGACGTCCACCTTCACCCACGCCAGATGAGTACGTCCTACCGCCCGGATCGAAGTGGCGTTGATCTGGTTGACCTGCGCCCCGACCTCGAATTCATCGCCGATGGTGGACTGCGCCAGAATCGCGGGATCAAGCGTGGGCAGCGGCAGCGCGGCGATATCAGCGGCGGTCGCAGGCTCCGGTGTAGATTCCGCTTCCGCCGGGGCCGCTTCATCAGCAAGCGCGGATTCTGATTCCGCTGGCGCGGATTCTTCCGGCGCTGGTGTGGTTTCTGGCTCCTCCGGGACAGCTACCGCTGCGGTCCGGCTGCCGACCAGCACGCCGTCAATCACAGCATCCACCGTGAGCGTTTTTTGACCGTCGGCTAACTGCACGACAAACGGCTGGCCCAACTGGCCGATTTCCTGGACCAGCACAACCGCCTCGTCTTTGACGATCCATTCCAACACGGGATCATACGTGCCGCCCTCGACGGGCTGATCCAGCCAATAGGCGAGCAGGGCCGTATCCACGCCCGGCAGCACGCCCGCCGCCATCGTTTCACGCACCAGCACGCCGCCCAATCCGTGCGCGGTCGCCCGTTCCAGGCGGTAACGCAGCGCCAGCGGATCGGTGATCCACATCGTGCGCAAAAGCTGGTCATCCGGGCCAACGTACCGCAGCGCGGGCGTATTGGCCGCGTCGTCACGCTCAAAAGCGGCTGTGATGCCGCCCGGCGCGCCGATGGTCACCGTCACCGTCTGGCCCGGTTCGAGCGGCTCGGCGGCGTCGAACTGCACATCCGTCAAAAAAGACACCGCTTCGTCAGCCGCCATCAGCGCCGCGATTCCCTGCCCGGCGTCCTCGACGCTCAGCGCGGACAGGCTCAAAACCAGTTTGCCCCGGCTGACGTCACCCGCCGCCCAGTCCAAAACGGCATCGACCGCCCCGCCCGGCGCATACGCCAACGGATCGAGCGGCCCGTTGATCACCACGGCGTCGGCATACCGTCCCAGCGCGCGCCAGTCATACGCGCCGGTCAACCAGCTTCCGGACGATTCCTGTTCGGGCATGGGCACCGCGACCACCAACCGGCGATCAGCCGGTTGCAGCAGGCCGGACAGTTCACGCACAAATACGCTGAACTGATCGCGCAGATCGGACGGCAGCGCCCGGTAATCGACCAGCACCCCGGCGTACCCGGCATCCTCACGCAGCACAAAAGCCGCGATCTGGCGCGCATGGGTTTTGCGCAGCGATGCGCTCTGGAGAATCCGGCGCACGGTGGCCACGTCGATCACTGCCGGATCGCCAAAATTCTGGACGACCGGGAACACGTCGTAAGCCTGCCCGGTTTCGAAACCGGGCGCCAGCACACCGGACAGCGCACCGTCGGCGGTCGGATGCAGCGCACCGGGATACAGCGCGGAATTGGCAGCCAGCATATCGGCGGCGAATGTATCACTGGTCGCCAGCGTCACACCCACCTGCCGGACCGAAGCGGCTTCACGGAACGCGGCTACACAGCG
Source organism: Anaerolineae bacterium (assembly GCA_016930015.1). Classification (GTDB taxonomy): domain Bacteria; phylum Chloroflexota; class Anaerolineae; order Aggregatilineales; family Aggregatilineaceae; genus JAFGHR01. The sequence goes on along the minus strand of JAFGHR010000013.1, from coordinate 16,632 downwards.
CGGCAGCACCGTCACACGCGCGATCAGGGTACCCGCCGTTTCGGCGGGCTGCGCCGGTAAAAATGACCACTCACCGCGATCGGCATTCCACGAATACAGCGCCAGCGACCCGTTATCATCGCCGCCAAACTCCGGCAACACGGGCACTTCAAGCATCAGGTCACGCGGAAGTGTGCCGTTCTGCATCAGGCTGTAGACGTTACTCGCCAGCGCAAAACCCACCGGCAGCGCGGTTTCACACGTCCACCCCTGCGACGGTGTATTCTCGGCCAGGTAATCCGCCGGAGACAGCGCGGCGACGTGTACACCAAACGGCTCGGCCAGGTTGCCGTTGGCCGTGATCGTCAGCCCTTCGGATTCAATACGCGGCGTGGTGGCGCTCACGTCGAGGAACACCAGTTCGTCACCGGCTGCGGTGTCGTCTTCGGACCCGTTCACCGCGTCGTCGATGACGTCCCACAGCGATATAGGCGGCAGCAGCAGCGCCAGCACGATCAATGACAGCACCACCGTCCCGATCCCTAATACGGGCAGCAAACAACCACCATCACCCTGTTGGCGCCGGGGCTGTTCAGGTTCCGACGTGGGCTGAAACTGCGGGAACGTCTTAGGGACGGATGGCCCGCCCTTCGCCGCCTGCCCCGAAAACTGGCCGGGAGCCTGCTGGTTATCGCTGTTGTTCTGCCAATCGGGGTTAGGTGTCACACTCATCGTTTGCCCAACGCCTCCGTATTACCACGCTGCGTAGAACCGGGGCAGCTATGAGCTGCCCCGGCCACAGTATGCTGAAAACCTCGTGATCCGCCGGAGAGACTCTCATGCTCCCGGTGATCAGCGTACCTTCGCCAGCGCATCACACGCCGGGCACACGCCGCCGGGCCGGATGATAGCATAACCTGCCATCGGATCACCGTCGTAATTTGCAAAGTCCACGTTCCAGATGATGACCAGCTTCACCTTGCCGCTGCCCTTGGCCAGACTCACAGCTTCGGCCAACCACTGCGCCTGCTGGGCAACGCTGGTCCCCTGCCCCCAGGCAAAACCACCCGGCAGCGGGCCGTAACCTTCCGGCGTTACGTAACCCAATTCGGTAAAGCAGATCGGGCGTGAGCCGCCGAACGCGCTCCAATAGGTATTGACCATGCCCCAGAAGTAACGCGTGTAATAATCACCGCGCGGATCACCGCTGGTCTGGCCCGGCGCGACAATACCCTCGTTGTAGTGAGCGCCCAGGCAGTCCATATATTTGGCTGCGCCCGCCGCCGCCATGCCCTGAATGTAACGATCATCGTTCATCACACGGTCGGCGCCAAAGGCACCTTCAGCGCCCGTCGGAGACGGCGCACCGCTGATCACGGCGATGTTCGGATTCACGGTTTTGATCGCGTTATAGGCTTTGGCGAGAAGCTGCGTGTACAGGCCGGGGTCAATACGGCCCGCCGGCCATTCGCGGTCGAGGTTCATTTCGTTCCAGACTTCGATCGCGTCCGGACCCTGCGCCGCGACTTCGCCCACAAAACGCGCGTACTCGTCAAAATAACCGGGCTGGTTGATGTCGGCGGGATGGCCGACCACGCTCAGCAGAATTTTAAAACCTTTGCCGTGCGCTTCCTGGATCATGCCTGCCGCGCTGCCACCGTCCGCTCCCGGCGCAAAACGAAGCTGGCGCTTGGCCCAGGTCATGCCTGCTGCGCCCATCAGGTCAGGGCGGGAGAAACTCTCGACGTGGCCGCCAAAACCAAACCCGGCCAGGCCGGGGCCGCTGGCCACCGGGGCGGGAATGGATACGTTGCCGGTCGTGGTCGTGTCCGCGCTGGTATCCGCCGCTGTATCCTGTGACGCGGAAGCCGCCGGGATCGTCGTGCCATCGGTTACGGGCAACTGGTTGATACCGCTCGACAGCAGTTGTATATACGTGTAATACACCCAGCCAGCCTGGCCGTTGACACTCACAAAAAGCCAGTCTGCGCCGGTGTTACGTCCCATCGCCAGGGCTGACAACCCCGCCGACAATGTCGCCACCACGCCGTATTCCGTGCCGGGACCGCTGCGTAAATTGACCGTACCGACGATCTGAGCAGGCACACCCGTGCCTTCGGGGAAGTTCACCGGAGCCGCCTGTTCAGCGGGGACGGCTTGCGCGTCCGCTGGCTCAGCGGCGGGTGCGGCTGGCTGCGCGGGTGCGGCCTCGCCTGATGGCTGGCGCACCGGCAGCTCCAAAATGTTCAGCCCGGCACGCACGTTCAAATAATCGGACAACGCCCAGCCCTCGACACCGTCCACCGTCTGCGCCCAGACCCAAATGCCGTTGCTGGGGATATCATCACGAGCGAGCAGAGTCAGCGACATGGCACGCTGCAACTCAACCACCACAGCGTATTCATTTCCCGGCCCGGTTCGCAGGTTCAGAACATCCGGGATCACGGTCGCATCAGCGCCACCCTGAGCCTTGACCGGGGCAGCCCATACCACGCTCATCACGACTGCTGCGAGTATTACCACTCGCCCGATCCACAATGCTAACTGTCGGCTGCGCATAGGTCACTCTCCATCCTCAATTTGTTTTTTTTGCCCAGGAACAGCAAAAAACTGCCCTGTGACAAAGTGCCGGTAGTGTAGCACGCGGGTTAGCCTTCTGCAACCCTCATTCGGTTGGCGCAGGGAAAACGCCCGTTTCGACACGGGGAGTATCTTACCGGTCTTGCCGGGTAAAACAGGCGCACCGCTTTACAGCGTTTTGGAGATAGGGTACAGTGTGGACGAGTGTAGATTTTCCGGGTATCCTGCCCGGCACACAGGCATGATTGATAAAAAACACACCAGCGCGTAGGGGAAATGCATGATGGCATACCGAACACTCACGGCTGCTTTGTTGGTCCTGGCTGTACTGCTGCCGGTGGCCGTACCGGCGGCGGCCCAAGACAACACAAACGCGTGGACGTATTACGAAGTCAATATGCGGACCGGGCCAGCACCGTCATTTGACGTGGTGACTACCCTGGCCGCCAACACGGACCTGATTCTGCAAGGGCGCAACGCCGATACATCGTGGGTGTTGGGCGTCACGGCGGACCAATCGTTTCGCGGGTGGGTGTCCAGCCAATACCTGAACTACGAACCCGGATTCAGCCCGACATGGCTTCCGGTGGCCGATGACGTATTGGCCGCTGCCCCGCCACCCGCCGCACCCGTCCCGGCTGGCGCGCCAGTAGGAACTGGCGCGGTGACGGCTGTCGCAAACTACGATCTCAACGTGCGGTTTGGCCCGGACGTGGCCCATGATGCGGTGGGAGTTATGCCCGGCGGCACACCGATCATTCTCGAAGGGCGCAATGGTGATGCGTCGTGGGTGCTCGGCCATGCGGCTGACGGATCGCTGCGCGGGTGGCTGGCCAGCCCGTATTTGCAGTTCACCACCGGGACCGCTGCCAGCCTGCCCGTATCCGGCGAGATCATCAATGCGGCTGCTCCTGCGGACACCCAACCGGACGCGCCGCCAGCCGATTTTGTGCCGGGGGCCGACGCGCCGGACGAAGAAAACACCGAGTACCTTAATGATCCCAACGCAAACCCGGCAGCCGTCGAGCCGTACTTAAGCGCGAATGTGCCGGGTAACGTGCTGGCGTCGGCGGCAACGATCCACCAGCGCGGGCTGGAACTCGGCGTCAAGCCTAACGCGTTCATCGTGATCGGTGACAGCACCAGCGCGGGCAACGCCTACACGCTGCCGATGTTCGTAGCGTTCGGCAGGGGCACGTATACCCTGGGGAATTACGGGTACCTGCAAAACACGATCAGCTTTTTCCGCCAGACCGGTTCATTCGGGGCGCTGTATATGACGTCGCACCCCGGCTACACGACGTCGTCTATCCTCGACACATCACTCGCGCACCCGTCGGTGTGCGAACACGGCGAAAACCCGCTGATGTGCGAAATTCGTGTCAAACAGCCCAGCGTGGCGATCATCTACATCGGGCTGGGTGACCTGGTTTTCGGCACGCCGGGCCAGTACCGTTACAACCTGGACATTATCGTCAACACGCTGTTAGACAGCGGTGTGATCCCGGTGCTGAACACGGTCACCATGTCCGAAAAAGTGATCGCCGAAAGCGGCTATGGGCCAAACCTGAACGAAATGAATAACATCGTGCGAGGGATCGCGGGTGCGTACCAGGTGCCGCTGATCGATATCCAGGCTGCCGCGCATGGTTTGCCCAACCAGGGCTGCCTGGACGAAGGCACCCACCTATCCTTCCGTGAAGACGGCGTGATCAACTTCAACGGCGACGAAAAAATCTACGGTAAGGACCTGCGCGAGCTGCTGACGCTGAAGGTGCTGGACGATCTGCGCCGCAACGTGTTGAATTGAGGCTGATTGCGCTGCCAGCCTATCACGGTGAACTGATCAGCAAGCCGGGCAATCGCTTCAAATAGACGGGTAAGGTTTTGTGAAACGCTGCCCGACACGGCGTGTCGCGGCGCTACGCTGTGCTCAGCCTTCCCCCTAATCCCCCTTCCAGCCAAGCTGGACGGGGGACTTTTCTGCTTGCGATCAACGGTTTTTCCCCTCCATGACTTTGTCGGGGAGGGGACACCGGGCGGAAGCCCGGAGGGGAGGGGCGTTCTTAGTTTTATAAGTGATAGGCCTGCTACGCGTTCATATCGGAATGTGAGCGCCTAGCGAACCAGGGCCGCCGCCAATCCATCCCCTACCGGAATGATGGTACCGGCCAGCCGGTCATTGCGCGCCATCGTTTCGAGCATTCCGCGAATCGCCGTCATGCGGTCGGTGTGCGGCTCGGTGATCAGCCGCCCGCTGCTAAACGCGTTGTGCGCCGTGATCAACCCGCCAGAACGCACATGGTCCGCCGCCCACGCCAGATAAGCGGGATAACCGCTTTTTTCCGCATCGATAAACACCATGTCAAACGGTCCGGCCAACGGCCCGGCAGATTCCGCCAGCAGATCGTGCGCGCTGCCTTCGATCAGGGTGACCCGGTCGGACAGCCCCGCCAGGGCAAAATGTTCGCGGGCCAGGCGAGCATGATCGGGATTCTGCTCCAGCGTGATCAGTTGGCCACCAGCGGGCAGCGCGCGCGCCAGCCAGATCGCGCTGTACCCCGCCAGCGTGCCGATCTCCAAAATACGGCGGGCGCCGATAGCCGCCGCCAGAAACCCTAACATCTGCCCTTCTTCGGGCCGGATATTGATCATGGGCAGGTGATGGGCCTTGATATTGGCGCGGACCGTGCGTAGTATCTCGTCTTCTGCCGCGAACCACTCACGAACATACGCGATCAAGCCGTGTTGTATAGTCGGATCAAATACAAGAATACGGTCAAGATCATCAGCAGATGGCATCGTCGTTTGACCTCATATTTATTCATTGCGCGGGTGATCACATTCATCCACAGGCGCAGGCAGCCTACTTAATCGATCCAGTCGCGAAGGTGGGCATCCCAGTTGCGGTGGCGGTACGACTTACGGCAGTCACGGCAAATCAAGGCGCTGTCGAGCCTGCCATTGGTCTTCCAGCGCCAGCGTACACGGTTCAGGTGGAAACGGCAAACCGGCTGGTGACAGATCGGGCAGTAGTCGCCCCGTTCAAGCGTAACATCACCGTACTGCTGTTTTTCGGCTTCATTTTGCTGGCAAATAGTACAATACGGTACCGGCATGGATAATCCTTGATAGGAAACAACAAAACCAAAAGCTTATTATAACGTGGGATCATGTCCAGATGCCACGCGTGAAAATACGGCTCAAATACGATTGTTTGACGGATACCTGACAGCATGCTATAGTGCTGCCGGAATTTTTTTACAGAAAGGAGCGAGGCGCGAACGATGATAATCCTATATGCCCATACATTGTCCCAAATCATGCCTTCTGGCAATACACCCTGTCGTATTGCGCCTGCTCGCCGCTAGGTTTCTGCTTACGTTTGTAACGCTATGAACCAGGCCGCAGGGGCAACACCTGCGGCTTGTTTTTTCGACGGAAAACCGATCCGTCATGTCCAACCGCAGGAAACACACCTGCGGTTTTTTTGCGCCGTGAACAGGTGCCCGTACCAACCAGTAGCTACCATAACATTTTGAAGGAGAACAGCGTTATGACTATTCGCGATTTTACGCCCGATGATTACCCGATCATTGCCGATATCCAGACCGCGATCCACCCGGACACGCCCGCCGTTCCCGAGGACTACATCGAGTACGACGCGCGGCGCGATCCTAAATGCAAACACCAGCGCTGGGTAGTCGAGGTCGATGGGCAGGTCGTCGCTGCTGGCCAATATGACCAGTTTGTCTGGATGTATCACCCACTGAAGTTTTTCGTCTGGGTGCGTGTGCTGCCCACTTTCCAGCGGCGCGGGATCGGCTCGGTGCTGTGGGATCACATGTCAGCAGCGCTCGAACCGTTCGAACCGGCGGTGCTGATCTCCAACTCGCGCAGTGATATACCCGACGGCATGCGGTTTCTCGAAAAACGCGGGTTTATCGAAACACACCGGGCGCGCATGTCCAACCTGGATATCGCCGCCGCAGACCTCACACCTTATGCCGGGTTGGAAGACAGGCTGGCGGCTGAGGGTATTGTGATCAAGACCTGCCGCGAACTGGCGAATGATCCGGAGCGCGACCGCAAGCTGTATGACCTGGAATGGATTCTGGACCAGGATGTACCCGGCTCCGAAGACCTGACACGCACCACGTTTGAACGCTGGAAAAATGATATTCTGGACTCGGAAAACTTTCTGCCGGATGCTTACTTTGTCGCGCTGGACGGTGACGAATACATCGGCATGAGCAACCTGTGGGCCGACCGCGCCAGCGATATGCTGTTCACGGGCCTGACGGGTGTCAAACGTGACTACCGCCGCCGGGGTATTGCCACCGCGATGAAAGCGCGCGCCGTCGCCTATGGCAAAGCCAACAATAACTCGATCATCAGGACCTTCAACGAGGTCAACAACCAAAACATGCTGTCGATCAACGAGCGCCTCGGTTTCGTCAAGCAGCCCGACGTGATCCAATACGAAAAAACGCTGCGTGATGGCGTCACATTCTGTGACGATGTCGATGTCTCGCCCGGCAGCAGCGAATAACACACAACCAGTCATATTGTTCAGAGGGGGCGGGAGTTGGCCTGCCCCCACAGCACAACCCAGTTGGAAAGGATATTTACACCATGCAGGCTTCTATCACCGAAAACTTCAAGGTCCGCTGCGCTGCCCATGACGACATCCCGGCGCTGGTTGACCTGGTCAACACCTGCACACAAGAAGAAGATGGTATGCACGCCGACCAGCGCTTCCAGGAGTTCAAAAAAGTGCTGCATCCGGGTTATGACCTGGCCACTCAGGACCTTGAGAAATAGGCCCTTGCCGGGTATACTGCCCGGTCGGGCGGACGTTCACGGTGGGCGCGTGATCCCAAACGCGCCCGCCCCACCCCGCGCCGGTCGATCACATATCACGGGCAAACAACAGGGCTGGCGAAAACAAATGATCCTTTCATCCAACCTCACGAACGGTTACAGCGCACATCCGGCAACGATGGCCGATCTACCCGGCGTCGTGCAGTTGATCAACGCCTGCGCGACGGTCGAAACCGGTGCCGCTACCACCCCGGACGCCAAGCGGGAGGATTGGCTCAATGCGGACCTGCCACTGGCTACCCATACCTGGATCGTGCGCGCGCCCGGCGGCGCACCTGCCGCTTATATCGAGCTGTGGCACCGCGAAGCCTACGCCCAGTTTTATGCCTGGAGCCGGGTCCATCCCGACCATGCCACGCCAGCGATTGGGCACTACCTGGCCGGTTGGCTCAACACACGGTTGGCCGATCAAACCAGCGCACATAATCGAACACTGCTGCTGAACAGCGGTGCCGACGCGGTTACCGGTGACGCTGTACGCGAGGTGCTCAAGGGTTACGGCTACCGGCTGACCGCGAGCATGATCTACATGGGTATTCTGCTGGACGCGCCGCCGGATCACCCCGAACAGCCCGCCGGGATCACACTGCGCACCTATGCACCGGGTGACGATAGACGCGCGGTGCAGGATATGCTGCAAGAAGCGTTTGCCGGTGTACGGCACGACGTGCCCGGCGCGGTGCGCCAGTGGATGCGGCAGGCATTACGCCATACGGACTTTGATCCTGCGCTGTGGTTTCTGGCGACAACCGTCACGGGCAGCACCGAAACGATCACCGGCGCGGCCTTGTGTTCGATCCGGTGCCGGGATGGGCAAAACCAGGGTTGGATCAGTGAACTGGGCGTTCATCCCGCGTGGCGGCGGCGGGGAATCGGGCAAGCGCTGCTGCGCGAAGCGTTCGGTGCGTTTTACGCGCGCGGCATAAACACCATCGGGTTACAGGTGGACGCCAACAACCCGACCGGCGCACATCAACTTTATGCCAGGGCCGGGATGGTCGTCACGCGCCGGTTTTATACGTTCGAGCGCGAGTCGAGGGCGTGAATGCAACGCACCCGGCGCGCCTGCATCCAAGTAGAAGGCAGCGCGTAATCATGCGTAATCATGCGTGGGCACGTGTGATTACACATAGACAGGATACAAAAAAGTTATGGCCAAACAACACATGGACCGCCGCAGGCGGCAAACGCGACAAACTCGGCAAACATTATGGTGGAACAGAATCGACCGGCGGGTTATCATGGTGGGCGCAGTCGTGACCGGCGTCGTGATACTGGCCGCAGGTTATGCTGCTCTGCGCGATACGGACGAAAATAATACCGAGATCAGCAGGCCCGCCCCGCTCTTATCCTTTGATTTTTCACTGCCCGGCCTGGACGAACCGGTATCGCTGGCTGATTTTCGGGGGCAATACGTGCTCGTGAACTTCTGGGCGACGTGGTGCCCGCCATGCCAGGCCGAAATGCCGGACCTGAACGCCTTTCACGTGGCGCACCGGGACCAGGGCTTCAGCCTGCTGGCAGTCAACATAGGCGAGACAACCACTACTGTCAGCGGCTTTATGCAGGCGCACGGTTTTGACTTCCCTGTCGCGCTGGACACAACCGGCGGCGTATTCGATCGCTACGGGGGCCAAAGCCTGCCCACGTCTTACCTGATCGGCCCTAACGGCGAACTGGTCAAAGCCTGGCCGCCAGGAGCCATCAGCCGCGCCATTCTGGAACGCGACGTCACGCCGCTGCTGCATGGATAAGGCTGCGCCATAAAAATAATTTCCCTGGAAGAACCTAAACCGGGCGCGCACCAGGAATCAGGACTAACCGATCATGACAGACATCCAGGTTATCACATGGGTTGAACGTATCCCTAGGGCTATCGCTTCAAACCGCCCCTCCCCTCCGGGCTAACGCGGGGCGGTTTTCGATTTTAAAGCGATTGCTCTGCCCTGACAACACAGCCGCTTGGTAATGAAATCGTTTCCACCTATAATAGAAAGTGGGCGTGTTTTGTTTAGCCCGTCGCTATCAGAATGGGAAAATCGTGTCTAAGCTGCGTGGTTGGTTGACCCGGCGCACACGTGGACACTGGCAGCGTACACCGTTCACTATCCCGCTGCTGGGTGTAGCCCTGGCATCATTGGCGCTGGCACGTTATACGTGGCGGCGGCGACCTGCACCCGCTGCCGGTCCCAGCACCGTGTTGATGGCATCACTCAGCGTGTGGAGCTTTGCCTACACACTTGAAATGGCCGCGGTTGACCTGAAAACCAAGCTGTTTTGGGCCAAGTTCAAATACCTGGGCATTGTGAACATCCCTACCGCGTGGATGACCCTGGTGGCCGAATATACCGGCAAAACCGACTGGCTCACACGCCGCCGCCTGGCGCTGATGCTCATTCACCCAACAGCTACACTGCCCGTGGTGTGGACCAACGAACATCACAATCTGTACTGGGTCAGGCCCCACCTGGTAGATACCGGCTCGTTCACGGTCTGGCGCAGTGGGTTTGGACCGTTGTTTTGGGTTCAAGCAGTCTATCACTACATCGTACTTACCACGAGCTGCTTGGCCATGATCCGAACCACTCGACGCCAGCCGCGGCTGTTCCAGGGCCAGATGGCGTCGATGCTCGCCGCGCTTGTTCCGCCCTGGGTGGCCAACCTGTGTTATGTGCTTCACATCCGGCCTATCGCGTATCTTGATAATACCGTGTTCGCGTTTTTTCTGAGTAGTCTGGCACTGGCACATGCTATGTTTAACTTCCGTCTGCTTGATGTTGCACCAGTAGCACGCGCCGCCCTGATCGAAACGATGAGCGACCTGGTGATCGTGCTCGACGCTATCGACCGCGTCGTTGATCTCAACCCGGCTGTTCAACAGGCAGCCGGAATCAAAGCATCCTATGCTGTGGGGCTGCCAGCCCGGATCGTTTTCGCCAACTACCCGGACTTGCTCAAGCACTACAGTGAACGGCGTGAAGTTGAAAGCGAAGAAGTTGTCATTTACGACAGTAACAATCAACAGCGCTGCTTCGACATGCATATCTCACTGCTGTACAACAATCAAGGGCGTTATGCCGGGCGGCTGCTCGTGATGCACGACATCACCGAGCGCAAACAAGCCGAAGAAATCATCCACCAACACGCATTTGAACTCGAACGGCGTAACGAAGAACTGGACGCCTTCAGCTTTGCGATGGCCCACGACCTGTCCAACCTGCTAACCGTGGTCACGGGGTATACCGAAACCCTGAGCGACGATTATGAAGATATCCTGCCGCCTGACGCTCAGGATATGCTGACAACCATCCACCGCAAAACCAAAACCATGAACAGTGTCATCGAAAACCTGCTGCTGCTGGCGCATCTGCGCGACGCCACCCAAACCATCGAGCCAACTGACATAACCCAGGTCATCCAGGCCGCGATCGAACGCATGGAGAACAAAATCACCACACGCCAGATGAAAGTTACGATTGAGCCGGACATACCGCCCGCCCTGACCTACGGCCCGTGGATCGAAGAAGTATTCGCCAACCTGATCGACAATGCGGTGAAATATATTGGCTCCAACAATCCCGATCCGTGTATTCGAATTCGCGGGTTTCACCGCACGGATCGGGAAAAACGAGTGCGTTACGAGGTCATCGATAACGGTCTTGGCATCCAACCGGAACACACCGGGCAGGTATTCCAGGTATTCGGACGGTTTCACAAATGCGAAGCCGACGGGTTCGGCCTGGGGCTGTCGATTGCATCACGCATCCTGAGCAAGTTGGGCGGTGATATCGGGGTGGAGAGCACGCCGGGCGGCGGGTCGGTTTTCTGGTTCGATCTGCCTGCCGTGGACTGATACGGCGCTGATCCCGGCCTAGCCCTGCGGGCCGAGAATCGTCCCCGGCTGGATCACGGTCGGCGGGGCCAGGTCGGGCGACGCGATCAGGTCGTAGACCATCGCGCCGGTTACACGCACCGGCACCAGGCCGCCAACCGGTAGTTCACCTTCGATCAGCACATAGCCGTCGATCTCCGGCGCGTCACGGTACGACCGTCCCACCGAGATCACGTCGCCGGTCGGGTTCCCATCCTCGTCTACCGCCTCACCATAACCCTCGACCAGCACGGGCAGCACACGGCCCACCAACGCCTGGTTTTTCGCCAGGCTGATCGGCTGCTGCGTGCGCATCAATTCGTCGCGGCGATATTCCTTGACCGCTTCTCCAACACGATCCGGCAGATCGGCGGACGGCGTGCCCGACTCGTGGCTGTACGTAAAACAACCCACGCGGTCGAACTGCATATCCGTCACAAAATCAAGCAGGGTTTGGAATTCCTCGTCCGTTTCGCCGGGATACCCCACGATAAACGTGGTGCGGATCGCCAGGTCGGGCATGGCGGAGCGCATCGTGTCGAGGGTGCGGTACACCCAATCGATGTTGGCCGGACGGCGCATCCGCAGCAGGGTTTGACGGTGGGCGTGCTGCAACGGGATATCCAGGTACGGCACGATCTGCGCGCGGGCGGCCATCGTATCGATCAGGCGCTCGGTCACGTAACCGGGATACGCGTACATGATCCGAATCCAGGGCACATCCGGCACAGCGGCCACAAGCTGGTCGAGCAGGTGCGCCAGCCCGTCGTTTTGGCCGAGATCGTGACCGTAATCGCTGGTGTCCTGCGCGATCAGGATGATTTCCTGCGCGCCGCCGTCACGCAGCAGCCGCGCTTCATTCAGAATACGGTCGGCGGGGCGGCTGACAGCCGTGCCCTTGATGGCCGGGATCGCGCAAAACGCGCACGGGCGGCGGCAGCCGTCCGCGATCTTGAGGTAGGCGCTCGGTCCCTGGATGGCAACCCGGCTCACGCCGCGCTCATCGCTCCCGACGGTGACCGCTTCTTCCGGCAGGTGATAGATCGGCCTGGGATGTGTACGGGTTCGCAGCCGCCGCACCAGGTCAACAATATCCATCCAGCGCCGGGTGCCGATCACGCCGTCCAGGCCCGGCACCTGCGCCGGGAGATCGTGGCCGTAACGCTGCGACAGGCACCCGGCAGCGATTAGCAGTTGGCCCGGCTCTTTGTTGGCGGCCAGTTCCCGCAGCGCGCCGATACTCTCGCCGCGTGCGGACGCGATAAAGCCGCAGGTGTTGACGATCAACACCCCGGCCTGGCCGGGATCATCCACGATCCGCATACCGGACTCGTCGAGCAGCGCGGCCATAGAGTCCGAATCCACGGTGTTTTTGGCACAGCCCAGGCTGAGCAGATAATACGCGTCCTGGCGAGTTGGCATGAGGTGGCACCCCGATTTTTTATGATCTCGATTTGTTTTTTCGTGAGCGCGTATCATACCGCAGGCAGCGCAGCGCGTCGAGGGCCAACACGCGCCATAATGTAACATAAGTGCGGCGTAGGGTAAATCGTTTCAAATAGATGGTTAGTGTTTCGTGCAGCGCCTTCCCCCTAAATCCCATACACATAAAGCTAAGGCTCTTTATGGTTTGTTTCGCCACCAATTCGCTGGCTTGCCCCTATCCCCGCGTTACCTGCGGTAACGTTTCCCCTTTTCCCATCCGAGATGGAGAAAGGGGAGCCAGCATCCCTGGTCAGAACGCCTTTTCCCTTCCATGGCTTGGCCGGGGAGGGGGGGGCATTTTTCGATCTTAAAGCGATAGCCCTGGCGTCACTCGCCCGGCGTTGGAATCGCGTTATAATACGCCCACTTCAGACACCGATCATGATGGCAGGCACGGGTTGATTCTGCCGGTCAGGAGACGGGGACACCATGAATGTTCGGCGACACGCATGGCGACACGCACAGCGACACGCACGGCGACACGCTCTGCAAGTGATTACCGGGCTGGGATTAGCGGCGCTGCTGTCCGGCTGCAATTTGAGCCAGAGCGAGGAATCACCCAGGCCAACCGTTGACAACAACACGCCGGTAGCGTGGGCCACCGCACCAACCGGTCTGCCGGACGCCGAATCCAGCGAAAACAGTGAAAATGTCCAGGCGGACACTCCGCTGCCGAGTGTCACACCGGCCCCAACCCTGACCGCCGAATCCGATCACGGCGCTACCCCGATCACCGGCGCACCGACCGGCGCTACGCCGACCGAAACCACAACCGCCCCGGCGTCGTTTACGCCTGCCGGGCTGCATCCCACCGGCGCGCCGACGCTCACGAATACGCCCTTCCCCGCGCAGGACAGCGCGGCGGGTATAGGTGGGGCAGCGGCCTCTGACAATGTGGCGGTTGCGGCGGTGGCCAGCAATACGCCGTTTTACAGCCAGCCGCCGACCTTCACGCCGGTATTCATCGTGCAAACACCCATCAGCCCGACTCCGGCCCCGGCAGGCGCGGCAGTGTGTTCGAGCTGCGGCGGGCTGCGGCTGCGCGGCACCCCTGGCACGGCAGGCGACATCCTGACCACGCTGGACGCCAACGCGCCGCTGACGATCATCGGGCGGACGGCGGATAACATCTGGCTCCAGGTGACGACAGCCGATGGCACGCGCGGCTGGGTGGCCGCTAATTACCTGGTGCTCACCATCGATCTGAACACGGTTGAAGTAACCGGCGCCGCCGTCGAAGCGCCCACCGCCGCCCCGGCGGCGACTATTCCGGGGGGATCATCTGACGGATTGGCGATCGTTTCCGGCGTGTCGGCCCACGCCCGCCAGATATTCCTCGACGGGCAGGCCAAAGGCAACCGGCCCAACGTGTTTTCGAAGGTGGGCGACAGCATCACGTTTGCGCCGTATTTTATGCACCAGCTCGCGTCAAATTACGACCTGGGCGACTACAGCCATCTTCAGCCCGCAGTGAACTACTTTTCCGGCCCGAACGCGCGCGGCGAAAACTCGTTCTCGGCGGCGTCACTGGCCGCGATGCCCGGCTGGAGCACGGTTACACAGCTTACGCCCGGCAAGAGCGGATCACCGCTGTGCGGCGGGGATGAAACGCCGCTGGTATGCGAATACCGCACCGCCAAGCCATCCGTTGCGTTGATCATGCTGGGTACCATCGACAGCGAAGGCTTTATCACGCTGGACCAGTACCGCGCCAACCTGGAACGCGTGGTCCAGATCACGATCGACATGGGCATTGTCCCGGTCCTGAGCACGATCCCGCCGCTGCAAGTCGAGGAAGAACGCAACCAGCGCGGGCGGGATATCAACCAGATCATCATCGCCACCGCGCGCGCGTATGATATCCCGCTGTGGAACTACTACGGCGCCATGATCAACCTGCCCAACAAGGGCTTGAGCGGTGACGGCGGCCACCCATCCGAGCCGCCGGACGGTCAGCACGCCATTTTTGACGCCAACCACCTGCAATATGGTTATCCCATGCGCAACCTGACCGCGCTGCAAATGCTGTACGAGTTGTGGCGGCAGGTGATGTATGATGGCGGCGCGGGTGCCACCACCCAGATTGAAGACACCGATACGGGCGCGGTCGGCCCGACCGATCTATCGACGTATGCGTGCCCTGGCGCTCCGGCGGTGCGGCTGGCGGTCGGTGGACAGGGCCGCGTCACGCCCGGCCTGCCGAACAAATTACGCAACGTGCCCTCATTGAGCGGCGGCACGATCGGCAGCATTCCCGGCGAAGGGGTGTTCTCGGTCGTGGGCGGGCCGCGCTGCGCGGACGGCTTTACATGGTGGCAGGTCACGTATAACGGCATCACCGGCTGGACGGCCAGCGGCGACAGTTCCGAATACTGGATCGAGCCGCTGCCATAGCAGCGGGCCGCTACCATAGCAGCGGGCGTACTGCGCCCGGATTCCCTGGATTCTGATGATTACCTATCTCACTACAGGGCTATCGCTTTGAAATCAAAAAACGCCCCTCCCCACCGGGCGTTAGCCTGTGGACTAAAGCCCGGTTGCCCCTTCCCCGGCCAAGCCATGGAGGGGCAAATACAGCGCTAGTGTGCGATAAGGGATCAGGAGGAAGACGCTGCACAAAAAGCCCCACCATAATTTGAAGCAATTGCCTTACCTATCACTAACGAGGTCTGGTTTATGACCGACACCCACCCTGATTCGTCCGTGCGCGCCCTGTCGGGTCGCCAGATCGCCCGCGCCGCCGGGATCGTGATGCTGGCGTATGTCGCCAGCGGCATACTGGGCATCGTGCGCCAGTCCGCGATATCGGCGGCGTTCGGCGCGACCGCCCAGCTTGACGCGTTTGTCGCGGCTCAACGCGTGCCGGAAACTTTGTTTGTGCTGGTGGCTGGCGGCGCGTTGGGATCGGCGTTCATCCCGGTGTTTACGCGCTTTTTGGCGGGCGGCGACGACAACGGCGCGTGGCGGCTGGCGAATGCCGTGATCACGCTGCTGATCGCGGTCGCGGTGGTGCTGGCGCTGCTGGCATTTGTGTTCGCCGACCCAATCGCGCGTTACCTGCTGGTGCCGAACGCGGCCAGCAGCACACAGGCGCTCACCGCTGACCTCATGCGTATTATGCTGCTGACGGTTGTGATCTTCGGCGTCAGCGGGCTGGCGATGGGCATTTTGAACGCACACCAGCACTTTCTGGCCCCGGCCCTGGCGCCCAGTATGTACAACCTGGGCCTGATCTTCGGGGCGCTGGTGCTCGCGCAGGGGGACAATATTCACGGGCTGGCGTGGGGCGCGGTGATCGGTGCCGGGCTGCATTTGTGTATCCAGGTGCCAATGCTGATCCGGCTGGATTTCCGCTACCGCCCGCTGCTGGACTCGCGTATCCCCGGCGTGCAGGAAGTCCTGCTGCTGATGGGGCCGCGCGTGTTGGGGCTGGGCATCGTGCAGGTGAATTTTTGGGTGAATACGGCGCTGGCATCCGGCATGATGGAAGGCAGCGTGACCGCGCTCAGCGTGGCGTTTACGCTGATGTTCACTGTTCTGGGTATCCTGGGCCAAAGCGTGGGTACGGCGGTCTTCCCGACCCTGTCCACGTTGAGCGCTCAAGACGACCTGGACGATTTCCGGCGCACGCTGGCGGGCGCACTCAGCAGCGTGTTGTTCCTGTCGATCCCGGCGGGGATTGGGCTGGCCGTGCTCGCGCGCCCGGTGGTGGCGCTGCTGCTCGAACGCCAGGAATGGACGGCGACCGATACGGCGGGTACGGCGTGGGCGCTGGCCCTGTTCAGCATCGGGCTGGCCGGGCATACCGTGCTGGAAGTGCTGGTCAGGGCGTT
>JAFGHR010000012.1 GCA_016930015.1 Anaerolineae bacterium | reverse complement strand
GGGCGGTCCGCAGGTTGCCGGGTCCCACAGGCATTCGCCAGACGGTGAGGTCACACATTCGCCCGGATGCCCGCACGTATCGCACGAGCCGCACGGCCCCCACGAACCGTCGCCGGGGGTGGGGCGGGGCACATCAGGGATGATTGGCGTCCCCTCGGAAGGCGGCAACGATCCGCACGCACCGACCGCGCTCACTTCCGATGCGCGCACGAACAGCCCATTCACCTGCTCGCCGCCGATGATCTGTGTCTTGTCGATCTCGTACCACAGGATGCCATCGCCGTCGGTGATCTGCCCGGTGACGAGCACATCCTGGTTGACCGGCACATAGGTGAAGACTGTGCGGTTCAGGCCGGGCCCGACGCGCAACTGGATGAACGGGTCGCTGGTGCGGATGGCGCACGGACCTGATTCGCCGACAGGCCGCCAGTCCGGATCGTAGTCCTCGTCAGGGTCTTCGGTCAGGCGGAACAGGTAATCGCGCGCGGTGTCCAGCACGTACAGGTCGGTGATGCCGGTCTGGGTGGACATATGCGCGAGATAACGGCTGTCCGGTGACCAGTCAGTCGAGGTGAGTTGATCGCTTTCCGGCGTCAGGCGTGTCACGTTCTGGCCGGCGGGTGTCATGGTGTAGATATCGGCCAGGTTGTCGCGCTCGATGCTCAGCGCTACCAGCGTGCCGATGCCGTTATAGGCGGGGTGCCAGCCGTTTGCGCCAAACAGGTTCGTGATCTGCTGTGGCGCTGTACCGTCGGCATTGATCACGACGATCTCATACGTGCCGCCCGCGTTGGAGGCATACGCGATCTTCGATCCATCCGGCGACCAGACCGGTTGTGTTTCCTGCGCTTGATCGCTGGTGATCTGCTGCACGTTCGACCCGTCAGCGTTCATCACGAAGATATCGGCGTTACCATTGCGCTCGGAGACAAACGCGATTCGCCCGCCATCCGGTGACCATGCCGGTGCGTAGTCTGTCGCGCCGTGATCGGTCAGGCGCTGCACGCCGCTGCCGTCTGCGTTCATCACGTAGATGTCGAGGCCCCCGTCGCGCTGTGAATGGAACGCAATCCGCGCCCCGTCCGGCGACCACGTTGGCCCACCGTCGAGCACGTCGTTTTCGGTCAGACGGCGCAGGCCGCTGCCGTTCGCCATGATGCTGTAGATTTCCGGATTACCGTCGCGCTCAGAGACAAACGCGACTTCCCATTCGTTCACAGGTGGCGAGAAGAACGGGATTTTGCCGGTCTCGTAGACGTTCGCCGCGCCCGCGCCGCCACTGGCGGGCAGTGTCTCGCCGTTCGGGTTTACAACCTCGATCTCAGCGACTTCGAGCGCCGCCTGACCGGGATACAGCCCGCCGACTTCCAGCCGGAACAGGATGTTCTCCGCCCCGGCGGGGATCGGTTGTAGGGCTGCCGCCGAAAGCTGTACGGTACCGGCGGCGTTATCGACCATGTTCTGCGCTTCAAACACCTGCGCGCCGAGGTATGGGCCGATCTCGGCGGTCTGCACGCGGACTAGCTCGCGGTCAAAGCGCACCGTGATCGAAAAGCCGCTGCATCCCTCGGCAACACCACACGCGATGCGCCCTTCGACCCAGGTGGTTTCAGCGACACCCACGTCAACTGTCGCGAGCGTTACGGTCGTGGTGACCTGGGCGATACTGGGTGTGGGGGTGCTGAAGATGGGCATAAACGCCATTAGCAGCCCCAAGAGTGGAATCAAATGTCGGACGAAGTGTCTTGGCATTATTTCTTTTCCCCCGCACGTTAATAGTAGAATTGTGTAGATATATTTTATTATAATGCGCTGAAAAATGCGCGAGCACTTGAGTCCTATTGATCTCAAGTGCTCAATACTGTTATGTGCGAGGAGTGCCGGTTCGGGGCGATCTGCCGCGCTACGGCGTCGTGATCGTGATGGTGCGATAGACCGATGTCGAGTCCAGCAGAATCACTTGCAGCGTGAACGTCGCGGTGCGTTGGACACACTCCACCGCTGAGCCGTGCCCGACGACCCCCTGTCCCTGGTAGTACACTTGCGACACGCCCTCGACATCCCAGCGAATCGTCACGCACTCGCCGGGTTTGACGGTTGTCTTGTCGGCCACAAATGAGATCGTCGGCTCCGGCAGCGGCGTCGGGTCCTCTACATCCGTCTGGAGCGGGATGACCGGTTGGGCGGGCTGTGTGGGCAGGGGCTGCGGCGCTGGTGCGAGCACGGGCGGCGCTTCGACATGCGCCACAATCGCGCAGTCACCGGAAGCATTCACGTCGCTTTGCAGCACCCACGCTTGCGGCGCGCCTTCGACTGTGATCTGCCACCATTGAGTATTGTCGGCCAACTGAATCTGTCCAATGACCGGGTGTAGTTGGTTTGCGGGCAGGTACATGCGCACACTGCGGTTGTATCCCGGTCCGACGCGCAGCGGGATGAACAGCTCACTGGTCTGGATCGCGCATGGCTCGGATACGGATATTACGCTGGCGCGCTGTGGAAACGGTGGGACGCAGTCCGCCGCACAGGTGATCGGGTTTTCGCCCGCTCGTTTGTCACACAGCCGGTCGCCGCAGCTCGTCAACTGCACACAGTCCACCGGGCACAGCGTCTCTTCGCCCGGATCGCAGATCATATTGCCGCAGGTCGGCGGAGCCAGCGGCGCTTCAGGCGGATAGAGGGGTAGGGGTTGCAGGGGCAGGATCGCGCCTAGCTGTCCTTCCGGGTGTGCCATAACGGACTGTTCTCTGTTGACCTCGACCGGCTCACCTATCATGCCATCAGGCGCTTTGCCCGCCACCTGCAAGCGACCATCGAGCACGTTCACGTAGGTGTCCGACCACCATTTGGTCGTACTCCAGAAGTCGGTGCCGCGCACGGTCATAAAGGCGCTCGGCGTATCGACTTCGTAGCGCGACTCGGCATCCAGCACCTGATTGATCCGGTGGTGGACATCGCCGACGAATACTGACACGGTGATCTGCGGGGAGTCAGCGTCCGCCAGACTCAAGGTGCTGACTTGAATCAGCGTGTCCGGCAGGATTTCGCTTTCAATGCCCTCGAAGTATGTCAGGTACGCCAGCCCTAACGGGCCGGTACGGACCCAGGCTCCTTCCTCAACCAGTTCGATCTCAGTCACCGTGCGCCAGTCGGTCTCGGCGCTGTCGGCGGGCCGGATCTGGACGAGTCCTTGCTGTGGATCGAGAGACGCGATCAGGTCGGCGGGCTGGCCCGCAGCGGCGAAAGTTCCCGACAAGAGGATGATGGTGAGAAATGCGATCGGTAGAAATCGCCGGATGAGCTGTTTTGTACCCGTCATGTTCAATTCCCTCCCGTATACAACTTGTGGCCGGTGGTCATGCCGGGACCGGCGAACGGTCGGTAATAAAGTCATCTATTAGCATAGCACAGAAAAAGCGCGCCCTGCTGAGGAGAATCACCGGGCGGGTCGGAGCGAGATGTCCCCAAGTGCGCTGCGCTTTTCTTATAATCTATTCGCCGCGCCTCGATCACTCGTGGTCCGGCGCGATCTGGTCCGGTTTGCACAGGGAAAGAACATACAGGACAGAAGGAATTACCGTGCTATGACTGACTATCGAATCGAAAAAGACTCATTAGGCGATATCCAGGTGCCCGAAAACGCGCTGTGGGGCGCGCAGACTCAGCGGGCCGTGCAGAACTTCCCGATCAGCGGGATGCGGCCCTATCCGGCGTTTGTGTGGGCGCAGGTGGTGGTTAAGCGCGCCGCTGCCGAAGTTAATCATGCGCTGGGGTTGTTTGAGGACCGCACGATCGGAGACCAGATCGTG
>JAFGHR010000132.1 GCA_016930015.1 Anaerolineae bacterium | reverse complement strand
CGGCAGTATATGGACGCCGTTCACTGGGGCGAGATGTCACCGCCGCCGGATGTTTCGGGTGTGTTTGTGCTGCATGGTGTCACCGGCTCCGGCAAGACGGAAATTTATCTGCGTGCGGTTGAGCGTGTTTTAGCCCAGGGCCGGCAGGCGATTGTTCTGGTCCCGGAGATCGCGCTTACACCGCAGACGGTACACCGGTTTGCGTCACGATTTCCGGGGCGGGTGGCAGTCGTCCACAGCGGTTTGACGCCGGGTGAGCGATACGATACCTGGCGCCGCGCCCGGTCGGGTGACATTGACGTGGTGGTTGGCGCGCGTTCCGGGCTGTTTGTGCCCCTGCCGGATGCCGGATTGGTGATCCTGGACGAGGAGCACGACGACAGTTACAAGCAGTCGCCAGGTGTTCCCGGTCCGTACTACCACGCCCGCCAAACTGCGATTGAGTTGATGCGCCTTACACGCGGGACACTGCTGTTAGGCAGCGCTACCCCGGATGTCGTGACCTATTTTCGGGCAGAACGGGGCAATTATCGCTTGCTGCGCCTGCCGGACCGGGTGATTGCTCACCGCGAACGGCTGGCAGAACAAACACGCCGTCTGAATGCGCCCGCAGCCCGCTACCATCCCACCGATGCCAGTGACGCCATGAGCGCCGCGCTGCCGACGGTGCAGGTAGTTGATATGCGCCAGGAACTACGCGACGGGAATCGCAGTATTTTCAGCCGCACGCTGCGCACGGCATTAAATGAAGTGCTCGCCAGGGGCGAACAGGCGATCCTGTTTCTTAACCGGCGTGGGACGGCAACGTTTGTGATGTGTCGTGACTGTGGTTATATTGCCATGTGTCCCCGGTGCAGCACCCCCTTAACCTATCACGGCCCGCGTGAGGCGCTGGTTTGTCATTACTGCGGGTACACGCAGCCGCATATCAGTGTATGCCCGGACTGCGGCAGCAGCCGTATCAAACATTTCGGGCAGGGGACCGAGTTGATCGAGGACGCCGTTCACGAATCGTTTCCCGGTGCGGCGACTATCCGCTGGGATCGGGATACGGCCACCGGGCGCGAGGCGCACGAGATTATCTTAAAACATTTCAGCGACGGCCAGGCCGATATTTTGATCGGGACCCAGATGATCGCCAAAGGGCTGGACCTGCCGCAGGTTACGTTGGTTGGCATTATCTCTGCCGATACCGCGCTGGGACTGCCGGATTACCGCGCCGGGGAACGCACCTTCCAACTGCTGACACAGGTTGCAGGCCGGGCCGGACGCGGTCCGTTGGGCGGGCGTGTGGTGCTGCAAAGTTACCTGCCGGAGCACTACGCTATCCGGGCCGCGGCCCAACACGATTATGAAGCGTTTTACCGCCAGGAAATTGTATACCGCCACGATCAGATGTTTCCACCATTCCGCCGCCTGGCGCGGCTGTTATTTCAAGGCACAGCGCCGGGACAGGTCGAACAGGAAGCCCGGCGTGCCAGGGCACTGCTCGAACAGCGCCTAACGGATGGCCGTTTTTCCGCTACCGAACTCATCGGCCCTACGCCCTGTTTTTTTGCCAAGCGGAACAACCAGTTTCGCTGGCATCTGATCGTGCGCAGCCCAAACCCCATCGCCTTACTGGCCGATCTTGATGTGGCAGATGGCTGGTATATTGATGTTGATCCGGTAGATATGCTGTAGAGTCAGAAATAAGAATTGTCCGGTGTTGACTGAACGGAAACCGGTATGAGTCAATCTTCCGAATGGGTAAGCCTGGGCGAAGCCGCAGAGATTATAGGCGTTCACCCCACAACGATCCGAAATTGGGCCGAACGGGGCGAACTGCCATTCCGCCGCACGCCCGGCGGACACCGTCGATTCCGGCGCTCCGACCTGAAGCAGTGGCTGGCATCCCAACACAAAAGCAGGCCGACCAAAGCACAGGTGGTGGTTCAGAGTGCGCTGGGCCGTACCCGCCTGGCGATTGGTGATCGCCAGGACCTGGCCGACCTGGAATGGTACGATCAACTGGATGTCCAGGCTCGCGAAATCATGCGCCAGCAAGGGCTGCGTCTCATGGACGCGTTGATCACTCACCTGGCGAGTCCGCTGGTTGAAGATGGGCTGCGTACCGCTCACGAAATTGGCGATGTGTACGGCAGGCTGTTGAAGGGGCAGCAGTTGACGCTGTCGAAAGCCCTGGAAGGGTATTTTTATTTCAGTGACTTTTTGCTGGAAGCTGTAATCCAGCTTTCGGAGACTGACTCGGCGTATACCGGCTCGGATTGGGGTGACGTATTGTGGCGTGTGAACCGGTTCACGCGTGAAATCCTGGCGGGGATAGTGGCTGTATACGAGCAGGATTAAGCGACACGTTCGCGCTGCGTCGCTCAGAACCAAAAAACGGGGATCCGTGAAGGGCCACCGTTTTGTTATGATCGCTCAAATCTGATAATGCGCCGGGTGGTTATTGCAGGCGCGTGGTATCTGGTTTGGGGGCGGGATACGGTTTGGTGCCGATCCGTGTGAGCACCACTGCGCCCAGCCCAATCGACCCCAGGATCGCCGTCGCCAGGAACCCGATCCACGATGTGAACCAGAACAATCCCCACACCCGGATCAGCAGTGAAAGCGTTACCCCGCCGACCGCCGCCGCGATCATGGGGGGTTGGTTTTTCATGCCCAACCACCGGAACAGGCGTTTTCCAAACGGTTCGGCCAGGGCCACCCAGCCCAGCACACTCAGCATGGCAACAACCAGCCATCCGATCAGCGCGTAGGGGAACAGCACAGCAGGCAGGATCAGCAGCAGCGAAATGAGGTAGATCAACGTCAGGCCGATTGCAATCAGCATGGTCAGGCAGCCAATGCCGCCCGTGACAAGGGGCGCACGCTGCACGGCACGTGACATGTTTTGCAGCGGTTGGTGGAACAAAATGGTGCTGAGAGCTGCCAACGCGCCGAAAAGTAGTGATCCGGCAATGGTGCCCACCAGGTGGAAAAACACACTGGTTTGCCAGCTATTGAAGCTCGATTCAAAAACACTTTCGACGCTTTGACGGCTCGTGTCGTTGCATTCTTTTTTGATCTCGCCTTCGATCTGGGCCGTGTCGGTACCTTCTACGTTTTTGACGCACATGATCAGGTCACCGGCAATGCGTGCCGTATCACCGATCGTTAACGTGTCAGCGACAATGACAACATCATCTTCCACTTGAGCATTCAGCCTGACTTCATCGCCGATCAATGTCACCTTGCCCGTGATGACACCCTGATCGTTCAGCGTTATCCGCTGGGCCAAAATGACCTGGTCGCCTTCGATGCGCTCCCCGGCATCGAGGGTATAGTTCCGGCGAAAATTAAAGCCCTCAACGTCTTTGCGCTGAGTGCCACACGCCACTGTGCTTAACACCAACAAGGTTAATACGCTGAACGGGATGAGCCACCGTCGTTGTGGCTTATTTGCTGTCATGGGTTTGTTATCATTGTGCTTGTGCATGATATCAACCGCTCTCAATGGATGTCACGATTCTGGCTAAGGGAATCTCTCAGCAGGTACCAGATCAACCAACCCCACAGCATACTCAGCGGGATGACAGTGGTTAGCAGGGCTGGAATCATGGGCATGTCAGAAATCATGTTTTGGACCCCGTCGGCCAGGTCAGCGATCAAACCGATAGCCGAGGTGCTGGCATTGATGGCGGCCTGCAAGATCACCTGTAATGTTCCCGGATCGGTAAAAATCGTTACCAGGGCAATCAACAGCATCGACAGGATGGGTATTGTAAGCAGTGCGGCGGCTACCAGTCCCAGCGCCACGCCAACACTAAGCCGCTGGTTGGCAAAGTCGGCAAGGTTCATGACCGCGATGGCTTGCATGACCCGTTGGGCAAATCCAGACGGGGCGTTGATCATTGGAGTTTCATGGAGCAGTTGGTCGGTTTTGCGCATCCGCTCAAAATGCCGGGCATCATCTTCCGACTCGGACAGATGTGCGTTTAACGATTCTAGCTCCGACTCCGACAACTCGTGGTCCAGGGCTTTACTCATGCTGTAGTGAATTGTCGATTGTTCGTTACCCATCAGGAACCTTCCATCACAGGACTGAAAAACGGTATGGGTTGTGATTCGATCTCTTTGGCCAGCGCCTGACGTGCCCGGAACAAGCGACTTTTGATCGCGCTTTCGGTTGTGTCAAGCATGTTGGCGATCTCGGCATATGACAGGTCATACCAATACCGCAGCACAACTACCAAACGATAATCTGCACTGAGCTTTTCCAATAACTCCTGTACAATTTGATTGCGTTCATGATCCAGCGTTGCCTGTTCCGGATTAGGCACATCACTGGTTAAGGCAGGATGAGGCGGCAGCGGTTCGTCAAGCGACAGCCATGTGAGCCGGCGCCGTCGTATCCGGTCGATGCAATGATTGGATGTGATGGATAACAGCCAGGTTTTAAAGGATCGGGCAAGGTCATACCGTTCCAAATTGGCATAAGCACGTAAAAACGCTTCCTGGGCTGCATCCTCGGCTTCGTTCGAGTTATACAACATACGATACGCGAGGTTGTACACATCACGCTCGTAAAGCTGAACGAGTTGGCCAAACGCCTGTTGATCGCCATCAAGTGTTTGTTGAACCAACAGGGTTACGTCTTCTTGACTCACGATGCCCTACCTGGTTGAATTGATTTGCTCGCCCCTACTACCATGGTATACGCAAAGTTGGGTGTCATGTTGCGCCAGCTCTGACAATTGGTTGGGTGCGGTACCCAAATGATCGTACAATGCGAGTGCGAGTACCCGACTGAATGCCACACAAAAGGATTGTGTATATGTCTGTAATCTACCGTGATGCAAACGCCGATCTTAGCCTTCTGATGGATAAACAAATCGCTATCTTAGGTTATGGTAACATAGGACGCCCAATTGCCCTAAATCTACGTGACAGCGCCTTTCCCGTTTTGATCGGAAACCGAGAAGACGCGTATGCTACGCAGGCGTACCATGATGGCTTTGAGGTCGCTGCTGTTGCTGATGCTGTCCAGCGGTCAAATGTGATTATGCTGCTGCTGCCTGATGAGGTGGCGACCCAGGTTTATCATCAAGATATTGCGCCACACTTACAACAAAGCGATATGCTGGTTTTTGCATCCGGGTATAATGTTGCGTTCGGGTTCATCGAGCCGCCGCCGTTCGTGGATGTTGTGCTTGTGGCACCGCAGACGGTCGGCCAGGCGGTGCGTGAGGGGTATGTAGCCGGAGAAGGATTCCCCAGTTTTGTCGCTGTGGGCCAGGATGCGTCAGGCGAAGCCTGGCCGCGCGTGTTGGCTGTCGCTAAGGCGTTGGGTGCGCTGAACCAGGGCGCGATTGAGATCACGTTCAAAATGGAAGCAGAGCTTGATCTGTTTACCCAGCAGGCGTTAATGCCGGCCATTCACAGTGTGATCCATTCAGCGATCGAAGTGCTCAGCCGCGAAGGTTTTCCGCCGGAAGCGTTGTTCACGAGCCTGTATCTTTCGCGGGAATTGAGCTACATTGCCGCCAAATGGGCTGATGTTGGCGTCTTGCCCAGCATGAAGATGCATTCCCTCACCAGCCAATACGGTACGCTGTCACGCATCGAACGGTTTAAAGAAGTGAAACTTGACCGCCAGATGGAAGCGGTTCTGGGTGCTATACGCGCTGGCGATTTTGCACAGGAGTGGGCAACCGAGTGTGCTGATGGTTACCCGCGCCTGGAATCACTGTGGCGGCGCCTGCAAAATATGGCTATATGGCGCGACGAACAGCGCGTGCTTGACATGCTGCGGCAAAACGATAGGGCCGATAGTTAAGCTGAGCCAGGAAAATTAATCTCCCGCCTGTTCGCTCTTGCCGGGGATCGGATAATTATTTTTATGGCGCAGCCTTAAATCGGTTCGATGGCCGATTCCGTCCAGGCATCGTACCGGTCGCGGATGGCTGCCACGATGGGACCGGGCGTCCCGGTCCCGACAGGTTGGCCGTTGATCATGGTGATCGGCACCACGCCGCGCCCGCTGCTGGTCAGCATGGCTTCGGTTAGCTGGGGAATCTGGTGTTTGTAGACCGGCGTTAAGGTCACGGGCAGCGTGCCGGTGACGATCTCAAAGATAGCCCGCCGTGTGATACCCTTGAGCACCCCATAGTCTGCGGTCGTGAGTGCGCCGTTCAGGATGCCGTAAAAGTTGCACGACAGCCCTTCTAACAGCGCCCCGTCCGAGCCTGTCAAAATGGCCTCGTAGACACCTTCAGGCAGGTTGTCGAAGGTGGGGCGGCGCAGTGTCATCCAGTCAGTTGTTTTGGCAACCGGATTTTTGCGCACCAGCGGCACCATAATCACGCTGGCGCCGTGCTGCTGCACTTCGTCCGGAACGGGTGTGTACGGTGCCAGTGCCAGGTAGATGTGCTCAGGCGTGTCGTGTGGGAGCGTGATAAGAAACTTGGCGTCAGGATAGGCTGCTTGCTTCAGCAGTTCTCGCAAGGCGGCCCGCAGGCGGCTTCGATCATACGTCACCGGGATATTGACCAGCCGGGCAGACTGGTCCAGGCGGTCGAGATGGGCATCCAGCAGCAGCGCGTGATTGCCATGAAAGGTACGCGCGGCGGTATACACACCCTGGGGTGTGCTGGACACAGCTTCGGCAAACGAAGCCGCTTGATGCGTTCCGGGTATCAAACCGTCGGGCGTTAAGATGGATGTTTGAACAGGTTGGGATGGTGTGGTTTTTGGCATCGAGTCAGTTGGTGTGGTAGATCATTCAAGTTAACGCCCAGACTATACCGCAAGTTGGCGCTCAAGGGGTATACGCGGCGATCACGCTCGGCAGCCGGTCAAAAGCCGGGTGGAGTGTTTCACCGTTCTTTGTGCGGATCAGCATACCCGTTGAGCGGCCACCATCCAGCGCAAACGCGACAGCCAGGTTCAGATCACTGTTTAACAACCATTCCTGGAGCTCAGCCAGCGACATGACACCCAGGGGAGTGATCGCGATGACGATCCGCCCGTTCCAATCCTGGCCGATGACGGTACGGCGCGCGCGTTGATCGAACCCTTCACCCTGGGGCGCTGGCACACCGCCCGCTTCGATCAGCATGGGGAATGCCTGGACGGCGTGCAGCAGGTTGCCGCCCTGGTAGGGTTCCGTGACCAATGAGCGCACGCGGGGACCATTGACGTCAACCTGGAACATGCCGCCAAAACCGTTGTAGGACTGCCCCGATGCGTCGCCGTGACTGACCAGCAGTCCCATTGCTCTGCCGTACTCGTCAAAAAAGGCACCGTTGACGATGACGGCTGCCTGCGGCAGTTGTTCGCCCCATTCGGCCAGTGTGGGCGGGCTGTTGGGGTTGTAGTGGACGCTAAATGTGACGTAAGCCGGGTCAAGCCGGATCACGACGGCCTGTGTATTAACCGGCAGGCCCAGCGATATGTCGATGGTGCGCTGTTCAATCCCGGTGCCGATGGGTGACCACCCATCGACAGCAGGTGTAGGACCGGGCGGCGGCTCAGGTGAGGCCGTTTGATACGCTTCGGACTGGCGGGCCAGGTTACACCCCAGCCCGGCCAATCCCAGCAGGCATAAAACACAAACCAGCCGGGATAGTGTGGACGTGTGCGGCGATGGTTGTTTCATTGATCGTTTGATTGATCCTGCTCTTTATCTTGCGTTTTACGGCGTTCGAGCAGTCGTGAGGCCAGCGAGCCGCTTTCGTACTTCGGTTGTTCAGGCGGCTGCCGGGTAGCTTGCGGCGTCGGTGGTGGCGCTGTACGGCGTGAGCGTGGGCGTCGTGGTGTTGGTGGTGTTGTTGTGCCCGGTTTTTGCATTGGACGTGGTACGCGCTCATCCTGCTGGGGCTGGGTGCGTGCAGCTCGCGCCCGGTCTTTGGCGTCCATCAGGCGCCCCAACCGGCTTGAGGTCTGCTGCTGGGAGTCGTATTTGCTCCAGCGTTTTACGCCAAGCAGGTTAGCGACCATCTCGCGTATTTTGTCGATATCGCTTTGGGTGATCACCAACCGGCGGATGGCGATATCAACCGGCAGCAAGAAAACGGCGGCGAGCAGCAGGATGGGCCACACGGGACGCGCGGCGCGTTCCTGGTCCAGATTGTGTAAGAACGCATCTTCCGGCCTGGTACGGAGTGATTCACCCTCGGTAACAGCCGCGATTCGTTCCAGCAGCGTGATGCCTGGCTGCTGGTCGGTTTCGTCCAGGTCAACGCGGTACTCCGCCGAGTAACTGAGTACCCAGCCGGTCGTCTGAATCACACTTTCTTCGCCGGGCTGGCCGGTGGAGGGTGCGGTGCTGCCCGCCACCGTGATGAAATACGAGCCTTCATCTTCTGGCGTAAAACTGGCTTCATAACGGCCCGGCGCGGTTTGCTGAAGCCGCAAGGTGACGGCTTGTAGATCAGTGGTAATCACCGAGGCATCGAGCAGCAGCCCGTTTAGATAGTTGCCCTGGGCATCACGCGCATTAGCGACAAGCACCGCTTGTTCGCCGCGCTGCGTGATATGTAATTCGAGATTGCTGCTGCTGTCTTCGCTTATGGTCCAGCGAATGGCCTGACTCCAAAAGTCAAGATAACCGCCCCACCCGATCCAATCGGCAGCCCAGCGCGATGTGGCGTCGGATGTGAATGCTACCGAACGGCCAAGCCCGTATTGCCACGCGGCCAGAATCGGGTCGTTTTCCGGTCCGCGCAGGATCACGATCGCAGTGTCTTTGCCGGTGGTGGCCACGTACCCGTTGAGGGGGGGCAGACTGTCCAGCCCGCGGATGATCGGATGCCGGGCGGTGATTGTGGGCTGGAATTCTTCCTCAAAGATATACGAACGCGTGGCCAATAGAGTCTCGGCGGTAAAAATGGCCGGGATGGTCGCGATGTCATATGCCAGGTGGAATTGTCCCCGTCCGGCTTCAGCCACTTCTTGCAGCCAGCGCGTATAGTCTTGCCCGACGGCAACAACCGATGTTGTGATGCCGTAGTTCTCGTACATGCGGTCTACGGCGGGTGCGATACCGCTCGGATCGGAGCCGCCATCGGTCAGCAAAATGATGTGTTTAAGCTGCGACGGATCATCACGCAGCACCGTGTCAGCAGACAGCACGCCCTGCCGGATGTTCGTACCGCCGCCGGGACGCAGCGAGCCGACCTCGGCGCGCATGCGCTCGCGGTTCAGCGCGTCACCGACATCCTGGATATCGAGCACAAAGTAAGCATTGATGTCAAACGAAATCACGCCGGTGCGGTCGGTTTCGGTCAACAAGTCGAATGAGCGCACGATCGCTTCTTTCGCCAGCTCCAGGTTTGAGACACCACTAGGGCTGGCGATTTCCATACTACCGGATCGATCGACAACGAACAGCATGGTCAATTGTGGAATACGTTCTTTGTCGCGCAGTTGCATTTCGACCGGCAGCGCCTCTTCGAGCGGGGTTTCGAAGTAGCCGCCCACGCCGTAACTGTTGGGCCCGCCAATCGTAACCAGGCCGCCGCCCAGGTCACGCACGTAAGCCTGTAAAAACGCCATGCGATCGGGTGTGAGTTCGGTGGCCGGGACGTTCGCCAGCACAATACTATCGTAGCTGCTGAGCGGGGCCAGACCCAACGGCAGATCGTGCGGTCCCTGCACTTCTACCCGCAGCCCGGTTTGTTCGAGTGCGTCTCGTAGTGATTCGATTTCGCGCTCATCGGTCGTGACCAGCAGCACACGCGGCGGGCCGGTGACCTCGGTGAATGCCGACAGTTCGTTGTTCTGGTAAAAATTGTCGGCGCCGCGTGGTTCGACTACAACGCGGAAATCGGTAAAACCGGCGGATGGTACCACGATGTCGGGGAACACATACGTGTTTTCGCCGGTTTGAAGTTCGATTTCTTCCCGGTGGATGATGCTGCCTGCCGACAGGACACGCACTTCGGCCAGGCTGTCGCGCCGGTTGCTGACAATGGTAACCGTCAGATCAAATTCTTCACCTTCGTTAACCGTGACCGGCACGTCGACATCGGTGATCGAAACTTCTGGCCGGATAATTTGTTGTTCCGGGCCGGTCGGTGTCAGCGGGATATAGTCAATGCGCACAGCGGTAGCGGCAGCCAGTCGCGCGACTTCTTCGGCATCACCCACGGTCTGTTTGCCGTCGCTCAAAATGATCAACCGTTTGGCGGTATCCGCCGGGAACAGCGCCAGCCCAAGCCGTATCGCTTCGGCCAGGTCGGTATTGAGCCGGATGGGGGCCGAACCGATTTGAACGAGTTCGAGTTCCTCGGTGATCGGAATTTCAACCAGCGCGTTGGCGCCAAACACAATCACGGCAGCCTGATCGCGTTCTTCCATCGCGTCAACCGAGGTGCGCACATAGTCCAGGGCGGCGCTTTGTACCGCGGGAGCGATGCTGTCCGATACATCGATCAGGAACACCACGGCCAGCTTGTCCGCCGTGCGCTGGATTTGAATACCGGCCAGGCCCAGAATCACGATGCTGACCAGCAGCAGCCGGATCAGCAGGCTGGCGATATCACGGCGGCGGCGGTAAGCCAGGCGCGGCCATCCGACGGCGATGAATACCGGCAGCAGCAGAAGGAGCCATAAGGCATTGGGATTGGTGAAACTCATTGTTTTGGTTGCCTCAAATGCTTACTGTGTCCGGCCCGGCTGTGACCGCCGCCGGGCAAGCCGCCGGATCAGGGCGCGCAGGCGGTTGGATTCAGGTATTTGTCTACCCGATCGCAGCCCTGACACGGTCACACGCGGGATACGTTGCAGCCTGCGATGGTATACCCACCACTCCGCGATCAGTACTATCAACCCGATCCCGGCCAGCCAGGGCCACCATTCACGGCGACCGGTTTCTGGCCGGCTGTCTCCCGAAATAGCCGTTGTGCCAAAAACGATCCGGTCAAGAGGTGCGATCCG
Organism: Anaerolineae bacterium; assembly: GCA_016930015.1. Lineage (GTDB taxonomy): Bacteria > Chloroflexota > Anaerolineae > Aggregatilineales > Aggregatilineaceae > JAFGHR01. The sequence continues at coordinate 40,819 of JAFGHR010000132.1, read as the reverse complement.
GCTTTCGGCATCGTCAAACAGGTTCACGGCGAATTGTTCCGATTTGATGACCTGGTCATCCCGGCGCAGTTCAACGCGATACAATCCCGGCTGGAAGGTGTCTGCAAAAACCATTTCGCTGTCGTCAGGTAATACAGTCACACGTTTACCGTCCGGCAGGATCACGTCGGCTTTGTCTGCATTGTCAAAAAAGTGTATGGTCACCGGGGCGCCCGGCGGCAGGCTTTGCGCCGTGTCGGTAATACGCGGCGGCGAGAACCAGCTTGATAGTTCAGCGATCAATATAGGCCAGGCGGGTTGCAGCACCATGTCCGTATTGGGATAGTGTGTGTCGAACGGAATAAGCGCGATCTGGCGGTTGTGTATTTCTCCGGCGGCGATCAGCGGGTACCCGTCAACGGTCATAAGCACGTCCGCCCACGGCATATCACTCAGGATGGTGTATTTCCTGATGCTGATGCTGTTCGCATATGATATCAGGTTGCGCACGCGCGAGTCGTTTTCAGCCAGGGTGATATCTCCGGCTGCTTCTTGCTCGCTGCCGGTGCGGAAGATATCATCAAAGTTATCGGTGTTTGGCGGCGGATTGACGATCAACAGGTCACCGTCCGGCAGTTGATCGGGCAGCCAGCCGTCAAACACATACAGGTCAAATGCCTGGCGTGGCATACCGTCTTCTGGCGCGATCTCGAACAACTGCACACCGCGCAGGCTGCGGAAAATCTGGCGCAAAAAGATATTGTCTTCCGTCACCAGGAGCACACGCCCCGCGCCCGACCGATCGCGCACCGCATAGGCAGTGTTGTCTGCATCCAGATAATCATTGACAACCGCGCTGCTGGGCTGGGTTAACTGGGCCGTGATCGTGTCAAAATCTTCCGGCAGCTCAATTTCAAAGATGTCAACATAACTTTCCGTGGGGACTTTATAACGATAGGCCCAGTAGATCGTGCTGCTGTTGTTCAGCCGGATGTCAAAAATGACCTCGGTATCGGCATACCCGTAATTTGTGATGCGCGCGAACAACTGCGGCGGACTGCCGGGCATCGCGTCGGTTGCCAGCGCCGATATCGCCACGTTGCTGGCCCGCTCGCCGACCGACACAAACCGCACCACACCCGGAATCGGCGGCAGGTTGTCCGGCAAACCGCCGTCGCTGATGATGACGACTTTTAACTCGTTTACGCCCACCGAACCGGAAGCGGCCAGAGTCATGGCGGCCTGCCAATCGGCGCTGACATCGCTTGGCTCGGCAGACCGGATCGCGCGGCGCAGCACCAGTTTATCACGCGAAGCAGCCGCTAATACTTCGGGGACGGCGCTGACCTGGATGACGGTCATGGTGTCATCTGAACCAAGCGTATCGACCAGATCAAGCCCGATCTCGCGGGCGGCATCAAACCGGCTCGGCTCAACGTCGGTCGCTTTCATGCTGGCCGAGGCATCCAGCAGCAGCACCATACGCCCGGTGCTGATAGTTTTTACTTTGGTGAACGGTCGCGCCAGGGCGATCACCAGCAGCGCGAGAATCAGCAGTTGCAGCAGCAGCAGCCAACTCAGGCGCAGGCGCTGCCAGGGGGCATTGGCTTCCCGGTCACGCACGAGCTGCTGCCACAAAAACGTGCTGGATATCGGCATTTCAGTGCGGCGCAGGCGCAGCATGTACAGCAGAATGATCGGGATCGCCAGCGCGCCCAGGGCCAACGCCAGCGGAGAAAGCAGGGATAACGTAGAAAGTGAAGATAACATGCTACTGCACCGTGATCTCTACAGACAAAATAATGTGGTCGGCACCGTTCGAGAGCGGCACCCGGTACCCGGTTTCAGGATTATACAGGCCCACTTCCAGGTGAGCCGGTCCTGTGTAGTCATCAAACTGGAACGCCAACACGTGCTGGTCAGTGATGTATTCGTCCGGCATCCAACTGGTGGTCAGGCGGTCACCGTCCACCGGGAATCCGTCGTGCTGCGCGATCACGCGGTTGCCGGTGTCGAGCAGATGTGTAAATACCCGGTAGGATGTGCCCGGCGCATCGGTAACTTTCCAGATCAACGTTAATTCCAGTGGTTCGTCAGTGGAGGTTGTCGTCCGGTCAACACTGAAGCCTTCCAGCACGGCCACGCGGTTGAATATCGCGCCAACCGCAGTATCAAATGGCGGCGGTACAAACAGGCGGTCGGTCTTTTCGACCGTATACGTAACCAGCGTTACCGGTTCGATGCCGTCCGCTTCCAGTGTCAAAACCGCTGTATCGCTGGCGTCGGGCGGGATTCGGAACGCGTGCCAGTCCAAACTATATACCGGATAAGCGGCGACCGGCTGCGACAGTTCCCAGCCATCACCGCGCAGCGCCAGCGTCCCCTGTGTCCAGGATTCTGATGCCTGCCAGCGCAGCGTTACCCGTAATTCCTGGCCGGAATGAAGTGTTTCCGGGCGCGCATCATGCCCCAGGAGTGTGATATCGTCATTTACGGTGACAGCGGTTTGCTCACCCGCCAGGATACGCCCGGCTGTGTCCGTTGTCCCGATTGGCTGTACGGCTGCCAGCACGGCGGCTTTGCCGGAGGGTATACCGTTCACCAGCCGGTCGAGGCCGTCAGGTTCGTTCGTGCTGTAGACGGTGAAGGTTATCTCGTAATCACCGGGCGGCGCACCGGCTGGGAATCGCAGCAAACTAAAAGCGTCGCCCTGCTCCCCGGCGTCCCACGTGGAGGTGGGCGCCTGGTCATCGGTCCGGATGTCCGAATCGCTGCGAGCGATGAACCAGCCCGGCGGATCGGTCGTGACGATGCGGCCCGCTACGCGCCAATCGTCGCCGGACGACTGCTCTAGCGCCCACATGGACCGTACACAGACATTTTTCTCGCCGCCGGTACGGCTGCCCGTGAGCGTGATCCGGCCATAGTCCGCGCCCGGCGCTGTGACTTCGACCTGTGATATGGGGTGATCCAGCACATACGCCTGGGTCGTGATGCCCTGCACCGTGAAGGCGTTCCCCTCGCGCCTGCCCGCCGATTCCAGCAGGCAGGGATACATGCCGCGCACATCCGCCGGAAGCTGGAACCATGTCAGCAGTTCGACATGCACCGGGCCATCACGTTTTTCGAGCGCCGTGTTGATGGCGTTTACGGCGGTTTCGGCGCTGCTGTGCAGGTCGATACCCAGCAGTTCGGCTTTGATATCGATGCTTTCGGAATAATACGCGAGCGTGGGTTCCCACCCGAACGGGATCACGACAAGCGCGTCGTCGGGCAGGGTGCTGTAATACCCGGCCAGCGCGCGAAAATCGTCATGTTGGTATTTGGGATCGTCAACCAACTTGATCAGGCTCGCTGCCCCAACCCAACACGCCAGCGCCAGAAAGCCGGGGATGGCCGCCTGCCGGAACTCGGCAGGCGCGGGCAGGCTGTCCACGCCTACCGCGACAAGCATCAACGCAGCCGGTACAGCGGCGACATAATAACGCGGGTGAAAATCAATATGGGCGGCCATCAGCAGGACTGAGGATAACAAAGGCAGCATCACGGCTTGTGACAAGAGCAGCAGCGTGCGCCGGGTGCGGTTCCAGGTCAGGATCACGCCAACACTGCACACAGCCGCGATGCCAAACACGGCGCTGCCAATCATCAGGGCGTTTTCTGCGCCATGAATGGCGGGGATCGGGGCAAAATACGCCTGCCAGATATCCCATACCAGACCCGGCACCAGTTTGGGCGGCGTGTTAAGCGGTGTGCCGCTGGGTGATTGAGTCATCAGCCAGGGAATATAAACGATAAACAGTCCGATCTGTGCACCGCCCCAGATCGCCAGCGCGCGCCACCAGCACCGTTTCACCCACACAGCACCTATGACCAGGTTCAGCCATATGATAACGGGTACGCTCAGGTTGTGAGTGTATAAAAACGCCAGTTCCGTGATCAACAAACCGGCCCACACCCGCCGCCATTTGCCCGCCGCGAACGGTTCGGGCAGGGCCAGCAGCGCGTCGGTTTGCCACAATACTAGCAGCGCCAGCAGCGGCACCGTGACATACGTCCTGATTTCGCGGGCGTAAGCCCACATGATCGGTGATATCACCAGAAACGCAGCCGCCAGCACGGCAGTATCCCACGTAAACCACCGCCGCATGATCTGCGTGACGAGCGTTATCGTGATCAGGTCAAACAGCACAGTCGCATACCGCAGCGCAAAGGGACTCTCACCGATGCCGAAGGACAGGACATGCATGATCGCATAATAACCGGGCGGTGTATTGTCTTCGGGCGTGGTGATCGGCTCGCGGACGCCAAAAATCGACCAGGCTTCGTCATGCCAGACGCTGGGGCCACCCAGGTCCCACAGGCGCAGCGCCAGCGCACCAAGCAGTAACGTGACCAGGATACCCAGCCCGATACGGCTTGAACGCACGTGTTGAGACGTATTCATCAGTGAACCACACTCACCCGGCGAAGCTCCGATAAAATGACCTGTTCCCAGGGTGTGCCGGTGCTGACGCAGACGTAGTGAATGCCGCGCCGCGTGCAGTACGCGCCGATGTCGGCCTGCCATGCCTGGAGCCGCTGGATATACAGGTCGCGCATAGCTTCGTCAATCGTGACCTCCTGCGGGATGCCGGTTTCGACGTCAAGCAGTTTGAGATCGCCCGTGATCTCCGGCATGATCTCGTCCGGTGATAGAACCTGGATGACGGCTACCTCAAAACCGCGTCCTTGCAGCGCGCGTAAGCCGTCCTCGTAGCCGCCAGGGTCCATCAGGTCGGTCAGGATCAGGCACAGCCCGGCGCGCGTCGTCCGTAACGCGTAGTTACGCAGCGTTTCATTAAGATCGACCGGGCCGCGTGTGTACGCGTCTTCCAGCCAGCGCAGCAGATTCAGCAGATGGCCGCGTCCCCGGTAGGGTCCCCAGCGAGTTTCACCATCCTGGCGGAATATGGCTGTGGTTACGCGATCACCGCTTCCCAACGCAATATGCGCTAACCCGGCCAGCACACGCTGCGCAAACAGGAACTTATGCAGGGTACGATCACCCGAACGCGGCCAGTCCATGCTGGCGGAGCCGTCCAGCAGCAGGTGAACGGCCAGGTCTTCTTCATCCTCAAGCAGCTTGATGAACGGTTTTTGCAGCCGTGCGTAGATGTTCCAGTCCACGCGGCGCAGATCATCCCCCCGGACATAATTACGGTAGTCGGCAAATTCGATGCTGGTGCCGCGTTTGGATGAGCGGCGCTCACCTTTGATCGCACCCGCCCGCACCTTGTTGGCGATCAATGTGAGCTGTTCGAGTTTGCGCAGTGTTTTTTCGTCAAAAATGCGTTCGGCCATGTGTATTCCTGTACGGGGTTACGTGATATCTTGCCTGTGAAAATAATACGCGCTCAATGCAATCAACCCGATCACCCACCCGGCCAGCGCCATCGCGGAGAATTCCAGGCTGTCTGACACCTCAAGCATGTCGAACAGGTTAGCGGAATCCGGCTGCCCGTGTGAAAGCCACTCATTCACATTTTGTAGGTTATAACCGGGCGTCAGCCGGTAGAGGTTGAGAATAACGGGCTGGTCGAGAAAATGAGCGATCACCGCCATCCCCAGCGCCGATAACGCTTCGGCGTATGTGAGCAGCATCCCGACCAGCACACCGCCGATAATCGAGTGGGTTATCATCGTGCCCAGCGCCGCATACGCGGTCGAAATGATAATCGCGACCAGGGCCAGCAGCGCTTTTTGGATGTAATCGCCTGCGAAATCCACGATCACGCTGCCCTTGAGCGCCGGTCCGTAGGATACACCGACGATCCTGGCTAACAAACCGTATCCCGCCGCCATGATGAACGACATCAGCGCAAATGCAAGGACTATCACCAGGGCAAGCATACAATACTTGGTCAGGATCAGCGGGATACGCTTGTTGCGCGGCACGATGTTTTTCCAGGTTTGCCACTGGTATTCACCGCCAAACACCACCGATGTTAATCCCAGCAGGATCAGGCGGCCCATGACCCCCACCGGGAAATCCCACACGTCGAGAGCCTGTTTTGTCCATTGGAGCGTGTTTGCATCCGGCCCTGTGTCGTCGCCCCTGGCGTTCTCGCGTGCGACCGGTGACAGCGCCAGGATCAGGCCGAAGATCACAATGAATCCAAACGCGCCGACCGGGAATATCCAGATCAAGAAGCCGGACGCCCACCGGTTGCCAATGATTTTGATCCATTCAGCCTGGAACAGATTGAGCATAACTGTCTCCCTAACCCCGACTAGGACGTGATATCCTGGCGCTGGAACAGGACGACGGTGAGTGTGATCAGCCCGACGATCCAGGCAGCCAGCACCACCAGCGAAAACGCCAGCGTATCCGACATGACGATCAGGTGGCGTGAATCTTCAAACATGGTGACGCGTTGGGCATGGTTTTCGGTAACCCACATGTTTACGTTGAGCAGGTTGTAGCCCGGTGTCAGGCGGTACAGGTGCACGATTTTGTAAAAGCCCAAAAACCAGCCGATCAAGGCCAGGATGAGGATTAACAGGTTCTCAAGAAACGTGATACCCACCCCCACCAGCACGCCGCCCAAAATCGACCGGGTCAGCATACCGGCCAGCGCGGCGTAACCGGCAGCGATGATTGTAGATGTAAATGCCTGCGATGCCTGGAGTAAATAATCCTCAGCAAAATCGGTGAGCACGTCACCGGATAACGCCGGTCCGTATGGCACCCCGGCGATCTCGGTGAGCACACCCCAGCCTGCCGCAAAAATGATCGACATCGACACAAACGCCACCACGACGAACACACCCAGCGCCAGGAACTTGATCAGAATCAACGACACCCGGTGGCGGCGGGGAACCGTATTCTTCCACGTTTTCCACTGGTATTCACCGGCAAACACGACGGCTGTAAAGCCCAGCAGCACCAGCCGCCCGATCGGGTTGTTCGGCAGATTCCACGTGGACAGCGCGTACTCGGTCCACAGGTACGGCTCTTCGGCGGCGCCTTCTTGAAAGCTTTCGCGGGCGGCTCCTGAAAGCGCGAGGATGACGGCCATAAGCAGGATAAAACCGAATATCAGGATCGGGAAAACCCATTTCAGGCACCCGGCGACCCACCGGTTACCCGCGATCTTGAGCCATTCGGCGCGAAATAGATTGCCAAAACTACCCATGTATGCCTGTTCCTCTCTACCCCGCCGCGCGTTCGGTTTCCTCGCGCACGACCGAGAGGAAGTATTCTTCTAACGATTGGCGCTGGCTGGTGATCTGGAACACATCAATATCATGGTTTACCAGGTGCCGCACGATATGCGGGGCGTCGTCATGGGAGGCGTTGACGGTCAGCCAGCGCGCATTGGAATTACCGGGCTGTTTCACCGCTGCTGTCGTCGGCGACGGTATCGGCGGCGATGGTATCGCCGGCAGCGTCATTGTCGTCGACAGCGACCAGTGTTCTTGCAGTACCTGGGCTGCTTTGTCGGCGGGTGAGACTTCGACACGAAGCTGCGTTTTGCCTTCCAACAGATCAGTGACCGCGCCTTCGCGCACGATTTCACCCAGGTTGATGATCGCGACGCGATCACACACCTGCTCGACTTCGCTCAGCAGGTGGCTGGACAGAAACACGGTTTTGCCGTGTTCGTCGGCCAACTCGCGAATGAACTGGCGAATCTCGTGCATACCCGATGGATCAAGCCCGTTGGTTGGTTCGTCCAGGATCAATAGGTCGGGTGAACTGAGCAGGGCGGCGGCCAGTCCCAGGCGTTGTTTCATGCCCGTCGAATACCCTTTGACGCGGTGTTCGGCTCGTCCGGCCAGCCCTACCTGCTCCAGGAGCGCCGTGATCCGCTTAGGATCGTAATTGTTAGCCGTGCGGGCGAGCACTTCCAGGTTGCGGCGCCCGCTCAGAAAGTTGTAAAACGCGGCCCCTTCCACGATCGCCCCAACGCGGCGCAGCACACTATGGTTCCGCTGTACGTTCTGGCCGTAGATATAGGCGCAACCCTCGGTGGGGTGGATCAGGTTCAGCAGCATACGGATCGTCGTGGTTTTTCCGGCCCCATTGGGACCCAGGAAGCCGTACACCTGCCCGGTGTGCACTTCCAGCGTGATCCGTTTGACGGCTTCAACACGCCGTTTTTTGCGGCGCCCGAACGTTTTGCTGAGACTTTCCACCCGGATAGCGACTGTTTCACTCATCGTGTTCCACCTCTACCCAGACGAAATGAGGGGCACAAGCCGGAAGGCCAGCATGATCTGGTACAGCCGGATGATCAACCCCATACGAATCACACTGCTAGTTTCTAGCGAACGCGCCGCCGCTAACAACGAATCAAGCAACTCCTGCCGCTTTTCGGAAGCGAGATCGGGCTGCATGTCAGCCGAGAGCCGCCAATATTCGGCGTAAAGATGCCATACAGCTTCCTCGTGAACTGAAGTGAACTCGGTTTCCCAGGCTTTCACGTGCTGGAATGTGGATAATGTTTCGAGCGTTGCCGCCAGCCCTCCGGCCAACAGGCTGCTCAGCGTGTTGGCGCGGTCGCTTTTCATGGCTTCGACAACGTTTTCTACCGCGATCACGCCGATCGAACTGGCCGCCAGCCGGGCCCCCAGCGCACTGAATTGTTTGGACGTGAGTTTGCTGCGCACACAGCTCAGGTAACCATAAAACTGCCGGGCCAGCTCACGGGCAGACCTGGCGTCCGGTGAATCGAGCGCCAGCAAGCGCGGGTGAAGCTGCCACAGCGCGTCCGGTGATGGCTCGGTCAGAATACGGTCCAGCAGTTCTTTCATCGCGTTTTTTCTCCTGCTTGGCGGGCTGTTACACGTCCACCGGTACATGGGCCAGCAGATCGGTGATGATCTGATCGGGTGTGATTCCTTCGGCCTGGCCTTCAAAGTTCAACATCAGCCGGTGACGTAATGAAGCGTGTGCCACAGCGTACACGTCGTCGAAGGCCACGTTATACCGGTTTTCGAGCAGGGCATTCACTTTTGCCCCCAATACCAATGCCTGGCCGCCGCGTGGACTGGCACCATAGCGCACGTACTGGCGCACAAGGTCTGAGGATGCGTCGCGTTCCGGGTGTGTGGCGACAACCAGCCGGGCGATATAGTCGCTGATGTGTGAGGCGATGGGCACCTGGCGCGCCAATTCACCCATAGCAATGATCTGTTGGCCATTGGCTGCGGTTTGGGCGCTGGGCACTGATGCGCCGGTTGTGCGTCCCAGAATCTCGACAAGCTCGTCTGAGGATGGAAACAGCACGTCGATCTTAAACAAAAAACGGTCAAGCTGGGCTTCGGGCAGAGGATACGTCCCTTCCATTTCCAGCGGGTTCTGAGTTGCCAGCACAAAAAACGGTGCGTCCAGCGTATAACGCTCGTTGGCAACCGTAACTGTTTTTTCCTGCATGGCCTCCAACATCGCCGACTGGGTTTTGGGCGTGGCGCGGTTGATCTCGTCGGCCAAAACGAGGTTGGCGAACACCGGCCCGGCTTCAAAACGGAAGTAACGCCGCCCGTCTTCGCGTTCTTCCATGATGTTCGTACCGACGATATCGGCGGGCATCAGGTCCGGCGTAAACTGGATACGGGAGAACTTGAGGTCCAACACATCAGACAGCGTGCGGATGAGCATGGTTTTGCCCAGGCCCGGCACGCCTTCCAGCAGGGCATGCCCGCCTGATATGATACACATGAGCACCTGCCGGACCACGAGGTTTTGTCCGACGATCACTTTGCCCACCTGGTTTATTATGGCGTTGGCTGTTTCAAAAAATTCATCTACGCTGATCAGTTCGGGAACGGTGGCATCGTTCATAAGGTCAGTCCTTCAACGAGAAGCACAACGAATATGATAGGTATCGTGACCATACAGAAAACACACTAACTGGCCGGTGAGGTCGGAATGCTGGCGATGATCGTATTACCCCCCGCGTCCAGGGCGACTATGTTGGCTGCATCCAGAATACCCGGCGCGACAAGCAAAAACCCGCCTGTAGTCGGCGCTACGGTCTGATTGCTGTTATCAGTGTATACGACGGTAAGCGCAGAAATTGCCGGGTTTTCCACCCGTCCAAACACAATGGTATAAGGTTGTCCGTCACTGGTCGCAAACAGGGATATACTGGCCTGGGCGACTACGTCGGGTGTTGCCGCGCACACCAGCGCGCCGTTGTTCGGCTGCCAGGCTCCGTTCACGACGGTAGCCAGCAAAAAACCGGCGCATGGCAGAGCGTTCACATCAGAAAATGAAAAACCGAAAAGTTGATCAGGGCCGCGCGGCTGATCATACCATATCTGCATGTTGTTCAATGCGATCCCTCGCCCTACGAGGAATTGCTGGACTAAAAATACAGCGGCATTCGGCGTAAGCTCAAGTACAGGTGTTGGGTTCTCGGCTGCGATGGGTGGATTTGAGCCAGCAGCGGTCGGATTAACGACAGGCTGCTGGACTGGCGTGGTCGGCGTTTCGGTGGTATCCACCGGCTGAATACAACCGCTTAACAACACGAGTATCAGGATAGCTAAACTCAACCCTGCCCATCGCACTTTGATGGTCACAATTCATCTGTCCTCAGTTACTCAACACCGATACTAAGGTTCCAGGGATGAAAAATAGTCGTGAATGACATCACGTTGATCCAGTGGGATGCGACCACTTTCAAGCGCATCGCTGACCGCATCCTGGTAGTCATTATAAACGTTAGTATATGATAGCGTGGATTCACCTTCAGGGTTGGGGCCAAATTCACCTTCCTGAAGTGGTGCGTTTTCCAGGTCGGCATTATCACCACCGACATCCACAATATCGCTGCTCTGCCCACCAATGTTTGACGGGGCATAGCCGGAAGAGTAATCCTGCAGTTCCCCCTCCGATGACGCGTTATTGGGCGGCACGTCGCCGTTCGCATCACCCTCGACCCCGGTGGTATCATCGACGCCTTCACCACCTGCGCCCAATCCCGCATTGAGGGAAGTTGCGTCGGATGACTCACCTTGCATATCAACCACACCGGCCTGATCAGACGGTTGATCACTTTCACTTGAATTGATCAAACCTTGCCCGGCGGCGGAATCCGTTTCGTTCTGGCTTGTTCCCTGACCCTGCGAGCCATCATCGCCTGTGCTGTTTTGCTGATTCCCTGACTGGCCGGGTTCAGCGCCCGCCTGTTGTTCGCCCTCTGCCTGCTGTGCCGCGTCACCGGACTGCGCCTGTTGGCTGTTTGCCCCCGCCTCAGCTTCTTGTTGGCTTGAACCCGGTTGTTCACCGTTTAGTTTACCCTGCTGGCTGTTAGCCTGCTGATCGAGTGGCGCTGACTGCTCTGGCCCGGCTGATTCCATTTCTCCGGACGGATTCTCTGTTTGTTCCTGGTCTGCCTGGGCGATGTTCTGCTGGCTTTGATCCGTTTGCTGGGCGGCGGTTTGGGCTGCCTGGGCCAACGGTGAATTTTCGAGTTGTTCTTGCTGCTCCTGGAGCAGTTCGGCGGCTTCGCGAAGGGCTTGCTGGGCAGCCGCCATGTCGCCGTTGCGCAGCGCCTCGGCGGCTTCACGTAGTTTATCGGCCAACGCCGGATTGGTATTTTCCAGGGCGTCGGCGGCTTGTTCGAGTTGTTCGGCCAATGTTTCGCGGTCGGCCTCTGACAGGTCCTCAGCCGCGATATCCTCGGCCAGATCGTCCAGCGCGTTTGCTGCTTCGCCGAGGTTGGGTTTATCCAGCGCTTCAGACAAGCCGGACGTTGTATCCGAGTCGGCCAGTTGGCTCGCGGCATCTTGATACGCGTTTTGCTGGTCGGGCAGCATACCGTCCGACGCATTTTCAAGGGATTGTCCTGCTTCAGCCAGCGCTGCGACGGCTTCTTGCTGCGAGACATTGGGTTGTTCCAGGATATCTATGGCTTGCTCAAGCGGCTGTGTCAGCGCGTTCTGCTCTGCTTCGGATAGGGACTCGTTGGCTTCGATAGCCTCGATTTCTTCCTCAAGTTCGGTGATCTGGCTGTTGATCGTATTTTGCCATTCGCGTTCGGCACGCAGTTTGTCAACATAGGGATTGTCGGCCAGCAGCAGGTAAACCAGCAGTCCAGCCAGCAGCAGCAGCAGCACTATTTCTTTGGCGCGAACACGGATCGGCAGTAGGGTTGACAAATTAACATGCTGCGCGCTGTGTACCGCATCGGATAGCTGGTATTCGGCCAGCGGCTCCGGGAATGGGATGGTGCCCTGCGTGAGTTCAAGCGCTGTGCTGACACGTTCTTTGAGCGCAAAACGGCGGTCGAAGTGACGGGCAGCCTTTAGTGTGACCTGGGGCAGCAGCCAGATAGCGGCTAATATGCTCAGCCCGCCGAGGGCGATGAGCGCAGCGGCGATCATGACGAGTTGTTCTGGCAGCAGCCAGGGACGCAGCCGCGCTAAACCGGCTACAAATACGCTGATAACCAGGCCCAGGATAATGCCACGCGGTACCCATAAGGCACTGCGGGCCACACGCAGCCGACGTTCCCAAGAATGCACCCGCCGCGTGAGGTAACTAACGCTTTGTTCGAGCATGACGGTGTTCATCGGGATACGTTACCTCTCTACTACTTTCACACGCCGCACGGCCAGCAAAAAAAACACGATAGTCAGCGTCAGGTAAACGAGCGTAAACGGAATCCAGGGCGAAAGAAGCGTGATGGTGTCGCCATTCGACAGCGTATACGTATATGTGCCAGCCGACTGCTGGTTGATCAAGATGCTTTGGGTGAGCAGTGCGGTAGCCGCCGAATTGCTGCTAAGCACACCGCCCACGATGACCAGCGCGATGATTTCGGCTTGTGATGACGGCATATCGTTCAGCGATAGGCCAAACACCAGCATAACACTGCCCAGCAGAATCGGCAGGCCGAACGTAAAAAACGTGGCCGTCGAATAGGTCAATACACTGGCTGATAGTGTCCGGCTGGTGCGTGATGAAAAATAGATGCCCACTGTGCAAAAAAACATGGCTGTCACAAACAGGATCACAAAAGCAAGCAGCACTTCAGTGATCGCGACGCCGCCGAAAAAAAAGGCGATGCTCTGAAGCGGAATCGCGGCCAACAGCAGCATGAGCACAAATAACATGGCCGACAACAACTTGCCTAACACCATCCAGTGTGTGGGGAGCAGGGTTGTTCGCAGCAAATCATAGGTCTGGTGTTCGCGCTCGCCGCTGATGGCGCCCGATGTGAAGGCCGGGGCGATAAAGGATACCAGCAGAAGTTCGATCGCGACGACTCCGGCAAACAATGTGCGTCCAATTTGGCCGATGTTAACCTGGCCGCCCGCCGATGTGGAGGATTCAGCCACGGCCACATACACCAGGGACGTGAATAAACCCAGCAGCAGCAGGTAAATGGTCAGTACAATGAACGCCCGCGCACCCCGCATTCGGCCCCGTAGTTCTTTCAGGACCACCGGGTTATCCAGTACCAGGCGCAGCGGGCGGCGCTGATGGCTGGGGTTGCGGTTTGGGCTGGCAGGTGTGGCGGTGGTCATCGTGAGCGTTTCTCCAACTTGGTTGATTACAGTGCGTTTATGATACGATACCTTTGGTGGCACGCATGAACACAGTTTCCAGATCGTGTGTTTGCTCTGCGAAATTGACTACCGGTATGGCGCGCGAGGATAATGCCTGGAGCATCTCACTGACTCCGGCATCATCACCGCTAAAACTGACCTTGATCCGGCGGCGTTTTTCACTATTGGGTAGATCGACGATGTCGGTGACACCTGTGATAGTCATCAATGCTTCTTTGGCATCGTCTACACGATCAAGCAGCGTGATCGTGATCTCACGCATGGGCATAAGCTGTTGACGGATTTCCGACACGGTGCCCTGTGCGACCATTTCGCCACTTTCGATAATGCCCAGGTGAGTGCAGATTTCGGCTACGTCCGCCAGAATGTGCGACGAAAAAAAGATCGTTTTGCCCATTTGGGCCATTTCGACCAGCAGTTCGCGAATCTCGATGCGGGCACGCGGGTCCAGGCCGGAAGCAGGCTCATCCAGGATCAGCACTTCTGGATCATGGGCCAGCGTGCGCGCCAGGCTGAGACGTTGTTTCATGCCCCGGCTCAGCTTTTCGACCATATCCTCACGTCGGTGGGCCAGGTCAACTAACGCCAGCAGATCGTTGATCAAAGGCTGTCGTTCGCGCTCAGGAATATCATAACAAGCCGCAAAAAAGTCGAGATATTCCCACACCTTCATATCATCGTATACACCAAAAAAATCAGGCATATACCCGATCGCGCGCCGGACTTCACGCTGGTGTTTGAGAACAGAATATCCGGCCACATATGCCTCACCTGCGGTAAGCGAGATCAAAGTGGTCAGGATACGCATGGTGGTCGTTTTGCCTGCGCCGTTTGGCCCAATAAACCCGTAGATGCTGCCTTGTGGCACACGCAGCGACAGGTTGTTGATGGCGGTTAACTTGCCATAACGTTTGACCAACCCATGTGTATGAATGATGTACTCTTCTGACGCCATAGTGTTTTGTCCGAATGGTAGGTAAGTATGTCCCTGACCGATTTAGTGAGCGAGTTGGCCACGGTAGCTTACTTTGACATAGTCAACTTGATTGTACGATGTGTCATCCTGCGATTCAATGCGCAAGCGTACGGCATTTTCTGGTCCGATAAACACTTCAGGATCATCAATTCGGGTTGCCACAACATCAGGATACACTGGAATGTCGCGCCACTCCTCGTTAGGCCAATCCCATATTGCCAGAGTTAATGGCCCCTGGGCCTGGAAGTTAACGATCAACTCGTCAACCGTTTGTAGACGTGCCGCCGGCATCGGCATAAACTCAAATACCGCCTGGCTGTCTTCCACCAGTCGAAATCGTGTGGGTGTTATTTCTCTTATTGTACGTGGATTGCCGGTTTCGGTTAGGGTCCACGTTGTTAAGGCGGGTGGAATCTCAACCTGAGCGTCCTGTGGCTCAACCGTGGTCGGCAGTTCAAAAATATACAGCGTCGTATCTTCATCCGTCTGTGGTCTGTCCAGCAGTGTAACCGCCGTTGTGCTTGCACGCGTCCACGCGAACAGGTAAACGTTCGCATCACGACCGCCGCTTATATCGGTATCCACAATCAGCGAGCCCAGCAGCCGGTAGCGGCGGCGGGTTTCGTGCTGTTCGTCGCTGATGTTGTGTGATGAACAGCTAAAGGGTTCATTTCGCATGACATCCGGCACCGTGAGCGCCAGACCTTCCGGCGAAAAACACCAGTTCGACGACGAGGAATAGGGCCAACTGGCCGAGCTGGGATATTGCAGCCCGTACTGGTTCAGTGGATTGCCGATCGATAGCGGGCCGGGGTCTTGCGGCCCAATCGAGATTTCGAACGTGCGTGTTTCCTCTGGGTCAAGCGTGCCTAAAAAGCGGCTCTCACCTTTGATGAGCACAACCGCGTTTTCCAAAACCATGCCGGTTGTATTCGTTATGCTGCCGCTGACTGTGAGAGTCCGGTCGGCACGCAAGTGCCATATGGCCGATGCATCCAGAGACGGGGCCGGGATGTACCCGCTGGCCGAAAAACTGGCGACCATACCCGCATCAATTGGGATGGATTGGGCTGTGTAGTTTGTGCTTTCGTTGATGATAACCGGCACGTTCAGCCCGGTGCCGTTCTGGGGCAAGGGGCGCAGCACATAGCCCCTGTCTACGGCGATATCATAGGTAGCGCGGCGCGGGGATTGAATACCGATCAGGTCCAATGTCTGGGCCTGTTCAGCTTGCGGCCATACCCGGACGACGGTCATACGGTTGACGGTGGCGATATTGCCCCGTAAGTTAAACCCAACCGAGTAAGCCAGAAAACTGAATGTCACGATGAGCACTGGGATCGTGAACCATGCCAGTTCGCGCCGGTTAACGCGTTTGAGCACCAGGTAATTGATCGGGCCGATCAGCGCAATATAGAGAAACAAGAACCCGCACAACTGAAGCAGCGTTGGCAGTACGGTATTTGATGTGGTCAACGTGGCGTCGCGTGCGATCGTCCAACTGCTAAAACCACGGGCCCAGCTTGGCTGCTGGCCGGTGCTGGATACGAGGGTAGACCAAAGCAGGCTTTGTTTGTCCCACGACCGGAGCGGTTCGGTGTTGGGGTCCACGGCCACAAAATCGATAACACCGTCACCCAGGAAACCCCGTACCACCAACGGTATACCGTCTGCGGTCACTAATGTGCGAGCCGTGTCCGTGGGCGTGCTTCGCGTAAGGGTTGTTTCTTCGTACACATCCTGTGCCGAAACGCCCAGGTAATCGGCCAGCGCAGCCAGTGACTGAACCGGCGTTGTGCCTTGCAGCGTAACAGGAAGGAGATCGGTAAATGCGGCGGTGGTACGCTGCCACGAATCACCGCCCGTCACAATCAGGTGACCTCCCGCCAGCACCCAGCGCTCAATGGCGGTAACCTGTTCAGTGGTGAGTGGGCCGGTATTGACATCGTGGAATAACAGCACATCCAGCCCGGACAGGGCATCGGCTAAGGGGGGGATATCCTCAATACGCCAGTTGGCCTGGAAGGCTCGCCCGGTGCCCGGTGAATCACCGGTAAGATCAACAGCACCAAAAGGTGAATCGGTGACGACTGCGTACAGGACATCACCACGACCGACCATTTCTATGTTGGTTTCCCGGCGTTTGATGGTGTCGCCGTTTTGATCAACGACTTCGACTGCGAGGCGCCGCGTGTAACTATCCGGCGAGACATACAGAAACACCTGTTTGCGGGCACCCTGTGGCAAATCAATCGGCGTGCGATAGGTGATATCGGCAAATCCACTTTGCTCGTCGGTGCGAACGCGCAAATGACCGTCCAGGTTATCACCCGTGTTGCTGATCGTGATACGGAGGGCAAGCCACTGTCCGGCTCGATAGTACCCCCCATAACCCGCGCTCACGGTGATGTCGATGGCGGATTGATCCTGTTGAGGAGGCGCAAACGCAACAAGGCCCGGTGTTACCAGAACCAGAAAGAGGCTGAGAGCAAATAGGCGGTGTTTCACGATAGGTTTTGTTTTCTCCTGCCTGGGCAGAGACCTGTTTCTTAGACGTAAAAGCAGCGGCAGCAGTTCCACCAGACGGCAACCTGTATTACTATTTTACGGGATTTGTGCCAGTTTTTCTCACCGGATTACCTTGAATCCGCCCACTGTTGGCACACCGACTGCCCTGTTTTAGCTCTGCCGGTGCGGAAAACCAGGGTAGGTTTGTGCGCCGGACACTGCTCGACCTGGCAACCACTGGTCAAAACCGCCCGTCAAACGGTTTAGTCTGCCGTGACGGTTTTTGTCGCGGTAGGGGGCACCTGTGTGGGCGATGGTGTTGTGCTGGGTGATGGATTATCATCGCCAGCAGGTTCGCTCGTGTTGGTTGGTGACGGGCTTGGCGTCACAGGTGGTGGTGGGTAGTCGTCAGTAATGACAAGATGCTCTGGGTCAAAATTGGTGCACGTAAAATCGTCGCGCAGCACCCACCCCTGACGCGCGTTGTCCCCGATCCCAATAACGACTTGCATCCAATCACCGTTGGCATTACGCGCCACGGGCGACAGGGACGGATTACCTTCGAGTGAGCTTTCAAGCGGCGGTACGATCGCCGGGTAGTGCTCACCGGGGCCGCTGCGCACCAGGGTACGGGCCGCGCTGAGTTCGCAGCCGGGATACGCTATGGTGAGCTTCTGCGTGACACTGCCGATTACGCCATCTTGCCCTTCTGAATACAGAGTCACCAGCCATTCATCGACGGTTTCACCGGGTGTTACCTTAGCCTCATATTCACCTTCTAACGCGAGCGGCGCAGCGGGCAGTGTTACATTGGCGTCCGAATTTTCGAACCAGATTGCGTAACCACCGTTCGCTTCTGTTGCACCGAGCACTTCCCACCTGATCCGTACATCACGCGTGACATAACGCACCAGTTCAGTACGGGGCGGTTCGGTTGGGTCCAGCACTTCAAGGCTCAGCGCCACTGAGGGATGTACTTCCACCGTCGCGGCAGCGCTGGATACAGACTGGCCGTTGTGTGCATAAAGAGTCAGCGTAAAAATGCCGGTTTGGTCAAGCGTAAAACTGGTTGAGATGTCATCGGGTTCGATGTCCAAAGGTTGCTCAGTGCTGCCATGCGACAATATGATCTCAATCGATTCCGCTTCTATCACGTTCCACGAAAGCAGGATGGGTTCACCGAGCGTGACGGCTGGTTCTGCCACAGCAAAAGTCGTGATGGTGGGTTCGACAGTGGGATCATGGCTGGTGTCGTCGCCACCGAGCAGCAGCAGCGAAAACCCCAGCAGCATAAGCACGATCAATGCAAATACCGGAATGGCCAGTACAGGCAGCCAGGTCGGCAGCATACCGCGTTCGATGTAGGTGCCGGGCACGGAGGCCAGGAAACCGGCAGCATCGTGCGAACGGGCAACCAACGCAAATTCGTATGTATGTTCCTGTCCGAGCATTCTGGGGCGGCGCGGTCCCACTGTGCCCGCCAGCGTTTGACGTTCGCCGGGGCCAAGCGTAAATGTGGCTTGGGGAAGCTCAAAACGGAGTTTTTGAGCCTGCGACACACCCTGGATACTGATCGGGAGGGGGGCATTACCCTGGTTGTGAATATAAAGCTTAAACTCGTGCCCGTCTTTGATCACATCTGTATCCAGCGCCATCCCGTAACCGCTGAATGGCAGTACAGTAAGCTGCGTTGGGATTTCGATGGTTTCATTTGGCGTGAGTTTTGAGCGCACCCGCACAATAAATGGGTGACTGCCGGGTACGCTGGCGCTGGTGCGTAAGGGCTTGAAGCTAATCATAGCCTGCCCCTCTGTCATCGGGTCAACTTCCATCTCGACCCGGTCCACACGTACCCACCCTTTTGGCAGTCCTTCGACCTCGATAAAGTAACGGTCGATTTCGTCGCTAAGGTTTTTGATTTTGAGCGAGGCCTGTACATAAGCGCCAGGTGCCACCCCGGAATCTGGCCCTTCGAGTTCAACGCGATAGGTTTGTTGGGACAGCACCACACGTTGTGTTGTGTCAGATGCGGCCTCTTCCAGTTCGGCGGCAGGATGAAAGATAAGACGGATATCGCCCATCTGTATCTCTTCGCCACCACGCAGCACATATTGCTCCTGGGCAGGCAGGCGTACGCCATCGACATACGTGCCGTTAACGGATTCCAGGTCTTCGAGTATGACTTGCTGCTCTCGCAAGGAGACCGTAATGTGATAGCGAGACACAGCCGTTGTATCAAGCACAATATCATTGCCGGTTGAGCGTCCAACGCCGATTGTTGGCTTGTCAAGGCGGTAACTCTCAATTGGACCATCAGGCCAATAGATGTCCAGTCTGCCATAGACCATCATACTATGTCGTCCCCTTAACATCACGGGCGTATGGGTAGGAGCCTAACGAGCGGGTAACCTCACCCTATCCGAAACTATGGGAGCATAAGTGGCCAACAGATCAAGTTCACGATGCTCCTGTTCAATTGTAACGACCTGTTGGAAAACCACAACTTCACAGTACCGCGCGCCTGACGAGGGGAACAGAAAAAGAGACGCCCACCGTGGGCGCCTCAGAGCGTGTTATCGAGATTGCTTGACCGGAATGGTTTAGGCCGTGTTGACATTGGTATTCACCAATGTGTACGTTTTATGCGAAAACGTCAACACTACCTAATCAAACCGGATGCGAGGATCAAGCCAGGTGTACATGATATCGACCAGAATGTTGCCTGCGATTAAGAAAATTGAATACAACAGCGATACACCCATAATCATCGTGTAGTCGCGCGCAGCGACACTGTCGACAAACACTTTGCCCAATCCCGGTATTGTAAAGATGAGTTCGACGACAAACGTACCGGTCAACACGGCAGCCAGCAGCGGACCAACGATTGTAGCTACAGGGATCATGGCGTTTTTCAGGGCATGGACATAAATGACCACCCGCTCACGCAGCCCTTTTGCGCGGGCTGTACGTACATAGTCTTCGTGCAGAACCTGAAGCAGGCTGGCACGCGTCAGGCGTGCGATACCGGCGCTCATGCCGGTGCCCAGCGCGAGCACCGGTAATGCCAGAATCTTGAGGTAATACAGGGACAACTCCGGTCCTTCACGCCATTGATTCTGTTGGTCGATGACAGGCACCCATCCTAACTCGACAGCGAAGATGATAATGAGGATGGGCCCCAGTACAATGTTGGGAACCGATTGTCCCATCACGGCAAAGAACATGGCGCCGTAGTCGATGAGGGTATTGTGGTATACAGCAGCCAACACACCCAGTGGAATACCTATCACAAAACCCAGCAACACTGCAAACACGCCTACCTGAATCGATACAGGCAGCCGTTTGGAGATCTCCTCGCTAACCTGGACGTTTTGGTCACGCAGCGCTACATTGAGCGATGGGCCAAAATCCAGGTGCAAAGCATCCCATACATAGTTGAAGAACTGCGAATCCAACAGATCGATACGCAGCACTTCGTTTTCAACCTGGTGAATATCACCGCGGGCACCACCGCCTTCGGTATGAACTTCGGTGCGGTAGCCAATGATGCGCCAATCGTCACCATCGGGGAAGTAGCCATCGTTCCAGGTGTTGACCAACAGCGGTTTGTTCAGCCCGAATTTTTCTTCCAACTGCTGAATCAGGTACTCAGGCATGCGGCGCTGTCCGACTGCATTAAATGGACCACCCGGCAGCAGGTGCGAGAGCACAAACGTTACCAGTGTGATCGCAAGCAGGACTGGGATCGCTGCCAGGATCCGCCGGAAAAGGAATATGAGCATGCTCGTGCCGCCGATCATATCAACGGCCCGAGACAGTGTTTTGCGTATTATCATAAACACATTTTGGGAATTTGGATTGGTAGTTTCGCTTACGGCCATCGTTTTTCCTCGTACTGCGTATCCTGAGCAGCCCTGAATGCTGCTCAGGAACCAGGATACGTTGTCGGCATTGTGGTTGACCTACTCAAACGGTTCCAGTGCACGTTCGTTTACCCAGCCGGTAATGGTATCTGCTCCACCGGTGTTAAAAGTCGCCTCGTAGCGGGTGGTGCCGCCCTCGGTCACTTCTTCATAGGACGCCGCATCACCTTGACACTGTACTTCAAAGTAGAACGTGAATGAGTCACGGGTGCGATCTTTTTCCAGCCGGACACTCAAAATTTCGACGCCGTCTTCCAATGGGCAGCGACCGCTAAACTGGGTGTTGGAGCCGACAACATAAACCGGCTCATTGGGCAGCAGGGCGACCGGATTACCGTTTTCATCTACATCGCCGGTGTCCCTATAACGCGCTTGCTGACCCGGTACAAACGCAATCGGCCCCTGGAAGTTTTCCTGCTTGGTCCAGCCATTGCGTGTTTCATAGGCGGTGCAGATTGTCTCACCGGCTTCTGTGGTTTCGCTCTCGACGCATTCGTCACATGACACACGGTAGTAGACGGTTTCCAACCCGACATACTCGTCGATATGGGCTACGTTGCCTGATGTGCATTGCCCGACGACATTAGCATCTTCGCCGTCAAAAATGATGACGCCAGGATTCTCAGTCAGGTAAAGCGGCAGCGTGTACTGTACGATCTTGCGCTCGTCCGTTGTACCCGCTTCTGCTGCCTCATCGGTGGCCAGTTCTTCTTCAGTTTCCTCGCCGTCTTCCGCGGGTGTTGTTGTGCCTTCCTCGGCCATCTCGGTTGTGAGCTGGTCAGCGAAGACGGAAACAGGTTGCATGTAGATGACGACATTATTACCAACGTCGAATTGCAGCGGGCCGACGAAATGTTCGTGTGTCGTCCAACCATCAATATCATCACAGGATACTTTGTAGTAAATAGTGCCTTCGACAAGCTGAATCTCTTGCGCTTCGACGACACTACCCACAATACAACTGTCAGACACAACCGCATTATCGTCTGTGACCAGAACGGGTTCACTGGCTAACCGGTATTCGGTGCTGTCATCTTCGCCGTTCGCATTGATAGCCAACGCGAAATCACCCACATTGATCTCAAGCGGGCCCATCAGATCGAGATTGGTGAGCCAGCCAGGATTACTTTGTGGGCACTCCACCTGATAGAAGATTTCCTTGACACCTGTGTCATTAACGTCAGCGGCTTCAATGTCTGTGATGGCGACAATTGAACCGGGTTGGCAAACCATAAAGCTGAAGGCCGGTGGTTCGAAGGTTGTGACATCTAACAGGTTAATCTTGTCGGCCCCTTCTTGTACAATGGTCAGTGCCAGGTCGCCCTTGTTAAATTTCAACGGGCCTGCCAACCGCTGATCCGATACCCAACCGGCTGCGCCACTGCATTCAACCAGATAATACGTTCCGCCATCGCCAGCTACCCCGGCGTACAACACACGGGCCGCTACGTTTGGTTCGCAGAATGACTTCGAGTTCGTCAGGCTGCGTTCCAGTGGTTCTGGCAAAAAGGTCAGGCTAAACAAAGCACCGGTTGATTCACGCGAGGTAAAGCCGTAATCACCCGGCGTAAAACGGGCAGCGTCAGTTGTCGGAATTGCTGTTTGAGTGTGGAAAGGGGTTAGCTCGAACAGGCCGGGAATCTGGCCTGAATAACATGCCATGCTGGCTAACAGCAGCGCTGAAATTACCAGGAAAAGCGCCCCTGAAACACGTGTACTCGTTTTTCTCACGTTCATTTATCTCCTCGTCAACGTGCAGTTAGCTCGTTTAGGTTCCGCGCAGGCGTGGGTCCAGTGCATCACGCAGGCCGTCGCCCAAGAAGTTGAACGACAGGGTTGTGATAACCAGGGCCAGACTCGGTACGAGTAGAATGTGGCGGTTGGAGAAGAACCCGCCGCGCGTGCGAACTTCGCTGATCATAGCTCCCCAGCTTGGCGTGCCCGGTTGGACGCCCAAACCAATAAAGCTCAAGAAGGCTTCGGTAAAGATATAGCCTGGGATCTGCTGTGTTTCAGCAACGATCAACGGCCCCATGATGTTTGGCAGCAAATGGACAAAAATAATCCGGCGGTCTTTGGCTCCCACTGCACGGGCTGCTTCAACAAATTCTTTTTCACGATACGAGAGCACCTGTCCACGTGCGAGACGGGCCATACCGATCCAACTCAGCACACCCAGGGCAAAGAACAAGAACAATAAACCACCCATGTCCTGGTTGAGATCGAGCACAAAACCGACAAATCCGCCTCGTTCAGAGTCCTGGTATTCGCGTGCGATCTCGGTGAAGAAAACCTGGAGCAGAATAACAAGCACCAGATAGGGAATGCCGTACATGAAGTCTACGATGCGCATCATGATGTTGTCGACTCGTCCGCCGTAATAACCTGAGATGACACCGTAAACCAGCCCTACAAGCAGTGCCATGGTGGCACCAACAAACCCCACCGACAGCGACACCTGTGCGCCGTAGATTGTTTGAGACAACCAGTCTTTACCCTGGCTGTCACCACCCAGCACGTAACACCACTGTTTTTGGTTTACATCGGGTGCCGCGCGGAAGCAATAACGATCTTGAACAACGGCCAACGATTCGTCATCAAGCCATCCGCACCAGTATGGGTTTTGACCCTGCCCATCACGGGCACAAATACCGGGATCAGGATACGCGTCCTGCGCGGTCTGGTTAACCGGGTTGATGGTGTGGCGCGCTTTTGCCCCGGTGCGGGCATCGATCAGACCCGCCTTGGTCCAAAACGTCGCCGTGATCGCGACAAAGACAATGACAATGATTGTGATCAAAGAAATAACCGAAGCTTTGTTCCGCCGAAACATGTGCCAGGCATCGGCCCAGGGGTTGGCGCTCTTGTGTATGGATTCTTCTTCCAAAGAGATGGGTTCTGCGCCTTCTGCAACTGCCATACGTTATCTCCTTTATTTCATATGACCATACCGGGGTGATGCATCAGATACACTGATAACCCCTATGCTGGTCACCTGGGGACAAACCCCGCAAATTTGCGCTTGGTAGTGTTGACATGCGCGCTTGATACTCGCATTTCGGTGAGAACAGATGTCAACACGGCCTAGACCACCCGATGACAGGCGACCCAGTGACTCGGCAGGACTTCTTCCAGCTTCGGGTCTTCTTCATGACACACATCCACTGCCACCGGGCAGCGCGTGTTAAAATTGCATCCTATGGGCGGGTTAATTGGACTGGGAACATCACCTTTCAGGATGATGCGCTGTCGCTGTTCTTCGACCACTGGATCGGGTACCGGCACCGCCGATAGAAGCGCCTGCGTATAGGGGTGAAGTGGATTAGTGTAAAGTTCTTCACTCTCTGCGATTTCGACGATCTTGCCGAGGTACATCACGGCAACACGATCGCACAAGTGGCGCACCATACTCAAATCGTGAGCGATGAACAGGTATGTCAGCCCCAGGTCATCCTGGAGTTGTTCCAGCAGGTTGACAACCTGGGCCTGAATCGATACGTCAAGCGCCGAAATCGGCTCATCGGCAACGATGAATGACGGGTTCAGGGCCAATGAACGCGCCAGACCAATACGTTGGCGCTGGCCGCCGGAAAACTCGTGGGGGTAGCGGTTGACAAAATACGGGTTCAGGCCGACAAGTTTGAGCAGTTCGGCCACACGTTCTTCCCGTTCTTTTTTGGTGCCGATGTTGTGCACAACCAGCGGTTCGCCTACGATCCGACCGACCGACATACGCGGATTCAATGAGGCGTATGGGTCCTGAAAGACCATTTGCATTTCACGGCGCATTTTGCGCATCGAGGTGCCTTTTAGAGATGTGATCTCCTGGCCGCGAAATTTAACGCTGCCTGACGTGGCGCGATAAAGCTGAAGAATGGTTCGTCCTGTCGTCGATTTGCCGCAGCCGCTCTCACCGACCAGGCCCAGGGTTTCACCCTGGAAAATCTTAAAACTGACGCCATCAACCGCTTTTACAGCCGCGACTTCGCGCTGAAATAAAACGCCGGACTTGATGGGGAAATATTTCTTGAGATCGGTGACTTCAAGAATAATTTCCCTGCCCGTCTCAGAAGATGTTGCCCCTGCGTGTTCACTCAGAGTATCAGGCGCGACTTGGTTCATATTTCAACTCCTCTTTGCGAACGTCAACCCAACAGGCGGCAATGTGATCGGGTGAGCTGCCAGAAACCGGGAGTAGTGGTGGGTTCTCACTGCATTTGTCGATGCGATAAATGCAGCGTTCTGCAAACGGGCACCCGGTTGGCAGTTCACGCATATCAGGTGGCGCACCTTCGATCGAGAACAGCTTCTCGTTCTTCTGATCCAGGCGTGGTAGTGATCCAAGCAAGCCCAGCGTGTACGGGTGACGCGGATCACCATACACAGCCTTCACATCACCACGCTCGACAGTATAACCGGCGTACATCACTTGCACCGTATCCGCCAGGCCAGCGACGACACCCAGGTCGTGCGAGATCCAGATCATGGCCATGCCGATCTTGTCGCGCAGTCGGCGTACCAGATCGAGGATTTGGGCTTGAATTGTGACATCAAGCGCTGTTGTAGGCTCATCGGCAATCAACAACTGGGGGTTGCACGATAGTCCCATGGCGATCATGGCACGCTGTCGCATCCCACCGGAGAACTGGTGCGGATAGTCATCCAACCGTTCCCTGGCGGACGGAATACCTACCATGGTCAGCAGTTCGGCGGCGCGTGTACGGGATTGTTCGTTATCCATGCCCAGGTGCAGCCTGAGCGCTTCGGTAATCTGGCGCCCGATAGTGAGCACCGGGTTTAGAGACGTCATGGGGTCCTGAAAGATCATGGCGATCTCAGCCCCACGAACCAGGCGTCGTTGGTTGGACGACAGTTTGAGTAGATCACGTCCACGGAATATGACTTCACCGTCAGTAATTTCGCCCGGCGGTTGAGGAATCAGCCCCATAATCGACAGGGCGTGCACACTTTTGCCGCAGCCGCTTTCGCCCACAACACCTAACGTTTCGCCTTCATGCAGGGTGTAGGAGATACCGTTTACGGCGTGAACTGTCCCTTCTTCAGTATGAAAACAGGTTTTGAGGTTCTTGACCTCCATTAAGACGGTCAAAAGTCAATCTCTCCTTATCTGACACGCGCAGCATTACCAGTTTGAAACGATGTCAGAATGAATAAACATCACCAAACGGACCGTTTTTTAACAACCGTGCGCCAGTAAATGCGTTCACTGCCCGTTCATGATTGCGAGAAAATGAATTGCCAACATCATGAGAGTTGGTTCAAAGCGCGATAGCATAACGCAAAACAACCCATTTCTAAAGTGATATCTCTCCTCTCTTATGTTGGTTGATATTCACAGGTGGTGCTGTTGTTTTGAGACACTCGTGGGAGCAGCCGTTCTGTCGCCCAATTAAAATGCGAACACCCCCATATATTCCTTATCGGTTGAGGTGTGATTTGGTTCAAAATTCGTCACAAATTGGCTTCGAACACAAAAACAGGGGCGAGCAAACCTTGACAGCGATCGGGCGGTTTGTTACACTGCGCGGCAATGCATCGTGTAACAACTTCGACGGAGCCGCGATCTACCCCGTATTGTTCAGAGAGCTGCCGGATGGTGTGAGGCAGTCATGCTGGTAGTGAGCTTCCACTTCCGATAGGTTGCCTGCCGATCAACTTGTCCGGTTCTAAGGCAGGCCGGGTTCGCCCGTTAACGCGTTGAGTCTTTGACTCGATAAGGTTTGTGCTGCGAGGCACAGACGAATCCAGGTGGTACCACGATCCCCTCGTCCTGGCATACGGCCAGGCGTGGGGTTTTTGTTTTGGGAGGTCATGGTATGCATCTCGATTTTTTGACGCCTGAAGTGTGGAACGGGCTGGTGATCGGTGTGGTGCTGATCGGTCTTTCGCTGGCGTTTTTACGCCTGTACCGCGATTTATCACGCCCGATAAACACGCGTAGGAAACCCGTTAGTCGTGACGAAGAACATGATCCCGGCCATTCACATACCGGGCCGATGCAAGGTGATCAGTGAGCCGTCCAATCCAAGCGGCCCCATAACATTCCATAACATTAAGGAGAATGTTTCATGCTCGATATTGCGCTGATTCGTGAAAAGCCCGACTGGATCAAGGCACAACTGCGCAACCTGAACGATGAAGCGGCGATCGCGCGGATCGATGTGATCCTCGATCTGGACACACGCCGCCGGGCGGGACTGTCCGAAGTCGAGGTTATCAAGGCTAATCGGAACAAGCTGAATAAACAAATGGGCCAGTTCCGAGGCAATAAACAGCTTTCACCGGCTGAGATTGTCGGTGGTGCCAGGGCCGCCGTTGATGCATTAGTGGCAGGGGATATTGATGGTTTTTTGACCGCGCTGACGGCTCCCCCGGCGGCTGATCTGGCAAACATCGACGCAGGCGACGCTGTCAAACAGGCATTAGATGAACTGGCCGGCAGCATGAAAAACCTGGGAGCGCGGGTTGGTGAACTGGATGCGGAGATTCGAGAGATCGAAGCCGAGCTTAACGATAACATGTTGTGGATTCCCAATCTTCCACACGCGAGCACACCTGTCGGCTTGAGCGAAGACGAAAACATCATCCACGCCCCCGAAGGCACGATGCCGGAATTCGACTTTGACCCGCTGCCCCATTGGGACCTCGGCCCAATGCTGGATGTCATTGACTTTGAGCGCGGCGTAAAACTGGCCGGTACGCGGTTTTATGTTCTCAAAGGAATGGGAGCGCGGTTGTACCGGGCGATGATCAGTTGGCTGCTGGATGTGCATACCGCGCAGCATGGATTCACCGAGATTTACCCGCCGTTTATGGTGCTCGAAGACATGATGTTTGGTTCGGCCCAGTTCCCCAAGTTCCGGGATGTCGTGTACTACGACGATGAGTCGGGGTTGTATATGCTGCCGACTGCTGAAGTCGCGCTGACTAACATGTATCGTGATGAGATTCTGGACGCCGATCAACTTCCGCTGTACTTTGTCGCGCATACGCCGTGTTTCCGGCGGGAAAAAATGAGCGCCGGGCGTGACGTGCGTGGTATCAAGCGTGTACACCAGTTCGAAAAAGTTGAGATGTACAAGTTCACGTCTCCCGAAACCAGCTACGACGAACTCGAAACACTCACCCAGGCGGCGGAAAATGTATGTCGCCTGCTGGCGATCCCTTTCCGCCGGGTCGAAATGGTAACCGGCGATCTGGGCTTTTCAGCGGCGAAGAAATACGATGTCGAAATGTGGGCGCCGGGCAGCCAGGAATGGTTGGAAGTCAGCTCGTGCAGTAACACCGCCGATTTCCAGGCGCGCCGGGCCAACATTCGTTACCGTCCTGAGCCAGGGGCACGCCCGCGATTTGTCCACACGCTGAACGGATCGGGGCTGGGTATGACCCGCGCCTTGATCGCGGTCTTGGAGAACTACCAACAACACGATGGCAGCGTGATTGTGCCGGATGTGCTGCGCCCCTATATGGGTGGCCTGGAAGTGATCGAGCCAGCCCGGTAAGTTTTGCTGATATAATTATTACGACTCAAGTTGATCGGGTGATCGCGTCCTGCCACGTTGCAGGATGAGGAAAGTCCGCGCTCCATAGGGTACGGTGCTGGCTAACAGCCAGGCGGAGTGATCCGACGGCAAAGTGCAACAGAGAGGTGCATTGCCCTTCAATGAAGGGTGAGGGTGAAACGGTGCGGTAAGAGCGCACCGGCGTCTGTGGTGACACAGGCGGCCAGGCAAACCCCACCGGGAGCAAAACCAAGCAGGAACAAGGGGCGGCCCGTCCCGATACGAGTTCCGGGTAGGTTGCTAGAGGCGTCGAGCAATTGGCGTCGTAGATAGATGATCACCACCCGCCGCTGGCGGGAACAGAACGCGGCTTATAGATCAACTTGAGTCAACCCTGAGTCAACCCGAATTTGTGATCCTTCAGGGCGTGATGGTTGGCACGTTATCACAATATGGAGAAGGGTTGATTACATCCGACCGGACCCACGAGCCATCTTGCAGCCGGTACCAAATGGTTCCGTTATTCCCTGGTGTTTGCCCGTTTACGTTGTATACCTGTCCTGGTTCGAGCGCCCCCATCACGGCATAATCCAGCCCCGGCCCGCCGCGGGTATTAACCGTGTAATCAGTCGATAACGTACAGCGTGAAACCTCGCCCGCCGTCAGTCGTTGGATAACCTGTTCGAGCGTGACCGAATCAATCGAACGTGCACACCGAAAACCGAAGTTAGCCACATGATAATCCGGCTCACTACCATAACGCGTGGTCGCGCGTAGATGATCCGGTTGTTCATTCAGCCACGATCCACCGCGTACAACGCGCCGCGTCCCGGATGCCGGTCCGACCGGCTTGGTCTGGGATTCAGTGGTGTAATCCGCGTACCAGTCGGCAACCCATTCGTGAACATTACCACTCATATCAAACGCGCCAACCCACGAAGCCCCGGCTGGCCGACTGCCAACCGGTTCGCTGGCATCATTTGAATTTGCACCATAGACAACATTATCGGCCACAAATTTATCCCCCCAGGGATAAAGCCAACTTTCCGGTCCGCGTGCGGCAAATTCCCATTCCGCTTCTGTTGGCAAACGCACCCCGCGACCCTGGCAGAAATCGAATGCCTCATTCCAGGCTACATTATCACGCGGTTGATCATCATCATTAGACGTGCTTTCCTGCTGGGCTTGCCCACCAAATGCAAAGAACTGCGCATTTGTGACTTCAAAACGATCGATCCAGAACGGCTCATCAAAACACACCTCGTGTATCAGGTCATCCGTGGAAAAACCGCCGCCCATCAAAAAACATCCCGCCGGTACCAGCACCATTTCCACGCCGTCAAACTCAAAAACTAAAGGTATCCATTCGTAGTTGCTGTTTCCAACTATCAAACTATCAGGGATCGCCGCGTCGGCCACTGCCACGGACGCTGGCGTCGGCGAGGTTTCGTCGGCAGGCAGCGGTGACAGGTTGAGCAGGGGCCCCAAAACCCACCCGGTTGTGCCATCTTCCAACTGAATCCAGTACCAGCCGTTGTCCTCTGCCAGCACAACTACGCTTGTACCCGGCGGCAGGGCCGTCACCGGAATACACGCCGTGCTCCAACAACTGCGCACAACGGCATCCTGTTCGGACGTGATAATGCCTACTAGCGTAGGCGTTGTGATCGGTGTCTGTGTTGAGACAGGGGCTGCAAGGGGTGATTCAGACGTGTGTGCAGGTGTGTCAGTCGGGACAAAACCAACGCCATCCGGTGTTGATGATGCCGGTTGAGCAGGTACAGGCGTCGGCAGCGGCGTGTTTATCTGCATGTCATCCAGTGGCCCAGGCTGTTCAGTCGTAGGGACAACCGTCACCGATTCTGTCAGCCTGGCTTCAAACGTGGTTTGCGCCGCCAAAAACAGCGCGGTCATTGTTGCTTCGGCATCCAGCGCAGCCTCTATGGCTTGACCGGTGGCCGCCTCATCCGCACCTGGTGTTTTTGAGGGTGTAAGGGATAACGCCGCATCGGCAACCGGCAGGGTATGGGAAGCGTCACCAGACGCCAATGCCGCCATTTCGGTTACTTCCGTAGAACCATCACCCGCTGGTAAATCGTTATCCTTGCCGCCACCCGTACTGAGCAGCAGCACCACAAGCGTCACCAACACGATTACGAACATGGCACCAATGGCCCATATCAACGGCTGGTTCAACGGAAGTGAGGCAAGAATACCATGCCGTTTTGCCAGGTTTACATCATTCTCTACAGCATGACTCGGTTTGTGGTTGACAGGGGTTATAAAAAAACCAATTTGTTCGCCGGACTGGCCGCGCATAACCGCTTCAAACGCCTGCGCAAACGCTAAAACCGTAGGAAACCGGGCCGCTGGGTCTTTGGCCATAGCCCGCCCCAACACCAGGGTGATCGCGGTCTGCACCTCAGAACTAATCATCTGTGGCGGCGCGGGCATCTCGTGTAAATGTTTGTGCATCAAGGAGTATGGTGTCGGCGCCTCGAACGGCTCCCGCCCCGTGAGCAGCATGTAAGTTAACACACCTATCGCGTATTGGTCGGTAGCAGGACTCAGATCGTCGTCACGCCACTGCTCAGGCGCCATATACGCTGGCGTACCCATGATCGTACCATCCGCCGTCAGCCCTCCGGTTGATTCGTGCAGCTTGGCGATTCCAAAATCCACAATATAGGCGCTGCCTTGATTGTCGAACATGACATTACTTGGCTTCATGTCACGGTGAATAACACCCTGGCTGTGAGCATAATCCAGGGCACTACCGAGTTGAAAAAGCAGGTCGGCAACTTCACCTAACGAAGGCAGCGGCAGTTTGAGGCGCATGGACTGCTCGATCCGGTCGGCGAGTGTGCCGCCGGTCAGCAAACGCATGACCACATAACTCGTGCCGCGCTGGGTACCATAATCGTAAATGGGGATGATGTGGCGATGTTCGAGTGCGGCTGCGGTCTCCGCTTCGCGGTTAAAGCGCTCAATGTAACCCGGCTGATTCGCCAGCAGCGGTGGTAACACTTTGACCGCTACAGAGCGCCGGAGATTCGGTTGGTAACCGCGATAAACGGCGGCCATACCGCCGAGACCAAGCAGCTCGCGCAGTTCATATTGACCCAGCATCTGTCCGACCAGGCTGTGAATCCCCATCAGGTCTCCCGGTGTGTACGGCATTCGTTGGAGGTTGTCTGCGTGCCAGTCTACAGTATAGATCATTCATCTGTTGGTTGGAAACAGAAACCAACTATTGAAATTACTATTACGTCACCTGCCGTGGACCCAGCCTTGATGAGAGCGGGCCTGTGAAGGGCGAGCGTGACCAGGCGCGCCCGCTAAAATGAACCTACCTGGGCGGCGGCTGACCGGCCAGCTAACCAGCCCGTCGAAAAGGCAGCTTGCAGGTTATAGCCGCCCGTGTCTGCATCCAGGTCGAGCACTTCACCGGCAAAATAGAGTCCGCTCACTAATCGTGATTGGAGGGTGCGCGGATCAACTTCTCGCGTGCTGACGCCACCAGCCGTGATGATCGCTTCGTCGAATGAACGATAACGCGATACGTCAAACCGGAAATCTTTCAGCCACAAACACAGCCGTTTGCGCTCCGCTGATGAAATCTGGTGAGCGACTTTGTCGGCAGGAATGCCGGTTAATGTTATACAAACAGGGATCAATTTGCGCGGCAGCAATGCCTTAAGCAGCGTGCTGAACTGCTGCTTGCCGTGTGCGTTGATGTCGCGCAGCAGGCGTTCATCCAGTTTACGCTCATCAAGTGCGGGCTTAAGATCGATCGATAAGTTAACCGGTTGCCCGTCGCGCAGGGCGTCAACCACCTGGCCGCTGAGTGCAAGAATGACCGGGCCGGACAGGCCAAAATGGGTAAACAACATCTCCCCAAACGCTTCATTCCGTTTTTTTCCACCGATCCACACACTGACAGACACGTTCTTTAGACTCAAACCTTGCAACTGCGGTGCGATATCTCCGGCGGTTTCAAGCGGAACAAGCGCCGGGCGGACGGGCACAATACTGTGACCGGCAGCTTCGGCCAGGCGATACCCATCACCACTGGAGCCCGTGCCAGGATACGATGCGCCTCCGGTACTGATGATCACGGCAGGTGCCAATACCTGGCGGCGGGGATAGTCCTGGGCAGCAGCGGCCTTACTACGCCGCACCGATACAGGCGCAACCTGTACGCCGGTTATCCGGTTGTTTTCCACCAACAAGCGCTCAACCGGCGCGTGATTCTGTATGGTTACGCCCAGTTTATGCACCCAGTTTACCAACCCATCCACAACATCTTGTGCCGCGTTGCTGGCCGGGAAAACGCGCCCGCCGCGTTCGGTCACAGTCGGAATGCCCTGCATTTTCAAAAACGCGATCAGGTCATCCGAAAAGAACTCGTAAAATGCCTGGCGCAAAAAACGACCGTTCCGCCCAAAATGGTCAATGAATTCCGGTAAAGGGGCTGTATTGGTTACGTTGCAGCGCCCCTTGCCGGTAATTCGCAGTTTTCGTCCAGGGCGATTCATCTTTTCGAGCAGCACGGTTTGGGCGCCATGACTCGCCGCCTGACCGGCAGCAAACAAACCCGCCGCCCCGCCGCCGACTACGATCACATCATATCGAAGATCATTCATCATAACTGCCTGTTTTGATTCTGGCGCCTGGCGAACCGGACAGCGTGTCACCGGTGGTCAGGCGGCTGAACCATCTGAATGCAACGGGCGCCTAACGGTCAATCATGCCGCATACAATAGGGCACCCTATCCGCCGCGTCAAACTTTGGTGATTTGCCCTACCTCCAAAATGGCCAGGCCACCGGGAAAGCCCGCACAAAACGATAACGAACCCCCATCCGGCAAGCCACTTTGCGGGTTTTGTGTTGCTCCCCCTTTTCATCAGGGTATAATGAAACACAGACATTTTGTGATGACATAGGTAAAGAAGGCTAGTTTTTTGTGCCTTGACCGTTGTTGTATCTGTAACGTTAATCGCGCGGTTGTGAACAGGTCACATGACCGGTTTCCAGTGCTATTAGGCTCCGCCGAGAGGGTCTAGTCAATGCCAGACTCGATAGAGAACTTCACAGTACAAGAAGAGATCATGCGTCTCGAACAGATCGTGGGTGATGTTGTCGACAGCCTGCGTACCCAGCGGGACCTCCTGCGTCAACGGGGCATGGGTCTGCCACCGGGCACGCTCGGCAGCCTTAAAAACATACAGACCGAATTAACCGATATAAGTGGACAGCTTGCCGGTGAAACGATCGAGCTAACGCAGCTACGTGCCCTGGCCGATACAACGGCGCTGGTCAATTCGTCGCTTGACATCGATCAGGTGCTGAATGAAGTGATGGATACCGTCATCCGCCTGACAGGGGCTGAGCGTGGGTATATCATGCTGCGCGATGACTATTCCGGTGAAATGGAACTGCGAATAGCGCGCAACCTGGACCGCAAAACGATTGACCAGAGCGAATTTATCGTCAGCCGGACGATCGTGGAAGAAGTGACCCAGTCTGGCCAACCCGTCGTCACGACGAATGCCCAGTCTGATCCGCGCTTCAGCGCGCAAGAAAGTGTGTTGATTTACGCTTTACGGTCTATCTTATGTGTTCCGCTGGTGCTGCAAGGTGACATCATTGGCGTAGTCTATGCGGACAACCGCATTCGTGACGCGTTGTTCGCTGAAAAAGAACTCTCGCTGCTCACTGCCTTTGCCGATCAAGCCGCGATTGCCATCCAAAACGCCCGCCTGTTCCAGCGCGTACAGCTTGCCCTGGCCGAGATCACAGAAATGAAAGAATTGATGGACAACGTGTTTGCGTCCATCACCAGCGGCGTGATCACCAGCAACATTCAAAACGTGGTCACCACCTACAATAACGCCGCGGAACGGATATTGGATGTTCCCTACAACCTGGTCATTGGTTACGCGATGTCCGACGCGCTGCCAGTTATATACACCAATGTCGATGACTGCATGGGACTTGTCCACCGGCAGGGTTTTTTGGAAATGCTGGAAATTGACCCGGTTTTGCCCAACCGGGGCCAGGTTAACCTGAATCTCAAGCTCACACCGCTGCGAAATGCCGAAAACGTGACCGAAGGTGTGGCCTTCGTTGTTGATGATCTTACCGACATCAAACAACGTGACAGCACACTTGCCGTAGTCCGGCGTTATCTGCCTCCGGCCATGGTTGACAATATACAGAGTATCGACGAGTTAGGACTTGGTGGTGAACGCCGGGTTATCACGGTCGTGTTTGTCGAAACGCGTCCCTTCCATGCTTTTTCACCCGATCTGAGCCCGCAAGCGCTGATGGAACTGCTCAATCTGTATTTGACGGTTGGGGCGGAGGCCATTCATAATCAAACGGGCGTAATCGACAAATTTATGGGTAATGAGCTAATGGGGTTATTCAACACACAACTCAATCCCAGCGAGAACCATGCCTGGTGGGCCATACAAGCGGCTCTCAAAATGGCCAGCGACTTTGTTACACTGGCCGAACGCCTGGGTGGAGACCCTAATCCCTACTACCGCATTGGCATTCATACCGGGCTGGCGACGCTCGGCAATGTCGGCACATCCCGGCGGCGTGAGTTTACGGCCATTGGCGATACGATCAACCTGGGAAAACGCTTGCAAGAAAACGCCTTACCCGGTCAGATCATTATCAGTGCCGACACATATGATGAATGCCGGATGCAGTTAGTCGATCCATCCAACGGCATTTTGCTGATCGAACGTCCCAGCATCCAGGTAAAGGGGCGCCGCCAAGCGACCAAAATTCTCGAAATTGTGCGTAACTAAGATGTGCTGGTGCTGTTACTCAACCGCACCTGAGTTCCCGGCGATCATATGAACACAACCCAATTCGGACCGAGAGTATATCGAACTGAGCAGCGACAAGCCCAATAAGATGGAAACTTCAACCTTTAGTAATTTGCCCCAAGACCGACTTCAACTGCTGAGCCAGCAAATAACCGATCTTGAGAATATGCTGCGTGCACAGCATGATGTTTTGCGACAGCGCGGCATGGGTCTACCGTCAGGCGTATTGGACAAGTTGTATTACGTTCGAACCGACCTGGACCGCCTGACTGAACAAGTTGTCAACGAGGGAACCGAACTCGATCAACTGCGCGCGCTGGCGGACACTGGCAAATTGATTAACTCGTCGCTTGAACTCGACCGTGTGCTGAACGAAGTAATGGACACGGCCATTGCCCTGACCGGGGCCGAACGGGGTTATATCGTTCTGCGCTCACCGCAATCTGGCGAGATGCAGTTTTACGTAGCACGCGATCACCGTCGTGAAACGATTGATGAAAGCAAGTTTACGGTCAGTTACACGATAGTCAACGAAGTCGCCCAGTCTGGCATACCGGTTGTTGCGGCCAATGCATTACTAGACGCGCGTTACAGCGCTCAGGACAGCATCGTGATGCACGCGCCGCGCTCGGTGCTGTGCGTGCCGTTAGTCTATAAGGAACTTGTGACCGGCGTGGTCTATGCGGATAACCGGCGCGTACCTGACCTGTTTGGTAACCGGGAACTGGCGCTGCTGGAAGCATTCGCCAACCAGGCGGCCATCGCCATCGAAAATGCACAACTGTTTGATCGCGTTCGCCGGGCGCTCGAAGAAATAACCGAAATAAAAGAGCTGATGGACAACGTTTTTGCGTCCATTGCGAGCGGTGTCATCACGACCGATGAATCGCAGATCATCATCAACTACAACGATGCAGCCGAACGTATTCTCGGTGTACCATACGAGGATGCGATCGGAAATCCACTGAAATCCGTGCTGCCCACGGTATTTGAAGGCTTCGATGAACTGGTGTCTGCCGTACAGCAAGAAAACCGCCAGCAGGTCATCGAAATCGACCCGGTTCTGCCCGACCGGGGTCCCGTAAACCTGAGCCTGAAATTAGCGCCGCTCCAGGATGCCCAAAACGTCACCTACGGCATGACTCTGGTGGTTGACGACCTCACTGAGATCAAAAAACGCGATGCTACACTCAAGGTAGTACGAACCTATCTTCCGCCGAGCCTGGTGAGCAATATCAAGAGTATAGATAGTTTGGGGCTCAGTGGTGACGAACGCGAAATCACGATCATTTTTGCGGATGTGCGCGGTTTCACGACATTCAGCGAGCAACTGCCGCCGGATGAACTGCTGACTATTATCAACCGTTACCTGGCCGTGAGTACCGACGCCATCCAGCTTTTTGATGGCATTGTTGACAAATATCTGGGTGATGCCGTCGTGGGGTTGTTCAATACTCAGCTTAACCCGCAGGAAGATCACGCCGTGCGCGCCGTGCGCGCCGCCCTGGCCATGACGTATGATGTTCAGGCGCTTCACGAAGTGTTAGCGCCGGAACTGCGGTTGCTTTACGGCCTGGGCGTCGATACCGGATACGCGATGTTAGGCAATGTCGGCAGCCCAAGCCGTAAGGAATTTACCGCCATCGGGCGGCCATTCAATTTTGCCAAACTGCTGCAAGAAAATGCCCTGGGCGGCGAGATCATCATCAGCCAGAATACCTACGAGCTTGTCCGTGATATCTTTACCGTTGAGCCACTTGAACCACGCAAGGTTAAAGATTCGGCGGACTTCCGCATCATGTACCGGGTGACCGGGGTCAAAAAACGCTAAACCGTTCACGCCGGTTTTTTCCAGACACACAAACGTCAGACCAGGCTATCGCGCCACCGGCCAGGGTATTTTTGTCCGGCGGCATTTTTTGCCGACTCGCCTGGAGGGCGATAGTATGGTTGCCCCTGGAAACGGCAATGATAGGACGGTGTGAACTTGGACATACTCGCAGCAGCCCTGGGGGGAGTGTATTTTGCAGCCGCGTTGATCCTGGCGGCGTACTCCGGCAGTTTTTTCGTTTTGCTGGTGATTTACCTCCGAAATCGTGAACACGCGCCGGAAGCTCCCCAGGTATCCGATGACGACCTGCTGTCGATCACGCTCCAACTGCCGGTATACAACGAGCAGCACGTGATCGACCGGTTGATCGATGCCATTGGCGTTTTGGACTATCCCCGCGACAAACTGCACGTCCAGATTCTAGATGACTCCACCGACAGCACGACCGGCATCGTACGCCGCAAAGCCGCTGAATGGCGTGCCAAAGGGCTGAGAATCGATCTGCTGCGCCGTCCGGGCCGGGAGGGGTATAAAGCCGGTGCGCTGGCGTATGGATTAGCGCGGACAACCAGCGATTGTGTGGGTGTATTTGACGCCGATTTTGTGCCGCCGCCTGACTTCCTGCGGCGCGTGATGCCGCACTTTAATGCCCGGCCTGATATCGCGCTGGTGCAGGCACGCCTGACGCATCTGAATATGGATTACAACTGGCTGACGCGCGCGCAAGCGCTGGCCATTGACCAGCATTTTGCCATCGAACAGGTAGCGCGCAGTCGAGGCGGTCTGCCCATGTCCATGAACGGTACGGGCGGCATCTGGCGGCGCGACGTGTTGAGCGATGCAGGCAACTGGTCTTCCGACACACTGACCGAAGACCTTGATCTCAGCTACCGGGCTTTTCTGAAAGGCTGGCGTTTCCGGTACGTTGTTGATGTGGCCGTCCCCGGTGAGGTGCCTCCCCACCTGACAGCGTACAAAGTGCAGCAGGCGCGCTGGGCCAAGGGATCAACTCAATGCCTGAAGAAACACGCGCTGCCGCTGCTGCGCTCTGACTTGAGTCCATTACAAAAGTTTATGGGTTTGCTGCACCTGGGACAGTACGCGGTTCAACCGCTGATCCTGCTGTTGTTTGTCCTGACACCGGTCCTGATACTGACCAACACGCTGACCCGGCTGCCGCTTGGCCCCTTAGGCATCATGGGTATTGCGCCCGTTGCCGTGCTGACCCTGGGCCAGATTGAACTACACGACAACTGGGCACGCCGCGCGCTGTATTTTCCGGTGCTGCTGCTGGTTACCACCGGCTTATTATTCAGCAACTCGCGGGCCGTGATCGAAGCGCTGACGGGCACCGGGGACAACGTGTTCAAACGCACGCCCAAGTTTCGCGTGGTCCGGCGTGGCGATACCATCATCGAACAACGTTATGCCATCCGGCCCGATTGGACTGTTGCCGGTGAACTGCTGCTCGGCCTGTATGCGCTTGCCGGGTTAATTGTCACGATTGCCCGGTTTCCGCAAATGGTGATGTACATGGCGATGTACGTGCTGTCATTCGGCAGCCTGGCCGTCTGGAGTTTGTGGCAAACCTGGCGGCTGTTCCATCGCGCCGGTACGCAGCACCCGTAAACATCCGGCTACGGCTTTGCCAAGAAAATAATTACCCCATCCCCCACAACCCCTTCCCTTAGGGAAGGGGAGCAAAAACCGCGTTGCCGCGTGCAGGGGGCTAAAACTGGGAGAATTTATTTCCTGGAACAGCCCTACTTACGGCATAACAACCGGTAGGATTCGATCCCTAAGCTCTCCCAGAGCTGCTGGAATCGCGTGATACCACCTTCGAGATCACGCGATGTGGTCATCCATGAAAACGTTCCGGCGTCCCGGATCGCTGCGTGTTTGTGGTCGAAATAGTCGGGGGAATCGGTCACGAAGTGAAACAAACCGCCCTTGATCAATAACCGATCAATATGCGCTATGGTGGCTGTGGTAAGCAGGTCTTTTTTACGTTTGCTGTGTTTCATCACGGGTGGCGGAAACAGCATATATACCTGCTCAGCGGTTTGATCAGGTACTTTGAACAGCGTTATGCGCAGGTCAGCACGCACAAACCGGATATTGTCCAACCCGGCAGCGTTCGTTTTGTTGATGGCATACCATAACGATTTCCAGTGTACGTCGAACCCCACAAAGTTGTTGTCCGGGTGTTGCGCGGCCTGATCGAGTAAAAATTCACCACGACCACAGCCCAGATCAAACACCATCGGTCGGCTGTTTCCGAACAAACTTTCCGCAGACAGCGGCGCCAGCGCATGGGGATTGAAGTGCAGGTCCTTGTTGGTATACACGCGTAAATAATGTGCCAGAACACCCGGCGGTGGTTCGGTTACTTTAAACCGTTTGAATCTGAGTCGGGGCATAGGTGTCCTCGTGACGGTTAACAGTGCCGGGTTATTATACCGTTGTCACAAATCAAATCGAAGCCCCGGTTTGCCGGTTTTCGATACGCCGCCAAAAGCGGTAAACTGGGCAGTCATTGGGTATTGGACCCGCAAGACGCGTATTTTTTGAGGACAAACACACGATGCACAAAAAAATTGGAATCCTGGGCGGCATGAGTCCTGAATCCACCATCGAATATTACCAGACCATCACGCACCAGTACACCGATCGGTTTGGGGACTACGGTTACCCGGAAATCCTGATCTACAGCGTCAGTTTTCAAGCCTACGTTGACTGGCCCAACCAGGGGCGCTGGGACCTCGTCGCCCAGGATTTGGGTCGAGCGGCCCAACAACTTGAAGCTGCCGGGGCCGATTTTATTCTGATCGCCACCAACACCATGCATATTGTTTTTGACGACGTCCAGGCCGCTGTCAACGTCCCCATGCTCAACTTGCTGACCACCGTCGCGGATGCAATCGCGGCGCAGGGTTTGACAACAGTTGGCCTGCTGGGCACCCGCTTTACGATGGAGAAATCGTTCTATCCAGATGCGCTTGCTCGCCGGGGTATTTCCGTGCTGGTTCCAGAGACGGACGACCGCGCCGTTGTGAACCGTGTCATCTACGATGAGTTGGTGGCCGGGCAGGTTAAAGACGACTCGCGCACCCGATTTGCAGCCATCATCGAGCGGTTGGCCGCGCGTGGGGCGCAAGGCGTGATCCTGGGCTGCACTGAAATCCCGCTGTTAGTCAGCCAAAACGACACGACCCTGCCCTTGTTCGACACAACACGCATTCACGCCGAGGCCGCGCTCAACCTGGCGATCACATGACGAATTCGGCCTTTTTCCGTTTGCACATCTCGCTGTTCAACACTACACTAAGCGCGTATCCTACCGCTTAGTAGAAAAAAATTAAAAGGAGATTTGCCATGCGGAACGTAAGAAGCATTGCCGTTCTTCTACTGGCAATTGCGTTCGCGTTGACGATTGTACCGGTTCAGGCGTCGGGACCGGTCTACAAAGACCTACCAGACCTGGAAGGCCGTGAGGTCGTTATCGCCGTCGAGAATCTGTACACTCCCTTCCAGTTCGAAAACCCCTCTTCTGGCGAGGTCATGGGTTATGAGTATGACCTGCTGGCCGAGATTTGCGCTCGTATCAACTGCACGCCTGTGTATGAAACCACCAGTTGGGACGTATTGATCGCCTCGGTCAGCGAGG
>JAFGHR010000131.1 GCA_016930015.1 Anaerolineae bacterium | reverse complement strand
GAGGACCGGGGCAGCGGCCTGCCGCAGTCACGGTCGCGCCCAGGTGGATTAAGCAGCCCGGTGCAGCGTTCGCCCATCGGCGGACAGGCCCCAGGCGGCATGCGTGATCGGGACGAGGACCGGGGCAGCGGCCTGCCGCAGTCACGGTCGCGCCCAGGTGGATTAAGCAGCCCGGTGCAGCGTTCGCCCATCGGCGGACGCGCCCCAGGTGGCATACGTGATCGGGACGATGAGGACGAGGGCAGCGGCCCGCCGCGGTCCCGGTCCCGACCGGGTGGATTAACCAGCCCGTTTAGCAGTCAGGCAGCGCGTTCGACGGCTGGGACTCGTGACCGGCCTATAGGTACACCGGCGCGCCGTCCGAGTCGTGGTGCGGCGCCTGGTGCTGCCAAGCCCACCGACAAAGGCGGGAAAAAAGACGACAAAGGCCGTGGACGATTACCAGGTTTTGGTGGACGCGGTAAAGACACCGGAACCAGGGACAAACTCGCTCGCCCATCCGGTGCAGATCGGACCATGTCTGGCCGGACGATGGCACCCACAGCGGCTCCGGCGCGCACGTCATCAAAAACCATGCAGAGGGCCGGCGCGGCCCCGGTAGCTCGCGCCCAGTCTAGAACCAAACCGCTGCCAGAAGCCAGGAAAACCCCGCGCGTAGTCAACCGTGGGTTAGACCTGGACCGTAAGCTTGACCTGATTGGGGTTGGGTTGGTTGTTCTGGGCGGGATTATGCTGTTTGGTATTCTGCCGTCGATGTCTCTCGGACTGCTGCCGCCGGTTGAAGGTGGTTTGACAGGCACGATCAACCGGTTCCTGTCACAGTTGTTCGGATGGGGAAAAATCGCCTGGCCGATTCTGTGTTTTGCGATCGGCATCTGGCTGATGCTGCGGTACTTTGGCGGCCAGATGTTTGAACTTGACTATTTCCGGATCGTGGGCACGCTGCTGTTGTATGCCGGTATTCTGACCTGGGTTCAGATGATCGAGTTGGTGAACGATCCGGCGCCCACGGTCGAAGCCTTCCGGCCTATATCGCGTGAACTGGCGGTCGAAAGCGGTCAGGGCGGCGGGTGGTTTGGTCACCAATTTTACTTGTTCTTATTGAGCCAGCTTGGTGACTGGGGAACATTCTCAGCTTTGATCGGCTGGATCGTCGTTGGCTTGATGCTGACCTTTGACGTATCGGTTGTCGAAATCGGCAAATTCGTTGGCTCCATCTTCCTGATGTTCCGGTTGGGTGGGGGTGATCGTGAGGCTGCGCGTGCTGCTAAAGAGGCCGCTTCTGCCGAAACGGTGGCCGTGACTCGGCCCGGCGAACGGCCTGCCCCGGCAACTCAAATTCCGTTGGCACCACCGCCGCCCGCCACCGCCGCCGCCGTGCCAGCGAGTGCTCCAGGCCAGCGCACAATCGCACCGGTCCAGTCGGCTGCTGTTCCAGGGACTGGCGCAGACAAAGCTCAACAGGAAGAATTACGTCCCCCACCGCTCATCCGGCGGCGAAATCTCCGTTCCGAAAGTGAACCAGAAGCGGGTGCCCCAAAACCGGCCACCGTGGCATTGCCGGTTCCAGGTGAAAGCCAGCCGCCTGCTGCCAGCACAGATCAGCAGGCGAAAGCGGAGCAGCCAGCGCGCCAGTCTTCACGGCGCCGCCTGCCGCACCTGCGGCGTTCGCAGTCGGCTGAAGAATCGGATGCCCAGGCGGGTGAAGCGGCTGGTAATCGTGCTGTTGAGTCAAAAACGCCACCAGATGATGAGGCCACACAGCGCAGTGGCCGCCTGGGCTTGTTGGGACGCAGAAAAAGCAAAATGCCCGGTGACACGCCGGACAGCGCGGCGTCAGCCAGCGACGAATCTGTCGCGGATGAAAAACAAGACGCTGTTGCCGGTTCGAGGCGACCAAGCCGGTTTGGGATACGCCGCGGTTTAGGCGAACCTGACGTGGATGATAAAGCAGAGGCGCAGGCTGCTGACGGCAAACAGGACAGTCCATCCGGCGGTGATGCGGTGCCGGGAGCCGCTGCAATGGGGGCGGGGGCGCTCGACTCGGCGGATCAAAACATGCTTGCTTCACGCCGTCCTGCCCCGCGTAGTCCCTTTGCCCAGCCCGGTGATCTTGCTGCGGATCAGTCTGAAGACGCAGCAGGGCCGTCACGCGGGCCGCTTATCCGGCGGCCAGGGATGCGGCGCTCGGCTGGTGATACAAGTGATGTGACTGAAACCGAATCGACCGGTGGCGCTGGGGGGTTGGGCGGTGCAAGCCGCCGTGGCAGCAGCCCGTTTGATCGACCGATCACGCGTGATCGTGCGATCACGCCGGAGACAGCGGCAGATGAGCCAAGCGATCAGGCTCCGGCAGGCGATGCTGCCAGCCGGTCCATATCCCCATTCGGTGGACCATCCCGCCGCGACCAGATCGATGAGCGTACCGGGCAGCGCCCCCTGTTGGGATCACGTACACGGCAGCCTATCGGGTCCGATGTAATCGGGTCCGATGCTGTCGGGGCCAGTCATTCTGATGATGAGCGCATCGGTGTTGATGGGATTGGCGCAAAGGAAAATGCCCGCCCCGCCCTGCGACGTTCGCCATTTGGCCGCCAACTGCCGGGTGATGAACCATCCGCTGGCAGTGTTGATACGCCAGACACGGCAGGCCAGGATGACGCGCGCTTACCAGAAAAAGACGTGGCATCCAGAGGCGCAGTCCCGGCAAAACCCGGCGAGGTGTCCGGTGCACGCGCTTCGTTTGATGAAACGGAAACGAATACGGATACCGGTGATAAAGAAGATGGCGCGGCGGCTGATGCTCAAAAGCCGCCTGTGCGCAGTCAGGCCCGCGCGCTTGGCCTGCCGCAGCGACCCGGCGAGACCGGGCAGCGTGCGATGCCGGTTGATCCCTCACCCGGTGATGGATCAGCCGCACCCGGTGCGCCCGGTTCAGATGGTGATGACGCAGCGAGTGACCACGCGACACCCGCCAGCAAACCGGCGGACCAGCGTATAGGCCCGTTTGCCGAGCGCGGCACCCCGAAGCGTTTCCCGCTGCCACATGCGGA
Source organism: Anaerolineae bacterium (assembly GCA_016930015.1). Lineage (GTDB taxonomy): Bacteria > Chloroflexota > Anaerolineae > Aggregatilineales > Aggregatilineaceae > JAFGHR01. The sequence continues at coordinate 8,837 of JAFGHR010000131.1, read as the reverse complement.
TGCCGCCGCCCCCGAAACAAAGGGCGGCGATAAACCCGCCGACATGCAACACACAGCCGGAGATGATACGCCCAGTGGAGAATCACCCGAAGCGGCGGCGAAACCAGCAGGCACAGCCCTGGCCGCAGAAAAACCTGCTCCCATTGCTGAAATCGAGGCCACACCAAAGGTCGGGCAAGACTCCCCGGCAGACGCCCGCCCGGCAGGCCGGATCATTCCGGAACGGGTGCCCAGATCGCCGCAGCAGACTGAACGCGCCGGTATATCACCGGCACCGCGTGTGAGCGAAGCGCCCCCGGTGCGTCCCGCTTCCACCGAACGACGGGCGCAGCCACGGTCGGCTCAACCGGTTGCCGCAGGCGCTAATGCACCTCAGGTACGGGCCAAGCCGCCTGCCGCTGGCACCAATCACTATGAACTGCCGGACTTCCGCAAACTGCTGCGGCGCGGCGACGAGCAGCGGATCAACGACGAGATTTTGTTAGACAAAGCGCGCGTGATCGAAGATACGCTCGAAAGTTTTGGTGCACCGGGTAAGGTCGTTGAAGTGAATCCCGGCCCTGTGATCACGCAGTTTGGTATCGAGCCGGACTTCCTTGTGGCCCGGTCCGGCAAACGGACGCGTGTCAAGGTCGGCTCGATCGCGCGTCTGGATGCTGACCTGGCGCTGGCGCTGGCAGCCAGGACGATCCGTATCGAAGCCCCGGTGCCCGGCAAGGGGTTTGTTGGTATCGAGGTGCCAAACGATGAGGTCGCGCTGGTGGGCCTGTATGACATCATGGACTCGCCGGAATTCCGCCGGATTGACTCCAAGCTGCGGTTGGCGCTCGGTCTGGGCGTGGACGGTACGCCGGTTTCGGCTGACCTGACGGCCATGCCCCACCTGCTGATCGCGGGGACGACCGGTTCGGGTAAATCGGTGTGTGTCAACGCCATTATCTCGGCGCTGCTGCTCAGCAATACACCCGATGATGTGCAGTTCATCATGGTGGACCCCAAGCGTGTTGAGCTCACCGGGTACAACGGTATCCCGCACCTTGTGGCACCGGTTGTGGTTGACCTGGAACGGATCGTGGGCGTGTTGCAGTGGGTCCAGCGTGAAATGGAAGAACGCTATCGCAGGTTCGCGGCCATTTCGGCGCGTAACATTCTCGACTACAACGGCAAGATCGGACCTAACGAAAAGAAAATGCCGTACTACGTGGTCGTCGTTGACGAGTTGGCCGATCTTATGATGCTGGCGCCGGATGAAACCGAGCGGCTGCTGGCGCGCCTGGCCCAGATGGCACGTGCGACCGGCATTCACCTGATTATCAGTACGCAGCGGCCCAGCGTGGACATCATCACGGGCTTGATCAAAGCGAACTTCCCGGCGCGTATTGCGTTCGCGGTAGCCTCGTCTGTTGACTCCCGCGTGGTGTTGGATCAACCGGGTGCCGAGAAACTGCTAGGACGCGGTGATATGTTATACCAGTCACCGGATGCGGCTGCTCCACTGCGTATGCAGGGCGTGTTTGTGTCGGACGAAGAAATCTTCCAGATCACCAGCTATTGGAAAGGGCTGATATTGGACAAGGCCGACGCATCCGGCGGGCGTGAAGCGCTGGCGTCACCCAGCCGTGATCTCGCGTTTGCTGTGAGGCCACCATCACAGGTGAGAGAATCAAGACAATCGGCTGTAAAACAGCAGGAACCCGCTCAGCATGCGTTCTGGGATGACAGCGGCGCGGTCGCCGCATCGTCGAGCAAAGAGAACGGCGGCGGGAATGGTGAAGATGATCTTTACGACGAAGCCATCGAGCTGGTGCAGCGTCTCAACAAAGCATCGGTCTCGCTGTTGCAGCGCCGCCTGAGAATCGGGTATACGCGTGCCGCCCGGCTGATTGACATGATGGAACGCGACGGGATTGTTGGCCCGGCGGAAAGCGGCAGCAAACCCCGTGAAGTGATCAGGCAGGATTAGCGCACACACTGGTTAGCCAACTGGGCGACCTCGCTTGTTCGGACACAAGCGAGGTCGTTTGTTTTTATGGACGTGTCAGGGTGATCTACCCCTGGCAGACGATTACTGCCTCTGGCAGACGAATCTGCCTCTGGCAGACGACTACCGGCCCCGTTACAATAACGCCAGGAGTAGAACAGAGGAGCGAATAACGTGACATCATCGGACATCCTGGCCGGATTGAACGAACAACAGGTCGAGGCAGTGACGGCAGGCGAAGGACCGGTGCTCGTGTTGGCGGGGCCGGGCAGCGGCAAAACACGCGTGCTGACTCACCGGATCGCCTATTTGATCGAAAAACATGGCGTCCGTCCCTGGCACATTATGGCGGTGACGTTCACCAACAAAGCGGCGCGCGAAATGGAAAACCGGATCGTGGGGCTGCTGGGTGACTCCGGCAAAATAGACGGGTTGAGCATCGGGACATTTCACGCGACCTGTGCGCGGATTTTGCGGCGCGAAGCCGACTTTACCCCGCCATTTTCGAGCAGTTATACGATCTTTGACACGGCGGATCAGCTCGCTGCCATGAAACGCGCCCTGGCCGACCTGAATCTGGACCCCAAGAAAAATACGCCGAACAGTATGTTAAGCCGCGTATCGGCGGTGAAGAATGAACTGCTGGGGCCGGGTGATGTCGCGGCCAACGACTACCGCGCCGAGATTTTCCAGCGCGTGTACGAACATTATAACTCGCTGCTGCGGGCGAGTAATGCGCGTGATTTTGACGACCTGCTGATGCATACCGTCCTGCTTTTCCGGAATCATCCGGATGTGTTGGAACGTTACCAACGGCGCTACCCGTTCATCCTGGTGGACGAGTTTCAGGATACTAACATCGCCCAGTATACGCTGGTTGGACAACTGGTCGCGCATCACCGGAACTTGTTCGCGGTTGGTGATCCGGATCAGAGCATTTACGCGTTCCGGGGGGCCGATCATCGTAATGTGCAGCGGTTCCGGCAGGATTTCCCCGATACACAGACGATCCTGTTGGAGCAAAACTACCGGTCGCACCAGGCGATTTTGGATGCCGCGATGGGTGTGATCGACCGTAATCCGGGCCGCATTCGCAAGCAGTTGTTCAGCAAGGATACGGAAGGGCCGCTGCTGGTGCTCAAAGAAGCGTATAACGAAGACAACGAAGCCCAATTCATCATCGACACGATCATTGACCTGACCAACCGGGGCGAGTACGGCATGGGCGATTTTGCGATCATGTACCGCACTAATGCCCAGTCGCGCGCGCTGGAAGAAGCGTTCCTGCGTGCCGGGATACCCTACCGCCTGGTAGGTGCGACACGGTTTTATGCCCGGCGCGAGGTTAAAGACGTGCTGGCGTTCCTGCGCTTGATTCATAACCCCAGTGATATCGTCAGCTTGCAGCGGGTTATCAACCTGCCGCCGCGCGGTATCGGCCAGAAGACTCAGCAAACGCTTGACGCGTGGGCTCAAGAACTGGACGTTACATCCGGCGAGGCCCTGTTATACCTGCTGGACGAAGACCCGGAAGACGCCCCATTTTCGGGACGGTCGCGGAGCACGTTGGCACGTTTCGCGGAACTGCTGCGGAGCTGGCTTGAACAGCGTGACACACTGACACCTGTCGAACTGCTGTCCCTGGTGCTGGAAGATACCGCCTATTTGAATTACCTTGACGACGGCAGCGCCGACGGTCAGAGCCGGGTCGAAAACGTGCTGGAACTGCGCGGCGTGGCGTCCGGATACGATGGGCTGGACCTGACCACGTTTTTAGAGGAAGTATCGTTGGTGGCGGATACCGACACGCGTGACGACGATACCCAGGCTCCCACGCTGTTAACCCTGCATTCGGCTAAGGGGCTGGAATTTCCGGTCGTGTTTATCACCGGCCTGGAAGAAGGCGTGCTGCCCCACTCACGATCGATTGAAGCCGTCGAGGAATCCGCGGATTCCAGCGCGATCCAGGAGGAACGGCGGCTGCTATATGTGGGCATCACGCGGACGGAACAGCGGTTGTACATGCTGTATACATTTCGCCGGTCGCTGTACGGGTATAGTGACACCAATCGCCCCTCGCGCTTTTTGTACGATATCCCGGAATCGGTGTTTGAGTATTCGGACCTGCGCCAGCGGGGTCAGGCGACAACCGATGCCAGGGCGTATCGTGAGATGACCACATGGGCACAAACGACCACGCCCCGCCCGCCACGATCTTCCAAAACAAAGCCCGCGCGGTTCAAGGCCGGGACGGTGGTCTGGCATAAAAAATACGGCGAAGGTGTAGTCGTCGGCAGCCGGGCGCGCGGTGATATCGAAGAGGTGAATGTGCTGTTTCCCGGCGGGAGTGGCGAAAAAACGATCATGGCGGATTTCCTGAAGCCGGTCGATCAGGATTGATGGTTTCTGGCAAATGCGGGTATCATGGCGTGGGGGTGTATTTATATCCGGCGGCTCAAGGAGAGGTTTTATGCCGACACTGCTTCTGATCATCGTGTTTGGCCTGGCGGGCGGTATTGCGGTCGGGCTGCAAACGCCGATGGCCAGCACTATCACCGAACGAATAGGTGTGATGGAAAGCGCGTTTATCGTCCATCTGGGCGGCGCGGTCGCGGCTGGCCTGATTCTCCTGGTCGTTCAACGCGGGGGAAAACTCGCTGACTGGCACCGTCTGCCCTGGTATACGCTGGGTGCAGGTGTGTTGGGGTTGGTGGTGCTCTCATCTGTCAGTTACACGATTCCACGCGTGGGGGCTGTGCCGACAACCATGCTGATCGTCGCCGGGCAACTGGTTATCGGCGTGCTCATCGACCAGTTCGGCCTGTTGGGTGTGGATGTGCGCCCGGTCAACCTGACACGGCTGGCCGGTATCGTCGTGTTGTGCGTGGGCACATGGATCGTGGTGCGGTCGGCTTAGGGCGCGGCGTTTTGTACTACGGTGGCGAACGCGGCATCATAATGCGGGGCCAGCGTGCGCCAGTCGAAGGCCGCGACGTGTGCGCGTAAGGCGGGCGGCGCGGGTTGGGGATCGGTCAGACGCGCACGCAAGCGGCCCGCCAGCCCGGCATCCACGCGAAAGAGGGTGTGATCGTGCCAGTCCTCCGGCACCAGCGCCGGGTAGTTCAGACGCTCCGGCAGCACCGGCCAACAGCCGCAGTACACCGCCTCGACCACGCTGATCCCGAAAAAGTCCTGGTTTGATGTGCTGACCACGATATCGGCATCCCACAACAAACGCGCATAATCCGCCAACGACTCCATGTAGCCGTACTGCACCACGCGATTCCCCAGGCGGCGGCGTGCCTCCTCAAATTCAACCGGCTCCCGCCGCACATTTTCGCCCACCAGCGCCACCTTAAACGGAATACCCTCGCCTGCCAGTCGGTACAGCGCCTCAAAAAACGGCGCCGGGTTTTTGTCGTATTCCCAACGATGATTCCACACCACCAACGGTGGGCGTGCCGGTCCGCGCAGTGACGCGGGATCACGTGGCGTCGTGGGCCGGTACTCGTCGTAGCGGCGGAGGTCCAGGCCAACGGGCAGCACGCTGCTGCGCGCCGTGATGTGCTCAATGGTGTGTAGATTCGCATGATCCGGGTAGTGTTTGAGCAGGCGCAGCAGTTCGTCCAAAAAGCTGTCACGGTGAAAGGCGCTGTTAAAAAAGACCGCGTCCGCCGCCAGCGCGCTCGTATAGTTGATGAACGCGTAATGCTGCTGGAGCTTCTGGCGCGGGCCGACCGGGTACGTCATCTGGTTTTCGTGAAAGTATACGGCGGTAGGCAGCCGCGCCGTAACCGGGCGTGTCAGTGCCAGAAACGTCGTCAGGTCGAGCATGTCCGACGCCACCAGTAGATCGGGCACAGCGCCGCGATCCAGAAAACGCTCGGCCAGTGTTACCGCGCCCCCCAGCAGCCGCCACTGCCAGAGCTGCCCCTCCAGGCTGAGAATGTCCACCTCGTGACGGCTGTGTGCCTGGTAACCGCGCATCCAGACGGCATGTGATCCGGTGTTGTACGGCTCAACCAGCAGAATCCGCACGGCAGGTTATCCTTTACCTGAACCGGCTCAGGGTTCCATCATGGGCAGATTGGTTGACAGCAGCGCGTCGATCACCGGGTCGTTGCGCGGATCACATTGATCCGGCACGATGCCGATGGTAACATCATCGACAGCCGCAGCCGGATTAAGCGTATTCCAGGTCATACGTGATATTTCGGCCAGGATCGGTGACGAATACTGGACAAAATCCAGGTGATCACGCGCATACATGACCATCACGATCACATACGCGCCATTTGGCCCAAACACGATCCCGGCATCGCCGTGTGTATCTTCGATCCAGCCGTGTTTATGCACGACCCGTGTGCCCCTCGGAACACCCGCCTCAATGAATACGTTGATTACGTTGGCATCCATCGCGTAAAGCATCTGGCGGCATTCCTGGGCATTAAAATTGTTGGGATACCGTTCCATCAACAGGCCGGTTTCATCCTGCGCACACTGGTAGATGCCCGCCAGCAGCCAGCCGATATCCGCCGGGAGCACCTGGTTATACAGGTCCGGTTGGGCGCTGGTCTGGTCAACACCGCTCTGAATGGTCCCTGCCTGAATCGGCTCCTCATCGTCGCTGGTGACGTAGTGGCGCATGATAAACGTACTGCGCAGGTCGAAACTTTGCATGAGCGCCGTCACGCGCTGCGCGCCCTGTAGCGGGTTGCCCTCGCCGATCAATTCAAGCAACTGGTTGGTCGTGATGTTCTCACTACACATCATCGTGTCACCGATGAGGTAGGCTTCATCGAATGTTAATGGCCCGTCGTGGCGCTGGAAATACGTGACCAGGATCGGGATTTTAGTAAGGCTCATGCCGCTGTAGGCCACGCCGTCATTAATGGTGAACGTGTCACCTGTTTGCAGGTCCATCACAAAGACGGACGCCATTTTGTTGCTGTAGGGCGCAAAGCCGCGTTCCAGCAGGTAGGCGTGCAGCTCTTCCCCCAGCGTGGACGCCAGTGTTCCCTGCGCGATGGGTGCCCCGTCCCATGGTGCGCCGTTGACCACAACGGTTTGCGGCGTGGGCGTTAGTTCCGGCACGGTGAACTGAATCGCGTTGGTCACCGGCAGCGTACTGGTGTCCCCGGTGATCGTGATAGTATCGGTAAATATCCACCCGGTGCCGTCCGGCGCATCGGGCAGTTCGATACGTACCCAGGGCACCAGGGCATGCAGTTCCAACACGCGGAAACTGGCACCTTCCGGTACCGCCGTGATCGTGGGATATTCCAGGCCGGGGCCAAAACGTACATTAACCTCACCAAGCGTAGTCGCCACCGGGCCTGTGATGGTTGGTGTCGGCGGTGGGATGGTCGGGGTTGAGTCCGGCAGTGCGGAAGCCGCGTCGAGTGTCGGTGTTGGGCTGTCGGCGCCGAATTCGTTGACGATAGGCACCAGTCCCAGGTCGCCGGTCACGCTGACTAACTCGGTGTAGACCCAGGCTTCGGGTGTGTTCAATAGTTCCAGTTTTAACCACGGAACCAGCGCATGCCGGGCCAGCACACGATAACGCGTCCCTGCCACAATTTCACCCACCATAGGATAGTCAATGCCCGGTCCGCCGCGCAGATTAGCCTGCCCGATAGCTTCCGCAAAAACGTCGGGTGCCGGTGTCTGCCGGACGAATGGACCGCGCGCGCCGGTGATCGGCGCTGCCGCCAGCCAGGTTATGCTGGTGATGATAAGCAGTAGTCCCACTCGCCACCTGTGTGCCCAGAGCCGCATAAACGTTACTCCTTGCCTGACGTTACAATACGCTGCACGTGTGTGTTTGGAGGCATAAAACACAAAAAAAACGATCCGTACCACATGCCGGATCGCCCCCTCATTTCACGTGTGAGCGTGGAGGGACTCGAACCCCCAACCAATGGCTTAAAAGGCCACTGCTCTACCATTGAGCTACACGCCCATCATGAGCCACAGTATAACACAAACTTGGCGGTTTTCAACGGCCTGTTTTCGACGGTTGAGATGGGTGTATTCCAGTGTGGTTCACGACACCAGGCAAGTGGAAACAAATGAATGAGATTAACAACCGGCTGTGAATTTTTTTGAAACACACTCGTTTGAGATGGGGGAGTTGCAAAAGACAGATTTTAACTCTATCCTACTCTTATTTATGCAATTTAGACATACCACAAAATTTACAACATTTCGCCAGAGCGTAGTATTATAGTGATTGTGAGCCAGAGTGGTCCTGTGCATTCTTCGCGGGCCCAAGCCGTTTTGTGTCCGATCCGGGTACATATTAGTTGGCGTTCTATTTTAGTGAGGAGAAAAGTCAATGTTTAAGAACCGACGTTTGATCGGGCTGTTGTTGATTCTGGCCTTGATCGTAGTTCTGGCCTTGGCGGCCTGTGGTGGCGATGACGATGATGAAAAAGAAGATACGCCCACGCCGGTGCCTACCGAGGAGGTAGCCGAGGAAGAAGCGGCTGCGGCTGAAGAAGAGGCCGTAGCCGAGGAAGAAGAAGCCGCGGCTGAAGAAGAGGCGGTGGCTGAGGAAACAGCCGCGCCTGAAGAGGAAGTGGCTGCTGAGGAAGAAGCGGCTGCCGAAGAAGAAGCGCCAGTTGAGGAAGAAGCGGCAGCCGAAGAAGAGGCGCCTGCTGAAGAAGAAGCGGTAGCTGAGGAAGAAGCCGCGGCTGCCGAAGAAGAAGCGCCAGTTGAGGAAGAAGCGGCAGCCGAAGAAGAGGCGCCTGCTGAAGAAGAAGCCGTAGCTGAAGAAGAAGCAGCGGCTGAAGGCGAAGAAGTTGCCGCCGCCGAGGAACAACCCCTGCGTATTACGCTGGTGATCAATGGTGTG
>JAFGHR010000011.1 GCA_016930015.1 Anaerolineae bacterium | reverse complement strand
TCTCAATGAAACGCCATTCGAAACAGACTTCATGGCGCAATATGCGCCTGCTATATTATGCGAGTTCTAATTGGCTTATCCATGAGATTTGTCATCTTGACGGATGGGCCTGTGCTCTCTACGATTTAGAGTGGTTTTGAGCAATACTCATTCATAAACATCATCGTTGGTGTAAGGAGCTATTTCCATGGAAGTCTCAATCGATACCAGCCTTTGTTCAGCCTGTGAACTTTGCTGTGATTTGTGCCCCGAAGTTTTCGAAATGGGCGACGACGGCTACGCCACCGTGCTAAAGAATCCGGTGCCTGCCGAACTGGAAGACGATGTCCGCGACGCGGCTGATAGTTGCAGCTCTGGCGCCATCATGATCAGCGAGTAGGTTTTTCGAACAGCCTATTATACCGGCACAGTGCTGACCCTCATAAGCCAGCACTGTGCGTTTTTGCATATGGCCGTAAAGCACCCCATCACTGCTTCCCCCGACGCCTGGTTGCTTCACAGAATCAATCTACATATACTCGGAACCAGACACACACCACTACCAAAAAGGGCGAATCGGTCAATGAATACTCATAATCTTTCTGGCGAAATCCCCGAACAATACGGACTCCGCGAGCTGCTGAGCGTCAGCGACATAGACGCCGATTACCGCGCCTGTCAAAAAATCCTGAAGCGTGCAGTGCTGCCCAAAACACCCGCTTACATCGAACGTTTTAACCGCGAAGCAAAAACCGCCGCCGTGCGATCGCGCCGTCCGCTATTATGGACACTCGGCGTAACACTGCTGGTTATGCTGATCGCAGCCGGTGTATTTCTGCCGAGGGGGTATGGTGACGAAACAGGCGTAGCGTCCGCCAGCGGCCTGAGCAGCCCGGCCCCCACCCAGATTCACACTGAAGCTGAAGCCGTCGCACTTGTGCCGACAGCCACTCCGATCAATATGCTGGCGCCGCCGACGGCTACATTCACACCCGCCGCACTCGGCCAGCCAGCGCGCTCCGCCGATGTTTTGCTGTTTGTTTCTGAGCGTGACGGAAACCGCGAGATTTACGCGTTTAACCTCACCAACGGCGCAGAAACCCGGCTGACATCCAACAACGCTGATGATCGTGATCCGGCTCGCTCACCAGACGGGTCGCTGATCGCGTTTTACTCGGATCGTGACGGCAACTTCGAGCTGTACGTCATGAACATCAACGGCAGCGGCGCGCAGCGCCTGACACGCAACGGCGCCGATGATTATCACCCCACATGGTCACCGGATGGCACACGGCTTGCCTTCAGTTCGAACCGTGACGGCAACTTCGAAATCTACGTATATAACATCACCAATGGAGCTATCGAACGCCTGACATCGTCTGCCGGTGACGACGGTGAACCCAGTTGGTCACCGGATGGCCAGCAGATCGTGTTCACGTCGGACCGCGACGGAAACGGCGAAATTTATGTCATGTCGGCTGACGGGTCCAACCAGCGCCGCCTAGTCAGTTCGACCGGCGTCGATAATTTCCCGGTATGGTCACCAGACGGCTTGCAGATCGCATTTAGCTCTAACCGCGATGGCAATTTTGAGGTGTACACCGTCAACAGCGACGGCAGCAACCTGTGCAATCTAACCGGCAGTATATCTAACGACTGGTGGCCAGCATGGTCGCCGGATGGTTCCCAAATCGCGTTTACATCCGATCGCAGCGGCGCCGCCGATATCTTTGCGGTATCAGCGCAAGGCGGTACAGCGCGCGGCCTGACCGTCAACACGGCGTGGGATGACAGCCCGGATTGGTAACGGTTATCTAAAAACCACCTGCCAGCAAAACAGAAAGCCCTGCTATCACATTGTGAGACAATGTGATAGCAGGGCTTTGGTGTATGAGTCGGCACCGGCTGCAACACAAACGATCCCCTGGCTTGAATCCAGGACACGGCGAGTCTATGGACAGCGCCCAGCAGCTAAATTGGAAGAAACTGTCAGGATAGATAGTGCAGCGAAAGCAGGCTTTCGCCGTCATCCAGGCGCAAGAGGGCGCGACTGTTTGACGGTGTGGGTGGATCAAGTGGGATAGCGTCGAATTCGAGTGACATCATGCGACGCGTGGTGATCGCCCATAACGTACCCGGCTGCCGGGTAACAGCGGCGCAAAAATCACGGCGCGCCAGCACTTTTGTGCCCAGGTCGGAGCTGAGCGTAAAGGGTATCGAGCGTGTGTGTATGCGTTTACCGCGTCCGGTTGAAGCAGCTAACAGGAGATCGGTCGGCGCATCCAGGCACAACACACTGACGATCTGTTCGTCTTTGCGCAGGCGCAAAAGCCGCTGTGTTCCGGCAGCCAGGCTCTCAGGCTGAATACGCGCAACTGATCCTGCGTTTGTCAGCGCGATGATCTCGTGCCTATCCAGCGGTACAAGCGCCGCTGGAGCGCCGGTTAACCGCTCCATATGATACGGGTGAGGCTGATCCAGGTTGTCCCGCAGCGCATCCCCGTACATCACTTTGGCCTCACCGCGACCGGATACCAGCATGATCCGTTCCGCCCGCTGGAGATCATCCCACCTGGTGAGCGCGCATACGGTTTCGCGGCCAAACTGGTCGGTGTAAAATGATTCCATCTCGGCCAGGTTCAGGTTAACAACCGCGAGTTCGGCCAGGTCGGCCAGTCTGCGCAGTGGAAAGCGGTAATCGGTAGTCATCAACAGCACACGATCATCCGGATTACCGGCAGCGATCAGGCAGTCCGGCTGTTCGTCCAGCTTCAAATCGGCGAGTGACAGCGTATCAGCGTCGAAAAACGCGCGCTGCGGCTGGGTTACCGCCCGAACCTCGGTTTCGTCCGTGATCGCCACGATACACACCCGGTCTTCCTGGTTTTTTTCGTGCCGCTCTTCAAAATCGATGAACTTTTTCATCAGGTCCAGGTCTACTTTGGGCGCGCCGGGTTTACCATCCTGGCGCAGCGTGGCGCCATATGTCCAGGCATCACGGTGATACCCAATCAAACCGGCTGTACCTGTTTCCTGGTGGTATCCCAATATGCCCAGGCCGGATGTCACACTGCTGAAGGTATCGATCGCGCGCACTTTGTCGCGCCCAAAACGCTGGTTCAGCACGTTGATAAATGCTGGAATCTGAGCCGAACCGCCGGTCCGAATTACGGTGTCGATCTGACCATACCTGAGTCCGGCACGCGCCAGGACATCATCCAGCACTGCCGCAATCGTATTCGTTTCCTCATCGATCAATACCTCAAAGTCACGGCGGGTAAGTGGTTGGCGCACGCTGAACCCAGGACCATCCAGGTTGATTGTCGAAATAACCTGGCTTGACAAATCACGTTTGGCGGCTTCGACGGCGTCGAACATCTTCAGGCTGTAGCTGCTCGTGATCAAGCTGTATAACCTGCGAATGTGCTCCCGTTTCTCAGCCGTCCGCGTGATATGATCCAGCATACGCAAAAAATCGGGCCGGTTCAATTCCAGCATTTCCTGCCAATCTGCAAAAGCCTCGAAAAAATTGGCGGGCACCGGGAGTCTTGTACCTGTATCACCGCGATACGTGCTGTCTTCCCCAAAGTGGCGCGGCAGGTAGTTTCGCACCAGCTTCTGGTCAAAAATATCACCTGCAACCGGCACGCCACCCGTAGCCAGAATCTGCCGGTGTTGATCACCCAGCCGGGCAATCGTGATATCGAGCGTACCGCCGCCGAAGTCAAAAATCAGCACGTTCTCCGGGCGGTCAATGGTCGTCTCGTAAAAATACGCCGCCGCGATGGGTTCCGCTTGCAGGTACACCTCCTCGTACCCGGCCAGAAACGCCGCGTGCACGAGTCGCTGTTCGGCGAGTTTGTCTTGCTCCGGGTTGGTGGAAAAACGCACCGGGCGCCCCAGCACGATCCGCCGCAGGTCCGTGCCAAGATACGCTTCGGCACGCAGCCGGGTAACGTACAGGTACAGGGCCACAATGTCTTCGAGCAGATAAAACTGTGAGCCGACAACGGTTCCCAGGTAGGTAGGCGAGCGCAGTCCGGTTTTGAAGGACAGGAACAACCGCCCCGGCGAAAGCACATCTTTTTCGACCGAAACATCACGGACCCAGGTCGGCAGTTCAGCAAACTCAAGTGTGATTTCGCCAACCCATACCCGCTCATACTTCACCTTACGATTGATGTTTTGCTCGTAATACTTTTCGACCGCCTCACGCCCCATGTAAACGCGCCGCCGGTTGGTGATATACAGCGCAGTCCGGGCAACATGCGGATTCGCACCAGTGGGATCAAGTGGGATCAAGTTGAGTCGTTGTCCATCATAGAACGACATACCGGAATTCGTCGTGCCGAAGTCCATGCCGACGATCATGATGCAGCTAATCCTTTCACCTATACCAGATGGTTGTTTGACGATAACCGGTACCCGCCCGGCGGCGGGAGGAAGACTTCAGCCCGGCAGCGGCTCAGCGTGGTTGTAGATCAACAGACCTGAGCATGACGCGAACTCCGCGTGATGGTTGGTGTGATGCGTGGATGGGCGCTCAGAGCGCGAACTACTCATTTTAGAGGAAGCAGCGAAAAAAGTGTAGGGTGAATCATCTTTTGAAGCTGAGCGTTCGCGCCTTTGCCCACCGTTATGACTGGCATATAACCCGGTTAATCCGGGACGGTGAGCGCCTACCCTGAGGTGCGATCACTCGTCAAACTCATCGTCATCCCAAACGCCCTTTTTCTTTTTGCGCTGCCACAACACCGGGTCTTCGAGGGTGCGCTTGGTGGCTTCGACCAGCGCTTCGGCAAACGCTTCGTGTTGATCCACCACAAACGCCAACTGTTCGCCGTTCACTTCAAAACGGACCAGGCCAGCCGCGCGCGGTTGGTCCAGGCGTTTGATCGCGCTCACTTTTTGCACCGTTTCGAGCACAATTGTGCGCCGGATGCGTGCGCCGTCCAGCAGCAGCAGGAACACCGGCATCAGGTACAGATCGAACGAAGCGCCGAGAGTCCATGCACCGTGTATATCCTGCGCGGCGGACTGGACCGGCACGGGGCCGTAGTGAATATAGGGACGGCGGCGGCGGTAAGCGGTGACCTGTTCGGGCGTAGCCACCTGTTTTAACACGCGGATCAGTTCCTGCATTTTGCCCCTGGACAGCAAAAACTCGACCCGGTACCACGTGCCATCCAGTTCGACATGCAGCCAGATAGTATTGTTGCCGGTTGTGTATTTTTTAGGGCGTCCAAACCAGCGCAACTGATCCGGCGTGAAGCTGATCACCCGCTCGGCTGCGCTTTGTTTGATCCAGTAGAAGGCAAGCTGGCCCGGCGTGATGACGATCACGGAACTCCAATATTTCACCGGCTTGGCGCGCAGCGTCACCGGGAGCACCTGCAAATTGATCGCTTGGTAATAAAACAGGGGATCGGCCACGTCGTTGATCTGGCGGCGTAACTTGTTAGCTGTCCGGCTGCGGCGACCTTCGGCTACGCCAAAGATCACAATTAATCCCACCCCCACCAGTACCAAAAATCCTTCTATCCCCGGCATGGTGTGAACCTTCCCCGCTCAAGCATATTCAAACCTTCGCAATAGAATATCCCTTCCCCAGAAGCGTCCAGCCGGGCAATCGTGATGTCGAGCATATCCCCGTTGAAGTCAAAAATCAACACGTTCGCCGGGCGGTCGGAGGAAGTAGCGAAAAAAGTGTAGAGTGAGCGACCCAGCCGTCTCGCCGCGCTGGCAACGCGCTGTCCCCAATCACGTATAATAAGCGTGTATACATGGCAAACCGCGCCAGGGTGCGGCACGCGGACTCGCCGCCGTACACAATCGAGGGGCACGATGAAAACAGACACTTCCCCGGATAATACATCCTTCCGCATGGGTCCAGCGGACCCGGATCAACACCGGATGGCGATCGCGCAGATCACGGCGGATGCATTCGCCAACGGCCAATATGTCGAGGAAATCAGCCAGCAGTACATTGGCAACTGTCACTATGATTGGAATACCACCCGGTTGATCTGGGACGGTGAGCGCCTGATCCATCACTGGGGTGTGTGGGGCTACCCCATGCGGCTGGGATCGATACACCTGAAAGTAGCGGGGATCGGCGCGGTGGTCACCGAGGAGCCTTACCGGAAGCGCGGACTCATGGCTATGGCGGCTACTGATTCGTTTGACGCCATGCGGAAAAACGGCTACGACCTGAGCGTTCTTCGCGGGCGGCACTACGTCAAATTCGGGTATGCGCGCGCCTGGAACTACGTTACGTATCGCCTGAAACCCGAAGAAATCCCCGACCGGGACATCCAGCAGCCCTATGAAACACTCGGCCCGGAACACATGGATGCGATCAACGCAGTTTACAACCAGGATCACCAGGCGTTCAGTGGTACGGCGGTTCGCCCCACCTACCGTATGTTAAAAGCCGGGGACATGGGCGCGTATGGTTGGTTTGACGATGCAGGACAACTGGCCGGTTATGTGCGCGCGATGCCTACGGACGACAAAACAACGCTGCAATGCCTGGAAGCTGCCGGTGATCCGGACCAGGGCCTGGCAGTGCTGGCGGAATTGTTCAAAAAAGAACCCTATGAAACGCTGACCTTTTTTACCATGCCGCACCAGCACCCCATGTTACAGATCATTCGCCGGGGCGCGTGTATCGTCGAAACCCGTTATTTTGATCAGTCGGGCTGGCGTGTACGAATTGTGAACCTGCACAGCACGCTGGAAAAACTCCGCCCCATGTTGGAAACGCGGCTCGAACAGTCCCGTTTCGCCAACTGGCAGGGAGAATTACACCTCGATGCAGGCGAGCAAAACGCTTCGCTGGCAATCGACAACGGCAGTGTAACAATCACACAAGCGCCACCGGGTGAGCACACGCTCCACGGTGGCGCGAACATCGCCCGATTTTTGATCGGGTCCGACGATCCCGGCGAGATCATCCAGCAAACCGGCATGGTCTGCACAGGCCAGGCAGCCGCATTAACAACCATACTGTTCCCGAATTGTTACCCCATGATGAGTCATTGGGACGAGTATTAACCGGTTGCATTGGCGAAATGGCACCAACATAACCGGCTCCACTGGTTCGCCCTGGATCAGTGTGTTCGAACAAAAAAAGCGCCCTGTATCATAATGACACAAGGCGCTATATATCCGCTAGCGAGTGTTAGTGGCCCACACGGGTAACGTTGCTAGCTTGAAGACCCTTCGGGCCTTGCACGATTTCAAATTCAACCTGCTCGTTCTCGACCAATTCACGGTAACCACCGTTGGATTGGATTGCGCTGAAGTGTACAAACACATCCGGACCGTCTTCACGGGCGATGAATCCGTAACCCTTCTGAGCGTTGAACCATTTGACTGTGCCAGTCTGGCGATTTTCCGACATTAGAGATACTCCTTGCCATATTAAAAGCTGGTGTTATGGTGTTGTGGAAAGGAGGTCAAGTCGGAAACAAAAAAATCCCGGGCGCTGGTGTGATACGCGCCGGGGATGGAATTACTATTTCCGGTGGTGCGAACAACCTTCTCCACTACAAGCAACAGTATATAACAAATCAAAATGGGCGTCAATTGCCAGATTCGAAGTGAAACGACAGGTCACGGATTTGCCCTATCCAGGCGGCGTATCGACGATCAAATCCAGCACAGGCACGGCGCATCCGAGTATCAGCAGCGCTGTCCAACGCCCACAATAGGGTGAGACTGGACAGCACCAGCGTGATCAGTTAAGGCCCATTACCGCGCCAGCCAACCGCCATCAACAGGCACAATCGCGCCGTTCATGTACCGCGATGCATCTGACGCCAGAAAAACGACAATACCTTTCAAATCGCCGGGATCACCCCATCGCCCCGCGGGAATACGTTCCAAAATGGTCTTACTCCGTGCGGCGTCCGCCCGCAGCGGCGCTGTGTTGTCGGTTGCCATATACCCCGGCGCAATCGCGTTGACATTGATATTCAGCGCCGCCCATTCGTTGGCCAGCGCACGGGTCAGCCCAGCGACAGCGCTTTTCGCGGCGGTGTACGACGGCACCAGGATACCGCCCTGGAACGACAGCATCGATGCCACATTGATGATCTTGCCGCCGCCCTGCTCGTTCATGACTCGCCCTGCCGCCTGCGACAGGAAAAACAGGGCATTCTGATTGATACCAATAACGGCATTCCAATCCTGTTCAGTGCATTCCAGCGCGGGCGCACGCCGGATAATCCCGGCATTGTTCACCAGGATATCCAAACGACCCAGATCGTCAACAATCTGTTTTACAAACGTATTCAGATCATCGGCAGACGCTTTCAGCAGATCAACTTGCAGCGTCTTAAAACGCCGTCCCAACGCTTCGACCTGGGCGCAGGTTTCGCTGCAATCAGGTGTGACATCCAACCCGGCAATATCCGCCCCGGCCTCGGCCAGTCCGACCGCTATAGCCTGCCCAAGTCCTCGACTGGCGCCGGTGACCAGCGCCACTTTCCCTTTTAAACTGAATGTATCCAGAACACTCATCATCGTTACTCGTTTCGCTATCGTAAATCGCTCATGGCAACCGGGTCCATATCAGTGAATAACTGATTTTCCCCGGCCATGGCCCAGATAAATGTATAGTTCCCGGTGCCCATCCCGGCATGGATCGACCAGCTTGGCGAGATCACGGCCTGCTCGTTACGCATCACGAGGTGACGTGTTTCGCCCGGCTCGCCCATCAGGTGAAATACAATGTTCTCGTCGCTGATATCGAAGTAGAAATACACTTCCATGCGCCGGGAATGCAGGTGCGCGGGCATGGTGTTCCACATGTTGTTAGGCTCCAACAGCGTCACACCCATCACCAACTGGCTGCTTTTTACACCGTCGGGATGGATGAACTTGTAGATCGTGCGTTCATTCGAGTTGCTGATATCGCCCAGGTGCAGCGGCTCAGCGTCGTTGATCGGGATATGGACGGTTGGGAAACTGGCGTGCGCTGGCGTGCTGATGAAATAAAAGTGCGCCGGTTCGCCTGCTTGATCACTGGCAAAACGTACATCTTTAGCGCCCATGCCGATATAGAGTCCATCGAGCTTCTGCATGGTGAATGCCTGCCCATCAACGCTGATCGTCCCGGAGCCACCCACATTAACGACACCCATCTCGCGCCGTTCCAGGAAAAACGCGGTGCCAAGTTCTTTGATATCGGCAGGCAGGGCCAGCAGCTTGCTTGTTGGACACACCCCCCCGGTGATCACACGGTCGATGTGGGTATACACCATCGTGATCTCGCCATCGACAAACAGTGTATCGATCAAGAATTCTTCGCGGAGCTGGTTGGTATTAAAATGTTTCACTTTATCCGGATGTGATGGATAACGCATATCCATTGTACGTTTTCTCCTTGAATAGCTACTGTTGGATAATAAAGGGTTCAAGATGGCGATCAAAGTGCTTTTTGAGCACGTCGTGGTAACGCTCCTCGTTTGATCGCAGCATCGTATGCAGTTGATCACCGTATTGATCCAGCACAGAGCCAAACGTCACGTGCAGCACCTGCCGTGTATCAAACTGATCCAGCAAACCGGGCAGGTCCGCGTCCGCGAGGTCTTGGGACGCGGGCACCTTGCCCAGTTGGGCCGATACATGATAGGTCGCGCGGTCGGTGTCGTAACGGCTGCGTGAAAAATCCAGTATGGTTCGGAACATCGCCGGGTCCACTTCGGCCCATACACGCAGGGCCTCAAGATAACTGGTGCCCGCTGTTTTCAAGTGAACGGCGCCCGCCGCGTGTTTGATGGCCAACGGGTACACGGTGAATTTGTCCGACCCGGAATGCAGGCTGAGCTTGTAACCACCGATGTGTTTCAGCACTGCCGCGTGCCCGGCCAGGTTGGTGTCCAGTTCGCCCAGATCACCAATGTAATCTACACCCTTCTCGAAGTGGCCGACAAAACGCGGCGCCAGACTGACCCATTCGATTTCCAGGCGCTGAAGCTCGACCGCGATATAAAAATGTTCGTGGATCGTGGTAGGTGTATCAGTTTCGTCAACTGACACTTCAAAGTCAAAAAGCCGATCACCCATGTGATGCTTCAGGTGGCGGTACATGGTCACTACGTGGGCGACGGCCTGCCCGTATTTTGCAGCGGCACGCAGCAGGGTCACATCATCAAACACCAGTGATATCGCCCCCAGATCGAACGTTTTGCCGGCAAAACGCTGCCTGAGATCGGCTTCTGAACTACGGAGTGTGTCCCAGGACAGCGCGCTTACTTTTTGCTGCAACAGGGATTCGGCGTCTGTATCAGCGTCGTTGTCAACGTACTCACCGGGATCAACGGTGAAGAATGAGTATCCCGCCCGGACAAACGGTTCAATATCATCCGGCGTTTTGAGGTGGTCCGCATCAGCCCCCCACGCCTCACGCCATCCTGACTGGAAAACACCCCACATGGCATCATCGAGCACTTCTTGCGGCGTGCGCCCTGTACGCGCGTTTTCGCGCACGGACTGCTGGGCGAAGATCGGCGC
>JAFGHR010000130.1 GCA_016930015.1 Anaerolineae bacterium | reverse complement strand
GCGGCTTTCATTACGCACGAACGCCAGCGTGACGCCGTCGTGACCCGCTTCCGCATGGATAACAAAGGCGTGCGCGCCCCGCACCCCGGTGATCCGTTGATGGATGCACGCGGGCGCGTGGTCGGTACGGTCACATCGTGCAGCATCGACAGCGACGGCTACTCGCTCGGACAGGCGTATATCAAACTTTCACACGCTGACGAGGGCACGCCGCTGCTGGTGTACAGCGGTGCGGCCAGCGCCAGGTCCATAAAACCGCTCGGTGACCTGGCGATTGGCGACCGCGTCGTTGTCCCGATCCCGGTGACGGTGCTCAGCCGCTTCCCAACGCAGAAGAAATAACCCTGCTGCGCCGCTGCGCCACTGCGTCGCTGCGCCACCACCGCGTTATCATGACTTCACAGCCCCCGACCACGCCCAACCTGGCCGGGGGTTTGTATATCTGCCACAGAGCGCACAGTATCACGAGGAGAATCCATACATGACCAACACCATCGGCCCTGAATTTATGCTCAAAACACGGTACGCCTATCTTGAGACCTCGGCGCAGTCACACGGCTTACCGGCCCCTGATGCGGAGCTTCCGGCAGACGCCGACGCCCTGATCGACCTGCCCGATCCGGCAGACGTGGACCTCGAACCGGTCAACATTCGCGAACTGATCGAAAACCGGGTTTCCGTGCGCCGTTATGCGGCAAAATCGCTCACGCTGGCGGAATTGTCCTACCTGCTGTGGTGCACGCAGGGGATCAAACACAGCGGCAAAAACGTACAGATGAAGCGCACCGTACCGTCTGCCGGGGCACGCCACCCGTTTGAAACCGTGATCCTCGCCAACCGTGTAAACAGCCTGGAACCGGGCCTGTATCGTTATGTCGCCAGCGCTCACAAGCTGATCGCGCTGGATACCAGCGCAGGCATTTCCGACCGCGTAACGACAGCCTGCCTGGATCAACCGCTGATCGAACGCAGCGCGGTGACGCTGATGTGGGTTGCGATCCCGGAGCGCATGACGTGGCGTTACGGGCAGCGCGGCTACCGGTTTTTGCACCTGGAAGCCGGGCACATCTGCCAAAATTTCTACCTGGCGGCGGAGTGCATCGGCTGCGGCGTATGCGCCATCGCGGCTTACGACGACGAACAGCTTAACGATCTGCTCGGCTTTGACGGCGAAAACCAGTTCGTGATCTACCTGGCCTCGCTGGGCAAAACGTAAGCGTGAGAGAAACTCGCCTTGGCAGGGTCACGGCGGTTGGACTTGTGATCAACGCCTTCCCCCTAATCCCCCTTCCAGCCAAGCTGGACGGGGGACTTCACGCTATGTGTTCAGAGAACTCGCGCCGCCAACGGGTGTTTTTCCCCCGCCTTGGCTTGGCCGAGGAGGGGTGCGCGACCAGTGGTCGCACGGGCGACCGATGGTCGCGCGGGGGAGGGGCATTATATAGCGCAATCAACCATATACCTTGCTGCTGTTTTGTCATCATAAAGGCACTTGCCTAAACCGGACACCGTGTATGCTGCGTGAATCATCCACCACCGCCCTATCCCCTCCCCCACCCGCTTATCCCTGGCGGGCCGTGCTGCTGACCATGCTCGCCATGCTGGGGCTGCTGGTGCTCGGCACGTGGCTGATCGACGCGGGTTATGATATCAGCTTGCGGGACGACGACCCGCAATGGCAGCAGCTTTCGGCCACGTGTTATTACATCGGGGATGCGCGCCATTACACGCGGATCGCGATGAGCGGGTATTCCAGCTATATCGCGTGGCTGGGGCCGCCGCATTTTACCTATCTGAATGACCGAAGCTGGTGGCCGCTGTTCCCCAACGTCGCGGCGCTGCTCATGCGCTCCGCCGGGACCGGGGCCTGCACCACGCGCACGCTCAACGGGATATGTTTTGTGCTGCTGGTGCCGCTGTTCCAGGCATTAACCGGGGAGCGGCGCGTCTGGCGGCTGCTGGTGCTGGCGATCCTGCCGTTTGGATCGTGGCTGTACATCGGGCAGGCGGATACGTTTTTCCTGGTGTTGTCGGGCGTGATGGTGCTCGTCATCCGGCGCAGCGAGCGCCGCCCGTTATTATCCGGCCTGGGCGCGTTTGGCATGGGGTTAATCGTGGGGCTGGCTAAACCGAACGCGCTAAGCCTGCTGCCCGCGCTGGGCGTGTGGGGGTTCGCGCTGTCGATCGCACACGCGCGCACGTGTGCACGCACGCCGGACACACTCCGGCACGTGCTTCAGCACGCGCTCAGCGACCGGAATCCGGGCTGGGCGCCGCTGCTGGCCGCGCTGGGGATCACGCTCAGTTTGTCGTGGTGGGTGTACCAGACCAGCGGTTATTACCCGTTTTACGTGCTGATGCTCCAGCGCGCGATGTGGTGGCGCGAGTTCCGCCAGTGGAGCCTGTCATCGTTTGCGTTTGTGTTTAACAAAGCGGTGAGTTATGCGCGCGGCGGCCTGATCAACCTGAACGAATTGTACCGCCTCAGCGAACTGATCAACTTAATATTCGGCCTGGCGCTGACGGTGTGCCGCCTGCCGCCCACGTGGCCCAACGGCGAGCGGTTATCGATCCCCCTGCATTGGCGCGTCGGCGTGATCAGCGGCTACGTGCTGATGTTCGCGAGCGGCCAATCACACGGCATCGAGCGTTATATGCTGGCGAACGTGTTCGCCATTCTGACCTACTATCGGCTGTTGTTTGGCGCACCGGACCAGCCGGTATCCTGGCGCGTCCGCACGCTGCCGGGGCTGCTGCGCTGGATTCTGCTGATCTTTGCGCCGGTCACGTGGGCGCTGATGTGGCTCCAGCTTACCCGCGATCCGTTCGGGCTGATGTGACCACGTCCCGCCCAGGTTCGTTTTTCCCAGCAGCGCCGTCTGGCAGCAGCCGGTTAGCCTCGATCACACCATCATCACCTTCGGGAACCAACACCTCGCACGACAGGCAGCGCCAACCGCCCGCGACCGGCACCAGGTCCACTGCGCCGCACTGCGGACACTGCCAGATTTCCGCCAGCGGCAGCGGCCCGGCGGAATCGCTGTAACCGGCTTTGCGCGCCCACACGATCCGGTAATCGATCTGCCACACTTCAACTGCCACCTGCGCCAGCCCGATCTCGTGGCGCAGCATGTCCGCGAAGGTATCATGCTCAAACGTGCGGCCCGGCATCAGGCGCACGTCGATCCCCTGGCGGTTGGTCAGCACCAGCAGCCCGCCCGGACGCAGCACACGCGTCATTTCGCGCAGCACCACGCGCTGATCCATCAAAAATTCGAGCGCTTCCAGGCAGGTAACGAGATCAAAGGTATTTTCCGGAAACGGCAGGCGCTCGGCGGGATGGTGCAGCAGCGCCACGCGGTTACCATAGGGCGCGAGTTTATCCGCCGCCTGCGCCAGCATTTTTCGGCTGAGGTCCAGCCCGACCACACGCCCGTGAAACGTCACCTGATCGAGCAGCGCCAGCGGGACACGCCCGGTGCCGGTCGCCACGTCCAATACCAGCGGCGCGGCGATGTGGGGCAGCCGTTGTAAAATGGGCCGCGCCAGGTAGTAGTCTTCGTTGTACGGCTCAAACTGCTTGATGCTGTCGTAACGCCCGGCGTACAGGTCGTACAGCCAGATCACCGCGCCGCGCCCCAGGTACACACCCTCGGTACGGATCAGCAGCCACCACACGATCACCGCCCCCACACAAACCCCGGCCCCAACCGCCAGCCAGCCGACTATCACCGGTTATCCGCTACCTTCCACCATCAGCATTTCGCTGGACAGGGTCGAGCCGTCCGGCATGGTCGCTATCGCCTGCACATAACCCAGCAAGCCTTGCGGCACCGCCCACGTCAGCGCGATACCGTCAGCCGGACTCGTATCACTGCCAAGCGTCTTAGCGCCGTCCGTTGCGTCAGAGCCGGTGGGTGTTAGCACAAAATCGACCTGATCCGCGCCGCGCGGGCCGTCGTCCCACGTGATCGTCACCACCGCGCCCGGCTGCAAGAACACCGTGCCGCCGGATATCTCGACAACCGGTGCAATCGACAGCACGTTATACTGGCCCTCCGGCGGGACAAAGTTCGGATCGTAACGAATGGTAAACGAGGTGCTTCTGGACGACGCCTCGTCGTTGCGCGCGATACCCCAGAACGTATAACTGCCGGTTTCGGGAAACGCGTAATCCCAGAATGCGCCGTCCCAGGGATCACCGTCCTGGCCGATGTTGATCGGGTCACCGCCGCCCGGATCGTTTACGTAAAACGTGACACTCAGCGCGTCGATGACCTCGCCCAGGTCCAGGCGCACCGTGTCCGCATAGGTCACGGCCAGCCCATTCTGATCCAGCCAGTGCGGTTTGATGTTGAGATTCTGCTGGATGACGGGCGCATCCGGATTCGGCGTGACGGTCGGTGTCGCCGTCGGCGCGGGGGTTGATGTCGGCGGCAGACTCGGCACATACAACTTTTGCCCGATGTAAATGAGCTCGGCGCTCGCCAGGCAGTTGGCCTGAACAAGCTGGTCCACGGTCGCGCCCGATCGCACGGCGATCCCACTCAAGGTGTCACCCGCCACCACGGTATACACCGGCCAGCCGGTTTGCGGCGTACAGTTCACCTGGGTCGGCGGCACCTGGGTTGAGTCCTGCACCGCGGCACCGGTCGGCGTCGGCGTGAGAAAACCTTCCGGTGTGGCCGTTAACCACGTGGTCGGTGTCAGGGATGGGAACGGCGTTTGAGTTGGCGAATCACTGTCCCCCGTGTTTAGCGTACACGCTGCCGACGCGACAAATAACGCGGCGCACACGATCCCAACACGGAGCAGTACCACCCGTTTTGAAGTCACAGTCAGATCATGCATCTGTCGATCTCCTCAGCAGATCATCCCGCTGCTCGTAGATGGGCGTATTATAACACTCTTGCGGTGGCCTGGACGTTGGGCGGGATGTTATGACAGTGCGTGCACGTAAATCTCCCATCCAATCTGGCTGGATGGGAGATTGAGAGGAAGACGTTCCTCAAAAACCAACTGCCAATTTTATGCATATACTCTTCCGCCCGGTTGATTCCGGAGTGGGCAGCGATCACTATCTGTCTCACCAATTGACGTGGGCTAACCTGCGAAACGCGGGATATCAGTGTTGGCGCGCGTAAGCCAGCGCCTCATCCAGCGTGTCCACAACGAGCATACGTACATTACCATACGCGCTGCTGCCCATGCCCTCAAATACATTTCGCATTATCGGGTCTTGCGTGACAGAGATAATTTCACGGATGTTCGGGTGGTGGAAGGTCGCTTCGTCGCCCCGCCCGGTAGTATCCGCACCGACCATGATATCATCGAGATCAACCTTCATTAATGTGAGGTCTTGAATGAAAGTAACCGACTCATCCAATTCATCAAGAATGGTGTTGACAACGAGAACCGCCTCCTTGGCATCTTCAGATGGATCATAGTCTTCATGAGCCGTAATCATGACGATCGGCTCACCCGGTAGTTTTTCAACTGTGTACGTTGGCATTACACCCTCCTTATAGTATGCTGCTGGCTCTAATTGCGAATGTCACTATGACGAAAAACCCGGCGGATGACATGTTCCGCCGAATCCCGATTCACTTTACTCATTTTATGATAATAATTAAGATTGTAAAGAATCTTCGGTTAAAATTCATAACCTCTTAACATTTTATGGGTGCCGTCTCGCACCCCCACACAAAAAGCCGGGCGCTGGTTGGTCAGTCACCCGGCTTGAACTGGCTGTTACGAGCGGATACAGCGCCTGGTGCGGCGCTTAATGGCAGCTACTGCAACTGCCGCCGCTGGCCTCTGAGCCGTCCTCGGTGCGGAACGACTGCCCGCAGCCGCAGCTCGAAACGGCGTTGGGGTTGTTGATCGCAAACCCGCCGCCCATCAGGCTGTCCACAAAATCGATTTCGGCCCCGGCCATGTACATCAGGCTGGCGGGATCGATCACCAGCTTCACGTCTTCAACTTCAACGACGCGGTCCTGGTCAAAAAAGTTATTCTCGAACGCCATGCCATACGACAGCCCGGAGCACCCGCCGCCCTGCACGAATATACGCAGCGCGTACCCTTCCAGCTCGCGTTCGGCCATCAGGTCGCGGATTTTTGCCACGGCGACCGGCGTCGCGATCAGAACCGGGGCCTCGGCCTCGGCTGTTTTGTCTTCGGTGTT
>JAFGHR010000129.1 GCA_016930015.1 Anaerolineae bacterium | reverse complement strand
CTGGCTTTTAGTGTTCTTCTCATACCATTCAACCTTGTATTCTCGACCCGATTTCTCCTCCCACATATTTGTGGGTAATGTATAGCTCGGATGGGGAAAGGGGAAACGTTACCGCAGGTAACGCGGGGATAGGGGCAAACCGGCGAATTGGTGGCGAAACAAACCATAAAGAGCCTTAGCTTAATGCGTATGGGATTTAGGGAGAAGGCGTCGCCTAAAAAAGCTGCAATCGCCCTGGCAAGCACGGGCGCGCGTGCTGGTGACCGGACAGAGTTGGTATACTTGATAAAAAATAAGCTGGCAAAAACGTCATGACAGATTCTTTAATGCCGCAGTATATCGACGACGATGAGTTTAACTACGCTGATGCCCTGGATCAGCCGCGTGATCGTCCCGTCCGGCCCACATTTGATCCCCGGCAGGTGGCCGAACGCCGCCGGACATTTGTGGCCGGGATTGACGTATACCTGGCGCTGGTTGCGGGCGTGCTCTGCGCCGTTGGCTTGATGATGGTCTACAGCGCGTCGATTGACGTGAGTTATCAGGTCACGGGTGACCCGAACCAGACCACGTACTTTTTTGTACGACAGTTACGCTCGATGGTGGTCGGCCTGGTGATATTACTCCTGCTGGCCCGGATCGACTATCACGTCTGGCGGCGGCTGTCGGTGTGGATGATGCTGGGCGTGATCGTGCTGCTGCTCGCTGTGCTGCGTTTTGGTGACGTGCGGTTTGAAGCGCAGCGTGCGCTGTTTCGGGGATCGTTCCAGCCCGGCGAATTGGCCAAGTTTACGGTGGCCATTTACATGGCGGCGTGGCTCGCATCCAAGCGCACCCGGCTGCGAAACATCACGTATGGCATTTTGCCTTTCAGCATCCTGGTCGGCACGGTCGCGTTTCTGATCGTGCTTCAGCCCGATCTCAGTACGGCGGCCAGCATTTTGGCTACGGCGCTGAGTATGTTTTTTGTGGCCGGGGCAGACTGGATACAACTGTTATTCATTGGCGGTGCAATGGGGCTGGTCGGGTGGCAGCTTGTCACGCGTCTCGAATACGCCCAGGAACGCCTGGCCGCCCATGCCGCCGCGATCGAAGACCTGACCCAGGCCAGCGATCATGTTCAGCAGGCCGTAGCCGCGTTTTTAAACGGCGGCCTGACCGGGGTTGGGCTGGGCGAGAGCCAGCAGAAGTACAACAACAACCTGCCGTTTCCGCATACTGACAGCATCTTTGCCGTGATCGGTGAGGAATTGGGCCTGTTGGGCAGCTTTTTTGTGATCGCGCTGTTCGTGATCCTGTTTCACCGGGGATTTACGATCGCGCGTTATGCGCCGGACGCGTTCGGCGGCCTGCTGGCGGCGGGTGTGACGTGCTGGTTGGCCTATGACGCCCTGCTGAACATCGCCGTGATGACCGCTGTGATCCCGCCGACCGGGGTGCCGCTGCCCTTTATCAGTTATGGCGGGTCCAGCCTGGTAGCGGCTATGGGGGGCGTGGGCCTGCTGCTGAGCATATCCCGCCTCAGCAACCGCCAGGTCGTACCCAAACGCCGCCAGACGCCGGACTATGCGTTATCCGAATCGTAACCATGTGTAACAACGGAGAAAGTATGTCGTGCGAATTATGATGTCAGCCGGAGGGACCGGCGGCGGGGTTTACCCTGCGTTAGCCGTGGCCGGAGCGCTCCGCAAGTTATACCCGGATGTGACCCTGACGTTTGTCGGCGCGCGCGGTGATATGGCGCGTGACCTGGTTCACCGCTCGGATGTCACGTTTGACGGGTATTATGAAGTGCTGGCCGGTCCCCTGCACGGGATTCCCCGTGCGCGGCAGGTGGTCAGTCTGTTCAAGATTGTGATCGGGGTCATCCACTCGTTGATCCTGGCGATCCGCCTGCGCCCGGAAGCGCTGTTTTTGACCGGGGGCTGGGTCGGGTTCCCGATGGCGGCGGCCTGCTGGCTGCTGCGCCGCCCGATCGTGATCTATGTGCCCGACATCGAGCCGGGCCTGACGCTGAAAATATTAGGTCGTCGTTTTGCCAGCACGATTGCGGCTACCGCGGCTGAAACCGGCACGTTTTACCCCGGCAAAACGGTGGTTGAAACCGGCTATCCGCTGCGTGATGAGATCGTCCAGGCCAGCCGCGAAGCCGGGATCAAGGCGCTGAACCTGGACCCGTCGCGCAAAACGCTGCTCGTGTTTGGCGGCAGCAAGGGATCGCGCAGTATCAATACCGTGATGGGTCAGATCGGGCCTGACCTGCTGGCCGAAGGGCTGCAAATCGTGCATATTTCCGGGCGGCTGGACTTTGCCCAGGTCGAGGCGCAGTACACGCGGCTGACCGACGAGCAGAAAAAAGTCTACCAGGTATTTGCGTTTATACCGGACATCGGGCAGGCGTTTGCGGCGGCTGATCTGGTCATCAGCCGGGCCGGGGCGGCGACGCTGGCCGAGTATCCCCAGTTAGGGCTGCCCGCGATCCTGGTGCCGTACCCGCACACGTGGCGCTACCAGGAGGTCAACGCCGATTTCCTGGTGGCTCAGGGCGGCGCTGTCCGTGTGGATGACGAACGGCTGGCGGACGACCTGCTGCCCGCGATCCGGGCCTTGATGGGTGATCCGGCGCGGCTGGATGCCATGCGCAGCGCGATGAGCGCGCTCCGGTTTCCGGATGGCGCGGCGAACATTGCCCGCGTATTGGCCCAAACCGCCGGGCATCCCGCCGGAAATCCGGACGCGTAGTAAGGGGCTTGTGTAAGGTTGGGGCGGGGCGGGGCGGTGATTTTATCTTGATGTGATGTTTCTGGAGGACCCGTAAGCGTGACTGGCGTTTTGCGCGACTTTGACGATACTAATATAGGAACACTAGAATACGTGTGATGAATCATCGTCTGCCGGGTAACGGCAAAACAGGCGATCAGCGCCTGTGCGCGGTTCCGTACCCGGCTCCGGCAGGGAGCAAGGCTAGATGATACAACTATCAACTTTTTTTTGGCTCATGATTGGTTTATTCGCGATCGTCGGTTTTATGCGTGGCTGGACCAAAGAATTGATCGCCACCGCCGGGGTCGTCCTGGCCTTGTTTACGCTCAAGCAGCTTGAGACGTTGATCGTTGATCCGCTGACCGATGGCCGGCAGACGTCCAAGTTTTATCTCCAGGCCACTATCTTGATCACGCTGGCATTTTTTGCTTACCAGACACCGCCCGAAGCGCTGTCGCGCAGTTCGTCGCGCCGGACTTCGAACCGCGAAGGGCTGCAAGAGGGGATTTTGGGGGCGCTGGTTGGCGCCGCTAACGGCTACCTCGTGATCGGATCGTTGTGGTGGTACATGGATAACCTCGAATACCCGCTCAGCCCGTATGTGCTGCCCGCCGCGCCAGGATCGGCCAGCGCGGGCCTGGTGGATATGCTGCCGTTGAGCTGGATGTTGGGCGGTGATGGGGGTCTGCTGTCGCTGCTCATGATCGGGCTGTTCATTTTTGTGATCGTGGCGATTGTCTAGACTCCGGCGCAACAATCGATTCTGTTCATTGTGGATGAGGGAATACCCAGCGAGAGAAAGCACATCGATGCTGCTTCCTGGATGCCGTATACACATTGTGGGAATAGGCGGGTTTGGCATGTCGGCCATTGCCCGCGTTTTGTTGGAACAGGGGTACGTGATCAGCGGGTCGGACCTGCGCAGCAACGCGCTGACTCACGAGTTGAGCGCGGCGGGCGTGACGATCTACCAGGGCCACGCCGCCGCCCACCTGGGTGATGCACAGGTCGTGGTGCGCTCGTCGGCGGTGCCGGATGATAACCCCGAAGTCGCCGCCGCCCACGCGCGCGGTATCCCGGTGCTGCGGCGGCACGACCTGCTGGGCGAACTCATGGCGCGGCAGACCGGGATCGCCATCGCCGGGACGCACGGCAAAACGACCACCACCGCGCTGATGGTCCACACGCTGATGACTGCCGGGCGCGACCCGACGTATATTGTGGGCGGCGTGATGCAGGATACCGGTACCAATGCCGGGGTGGGGCAGGGCGGCCTGTTTGTGATCGAAGCCGACGAGTACGATCACATGTTTCTGGGCCTGTGCCCGACCGTGGCCGTCATCACCAACATCGAACACGATCATCCCGATTGTTTCCCCACGCTGGACGACGTGATCCGGGCTTTTTCGCAGTTTGCCGCCCTGGTGCCGGATTCCGGCCTGCTGGTGACCTGCGCCGATGATCCGCTGGTGGCGGCGCTGGCGGCGGCTCGCCGTGAGGCGGGGACTCCGGTCGTTACCTACGGGCTAGCGTCTGCCGCACCCGGCCAAACCGCGCCCGACTGGGTCGCGGCAAACCTGGAACCGGACGCATCCGGCGGCACGCGCTTCGACGTGATCCGCGCCGGGCAGGTGTTGGGCCGCGTTCACCTCAACCTGGACGGGGCGCACAACGTGTTAAACGCGCTGGCCGTGCTGGCCGCCGCCGATTATGTGGGCGTGTCCTTTGAACAGGCCGCCGCCGCGCTGGCTGATTTCCGGGGGACACAGCGCCGGGGCGAGGT
>JAFGHR010000128.1 GCA_016930015.1 Anaerolineae bacterium | reverse complement strand
GGTACGGTTTCCTGCACGCCGTCGAGGTTGGTGCAGACATCCGGCACACACACGCCGGGTTCAGTCATCACGTAACCTTCAGGTACGGTTTCCTGTATGCCGTCGAGGTTGGTGCAGACATCCGGCACACACACGCCGGGTTCAGTCATCACGTAACCACCGGGTACGGTTTCCTGCGCGCCGTCGAGGTTGGTGCAGACATCCGGCACACACACGCCGGGTTCAGTCATCACGTAACCTTCGGGTACGGTTTCCTGCGCGCCGTCGAGGTTGGTGCAGACATCCGGCACACACACGCCGGGTTCAGTCATGACGTAACCTTCGGGTACGGTTTCCTGCGCGCCGTCGAGGTTGGTGCAGACGTCCTCTGTGCAGATGCCATCGCCCATATCGACGTAACCATCCGGTACCTCAGTCTGGATACCGTCGATATTCTGGCAGACATCAACCACACAGTTACCCTGGTCATCCACCACGTAACCTTCAGGCACTTCGGTCTGGTTGCCTTCGAGGTTGGCGCACACGTCTTTCGGCGTGCAGCCTTCTACATCCGCTCGTGGCTGGCTGGCGCCAGGGTGCCCAGGTCGTTGGTCAACTTCCAGCCGCATCTTGTCGCCCTGGAAGGCAAAACGGAACTCCTGGCTTTGTCCGCCGGTAAGTTGGAGCGAGCCAGATTGGGTTACGCTGCCATCCACCAGCAAGCGCCACTCAACCGGGCCTTGCATATCGCCGCCACCGGCATCGCCGGTATTGGTTACGGTGAACACGGCATCGCCGGTATTCTGGTCACATTGCCCCGTGACAGAAACGCTGGACTTGTCCCACCCCTCTTCGACTTCACACACGGTTTCAGCATACAAACCGGTGTCGCCCGTGGTCAGTGTGACGGTGCCAGAACCGGACACGGTGATCGTGATTGACGGGTTGTCCTGGGTCAGGCGGAAAGAACCGCTCTGAAGCGGCGTGCCGTCGCCATCGACCACGGTGTAGGTATCTTCGTTGATCATATCGCCGCCGGTGTTGGTGATCACAAAGGTGGCTGTGCCTTCATTATCACAGCTCCCTTGTACGCTCAGATTCGGCAGCAGATCGGAGGTAATCACTTCGACGTTGATCGTACGCGTGATCGTGATCGGGCCTTCAGCGCCCTGAACCGTCAGCGTAACCGTATAAGTGCCGGGGCCGAAGGTGTGGCAGGGGCTCGCGTCGCCGCTGCTGCTGCCGTCACCGAAGTCCCAGCCGATGATATTCATGCCTTCGGCCAGATCGCTGCCAAAGCAGACTTCACCCTCAGCGCCCAGATTGACGTTGAAGCGTGAACTGCTCTGGCCCAGGCTCAACACCTGGATCGAGTTCGAGGCGCTGGCTGACAGGCCGTCTTGGTTTCCAACCGTCAGGGTCGCGATAAACGTGCCCGTGTCGGTATATTCGTGGCAGGGGTTTTGCTCGCTGCTGGTGGCGCCATCGCCAAAGCTCCAGCTCCACGAGTTGAGCCCAACGCCTTGACTGGCGTCGGTGAAGCATACGTTCAACGGGGCTTCACCGCTCCACGGTGACGGGGTAAACGCCGCACGAATGGCGCTGGTGCCGGTGACAATCACGTTCACTGATGCACTGACATCACCCAGCGGGCCGTTGCCCGTGACGGTGGCTGTGTATTCACCGGGTTCGGTAAAGGTGTAGGTGACTGTCTGGCCGAACGCGCTCCCTGCACCGGAGATATTCCACCGGTACATGTTTTCATATAACCCCACGCCGCTGGCACTGAACGTGACCTGCAAGGGGGCTGCACCGGAGTTCGGGTTGGCGCTGGCCGAGATGCTTTGTTCTTCGTTGATCGTTACTCGCTGAGATGTACTCGCCGTTTGGCCGGTGGTACTCGTCACCGTCAATTGGACGTTAAAGCTTTCCATCACGTTGAAAGCCTGGCAGAAACTTTCAGCGCCACCGCCGATAGTCTCGCCGGTCTGTACGATCGTCCATACACGGCTTTCGATGTCGCCTATCGAATGATCTTCGAAGCACACCGTGCCACCGGGGGCGATTTTGTTCGGGCTGCGGCTAAAGATGGCGAAAACGCCGCCTTCACCTTTGGCCTCTACCCTGATTGAGGTGTCGCAGGTAGAGCCGTCATCCGCTTCGACGGCGAGGGCAAGCGTGTAGCTTTTTTCCTCGGTGAAGTTGACGACGACTGTTTCACCATTACCTACACCCTGGCCATCCAATGACCAGGAGTAGGACCAGACCTGGCGGTCTTCCAGGTTCCACACTTCGGCACGATAGCTGACACCCTCACCCGTGAAGACCTGGGTGCTGCCGCTGATGCGGCACTTGATGTCGGTGGATGCGGCGCCGACTTCGATCGATAACGAAGCAGCTTCGGATGTGCCGCCCTCACCGCTCACGACCAGCGTCACAACAAAGGTGCCTTCTTCATCGAAGGTGTGGCTGGGGCTGCGGCTTGAGCTGGTACCGCCATCGCCAAAGCTCCAACTCCAGGTATCGATGAGACCCGTGCTTTGGTCGGTAAACCGGATACGTTCTCCGGCGGCGATAGAGGTGTAGTTAGCCGTAAACGCGGCGACCGGCGCATCCGTACCGGATGCCAGCGCGATCATTTGTGAGGCGCTTGATATTTCGCCGTTCACGCCGGTTACGGTCAGTGATACGGTATAACTGCCGCTGGCGGCATACGTGTGGCAGAATCCTTCGGATGAACCGCTGGATTCGCCATCGCCCAGGTTCCAGGCGAAGCTCGCTATCTGGCCGGTGCTGTCATTGCTGAAGCATACTTCCCAGCCAGCAGCCGTCTGCTCACCGATGGTGTAGCCAAAGATGGCTTCGACAACCTGGCCTTGACCCAGCGCCGCGACTTCGATGGTCTTCGAGCCGCCGCCGCCAGGACCGCTGACTACCAGTGTGATCTGGTATACCCCGGCAGTCTCGTAGGTGTGTGTGAATGGTCCCTGGCCATCGGCGGTAGTACCGTCGCCAAAGCTCCACGACCAGGACTCGATATTACCTGTGGACGCATCGGATATATTCACGGTCAGCGGGGCATCACCCGATGTTGGGCTGACCGAGAAGTTCGCTTCAGGGCCTTCTTCAGTCGCGCGCACCTGAATTGAACCATTTGCAGTAGCCGTATTACCGGCTGAATCGGTCACGGTCAGTGACACCGAGTAGACGCCGACCGCCGTATACGTGTGCGCCGGGCTGGCGTCGGTGCTGGTCGCGCCATCACCAAAGCTCCACTCCCAACTGACGATGTCGCCTTCGCTGGCATCCGAGAATTGGACGTCAAGCGGGCTGGGACCGCGTGTTGGGCTGGCCACAAAACGAGCCACTAACGATGACTCGGCCATTTCCTCGGTGATAGACAGATGTCCGGTGGCTTGCAGTTCGCCTACAGCGCCGGTACACGTCAGTGTGATGTCATATTCACCAACCTGGTCATAGGTTTGGCTGGGGCTTGCTTCGGTGCTGCCAAACGACCACACATAAGCTGTTGCATTGGAGCTGGTGTTGGTGAAATTAACGGTATAGGGCAGAGCATCACCCACGATATCCATCTGGAACGAGCAGGTCATGGACTCGGCCTGTTGTTCTGTGATGGTCACGGTGCCTTGCGCAACCGATGTGAGGCTCTGATCGTCGGTGACGGTCAGTGTAACGTTGTATGTACCCGCCGACGCATAAGTATGCGTGGGGCTGGGCGCATCACTGCTGCCGCCATCGCCGAAATTCCACTGCCACGACACAACATTGCCTTCGCTCTTGTCAATGAACGAGACAACCCCATCGGGCGAAATGGACGCGGTGAAGCTGGCCTTGAGTGTCAACACGACAGCCGCGGCTCCTACCTCTTCGGTCGGTTCTTCGGTCGGTTCCTCTGTCGGCTCCGCGGTCGGTTCCTCAGTGGGTTCTTCAGTCGGCTCCGCGGTCGGCTCCTCAGTCGGTTCCTCAGTTGGCTCCTCGGTGGCTACCTCAGTTGGCTCCTCAGTGGGTTCTTCAGTAACTACTGCAACTTCTGGCGGGGGACACCCATCAGCCGTTTCAGCATACTCGTTAGGGCACGCATCGACGGTGTCGTCCAGGCCATCGCCATCTGAATCGGGTGGCGGTGGTGGACACCCGTCAGCGGTTTCAGCATACTCGTTAGGGCACGCATCGACGGTATCATCCAGGCCATCACCATCTGAATCGGGCGGTGGTGGTGGACACCCGTCAGCCGTTTCCGCGTACTCATTGGGGCACGCATCGACGGTATCGTCCAGGCCATCGCCATCTGAATCGGGCGGTGGTGGTGGTTGGCACCCGCTGTAATCGGCTGTGCCCCAGTCGAACGGGCAGAGGTCGTCATTGTCCGAGACGCCGTCCCCATCTTCGTCATGGTTACACGGATCGCTCACACCGTCTTTTGCTGACCCGTCCGGGCATGCGTCAGAGGGTGGCTGTTCCGGTGGGGGAGGTCCCTCGTCAGGGGGAGGGGGCTGGTCGGGTGGTGCCTGCGGACACCCGTTGTTTTCGGCGGGTCCCGCCTCAGACGGACACTGGTCGCTATCGTCTGCGACCCCGTCACCGTCTTCGTCGTGGTTGCATGGATCACCCACGCCGTCTTGTGCTGACCCGTCCGGGCACGTGTTTTCGGCGGGTGGCGCTTGTGGACACCCACCGTTTTCGGCGGGTCCCGCCTCAGACGGACACTGGTCGCCATCGTCTGCGACGCCGTCCCCGTCTTCGTCGTGATTGCATGGATCGCCCACGCTGTCTTTCGCTGACCCGTCCGGGCAGGTGTCGGCGGCGGGTGGCTGCTCCTCAGGCGGCTGTTGTTCCTCGGTTGGCGCGGGTTCTTCAGTACCTTCACCCGCTGTGCCAAACAGATCGGAACCGCCCAGGATCAGCGCAGCGACAATCAACACCGCCAACACGACGCCTGCAATTGTGAGGGTCTGTCGGTCTAGTCTTCTTCCTTGCATCATGTCAGGTGGACTCCTTTATTCCAATTTGAATTAGTTTGAAGCGATAAGCTGTAATTCCTGAGTAGGAAAACATGCGTTTGATGCGACTGATTTGTTTGGATGACCTCCTTGACCTACTTGGTGGCAAATAACGTAATTCATCGCTCATGTGAACCAGTTGTAGTGATAGGCGATACTTTTCGTGCGCCAGCCGTTAACAGGTTGGCGCACGGAGCGGTTGTGAGTGCGAAATCACGTGCTAGGATGGTTTCTTGTCTGGTTCTGGGAAACACGCCAAAAGCTGCCAGTACAACTGGTCCGATTTGGCGTCCTTGATTTGTTCCCAATCGTCCGGGATATCGAGTGTGTCTACCTGGTCAACCGGGATCGTGAGATACATATATACAATTGGCCCGTCGATGTTGTAGGGATCATCATCGATAGCCAGGCATACCGAGGTGTCATTGTCCGGGGCGACTTTCGGCTGGACAATGTCGTCAGCGTTGACAAGCGCCGCATACATCTGTGGCAGCACAGTGTCGATGTAATCTTTTGCCTGTTTGACTCCTTCGGACGTGTTTTCCCATGTTGACGGTTTGGCGATCACGTCTGCCGCCTCATCCAGGCTGTCGCTGGTTTCCGGATATTTTTCGGACAGCCAGTCTTTAGCCGAGGTCACTTCTGTCAGGTAGTACATGACGTTCTCGGTTTTGCTGCTGGTCGTGCCGCTGTCCGATTGATTATCTTTAGCGCTGCTGCCGAAAAGATCGGTTCGCAGGTCATCATTGCTGCCGATGAGAACTATGCCGATGACAAGGCCGACCACTAAACCTGCAACTAGCAGGACAATATCCCGGCGATTCAATACTTGATTCATGAAGCGTTCCTTTCTCGTCAAACCGGAGGTATGATGAGTTCTATTATTTGTGTCGTTGGAAATGTGCTGAACGGGTCTTAAAACGGCAAATCATCTATTTTTTTGTCGGCTAAAAAACTTTTGTAGTCTATTTTTTATAAATCTTTTACGAGTGACCACGGTGGGTATGATAGTGTCCGCCGCTATTTCCGCCGCCGGGGGCTTTTCCGCCGCCAGAACCACACGCTCACCATCACCACCCCGATCCCGGCTGCCAGAATCACAAGCGCCCAGCTAAACGAGCCGAGCGCTGTACCCTGCATCGAGTCGTTTGAGCTGGCGGCCTGGTCGGAAACGATCAGCATCACGGTTAACACCAGCGCTACACTGGCGGCCAGGGCACCCAGGCGCACATACCGGCGCTGGTGCCAACGGGGTTCTTTCCGCCGGTGAACCTGTTTCCATTCCTGTTTCAAACGCTGCGTCAGGCGATGTTCAAACGCCGGGTCGGGCGTTTCATGAGGCGCAACCAGGTCATGGAACTGCTGCACAATACCGGCCAGATCGGCTATGTCGTCTGGGGGATGGTGTGGTTGGTTCGTCAACAAGTTATCCGTCCAAGTTGCAAGGTCGTCATCCAGCTTGTTAGTGTCGTTCACGCTGTACTCCATTTATTTGATCGCGTAATGCTTGGATGGCCCGGCGATACAACGATTTCACCGCTTCAATCGATTGTTCGTGTTGATCGGCAATGTCTTTAAATGTCAATCCGTCGGCGAACCGCATCAGGATAATCTCCTGATAGTGCGATGGAATGGCGTTAAACGCGTGTTGGATATCTGCTCGTTTATCCATATCGTCAACCGTGTAGCCATTCGCCACGATGATGTTTTCGACGTGTTCCAGGCTGATTGATTGGTTCTCCTGGCGGCGTGCGTACCGCCGGTAAAAATCGGCTATTTGCCGGTTGACGATGGTGTACAGCCAGGTACTGAACCGGGAGCGTCGCTCAAAGTTCGCCAGCGAACGGACAACTGCAATAAAGATATCTTGCGTAACGTCCTCTACGTAGGCAACCGGAACCCGGCTCTTGACACGGTTGTATACTTTGGGAAGATATAAATGGTATAACTCTAAAAATGCCTCCTGATCTCCCAGTTGAGCTTGCCGTGCCAGATGTTCCTCATTTTTACCTGGCATTATGCTGGTATCCTTTAAGTCGTTGGCAAAAGGCAAAATGTGCTGACACTAGTTATGCAGGAGGACTTTGGCCAAGCTAGATGTACTATTGTCGAAAAATCGTAAAACTGTTCGGTGTGGCCCTATCGTCCTTTACTCATTATATATGGTTTCGGGTAAACTGCTTGATTTGAATCACTGAAAAGGTATAATCTGCATCATTATACTAATATATCACTTACTGGATGTGAGTGTCGAGTCCGTGATGATCGATCCGGCCCGCAGATCAGCGGCTGGCGACCGGGTTCGGATGTTGGATTTGCGGTGAGCGGATACTCGCGTCACAATTGAGGTGGCCCGTTTATCTCAAGTGACATAAAATAGCGCCACTGCTGGGCTTGTTTGAGTGGGTGATCTTTACCTGATCATTGGAGAGATAGAATGTCTAAAATCATTTCCGTGCACTCGTTTCGCGGGGGGACAGGTAAATCGAATACAACAGCTAACATTTCAACATTGCTGGCAGCCCAGGGGCATCGTGTTGGTGTAGTTGATACCGATATCCAGTCGCCGGGGATTCATGTGTTGTTTGGGTTGAGTGAGCGCACGATGGTGTATTCACTCAATGATTATCTTTGGGGCAAATGCAAGATTCACCAGGCTGCTTACGATCTGGCATCTAGCCTGGAAACGCCGATTGACGGCGCATTGTACCTGATCCCATCCAGCATCAAGGTGGGCGAGATCGCGCGGGTTATCCGCGAAGGTTACGATGCCGGGCTGCTTAACGACGGGTTTCATGATTTAATCGAGCAGATGAACCTGGATTACCTGATTATTGACACGCATCCCGGCTTGAACGAGGAGACGCTGCTGTCGATCGCGATCTCAGATGCGTTAGGTATCATTCTGCGGCCCGATCAGCAGGACTATCAGGGCACTGGGGTTACGGTTCAAGTGGCGCGTAAACTGGGCGTGCCCAAACTGGTGCTTATTGTCAACAAAGTGCCGCCCATGTTTAGTTTTGAGGAAGTCAAGGATCGCGTTGAGAGTACGTACAACTGCCCGGTAGCGGCGATTATTCCGCACTCCGATGAGATGATGACCCTGGCCAGTGAGGGTATTTTTGCACTGCGCTTTCCTGATCACCCGATCACACAAACGCTGCGAAATTTAGCGCAGGTGCTGACATCTCCATAATCAGTTGTAGTTCACAAAAAGCAGGAGCCAGCATTTAGGCTTCGCCAAGATAATAATTACCCCATCCCCCACAACCCCTTCCCTTAGGGAAGGGGAGCAAAAGCCGCGCTACCGCGTGCAGAGGGCTAAAAATGGGAGAATTTATTTCCTGGAACAGCCTTATTCTTTGCTCAACTCCTGCTGCTGATTTGTATTGAGTCGGCGTGCAGGTCGGGCAGGGTACGGCTCGCCTAGAAACCGGTCAATGCCGCTTCCACAGTTTCATACGTGTCAAAGAACTTGTCAAAGCCAATGATCTTGAATACGCGCTCGACTTTGGAGCTGAGCGCGACCAGTCGCAGGTCACCGTCGTTTTGCCGGTTATGAGTTAACACGTCGGCCAGTGTTCGCAGCCCGGCACTGTTCATGTATTTGACGTCGGCCATATCCAGGATCATTTTGTGCTTCCCCTCAGACACGGCAGCTTGCAGTGCATCATCCAGTTCGGCTGCGCCTATGCTGTCGATACGCCCATCAAGTACAAAAATAGATATGCCGTTTTCTTCGCGTTTAGTGATTTGCATGGGTTTTGTCCTCTGTTGCTGTCACCAATTATGCGCGTCAGCGGGGCTTGGCAACCGGCCCCGCTGGTTGAATTCCGGTGTGTTAACGAGCAACCAGCCGCTCGTCGATTTCTTCGTGTTCCATCAGTTTGCCGTCGCGGACTTCTTCCACGCGCGGAATCTGACCGGCCAGGTCGCGGTCGTGGGTGACCATGACGATCGTGGTTCCCTCGGAAACCAGGTCTTCGAACAGGGCGAAGACCAGGCCGGCAGACACCACGTCCAGGTTACCCGTTGGTTCGTCACCTACCAGCACCTTGGGGTTGTTGGCCAGCGCGCGCGCGATGGCAGCTCGCTGCTGCTGACCACCCGAAATCTGGCTGGGGTACTTGTTGGCAACATCGGGCATGTCCACCAGTTCCAACAGTTCCATGGCCCGTTCCTTACGTTTGCCGCTGAAGGTCCCCACATAGTGCATGGGCATCATGACATTTTCGATCACCGTCAGGGTGGGCAGCAGTTGGAAAAACTGGAAGACCACGCCGACATTCCGTCCGCGCCATTTGGCGACGGCGTTTTCACTCAAATTGGTCAGGCGCTGGTTGGCCACGTGAACCTCACCTGATGTCGGGCGGTCAATACCCGTGATCATGTTGATCAGCGTACTTTTGCCGCTGCCCGACGGTCCTACGATGGCGACGAATTCACCCTCGTTGATTTCCAGGTCTATGCCCTTGAGTACGCGTAGCGGGCCAGCTTTGGTTTTGTAGATCTTCTCCACGTTTTGCAAGGAGATGACGGATTTGTTATTCCCGTTGCTCATGATCATCCCTTTTCTCTGTATCGTTTTTTGATAGCTATCGCTTTATGATAACCATCGCTTATTGATAGCGTAGAATGTCCGATACGGTACGGCGGGCAGCGGTCAGCGCTGGCCACAGGCTGGCCAATGCGGCGATGATCACCATGCCCACCAACCCTAAACCTAGCACCCAAAGTGGGTACTGGAAGTCGATAAACTCGGCGAAACCCAACCCGTCTAACAAACTGAGGGCCAGCAGGTAGCTGAGTGGGACCGCAACGAACCATGACAATATGCCTATAATGATACCCTCAACCTGGAACTGGGTAATAATCGTCCATGACCCGGCACCAATCGATCGCATCACACCGATTTCTTTCTGGCGTTCGAAAACCGCCATCGACAGCGTAGTCAGCAGGCCGATTGCACCGACAGCAGCCATCACCGCCGATGTCAATTGGAAGATCATGTTAAAGGTCATCATGTTTTCGGCCTCGCTTTCCTGCTGCTCGACCTCGTTCTCAAAACTGCTGGTAATCCCTTTGTTCAACAGCCGTTCTGACACCGCATCGATTACGGCGTCCACTTCTTTGATGGTGGGGTCAGATTGCTCCATCGCGATCAGGAACGCCACCGGCAGCGGGACATCGTCGCTCACGTCGTCGGGTGTACCGCCGTCATAGACAAAACCGGCCAGGTGTGACAGGTCTTGCCAGCGCATAAACACCTGCTCGAACGGGAACGATACAACACCTATGATATCGTATTCTCCGCTTCGTCCGCCAGCCGACACCAGCACACGATCACCGACCACGGCGTCGAGAATTTTCGCGGCGGCTGACGTGATCACGATACCTTCACGTGTTGGATCGTCCTGCCAGCCGACGCCCTCCGTGAAATCAAGGTCAACGACTGGCGCCGCCGGGTCGTAACCCAGCGCTTCGATTTCGTAGCTTGAATCCGTGCTGTCCAGGTTGATGATCTCCAGGCCAAACCCAACGCCGGGATACACGTCTTTGACGCCGTCCACCTCTAGAATCAGGTTCTTGACCGTGTCAAAATCCTGCGGTTCGGTCGGTACGATCAGCGCCTCAAACTGGAATGTGTTAAACAGCCTGTCGATCTCATCGGTGATCACGGTGAACATGGCAAACACGCCCATAAACGCCGCTGCCGCGAAGGTGAGTGTAATCACGGTTAACATCAGGCGGCCCTTTTTCTGGACGACATTACTCAATGCCTGCCGGATATTGGCCGGGAACGGCAGCCGCTTGATCACCCGCGCCATGATGCCTTTGCCCCATTTCGCAGAAATACCCAGGTCGGTCACGGCCTCGATGATCGTGACACGGGTTCCGCTCAGAACCGGGAAAAGGGCGGCAGCGATTGGCACCAGCAAGCCCATCACAGCGCCGATAACGACGCCCATGGTCGAAACCTGGAAGTCATCGATCAACGTGAAGGCCAGCGGGGCAAGTTCTTGCGCCATCGCTGCGCCCACAAGCACGCCCAGAATAACGCCTGGGATGGTGCCGATAATACCATAGGTCAAGGCTACCCCGGCATAAATGAAGAAGTTGTCGCGCCGCGTGGCACCGAGCGACTTCATCACCCCGATCTGGCGTTTTTGTTCGATCACGATTGAGCTGATCACGTTCGTGACCAAAAAGCCGGATACCACCAGCGATACAATCGCGAGTATATTGAGAATGTTGGTGACTTCCTGCACTTCGTGGATCAGAAAGTAACTATCCGGGTCATCCAGCCAATAACCCTCAGGAATGTAGTTGGTGTTCTCGGCGATCACGGTTTCCAGTGCGTCGGCCTGATCATGTCCCGTTTGCGTATCGGCGTATCGCAGGTAGTACGACTTGAATCCGGAAAAACCGGCAATGGTTTGAGCATCCTCAAAGTTGGCGTAGATACGAATCTCAGGCTGGCTTTCGTCGCGACCGGTTTCGAACCAGTATGGATGAAAAACGGTTGCCGTGATCGTCCATTCTACGTCGGCTGCTGCGTCGCCGCCCAGCGGGCGGAACTGCATCGTGTCACCTACCGACAGGCCGTAATCATCAGCCATACGGCGCTCGATCGCGATCTCATTGACTCCAACCTGGGGCCACACGCCATCTACTAGGCGCATGGGTTCGATCTGGATGCTGTCGAATGGCTCGGAAAATGCGACGATATCGGCATTTTCATACTCATCACCGCTGCCCGGTTTTTTCCAGAATACAGGGGCGGCTGCTTGCCCTTCGATGGTAGTGACACCGGCCAACCCGCGTAGCTGGCTGTCCTGCTCCCGCGCGCCGCGTACCAACGCCAGCACCTGGTCCTCACCTGACTCGGTGGTTACATTTGTGCCTGCCGAGGGAACCGTGACGTAGAGGCGCACCATGGCGATCTCGTCAGACGTGATATCGTCTTC
Source organism: Anaerolineae bacterium (assembly GCA_016930015.1). Taxonomy (GTDB): domain Bacteria; phylum Chloroflexota; class Anaerolineae; order Aggregatilineales; family Aggregatilineaceae; genus JAFGHR01. The sequence continues at coordinate 8,089 of JAFGHR010000128.1, read as the reverse complement.
GATCTGCTTCACGAGCAGGTCATTAACCGAGATCAGCGAAACGGCACCAAACACACCGATCAGGATCGCCGTGGCTACCAGTGCGGTACGTCCCTTACGGGATAGAACATCTTTGAGTATTTTACGGCTACGCGTTTTGATCATGATAGCATTTACCTTCTTGATGCTGATTTAGCTTTGGGTAGCAAGGCGTGTACGCGTGGCGCGGAGTTCCTGAGTGCGGCGGGCAGCAGCAGCGGCCAGCGTGGTTTCACCAATGGTGCCGTCTACCAGCTCGTAAATCTTGGGCACGCTCTTGACCAGCTCACGATCATGGGTGACCACGATGACGGTTGTACCGCGATTGGCGAGCTGGTGGAACAGGTCAAACACGTTGCTCGCGCTCATGCGGTCCAGGTTACCCGTAGGTTCGTCACCCACAACAAAGGGGGGGTTGTTAGCCAACGCGCGGGCAATGGCCACACGCTGCTGCTGGCCGCCGGATAACATATCGGGCGTTTTGGCAGCCTGATCCGCGATCTCAAAACGATCCAGCAGTTTTGTCGCAATATCGCGGCGTTCTCTTGGTTTCCATACGTTGCCGAAATCCATCGGGGCTATCACGTTTTCGACAACGGTTAGCGTCGGCAGCAGTTGGAAAAACTGGAACACGATGCCCACATTCCGAGAACGCCACTTGGTCAGCTTACGCTGAGGGGCCTGTGTAATCGGCAGGCCGCCAATGCTCACTTCACCGCTGGTAGGGTTGTCGACAGCCGTGAGCATGTTAAGAAACGTTGTCTTACCACTGCCCGAAGGCCCGACCAGCGCCACGAAATCGCCCTTTTGAATCTCCAAACTGATACCACGCAAGACGTTTAATGGCCCGGCGGGGGTGTCGAAGGTTTTGACCAGGTCTTTAATCTTTATGAACGGTTCTGCCATGTTCCTAGCTCCTTGTGTTTTCTCTCCCTGTCGAGATGTGTAAGTGAGCATGGTTGACATCAACAGGAAACAACATAGTCGTCTGCACGTTTTTTGTTTCGACACAACACCTTACGTTGTGAGGGTGCAAAAGTTGCGCGTTTGGCTGGTGTCTTCCTATAGCTGCTCTTAGCGATTTGAGTGATTCCTTAATATAACAATGATTTTCCTAGATCGGAAATAAAGTCGTTCGATCGTTTCAAGGTGCAGGCATCTCCATAAGCTACACATACACAACATACACGATAGATTATGTGGAATTGGGTTGTTGTTCATGCACCCAGAATTGTTTCCGATGATACTTGTTAACCGGTACCCATGCAAAAATATCCGTGTTTGGTTATCCTGGCCTGGGACGGCTGTTGATCAACAATGCGATTCACAATCGTGGTCTACCGCTGATCCGGGCTGTGGTGATGGTGGCGGTTTCAGTGATTTTGCTCGCCAACTTCACCGTGGACCTGCTGTATGCCATTTTGAATTCGCGCATTTCGTTGGAATAATTACCCTAACCTGAGTTCAGGTTAAGCCGCTCAAAAATTAGGGATTCATTATGCTCGACAAACCGCGCCTTGAAGACGCAAAAATCATGGCATGTTTAAAAGTGAGTTACGACCTCACCGTAACCGGGATGGAATTTCTCCCGCTGGGATATGACTCGTATGCCGGCGTTTACCGGGTACAGGCCAACGGGCAGCTCTATTTTCTCAAGGTCAAGAGCGACACTGTCGATGAACTGAGCGTCCTCCTACCGCGTTACCTCAAAGAACAGGGGATCGAACAAGTCGTTGCCCCGCTCCCGACCATCACCCAGGAACCCTGGGGCACGGTCGATCACTTTACGTTGATTCTGTATCCCTTCATTGAAGGCAAAAGCGGCTGGGAAGTTGGATTGTCTGATACCCAGTGGACGGCGTTTGGCACTGTCTTAAAAAAGCTTCATGCCACGCGGCTTACGCCCGAACTGGTGAAACGGATGCCCAAAGAAACTTTCGTCCCACATCCTAAATGGATGGCGGTCATCAGGCAGTTGCACGCGGCGGTTGGGGATCAAGTGTATGATCATCCGTTTGAAAAACAACTTGCTGCGTTTTGGAAAAGTCACCATCACGAAATCAACACCATCATTGATCACACCGAGCAGCTAGGCCGTATGCTTCAGGATAAGTCACCAGGGTGTGTGTTATGCCACGCTGATATACACACGGCCAACCTGCTGATCGATGCGCAGGGTAAGCTGTTTATCGTGGATTGGGATCAGCCCGTTTTAGCACCTAGAGAGCGTGACCTGATGTTTGTTACGGTGGGCGGTTTTGTGACGGAGGAACGAGCAGAAGCCTTGTTTTTCCAGGGGTATGGAAAAACGGATATTGATCCGTTGGTGATGGCCTACTATCGTTATGAGCGGGTGATGGAGGACCTCAGCGCGTTTGCTGAGCACGTGTTTTTTATGGATGTTAGCGATGAGAAAAAGCAAGATTCCATAAACTGGTTCATGGTGCAGTTTGCGCCCGGCGGTCTTGTCGAGGCGGCCCATAAGTTGGATCATGTACTGTCGATGTGAATGGTCGGATTCCCCCTTACCGCGTTAGGGGTCGAGGACTGTATGGCGATAATCACGATTTCTTATCCCGAATTGACGTTACACTATGAGTAGATACACATAATAATGAGTGATCTATCTGACCGGCGAGAACGGACACGATAGTGAGGGGGGAAAATCGTAATATGTCCTTGCCACCTTTGAAAAACTGGGACGGGACACGCATCAGCCTGCACCAGTCCGCACAGGTGCTGGGTGCGGTGCGGGCGGCGATTGTCCGGCCCGAACCGAATGACGTTCACCTGGGGCTGCGTGTGGTGCCGGAGGGCCTGACGACGGGGGATCTGCCCGGTGTGGGTGAGATGCTCTTGACCTTTCGCGCGGCGACGATCCTGTATAAGCCGCCGCAGAAAGAACCCGCCGGTTTTTCGCTGATGCGGCATCATCAAGTCTCGCTCACCGACGCGGTAAATCATGCGTTACAGGCGTTCGGGCATACCATCATATTAGACCGTGAAAAACTGGCGCAAACAACCGTGTTTGAGATTGATCCGGCGGCGGCAGATGGTTATGCCGGGGTGCTCAACCTGATGGTTTCTGCGTTGAACCGTGTGCGTGACAGTCTGCCCGGCGAGAAAACGCCGCCGGTCGTCTGGCCGGACGGGTTTGACCTGTCGTTTTTATGGTTTGCTACCAGTACAACGAGCGAAAAAGCGCCGCATATGAACTTCGGATTTTCACCGTTTAGCGCGGGCCTGGATCGCCCTTATGTTTTTGCCTACCCGCATCCGGTTCCCGAAGGTGTGGTAGGCCGGGACCTGCCGCCGCTGGCGCACTGGCATACGACGGGCTGGACGGGTGCCGTTATTCCCTATGATGCGCTGGTGAACGAAAGCGAGCCGGACCGTCTGCTTGAAAACAGCCTGCGTAAAATCTATGCGACCCTATCACCGCTGCTGCTATCCAACGCATGACGGCGGATGCTGCCCGGCGAAGCGGTTTTCAGGTGCGGTGCACACATAGTCACCAACACAAAAACCAGCGCAAAGGCTGGTTTTGTTCAACTGCTATCGTTTCTGGCGTCCATCGTGGAAGCCAATTCGAACAGTTTTTTCCTCCAAATTCTCACATCAATTACCTTCAAGGCGTAATAGCTTTTCCCCAACGACCGTTTATAGAACGGTTCGCCACTCAAGTTTAATGAATGGCTTTTCGGTGACCGGGAGAGGACTGCCCTCCCCCAATCACCTTGAAGGCTCGCTGATCTCGCCAGCAAGACTTCCGAAAACAGTGTAGCACACTTCTGCGGAGTCTTTGCCAGCACAGCGAAATCGTTCAGGTTCATGAGTGACATGAGGAAAAGGCAATGACTCGCATTTTCGTACTTACCAATCACAAAGGGGGTGTCGGCAAATCGACATCCGCCACCAACATCGCCTTCGGTATCACTGGGGTTCTACACCGGGCCGGAGCACCTAACGCACGTGTTCTACTGATTGACACTGACAGTCAGGGCCACGCCACGCTCGTTACCACAGACCGGAATAACTACGGTGCAGACGACAGTTTATATACGGTGTTGATGGCTGACCGCCAAGCTGCGCCGCAGGTTCTAGCACACTGCATTGTTCCGAGTACATGGGATGAGAATCTGCACGTGCTACCCGCTTCGCCCCTGTTGGAAGGGGCGGAACGGGAGTTGATGGGTGTGGCCGGTGCTCCGTACCGGCTGGCCGATCCACTCAGCCGGATAGTCAACCAATATGCGGCGGTGGTAATTGATACGCGTCCTTCATTTTCCCTGATGACCGAAATGGGGCTGCTAGCCGCGACAGATGCGATTGTTCCCGTCGAGCCGCGTTACCTGGAAAACGGACGGTTGATCTATCTAAGTGGGCGTTCCATTCAGGACAAGAAACACTACAATCCGCCGCGTGATCTCATCGGAGAACGGCGGCCCTACTACAACCATGCATTCGACAGCGGCAGCGATTACCTCGTTATTGTCGAAGGACAGGCTGATGCGATCTCATTCGCCGAATGGGGTATACCGGCGCTGGCTCTGGGAGGGATGCAAGTTTCAGATGATCTTCTCACGACCTTACGCGGCTATCGGCGCGTCTTTGTTGCCCTGGATAACACCGACGATGCCCGCGAACAAAATCACCAAATCGGGCAAACCCTGGGAGGCAGAGCCTATCTACCTCAACTGCCAGATGGTGTGAAGGATGCCAACGAGTGGTTAGCGGTTCACCATGCCACGGCTAACGATGCTCAAGCTATGCTGAATCAGGCATCGAGCTGGCTTATCAACGAAGTGGAACGAGTGAGCCACCTGGAAGGTCTAGAGCAAGAAGATGCAATACGAGGTCTTTTCCAGCATACTCATGATCTGGACGCATTGACTCTAACCCGCTTCAAAACGCTGATGGCTGGTCTGGGTATCCAGGGGCGGGCCTTCAACGAATTGCTCAAGGCGAGCCAGGCCCAAAACAAGTCTTGTGATACTGAAGAGGAAACAACGGAAGTATTCAGCGACAACATCCCGGTTCTGTCACCCGCTTTGGGATTCAGTCGCGGTTTGGCCCTTGTTACCGTATCCCTACGCGAACGTACGAAAAACAACCGGCTGAATGTGCAGCCCTACCTGGTGACCAGCACCCGCGAACTGGTCCGCCTCAAAGATCAGCAAATCTTGACTATCCACGACCAGGAAATTGCTCTGCGTGTCATTCCCGAAGGCTCCGAATTCCTAATGCGCTGGCGTTACAACGATATCCAGCGTTTTCTCAAGGGGGACGAAGTCCAGCCGGGTGACGTGTTCCGCATCGTCCACGATTTATTCACCACTTATATCGATTTTCGGTCACCGGTGGAAAGCCGTGTCCTGACGTTGTGGACGATTGGTACGTACTTCTACACCTTGTTTCCGGCTTACCCCTACCTTGCCCTGAACGGTCCCAAGAACAGTGGCAAAAGCACCGTCTTACGGGTGCTCCAACCGCTCGCGTTCAATATGATCTCCACGTCCGATCCCACTGGTCCGGCTATGTTCCGTCTGATCTATTACACCAGTTGTACGGTTGGCATTGATGAAGCGGAACGGTATCACAACCCGCGCGATCCGGGGATGCAGCAGATCCGGCAGCTCCTCAACAGCGGCTACAAAGACGGGATGCCCGCCATCCGGTTAACAGGAGAAGATATGAAACCCCAGGCGTTCGATGTGTATTCGCCCAAAATCCTGGCCGCTATTGTGGGGCTTGAAGACATCCTGGCGAGCCGGTGTATTCTCATTCCCATGCGCCGCACCGACCAGAAAATGCCCTTTGTCCCGCCAGACTTTGATGGGACGGCTATTCGCCACCAACTCTATGTACTGGCCCTGACGCATTTTCAGCCGGTTTACGCCAACTACTTCGAGCGCTCAGAACTGTACACGCTGCATAATCGCTCAGGCGAACTCTGGTCGCACTGGCCGCTTTCTTTGAAGAACATGGTGGTATTGCCGATCTGTTGACCGCCATCTCGCAAGCGGCAGAATGGGACGAACAAACCAGCGAAGGCAAAGCTTTGAGTGAACGGGAAGAAGCGGTCCTCCAGGCATTGGAATACATGACCCGGAACAGCCAAACGGAAATATGGATCAAGGCTGCTGATCTACGTGACAAAGTTCGCGAGTTATTGGGATACGACAAGGATCAGATGGGCCATGCCCAGTGGATTGGGCATATTCTCAACCGGCTGCAGCTCACCGACCGCAATCGTCGCAAAGCTTACACTAAAGGACAAATGTATCTGATCCAGCGCCCTGAAGTTACTGACATGATGCGGCGTTATGCTGTGGAGTCGATTGCGGCATCACACGAATGAGAAACTAACCAGACTGGCCATACTGACCATCATCGAAGGGGTGATAATGGTCAGTATGGTTAGTTGTGGTCGGTTTTGCCAGTTTTTTGAGCCTGGCAATTTGCTTTTCAGGCTGATTAGTGACAGGTCTCAGACAAACAAGAGTGACGATCATTAGAAGAAAAGAAGTGTTACCTCGGCGAAAAAGGCTCTTTTTATTCACGGCTGAAACAGGCCCCGTAGGGGCATCGACCGCTCGTTGGCTGCGTGATTGTTACGGGAAGATTCAGGCTATTTCTCCGAATTTCTCCCCGACGCATGGCCGCGTAATCAGCTTACCTCTTCGCCAGTCGGCCTAGTGGATACCAGGGTTTTCCTATTCTCCCCAATGGAGTGGTTGAACGACAAAAGCGATAGCCAACGCGGGATTGGCGGCGAAACGGCGTACGGTACTGGCGATTTGGAAAAAGCCATGGAGATGCAGCAAAGAAAGCGCCAGATTATGCAAAATCGCCATCACATGATGCGTACACCCCACCCGCAGCGTCGAACGGTCTTCGGCAAAGGTGACATCGCGGACCCAATGCAAGCTGTTTTCAATCGCCCAATGTCGGCGTGTGAAAGCCAACAGGCCGGTAGGGGAGGCTTGGTCGGGCGTCAGCGAGGTGATGCCATAGCGTGTGTGCGTGCGCATCTGCCCGGTTTTGGGAAACGTGACCTGGCAGGTGATGTTGAAGACTTGAGCCACCCCTGGCCACTCGATATAGTGATTGAGCGCGGTGGACGTTTCGCTCTGCCACTGCGTCAGTCGGCCATGGATCTTTTCGCACACGCGTGCCTCGCCGTTGGGCCAGTCATAGGGGGCCGGACGCTCAAACCAATAGGCAATGGCCTCATAGGTCAGCGGCTGGTTCTCTTTGACCGGCAGAACGTAGTCTCCGTCGTGCTCCACAATCTGGGATGCGACGTTGTGCTGCGTCAGCAAGGCATCGGTAGTGACCACCCGCCCCTGCAAGGCTAACCCTAACAAGAACTCGTCGATCACTCCCAACTCATTGGTTTTGTCATCGACCCCCTGCTGGGCCAGAACCAGCCCTATGTCCCCTGCATACGCCGACAACAGGTGACTGTTGATGGCCCCTTGGCGCTTACTACCGCGCAGGATTTTGCCATCAATCCGTACACCAACCTGTGTCTGTCCCGTTAAGGCTGCCAGGACACGCTCGCACCAGTCGGTCAGTACCGCTTCAACCGCCTCCACATCCACCTGGCCTAAGATGCGATACCAACTGGATGTCGCCGGATACCCGTGCCGCTCAAATCCCAACAGACTGGCATACTTCTCCCCGTAATTGCGCCCCCATTCGGCAATCGCATTCGGATTCTGATAGCCACACAGGGTCGCGACACATCCCAGGGCCAGCATCCCGGCTAACGCATGCCGTTTGCCTTGTGATTCGCGTTGGTCGGGGATTTCAGCCAGAATCTCAATCAGTGGTGGCACTTCTACTGCCGCCATCGTCTAACCTCACCTTTCATGCTTTGCTTGCTGCTGATCGGTGAGGTTACTCTTTTTGCCGAGAATAGGAAAACCCTGAGTGGATACAAGGAGACTGGCAAATGATAAACAGTTCGAACTGCTGTGGTAGCTCCACAGAATAGCGTGATCGTCGTGTCGAACAACACCTTGCGAACAATTTGACCCTTTCTGACCTCTTTGGAACCTTTTTC
>JAFGHR010000127.1 GCA_016930015.1 Anaerolineae bacterium | reverse complement strand
GCGGAGACGCACTCGCTACCGGAAATGACCGGCAATTTCGTCATTACGCCTCGACCGTTTCGACAATGAATGGGTGGGCCGGCGGGACCTCTTCACCGATCTCTTCCAGGGCCTCAATAAAAAGCTCAATGGCTTCTCGGATGTTTGCCAACGCCTCTTCTTTGGTGTCACCCTGACTGATACAACCGGGCAAACTGGGCACTTCGACCCAGTAACCGCCTTCTTCGGCGGGGTGCAAAATCACTTGGCGTGCTGACATGGCGGTATACCTCGTTTTCTTCTGGTGAATCAATTGTATCCGGATCACCCCCATTCCGCACTTGCTTCAGCAGAAATGCTATTTATTCCGGTTTCGCTTTTGGGAGTGGAGAATGTGGGTGGAAAGGGACCCCGGCCCAAAACCGATATCACGCCTGGTGTGTGTCTATGTGCTTAAAATCCCTCACACTGAGAGACGCATTACACCAGTACCTTATGGTCGACCGGGCCGAACAAACCCACGAAACCTATCGTAAGTTTCTAGAGCCCTTCGTTGGCGCCATCGGCCCAGAGCGACCGGTTCACCTGATACGTTCTGAAGACATTGATGCGTTTGTGACGGCGATGCGGCAGCGCGATACAAAATACAGCACCCACAGCCGCCGCCCCGAAGTGACTGCGCCGCTGGCGCCGACCACCATCTACAAGAATGTGAAGATGGTCAAGTCATTCTTTCGCTGGTGCGAGAAGCAGGAGTTTACCGACACCTCACCGGCGGGGACCTGGTCAACCGGCAGCCTGTCAGGCCGTTAAGCCAGGGCAAAGCCGCGACCGATGACGAGCTGGATCTGCTGCTGGCCGCGGCCCGGTTTAAGCCCCGTGATCTGGCGCTGGTGATGCTGCTGGCGAATTCGGGATGTCGGGCTGGCGAAGCGGCGGGGCTGCAAATTCCCGATCTGGACCTGGCCGATTGTGCAGCCTACGTTGACGGCAAAGGCAACAAGCGGCGGCGCATCTATTACGACGCGGAAACAGCCGAGAAACTGTCTGCCTGGCTGGTGGTCCGCCCCCACACAACGCACAATTACGTCTTTACATCGATGCGGGATCATGGCAAACTATCATCGCGAGCCATCACCGACGTGCTGCGACGGCTCAGTCTCACTGCTGGCCTGACACGCCAGCTTGGTGCACACAGTCTGCGTCATCGTGTGGGGTTGAAGTTTGCGCGGGAGCGGGTAGCGCCGCGTGTGGCCCAGCATTACCTGGGGCATTCGAATATCACTACGACGCTGGAATATTACCAGGATGTGGATGAAACTGATTTACGCCAGGCTGGCGCCCTGCTCAATTCGAATGCAAATGGGTGGCACGACCGGACAACACAAAACCCTGCCAGCAAGCGCCTTTTACCGCGCTCCGGTACAGGGTAATTGGGGGCCCAAAAGGGTACAAACTGGGCAAAAACCTGTCGGGGCGCCCGGATTTGAACCGGGGACCTCACCGACCCGAACGGTGCGCGCTAGCCAAGCTGCGCCACGCCCCGAAGTTAGTGTTAGTGTACCTCACCGCACGCGGCTTGACAAGGGTAAAGTGTGATCGTTATTGTGCTTTTTGCTGCACACGATACGATCAAAGTTGGCAGCCCTCAGCGCATTGCGTTTTTCACCATGCGACACATAGGAACAACAAGCATGTCACAAAAAAACAATACTCCCCCGCAGTTTAATAACCTGACCGACCGGATGCGTTATTATACCGGCGGCATCACGTCCACGTTGGGCCAGCGTGTGCACCGGATGGGCGTGCATCCCGACGCGATCACGCTGCTGGGCCTGGTGATCGTCGCCATCGCGGCGGGTGTCGCGTCACAAGGCTATTTTTTCTGGTCGGCCATTATCCTGTTGATCGGGGCGCCGCTGGATGCCCTCGACGGCGCCGTGGCCCGCGCCATGCAGCGTACCGGCAAATTTGGCGCGCTGTTTGATTCAACGCTGGATCGTTACGCCGACGGGTTTATCTTCATGGGGCTGGCCGTGTATTACAGCGAAAAAAACAACACTGCCGGTCTTATACTTAGTATGCTGGCACTGCTCGGATCGCTGTTGGTGAGTTATGTACGCGCACGGGCCGAAGGGCTGCGCGTCGATTGTAAAGTGGGCCTGCTGACACGCATGGAGCGCATGGTTATCATTCTGGCCATGCTGCTGACCGGGCAAATTACCGTCGGCGTGGCCGTGCTCGCAGTCGGCACACATATCACCGTGATCCAGCGTGTCTGGCACGTTTATCATACACTGAATGAACAAGAACAACAGGGAGAACCATCATCATGACACTTCACCGTGAAGGGCTGGAAATCGGCCCGTTTGATCTGTTTGGCCTGACGATCAATCCCACGCTGCACTTCTACGGCCTGATCATCGTGGTCGGCATTCTGACGGCGGCAGGGCTGGCGGCATGGATGGCCAGACGCGACAAAAAAGACCCGGACCACGTGTGGAACGGCATTATATGGGTTGTCATTTTGGGCGTGATCGTGGCGCGGCTGTGGCACGTCCTGTTTCCGTCGGTATCATCGGTCGAGGCCGGGCGCGATGCCGCATGGTACCTGTCGCACCCGTTCGATCTGCACGATGGCCCGCTCATCATCTGGAGCGGCGGCCTGTCGATTTTCGGGGCGGTCATCGGCGGCATGCTGGGCGTTTTTCTGTATGCCCGCAAAAACAGGCTTGACCTCATGGCATGGATGGATATCGGCGTGGTTGTGCTGCCGCTGGGACAGGCCATCGGGCGCTGGGCCAACTACATCAACCAGGAATTATACGGCAAGCCCACCGACCTGCCGTGGGGGATGCGGATCGATAACCCGCCTATTGAATACATCGAACACACCCACTTTCACCCGTTATTTTTATACGAATCCCTGTGGAACCTGGCAGTCGCCGGGGCGCTGTTATACCTGTGGCTGAACTACCGCGACCGGACGAAACGCGGCAGCCTGCTGCTGTTATACCTCATCGCTTACCCCATCGCGCGTTTTTTCCTCGAATACCTGCGTATCGAGGTCACGATGGCAAACGGGGTAAACGTCTCGCAGGCGTTCAGCGCCGCTGTAGCCCTGATCGCTGCCGGGGTGCTGCTGTACACCTACCGGGACTCGCTGCGATCACGGCGTCACACGTCCACTTCTGAAGCGCACGACCCACCGGCGTAGTCACATGGTGCACCAACCAGGGCACCCCGTATCAGGCACACTGTTACACACAGCGTGCCTGTTTTTTTTACCCTATTCAGAAATAATTCACGAGAATCATTACAAAAGTCTATTGGTGGCTGGATCGGCTAATATTACAATCTAAGAGAGCGAGGTCAGAAAAGGCAGGAAAGCAGGCAGCCGTATGATCGAAACCAACGCGTTAACCAAAAACTTCAAAGACTTCCGGGCCGTGGACAACGTTACGTTTACGGTTGAACCGGGCATGATCTTTGCCATCCTGGGGCCGAACGGCGCCGGGAAAACAACCACCGTGCGGATGTTGACATCGATCCTCAAACCGACATCAGGCTGGGCACACGTGGCCGGGTATGACGTGGTGCAGCAGCCGGCCCATGTTCGGGCACACGTGGGGGTGCTGACCGAACAGCACGGCCTGTACGAACGCATGAAAGGCATGGAATACCTGGACTTCTTCGCCCGTATTTACCATTTGTCGCCCGAAGACCGCCAGCAGCGCCCGCACATGCTCATGGAGCATTTCGGCCTGGGTGATGCGCTGGACAAGCGGCTGGGCGAATATTCCAAGGGCATGAAACAAAAGCTGGCCCTGGTCCGCGCCATGCTGCATGACCCGGCGGTGCTGCTGCTCGATGAGCCGACCTCGGCCATGGACCCGCAGAGCGCCAAGCTGGTCCGCGAAGCCATTAAGGAACTGCGCCGCGAAGAACGCACGATCGCGATCACCACCCATAACCTGACCGAAGCCCAAAACCTGGCCGACCGCATCGCCGTGATCCGCAAGGGGCGCATCATCGCTAACGGCACATTCAAAGACCTGTTACAGCGATTCGTCGGGCCGCCGCTGATGGAATTACACCTGCTGGAACACCTGAACGGGGCCAGCGCCGAACTTGATTCGCTGGTCGATATCGTCGAGCAGGGTGATACCTGGCTGCGCTACCGGACCCACCAGCCGCACAGCGACAACCCGAACGTAATCCGGCGGCTGACCGGGCTGGGGCTGGACATTATCACGCTGAGCGAAGTCTCCCAAACGTTAGAAGATGTGTACCTGCAAATTGTGACGGAAGACGAAGGGCTGGAACATCATGTCGAGCATCACTAACCGCGTCGAAAGTAAACCTATCACCTATACAACCGGCTACCCTGCCCAAACATCGCGGTGGGCCGTCCGGCGCACACTGGAAAACGCGCTGATCGTCACGCGCCGCGAAGTGCGCGACAGCCTGCGCGACTGGCGTATCATCACGCCGATCTTTATCCTGACGCTGGTTTTCCCCCTGCTGGCGAACGGCATGACCAACATGTTCATCAGCTTTTTTGAGGAGCAAGGGGCCGATCCACTGCTGCCGTCGCTGCTGCCGCTGCTGCCGATGATCGTAGGTTTTTTCCCGGTGTCGATCTCACTCGTGATCGCGCTGGAAACGTTTGTCGGCGAAAAGGAACGGCTCAGCCTGGAACCGCTGCTGTCCACACCCTTAACCAACACCGAGCTGTACCTGGGTAAAACGTTCGCCGCCATGATCCCGCCGTTGATGGCCAGCTACATTGGCATCACGATCTACATCAGCGGGCTGATGCTGGGAGCGCAGCAGTGGCGCCCGCCCGCGCTGCTGGTCGCGCAGATCGTGGCGCTGACCACCGTGCAGGCCCTGGTGATGGTCACGGGCGCCGTGGTGGTATCCAGCCAGACCACCTCTACCCGCGCCGCAAACCTGCTGGCGAGTTTTATCATCATCCCGGTGTCGATGCTGGTCATGCTCGAAAGCGTGATCATGGTC
>JAFGHR010000010.1 GCA_016930015.1 Anaerolineae bacterium | reverse complement strand
GCCCCGAAGACATAGCGGCCAGCGGCAGTATTCCGGCCCCGGCTGTGGTCCCGGTCGAGTCTGTTACACCGGTCGAACTGCCCGACGTGCCAGAACCGCATTATCCGGATGAATTGATCGAAGCTGAGTTATTAGCCATCGCGGACGATGATGTCCCGGTGCGACCCGCCGCGCCGACCGCCTCACGGCCACCGGTCTACCAACCCCCGCCGCCGGTTGCACAGCAAACCGTCCAGGCGCCGCGCGCAGTATCCCCGCCGCCCCCACCCTACCAGCCGCCGCTGCGTGGCGCGCTGGCACCCGCCGCCGTCCCGTCGATTTACGAGCCGGAGGAGGCCCGCACCTTGGGACGCGGGTTGATCGTGCTGGCGGGCATGACTATCGCCGTGATCGTGTTGATCGTGTTCGTTGTGGTCGGCGCTGGCCTGTTGAACTCTGAGAATGACGGCGGCCCCACGCCGACTCTGCCCCCGCCGCCAACGGCTACCGCGACACCGGAATTCCGCCCCAGTATTTTGATCCAGGCTCCGGCTAACAACACCGCCATTGACCTGGGCGATTCGGTCACGATCCAGTTTTTGGCGACCGACCGTACAGGATTAACACGCGTCGAACTGCTGCGATTTGGCCGCGTGTTGGACAGCGTATCGGTTGGCAACCTGACCTCGTTCCAGGGATCGTTTGCCTACACGCCGGACAGCACCGGCACGCATACGCTGGAAGTAGTGGCCTACCAGGGCGACGTGCGCGGCGACCCGGCCAGTGTAACGCTTACCGTGCGCTGAAAACAATCCTGCGGCGTGTTACTCCAGGGCAATCGCTTCAAATGGACAGTTAAGCTTTTGTGCAATGCCTTCCCCCTAAATCCCCCTTCCAGCCAAGCTAGACGGGGGACTTGACAACACACGATCTCTGATCTTGCGCGATCCTTGATCGCGCAAGATCAGCTGTCTTTCCCCTCCATAGCTCGGCTGGGGAGGGGAAACCGGGCGTTAGCCCGGAGGGGGGGGGTTTTTTCGGTTTTGAAGTGATAGCCCTACGTGTTATTCAAGCCGGGCCACCAGGACGCCGGTTGTTTTTTCGAGTTCGTCAGAGAATCTATTCAGTCCGTCGCGCTGGAACTGGCTGCTTGTCCCGGACGGCGAGCCTAACACGATCAGATCGACGTGTTCTTCGTGCGCGACAATTTTGATCTGATCGCGCAAACTGCCCGTTCGCACGATCACACGCGCGTTCACACCGCTTTCACGCGCCTGTTCCTGCGCGGTATGCTGGAGAAAATCCAACATGTGCTTGGTTTGCGCTTCGACATTGATCACGATCGGAGTCGATACCCGGTACAGCGCCGTCTGGTCAAAAACGTACAGGAACAGCAGTTCGGCGTTTTGTTCGCGGGCCAGCGCGATCGCGTGCTGGTGGGTAGACTGGCTTTCTTTGCCGCCGCGCGTCGCACACAAGATTTTAGCCTGCGGTGCGGCTCCGACGCGCGATCGTGAGGCCGCGACTCGCCGTACCCAGTAGCGCCCCGCGAACACCAACCCGACCACCAGCACCACCGGGCCGCTGATGCGCAGCCAGTCTTCATCGGTACCGCCAGCCGCCCGCACGACTTCCAGCGCTACAAAACTGACATACGTAATGATCAGATACACACCCGCCGCGCGGTTGATAGCCCGCGCCTTGGCCAACCAGCCTAAGTCCAGCAGCAGCAGCGCCAGCAGCGACAGGTTAATAATATCCATGAACGTAAAACTCAGGATCGCGGTTTCATCGATCGCCAGGGGTGTGATCAACGCGGGCAGGCCCAACCCGAACAGCAGGTTAAACAGGTTGCTGCCAAATGCCATACCGATCACCAGATCGGCATGATCGCGCCGTACCGCCTGGATCGCGGACGCGATCTCTGGCAGTGACGTGCCGGGGCCGATAATGACCAGCCCGATCACAAATTCGGGGATGCTCAGCGCGTCGGCCAGCACCGTCGTGTTAAAAATTAACAGGCGCGAGGCGAACACCAGCACCGTCAGCCCGCCGAACAGGGCAAATACCGCCTGCCGCATGGAAAGCTGGTGGGCGGTCGGGTGCGTGATCGCCTCAACCTGGCTCATATCCACCAGCAGCACGTTTCCCGCCTGGCGATCCCTGGCATATTGGATGATCAACCCGATCGCGGCGATGAACACTGCCAGCATGACGATCGCTTCCAACCGGTTGATATTGCCGTCGTGGACAAACGCGGTCAGCAGCCCGGTTGCCGCCAGGTACAGCGGGACATCGCGTTCCAATGCATCGCGCGGGACGATGATCACACCCGCGATCAAAGCCGGGATGCCCAGCCCGATCCCAAAATTGACCAGATTTGAACCCAGGATGTTGCCGACAACCGCCGATGTGTCACCGCCGCCCAGCACAATCGCCATGTTGATCGCGATCTCGGCTGCCGATGTGCCCATAGCCACGGCAGTCGCCCCGATCACCAGCGGGCTGATGTTAAATTCGTGGGCGATTTGAATGGCGCCATCCACTAACCAGTGAGACGCGCGGATAACAATATACAGCGAAAAAACAATAAGCAGACCGTTGACCGGCAGCGGCAGGTCAAAAAAGAAGGATTCCATAAGTTATCATCTCGACATGTGATGCCGCCTTAGTGCGGCGCACGGTTATTATACCATCTGCGTTCTATTACCGTGTCAGTCCATCAGCCGCGACACGGCAGCAGCGATGCTTACCCACATCTTGACCGGTACGCAAAAAACAGGCCGGATTGGTTTTTCCGGCCTGCACGATATGCCCTGATATGGAATGGCGGGGAGGCACCCCGATCAGGTTTCGGCTTCTGCAAATCCGGCTTCGACCAACGGCGGGCCTGGCCTGGCTTTCCCGATCTCGCCTGCCCGCGTGATCGCCACCTTGACCAGCAGCGGCCCAATGATCTGCACCACAAATGTCGTGGCGGTCACCACGTTCACAACGCGGTCAACCAGTTGCTCGCCCTCCGGGCCAAAATCCTGAAAGCGCGTTTCAACCGACAGCGCCAGCCCGATCGCCACGCCCGCCTGTGACAGCAGCGCCAGCCCCAGGTTATCGCGCACTGTGGGATCGGTACCCGCCACGTAACCACCGAGCCACGCGCCAGAGTATTTTCCGACGATACGCAGGATCATATAAGCCAGTCCCAGAGTGCCAATTGCTGGCAGCGTGCCAAGGTCCAGCCCTGCCCCGACCAGCGCAAAGAACAACACGTAGACCACCGGCCCGGCTTGCTCGATGGTAAAACGGATATATTCGCCGTTGCGCGGCGTGCGGTTGACAACCACAATACCCATGACCATCGTTGTCAGGATCAACGACAGGTCCATGCTGCGAGACAGGCCGGTCGCAATGAAAATCACGGCGATCGAAACGGCCATCGCGTCATGCTGGCGGCGTTCCGGCGCGTGATGGCTGCGGATATGGCACATGATACGCGTCAGCAGGAACCCGAAGAGGATACCAACCAGGATCGAACCGCCGATCTCAAACACGGGGATTTCGATCATCTCGACCAGCGAGATATCGCCGCCGCCGGTCAGCACGTCCGATAATGAACTGCCGCCGTTGCTCAGCAGCGGTTCGGCCATCGCCGCCGTGATGCTGAACACGAGCAGTGTCAGCGCGTCGTCAATGCCGATGACGGCCAACAGGCTGGTCGTCATGGGTCCTTCAGCGCCGTATTCGGTCAGCACATCCACGGTGGCTGCCGGGGCGGTCGCCATCGCAATCGCGCCAAAGATCAGCGCCGTGGGCAGCGACCCGGTGACGAGATACACACCGCTCGCGACCAGCACAAACGCGCCAATGGCCTGCAAAACCACGATAATGATGATGCTGCGGCCCAGCTTGCGCAGTTCATCAAAGCGCAGATGTTCGCCCATCTCAAACCCGATCAGGCCCAGCGCCAGCTCGGTTACGAACGTCAGGTTACCGGTTAGCTCACCGGGAACGATATGCAAAAATGATGGTCCGAGCAGTGTCCCGGCTACGATAAACCCGACCACCTGCGGGATACCGATCCGGCGGAATATCTGGCCCATCAAAAAAGCAAACAAAATGATGATGCCGACCAGCGCAAGAATATCCAGACCTTCGGGGAAAAATTGAGGCATACGCGTGTCCTCCCTCTATGGCACGTCCAGACTTTAGCGCAAATGTTATCCCGGCGGCAATGATTTTTGAGGGGGTATTGTGCTGCGCAGTGTACAAAACGGGCTGCCCACTCTGCCGGACAGCCCGCCGTTGTTCGTTCACGATACCATGTAAAAACTGACCACGTGCGCTAAGAAATACCTTCTGGTTTCCAGACTTCCCACACCTTGCCAACAAGATTGGGGCTGGGTTTTAGCGTTGGTTTGCCGGGTTCCCAGCCTGCCGGCATGACTTCACCCGTTTCGCGGACATGCTGGAAGGCTTTCACCTGCCGGAGCAGTTCGTTGATGTTACGGCCAACCGAGGGAGTCATGACTTCCATGGCCTGAATCACGCCGTCGGGATCGATCAGGAACCGGCCACGGATATCCACCCCGGCCTGTTCATCATACACGCCGTATATCCGGCCAATTCGTCCGCCAGCGTCAGATAACATCGGCCACTGGACGCCGCCGGGGACCATTTTCGATAATTCTTCCGCTTGCCAAATCTTGTGGGAAAAACGACTATCGGTGCTGACGGATAACACGTGCACGTCAAGCCCCTGGAGTTCATCATATTTGGCGGCAACTGCCGCTAGTTCGGTCGGTCAGACAAAGGTAAAATCACCCGGATAGAAACACAACAACACCCAGTGACCGGAAAAATCCGACAACTTAACATTTTTGAAGCCCCCATCGACAAACGCCGTTGCCTCAAAATCGGGGGCGGGTTGACCTACACGTGCCATCATACGGATTTCCTCCTCAGAGCCGGTAGAATCGGTGATGGGAACAGGTGCGTCGGACAGCCCGGCAAGGGGTCCACGCGCGGGTTGGGTACAGGATACTGATTCGTCTGTCATAAGCATCTCCTTTAAGCATCAAAGCGCGGTGTGGTCAAAAACACGGTATTCTGAATCTCAGTATACACGGACCCGGCAGCGTGGAAAATCGGGCGCGAACTGGCACCAATCTGTTAGCCGATTCATAGGAGCCATATGCAGCGCCTGATGCCGGGCAAGATATGCTCATCAAGAAGTTGAATCGCACGTCAAGCGCAATGGCGACTATTCAATGGGTAGAAAATCGGTGATAGGCTTGAGATCAATGCCCCTGGCAGAAGCAGCTTCTTGCTGCCTTTGGTCAACTGTGATCAGGGGAGCCTGAAGCGTCTCGGCCAGTACAATATAGGGAGAGTCGTAGACAGCAAGCTGTTGCTCAATGCCAAGCGTCAATGCCCTGGGCAGCAGCGCTGCTGTGAGGTGATGCACCAACGGTAGACTGATCAAATGCACGGCACTCTGCCTGACTCTATCCGTGGGCATACCATCAAAACGGGCACGTTTCCATAATACGTTTGTGCATTCAAGCAGACAAAACTCAGGCACAAATAATTCCGCAGCCTGTTCAGATACCGCCATATGCAGCAGGGAAAAAACACGCGGTGTGTCTGTATCAATCACAAATGCTTGAACCAGAACGCTTGCGTCAACTACCCATTGTTCCACTGGGCGCGATCCTCAAGCAGCATATCGACAGCCGATGGTCCGTCCACCAACGGCTCAAAAATCGTTTCACGCATGGCAGCCAGCACATCATGCGACGACTGGTCATCGTTTCTGATCGCGCGGCGATTGATTTGCTCATCGATCATACGGGCAATCATCGCTTTGAGTTCGTCCACGGTCATATCACCAACACGCTGTGTTACCATTTACAATTCGCCAACCTCTTTGACTAACCAAGCTTGCTTGACTACAGTATACCCGGTTGTCATAGCTTCAGGAAGAGTACACCCGATGACGTACCAGGACCTGTTAGACGCCGCACGGCGAAACTCAGTCGGGGCGGATTACCACGCGCTGCGCATGGCCTACGTCCGATCGGATGCCTACGCGCCGTATGCTGATGATCGTGCCAGCGTAGACGCGCTTCAGAACGCGCTGCACACCGGCGATCTGGACGCCGCGCTGGACGCGATCGATACCCTGCTGGCACACAATTACCTGGATATCGAGGCGCACATGGCGGCGGATTATGTCTACACGCGCCTGGAAAACACGGCAAAAGCCGCCTATCACCGCGCGTTTGCCAAAGGGCTGATCGATGCCATTTTCGGCACGGGGGATGGGCGGCGTTTTGAATCCGCGTTTATCGTGATCCGCATCGCCGAGGAATATACGCTGCTGCGGATCATGCGCCTGGTGCCGGACAGCCAATCGCTGCGCCAACACCAGGGTCACGCCTACGACGTGCTGCAAGCCCGTGATCCGGCCAGCGGCCAGCAGCACGCCCTGTATTTCAACATCGACCTGCCTACCGGCTGGCTCATGCGCCAGCGTGGGAACGATCAGGGCTAACCCGGTTTACTCCGCCAGCAGATCGCGCACAGCCAACGTCGCCCGATCACGGGCAGCGGTCACTTCCTGGCCGTCGCTCAGGCGTTTGAACTTGACAACGCCGCTGGCGATCTCGTCCGGACCGAGGAACGCGACCACCCGCGCCCCTTTTCGATCCGCGTACTGCACCTGCTTGCCGAGCGATTTTTGGAGCTGCATGATCGCTTCGGCGTGGATGCCCGCCGCGCGGAGTTCGCTGGTCAGCCGCATGGAGTCGCGCTGCGTATCCGCGCCAAACACCGTCACGAGCACCTGCACTACCGTCCCGGTGAGTTCCGGCGGGTAGAGGTCGAGCAGGTCCAGCAGGTCGATTATGCGCTCAATGCCCAGGCTGGTGCCGGTCGTGGGCAAACTTTGCTTGCGGAACAGGCCGATCAGTTCGTCGTAGCGCCCGCCGCCGGTCACACTCCCCAGGTTATCCGGCTTGGTGATCACGGTTTCGAACACCGGGCCGGTGTAATAACTCAGGCCGCGCACCATCGCCACGTCGATTTCCACGCTGTCCGACGGCACGGCCAGCGCGTCCATAAATTCGACCATCTGCTCCAGCTCGGTAATGCCTTCCTGCCCCAGCCCGATCCCGTCGAGCTGTTCGCGCAAATGGGCCAGCATATCCAGGCTGGGCACGTTCTCGCCGCGCAGGTCGAGCAGGCCCACCATGCGGTTAACCACGTCTTCCGGCAGGCCGTTGTCGCGCAGGTCTTTGACCACGCCGTTCAATCCGATCTTGTCCAGCTTATCGATGCTGCGATACAGGCTGCCCAACTGCGCATCCGGCACGCCCGAAAAAATGCCGATAGCGGTCAGGATTTTGCGGTTGTTCACCTTGACCGTGAAATCAGCAAAACCCAGTCGCTTGAGCGCCGTCGCGACCACGCTGATGATCTCGGCGTCGGCGGACATGTCGGGAATGCCGACGATATCGGCGTCACACTGGTAAAACTCGCGGTAGCGGCCCTTCTGTGGGCGGTCGCCGCGCCATACCGGCGCGATGTGATAACGCCGGAAGGGCATCAGCAGGTCGTTTTCGTGCATGGCGACAAACCGGCTCAACGGCACGGTCAGGTCATAACGCAGCGCGAGTTCTTCCTTGCCGCCGGGATGCTGCGCGTAATAGATCAGCTTGTCGGCGTCTTCGCCGGATTTGCCCAACAGCGTGTCGCGCATTTCGAGCACCGGGGTATCGATCGGCTCAAAGCCGAATGTCTCGAACACGTCCCGGACCACGCCGAACACGTAATCCCGCTTGAGCATATCGGACGGCAAAAAGTCACGCATACCTTTAGGCAGCCGGGTATCGATCTTGGCCATAGGGTTATCTCCACTTGTATATTATCTACCGGGGCGAGCACGGGCGCGCGTGCCCCGCGTGTTAAATCGCCTGGTCGAACAGGCATAAAAAAAGCGTGGCGCTCGATGCCCACGCTTACATCGCCTGGTCGAGTTACCGCACCTTGTTTATACCGAAAAATGATGGCAGCGCTTCATAACAACCTGCTCCTGATTCGATTGTCCTAGTATAAACACATCTCCGGCCATTGCCAAGCATCATTCACCGGGGAACATGACATAAATCAGCGTGTCACACAACGCGCCGTCAACGTCGCGCCGGTCATGGTGCAGCCGGGCTTCCAGCGTATAACCGGCCCGTTCGGCGACGGCGGCGCTGCGTATGTTGCGGGCATCGCAGCGAATTTCAATGCGCTGGGCGTCCAACGACTCCAACGCAAACCGTGTGATCGCGTTCACCGCCTCGGTGATGTAGCCGCAGCCAGACAAACTGGTGCGCACCCAATAGCCGATCTCCACGCGCGGCACGGACCAATCGATGCGGTGCAGGCCGCTCCCACCGACAAAAACGCCATCGTCTTTGCGCCACAATGTCAGCATCAGGTCTTCGCGCAGCAGCCATTCCGCCGCTTTTTGTCGCATGACGATTTCGGTTTCTTCCGGCGTGGGAGTCACCTGCGCCCACGGCATCCACGGCCTTAACTCCGGCATGGACTCGTGAATCGCGGCATTGACTTCGTCGCCATCACCGGCACGCGGCGGGCGTATGATCAGGCGCTCGCTTTCGATCTGATCCGGCAGTGAAATCAGGATGGGGGGTGATTTTTCGCTCACGTGTATGCTCTCCGATCCGTAAGATTGTGACGCGCTCACAGCGTGCGTAGCGGTCCATTATACGCTCATCCGAGCGCTACGCTCAAATGAGCGCGTGTACCACGTCCAGCAGGGCGCCTCGGCGCACCATGTCGATCATGGCGGTCAGGTAGGGTTGCAGCGCGACATCCTCCGTCAGCATGTCGAGCGTGTGCCCCGGCGCGATCTCAACCGTGCGCAAGAAATCCATGACCGCCAGTGCGCCCCGCCCTAACCGGGCATCGGGATTCTGCCGCTGGCGCAGCGCGAGCGCCTGAAACGCGCATAACAGTTCGATGGCGATCACGACCTGTGTATTCGCCACGACCGCCGCCGCCAATCGCGCCGCCGTCGTGCACATGCTGACGTGATCTTCGCGGTTGGCGCTGCTGGGGATGCTGTCCACGCTGGCCGGGTGTGCGAGCGTTTTACTCTCGCTGACCAGGGACGCCGCCGTATACTGCGCCAGCATCAGCCCGCTGTTGATCCCGTCCTTGCCGGGCGGGTCGTCGATCAAAAACGAGGGCAGGCCCCGGTTAAGGCGAGCATCCGTCAGCGTGAACGTGCGCCGCTCGGATATACTCGCCAGGTCGGCCATCGTGATCTTGAGGAAATCCATCGCGTAACCGATCGGCGCGCCGTGGAAATTGCCCCCGGACACCGCTTTGATGGCGCGCGGCAGCGACAGCGGGCCGTCCGTATCGGCAAAGATCAGTGGGTTATCGGTCACGGCGTTGATCTCGCGTGTGATCACGTCCTCGACGTACCGCACCGTGTCCAGCACCGCGCCCAGCACGACCGGCGCCGCCCGCAGACAGTACGGGTCTTGCGGCGGGCCATCGGACGAATCAAGGTCGATGTGGGCATCGCCGCGCACCAGATCGCTGCCTTCCAGCAGGCGGTAGACGAACTGCGCGACCTGCTGCTGGCCGGTGTGACCGCGCACTGCGTGCAGGTGCGGCAAATAGGCATCCCGGAAGCCGCGCAGCGCTTCCATAGATAACACCAGCGTGATCTCCGACGCGGCCAGCGTTCGGAACGCGTCAGCCCACGCCAGCGCCGCGATCCCTGCCGTGGCCGCCGTGCCGTTGATGAGCGCTACACCTTCTTTTGCGCCCAGCACCACGCGCGGAATCCCGGCCTCAGCCATGGCTGCCGCGCCATCGACCAGCGCGCCGCGCCAGTACGCCTGACCGTTTGCGCCGGGATGCGGCTGTTCGCCGGGAACGGGTGCGCTCATCACCAGCGCCAGGTGCGCCAGCGGAGCCAGATCACCGGACGCGCCCAGCGATCCCTGGGCAGGCATAGCAGGCAGCACCCCCCGGTTGAGCATGTCTACCAGCGTATTGATCACCTCGCGCCGGACGCCGCTGTAACCCTGGGCGAGCGTATGCGCCCGGATCAACAGGGTCGCCCGCACCACGTCCGGCGGCAGGTGATCGCCCACCGCGACGGCGTGCGTCAGCAGCAGGTTACGGCTGAGGCGCTGCGTGTCGGCTTTGTCGGCAAACACGGCGCGCCCGGCGTTATCCCCGAACCCGGTATTGACCGCGTAAATCACACGCGGATCGCGTCCATCGGCGGCGGCGGTTTCGATCTCGTCCACGGCTTGCCGGACCCATGCCGCGCTGCGATCCACGCGCGCGAGGCGTCCGGCCAGGTCACTGCCGGGCGGCGCGGTGTCCGGCAGGGGATTCACGGCGCGGTTGTGCCGTGCGACCTGCTCTACAGTGTTTATCGTCAGGGGATCGTGCGCCAGAATCAGCGGGTGATGGTGTTCGTGCCCGGAATGTGATGTCATAGTTTCGCCTCGACTACGTGTGACACAGTATAAAAGCGTCGCCTATTTAACAGGCGACGCTGCCCAGTTCAAATCAGTTGTTATACAACAAGCCACTACACACGGTTGTACCCTCACAAGGTGCGGTCCTGCTTCCATTGTACAGCAGGCCGCGCCCGGTGTGAGGTGACATTTTACCGGTTATTGGTTATCCGACCGCGCCCCCGTGCGGCTGCGTGTGTCGCCGCGCTACGCCGCGCGTCACGATGTGACGCCTTCCCCCTAAATCCCCCTTCCAGCCAAGCTGGACGGGGGACTTTCCAGACGCATGGCTTCTGCTTTTTCCCCTCCATAGCTTCGCTGGGGAGGGGATACCGGGCGCTAGCCCGGAGGGATGGGGCATTGACATTCTACCGGTTATTGGTTATCCGACCACGCGACGGCGCCACCATGTGAGTAAAACCAGCAGCAGCCACAGCGGCCACGCTATCGCCGTGATGATCGTCCCGGCGTAAAACGTAAGCGGGCGGTACTCAAAACGCACGGTGTGATCGCCCGGCGGCACGCACACCGCCCGGAACACGGTATCCGCGCGCGTGATCTCGACGTGTTCGCCGTCTACGCTGGCCCGCCAGCCGGGGTAATACTGGTCGCTGAGCACCAGCAGGCCCCCGCCGCCGCCGGTCGTGATCTCGACCTCGTTCGCGCCGTAATCGCTGATCGCGGCGGTGGCATTTTCGCCCGGTGAACAGGATACAGCTTCATCGACATACAGGATCGCTTGCAGGTCATAATCACCATACACGATCTGCGAGCGCACGTAATCATCATTCTGCTCGACGCGTATTTCCGACGGGAACCACGCGCGCGGAAACGGATCGACCCGGTGGTAATAGAATGTTTCAAAGGCAATACCGACCAACTCAAACGCGGGGTCCTCGTAGGCGTCGTGCGACATCAGGTAATTGACACCCATCAACTGGTTGACGCGTGACAGCGGGTTATCCGGCTCGCCCGCATCGTGCAGTTTTTTAAATGTGTCGATCTGCAAGGGATCATACCCCTGAACCGACAGGTGGCCGGTCACGCTGGCCCCGGTCAGCGGACCGCTGTAGGGTGAGGTCTGCATGATCCGGTCGGACATGGCGGGTACGTTGCCGCGCGCCCCGGCCCACATCGGGTCTTCGACTACCTGGCCGACTTTGACAATCGGGATCAACACGTGCCACGCGTCAACGATCACGAGCACCACCGTCAGCCAGCGCGCCCACTTGATCGAGTCCGAATCAGGGCGCGTCCACAGCCACAGCACCAGCCACACGCCGCACGCGACGACGCCCGCCTCGGCCAGTTCTCCGGCTACCCGTGACGCCCGCAGCGGCATCGGCTCAACGTGGCTGCCGCTGGCATACCAGCCGGAGAAAAAGACCGACAGCACAAACGCCGCCGTCGCTCCGACCGGCAGCCACAGCCGCACCGCCGGTTGCAGCGCGTCGCGGCGCTGGTCGGGCGTGCTTTCTTGCAGCGCCGTGACCAACAGCGCCAGCAGCCCGGCCATGCCCATCATCACGAATTGCAGCGCCCGCGCCGGAACCCGGAAAAACCCGAATCCCGGCACCCAGCGCACCAGCAGCGGCATGAGCGCCCCTTCCACGCCGACGCTCATCACCAGCCCAAACGCGATCAGGCCGATGAAGTACCAGCGGTGGCGCTTTTGCCAGCGGAACGCCAGCGGGATCGCGATCAGCGGCAGCAGCCCGGCATAAGCGTTAAATTCTTCGTAAAAATCCCCGCCCCAATAGTAATACGGCTCTTGTTCAGGACTCCCATACAGGTCCGGCAGCACCAGCGCGGACAGAAGCTGTGCCGGGGGCAGCGCGTGCATATTGGCAAACGCCAGGTCGTTGGAGTTACGTTCGGCCAGACTCGCCAGCTCCAGCGCAGGCAGCACCAGCCCCGCCGCCAGGATCACGCCCCCGATCCCGATCACGGCGAGCCGCAGCGTGGCATACACACCCGCCCGCCACATATCGTCCGCCTGGGTGATGTGATACACCCACAGCGTTACCAGCCCCAGCCCGACATACACAGCCGAAGGGGGATGTCCGGCCAGCAGCGCCAGTCCCATCAGGGCAGCGCCCGGCAGCAGCGCGGCCCACGTGCCGCGTTCGAGCGCGTAATGGTAGGCCACCATCGCCCACGGCAGCAGGCCCGCGATCAACATAAAGTTATAATGCCCGGCGTAGAGGTGTGCGCCCGCCCAGCCGCTCATGGCGTAGATCACGCCCGCCAGCAGGCTGCCCACATACCCCGCGCCGAACCGGCGGATCAGGCTGCTCATACCCCAGGCGCCCAGCCAGGCATGGAGCACCAGCATCAGCCCGATCCCGCGCTGCACGCCGTACACCCAGATGAACCACATCGCCGGATAAAACAGCCCGGCGTGGGGATTACCTACAAACGGGTGGCCGAGAAACTGGCTCGGATTCCACAGCGGCAGCTCGCCGTTTTTAAGCGTCTGTTGGATAGTCTGTTGCAAGGGATAAAACATGTTGGTGAAGTCGTGCCCGTTGAGCACCTGCCCGGCTTCAGGGGGAAGAATGACCGGGCGCATCAAAATAACCGTGAGCAGCGCCAGGATGACGGGCACCAGCCAGGGACGCTGCCGAAATACGTTTTCCATCGTCGTAACCTCTCCTGCTAGAGCACGCCGCCGCACGGCTAAACGCGCTACGGCGTGTGCACCAAGCCGGCCACGGCGTAATCCTGGCCGTTCACGGCCAGCGGCTCCAGGTCACCATACCAGTACACGTTTACGGCGACCTGGTACTGTCCCGGTGCGAGATCGTGCGGTACATGGAGCGTGTGGCGGTCAAACACCACGTCATCGACCACCCACAACGTCGTCGACGTGTCGCCGGGCGGACCGTTATGTTCCGCCTTGACCACGCCGTCCTGATCCATCAAAAACACACCGACCGAATAATCCAGCGCGGGCGTTTCCGCTGCCGACCACCACAGGTCAACGTGCAGCCGTTCGCCCGCCTTCACCGTTTCTGGCAGCAGCGAATCACGCAGCGCCAATACATCCCCATACACCAGCGGGGGCGCGTCCAGGTTCGGACGCTCAAACAACACGGCTTGCACCACCTTGTTATACGGGTAGAGGTCATCGTATTGTGCACCGACAGGCGTTTCAAGCGCCATTACAGTTACGTAATCCTTGTTTTCTTCCGCCAGCCAGGGGATCACCTGCGAGGGTTGGAGCCAGTTCACGACCCACACGCGGCGGTGAGCGGTTATATCCGCCTGGACCTGGGGCACGACCGGCACGGCTTTGGTCGGCTCACCGATCCAGGGCAGCGTGCGAATGATCGCCGGATGATCCGCCGGGAGCGCCAGCGTCAATTCGTACAAAAACGCGTTATCGTCCCAGCCGGTTTCCAGCACTACGAGATCACCGGGCGCGAACTGCTCCGCGAGCGCGGCGGCGGCTTTATGGCTGTCCAGGTGGGGCTGGATGGTTTGTGTATCCGCCAGCATAAACAGCACCAGCAGCGCCGCGAACAACCCCGCCACCCGCCGGTTGAGCTGGCTCAAACCGTAGCCGCACACCACCATCAACAGCGGGGTCAAAAAGGCCAGCGTCCGCGCCGAGAGCACACCATACCAGGGATTGACGGCAAACATGAACAGGTACAACCCGCCGCCGCCCAACACCAGGTAAACGCGCGCCGTCCAGGTCGTGGACCAGCGATCGCGCTGCTGTGTTATGGTCCACACGCCGATCGCATACAGGCCCAGCGTCAGCGCCAGTTGGGAGCCAAACAGCAGTTCGGACAGCGTTTTTAAGCTGCCGGCGGTGCTGTCGTAGCTGTTCGGGAAGCCGCCAATACCCGGCCCAAAATCGCGCCACTGCTCCGACAGGATCACCGACAGCCAGGGGCCATACAGCACCAGCGCCCCGGCCCACGCCGCGATCAGCCCGGCTTTATCGCGCCGCGATCCACGCCACAGCAGCAGCCCGACCACGCCTTGCACACCCAGCACCAGCAGCCCTAAATACAGGTTGTACAACATCCCCGTAATGCTGAGCGAATAGGCGACCAGCGTCCAGGCGCGCGGGCGGCGCAGGTAGCGCAAAAAAAACAATGACATCAGGCTGACGGACAGCACCAGCCAGCCGTAATGGCGGATTTCCTGGGAGTAGTACACGGCGATATCGAGCACGGCCAGCAGCAGCGCCCCGAAACGTGCGGCACGCCGTCCCAGCCAATCCGCGCCAATGCGATACGCCACCGCGACCGTCAGCAGCCCGCCCGCGATCGACAAAAAGCGCAGCGCCAGCCGCGATGGTCCTGCCAGCGTCCACCACGCGCTGAGCGTCATAAAATACAGCGGCGGGTGACGATCCTGGGCCAGTTTGTCCCAGATCACGTTTATGTCATGATCACGGGCTGCCCACGCGCTCCACCCCTCGTCGGTCCATACGGGCCGCTCCGCCACGCCGTCAAAACGCGCTGCCGCCGCCAGCAGCAGAATGATCACAACAGGCAGCAGCACCCACACGTTGTGTATCCCGTGATGCGTGCGCCCGCGGCCAACCTGCCCGCCGTGTTTATCGTCAACACCAGCCAACAACCACACTCCGTTCTGTTGCGCTCCAAAACCGTTATACCGGCAACCTCCTACCGGAAAACAGCGCCGCCTGAATCCAGACGACGCTATTATGATGTGACCATCAATGGGCACCTATTGTACCGCAGGCAGCCGGGAATACCGACTGCCTGGCAGCTTAGCAGTGGGCAAACGCCGTTTTAGGCTTCGCCAAGAAAATAATTACCCCATCCCCACAACCCCTTCCCTCAGGGAAGGGGAGCAAAAGCCGCGCTGCCATGTACAGAGGGCTAAAAATGGGAGAATTTATTTCCTGGAACAGGCCTTATCACATGGGCGGGTATGGTAACCCGCGCGAGCACCCGGCCCAAACGTTAACCTAGCGATGTATCGGGCGGCATGTTTTTGCTCCAGAATGCAAACAGGTCCCCGACCGATTTACCCTGGTTATTGCAGCGGATCGCGTCGCCAAAAATGGACGCGACCGACTCGACGCGCAGCTTGGGCAGCCGGTCCATGGCCGCGGGCGCGTATACCGTATCGGTACACACGATCTCTTGCACACAATCCAGCGCGTTCAGCCGGTCGGTCGCGTTGCCGGTGAACAGGCCATGTGTGCACGCCAGATAAAACTCATGCGTGCCCAGCTTTTGCATCACATGAACGAGTTCGACCATCGTGCCGCCGGTAGCGACCTCGTCATCGATCACGATCGCCCGCTTGGCAGTCGGACCACCCGATCCCAGCACAGTCGAAATTTCAACTTCGGTATCGCCCAAACGCATCTTGCTGCCGATAGCCAGCGGCAGGTTAAGCGCATACGCCAGTTTGGTAGCCTGCTTGGCATAGCCCACATCCGGTGATACGACCACCGTGTCGGCCAGGTCTTTTTGTTTGAAGTGATCCGCTAACACGCGCAAACTGTGCAGGTGATCGAGCGGCACATCAAAAAAGCCGTGGGTCTGCGGCGAGTGCAGTGTCATGGCAATGACGCGGCTGGCTCCCGATGTTTCGATCATACGGGCCAACAACTTTGCCGTAATACAGATACGCGGCGCATCTTTTTTATCAGAGCGTCCATAGGCATAATAGGGAATGACGGCGGTCACGCGGCGCGCATCACCTGAACGCGCGATATCGAGCATCATCAGCAGTTCCATTATGTGCCGGTGCACCGGTGATGTTAACGATTGGACAATATACACGTCCTTGTTCCGCACGCTTTCGCCCAACTGAAGACGCAGCGTGTCGTTGCTGAATTTCTCAATACGCGTGGGACGCAGGGGAACATTCAGATAATCAGCAATGGATTTGGCAAGTGGCTCATTTGACGAACCCGAAAAAATGTAAGGTGCTTCCGGTGTCAAGTGTGTCCTCCCTGGCAGTCGGGCCGTTGATACCTTGGATATCCTCGCCCACTACTTTACCTCCGAGGCGCAAACACGCAACCCCAAAGCCCGGATAAATGCCATTCTACAGCCGAATAGCGTGCTTTTGGCTCTGCCCGTTATAATAGTGGAGAAACGTTGGCAGGGTTTTGACGGTGTTAATTGTAATGTTCAATAATAACGGGTTAATGGGCACCCGTGTTAACACGCCCTGGTCACAATCGTTCTTTTGGAGATCGTATGTCTATTCGCACAATCGAGTGGCCCGAAGATCGTGATGCCATCTTAGACCATATCTACCAGGTGCATGGATCGCAAGATTACGAGGCCCTGGCTACCTGGTATGGCAGCTTCCCTAATTTCGACCCCGCAGATTGTTTTGTTATCGATGGTGATTATGAAGATGAGATCGCCGCGCACGCCATGCTGGTGCCGCGCATGATCCAGATCGGTAACAGCCTGCTGCCAACCGCCGAAGTCAGCACGGTGGGTACGCTCGAACCCTACCGCCGCCAGGGATTCGCGCGCGCGTTGCTTGACGTACTGCACACACGTATGCACGAAAAAGAATTCGCGCTGGGGCTGATGTTTGGCCTGCCGAGTTTTTATGAAGCGTGGCAGTATGAATATGCCGTGGGACTCTACCTGACCAGTTATGAATCGGATATCGCGGTTGACATGGCCTTAAAAGCCGGGCACTGGGACATGGTTCACAGCTACCAGCGCCGCACCGCCGACCGTCTTATGGCACGCAACCAGCCGGTATCCATCCGGCGCTTTTATGTCGATGACCTGCCCGCCGTGAACGCGCTCTATACAGCCGAAAGCGCACGCGGCCATTACCTGATCGCCCGTGATGAAACAACCTGGCGCTGGCAGCTTGATATGATGACGCGCATAGGCCGCAACGATCCGGATGACTTCCTGGTGGCCGAGATCGACGGCCAGATCACCGCCTACGCCCGGCTGGTGACACAGGAACCCGTTAACTGGTTCCGAGACAATGACGCGGCCCGTTTCAGCGTGATCGAGGCCGCCGGGGAACACCCGGACGCGATCGACGCCCTGCTGGTTGAGATCGCACGCACGGCCCAGGCGTTTGGTATAGACCGCATCGGCCTGTTTGTCCACCCGGAAAGCACGTTTATGAAACACGCCCTGGTACACGGCGGGTCCTTGCGCACTTTCACGGGCGCGGGATTCGTCCGGTTGCATAACCTGCCCCTGACCCTGGAACTGCTCGTTCCGACGCTGGAAGCCCGCCGCCTGAACAGCCCATTTGCGTCACGCGGCTACCGGCTGATCGTCAGCACCGAGTACGAACAGGTTGAGGTTGAGCTGGGCATGGGCAGCCTGGAAGAAGTCGCGTTGGAAGCTCCTTCGACTTCCCTGCTGCGCCTGATCACCGGCTGGTACGGGATCGATCACCTGAACAACGGCTTCCACGAACGGTATTATGACCTGCTGCGCGTGTTGTTTCCACGTCGCGATCCCAAAATCGCCCTGGCCGACTTGATGTAGTCTGTAAGAAAAAGGGGCCTGCCGCGCACACACCTTTTATGATCATGATCGCAGCCCCTACAAACCCGGCGACAAAACCGTTATCATAGAAGCGTGTAAACGATCCGGCTGCCAAATAGCGCAGGAGTAAACCAACATGTCCCAAATAACGGTGCGTCAGGCTGATCTGGCCGATGCGGCCAGCATCACGGCCATTCATAACGCGGCGGTCGAAACATGGACTCGCCGGGATTTCGACGGCGACGTGATCCCCGCCGACTACGACGAGTTATCGCTGTTTGAGCGGTGGTGTGTGGGCGGTGTCTGGGCCAGCGTGGAAATGGGCGCGGTCCATCTCGCGAATTTGCTGCGCGGCAGCGACCGTATCCCGCTGGTGGCGACGATAAATGGCGTGATTCGAGCCGAAGCCGAGATCGCCATCAGCCACGAACCGGAACCGTTCGGGCATCACGTCAACCTGTCGCGGCTGGCCGTTCATCCTGACGATGTGAGTGTGGGCTTAGGCACGGCCCTGCTGACCTACATACACCAGATCGGTGAAGCGATCCGCGCCCGCCGCATCACCGCCGCCGACGGCGGCCCCAACGCTGACTTATTCGAACATCACGGCTTCCGGCGAGTCCACAGCGGTCAACGCCTGATCATCCCCGCCGAGGAAGGCCGCGTGTTTTACAAAGCCTCCGAGCTAACCACCTTCGATCCCGGCCAGATCACGGGCTGGCACATGCCGCTGGGCCGTTATCAGAACGCCCGCGAAGAATGGGACCGGATGCAGCCCGGCCTTTGGAACTGTGTGCCGCTGCTGGTTGAGCCGGAGAAAGCGCGGCTGCATATCACGCTGACCGGGCAGGAAGTTTTCGCTTTCATGGAACAGGATCGTGACGACCCCGCCCAGGTGCACGCGTTTGTGTGGAGCCGGCGCCCGCTTAACGCGCTGGTCATCATGGCCTTGCGTGACTGGGCCGCCCAGCACGATTACAAGACGATCGCCGCGTTTGCCTGGGACTATGTGATCCCCATACTGGAAATCGACACACAATCCGACGGGTACACCCAGCACCTGTACGCGGCGGAGTTGTAACATCACGTGTGATTGCCGGACACCTACACCGGTAGGGACGGCGTCCCTGTTTTTTCACGCGTAATCGTGTCAAGCCGTACCCGGCAGCAGCCGCGCCAGCATCACGCGGAACGCGCCCGGCGCATCCATGTTAGCAACTTCCAGGCGTGCGCCCGGCAGCAGAGAAACACGCGCTTCACCGCCAGGATCGGCCAGATCATCCGCGGTACGGCCTGATCCGCGCACCGTGATCACTGTGTTGCCCAGCGCCGCGTGTTTTTGCACTTCCTGAAGCACGATAGTCCCGCCGTTGATGACGAGCGCCAATCCCGGTTTACCGCTGGCTTGCAGCAGCCCCACGAGCAGCTCAGACTCCACGCCGAACTGGTCGCCGCTCACCAACAAAAAATGTGAGTGGGACGGGTCCAGGGGAAAACGCCCGCTGTCCAGCGCCGGGCCGCCCGGATAGCCGACAAACTTGTGCGGGACCACACCCAGCAGCGGGTACGTCCCGCTGACCGCCTGCCGGGCATCGCCCATTGCCAGCATCGCGCCCGACCGCGTGCCGCCGTCGATCACCAGGATACGGCGCTCCTCGGCAAACGGCGCTAACCCCGCCGTCAAAAAGCGGCGAACCGCGTCGATCTGCGCCGGTGTCATATTACCGGCCCCACCGTGCATCACAATCACGCCGTTATATGGCGGCAGGTCCAGGGCATCCAACGCGGCGCGGGGATCGACATCCGGCGCAACTTGAATCGCCTGCGCCATATGCCGGTCGTCAAATACAATTTGGTTATGTGTGATGTCGGTCATACGCTTTTTCCTCAAAACTCCCACACGCCCGGTGATCGATCTGGGCTATCGTGTTTTGTCCGGGTCAGGCGTGTTCGCGTGTCGGTTTCCTTATTATCGGTCAAAGTGCGTGCGGCTGCTGCCCCTAAAAACAGGGGGACGCGTGTCATCCGGCATGCTGCTTTTGTCTTGAATGTCTATATCCTCCGGAATCAAACCACGTTATAATCCCAATTTATGTTTTTGCACCATGTCTCTCTACACACTAAAGGCAGCAATGAACGGTTCACCTCGATTCGAACGCACAGACGAGTTTTTACGCGAGCAAATCAGCCTGGTTGATCATAAAACCACGCGGTTAAAAGGTGCACGCGAATCGTGCCGCAATGAACTGGAAGCGAACAGCCTGGACAGTATGATCCAGAACGCACATTTGGAACGTGACATCCTTACCGAGCTGCTATCCCAACAGGTAGCAGACGATGCCCTGTCGCTGGATGCGATCGTCTCACTCACGCTCACGCGCTGCCAACGCCAATCCGAGCGGCTGGCGGCTGGCTGGCACCGTGGACGCCCCACCCCTGCCGCTTACTGGGAAATTGAAAACCGGCGTGCGTTCCTCACCCGTTTGCTGCGCGCGTTTCATGCCTGGCGAGTGGGACGCCCGTATTATCCGGTAATCCGGGTCGAAACCCTACCCGAAACCGAACTTAACGAATCCCACCCCCATCAAGCCCCGTCGAATGCGCACCCCGTTGTTCCCGGCAGCGGGTCGCAGCACGCCTACCCGTGGTATATCGGCGTGCCGATCATGCGGGAAGGCGAAGCCGATGAAAACCACGAGGCCGATAACGGCGACAGCATCAGCCAGCTAGACGCGCTGCGCAACACGATTTTGGACGCGGTGCACGACACGGTTTTTCCGGAAGACCACCTTGAAATCATCGTCCAACCCAACGGGTATATCATCGTCACCGGCTACGCGCACAACGACGACGAACAACAAATCGCCCTCGACACTATCATGACCGTCGAAGGCGTCGAAGAAGCGTTGATCGATATCCACATCGTGCTGCCAAACAAATGCCCGATCTGCCATCCAGAAAGTGAAGCGCCCAAAGAACGCCGCCGCCGTCACCGTCGATAACGCGGGGCGTGTTGTTACCCTTCGGTGATGTTGATCGACTTGATCATTTTCCGGATCGTGTCATCGTAGGTTTTGTCGCCAATATTGGCTCTAACCTGCACGGTCATCCAGAACATCAGGCCATTATCCTGCGGAATATAGATATCGTAGGCATAGTCCAGGCCGCGCCAGCCCTGGTCCTCCTCGACGGAGTCTTCGCACTTGTATTCATAGTACCAGGCTTCGCGCCCGTCGATGGTCATTGTCTCGCGATTGTACGTTTCTGTAGCTTTGATGCTGTCACACAGCCACCCTTCATCGTGCCATTTATCTTTTGTCCGTGCCCAGCTTGCATCATCATAGGCCGAGGAATTGGGGGGCACGTTCATCACAATGATCGACACCTGGGTATCGGGAAGATTACGATAACCACCCAACAGCCCGAAACCGAGATCAGAAACCAGCGCGCCCAGGTTGATATCCTGGCCAGCGTACCAATCGACCTGGTTATAGGCATTGTGATTGGCGATACCACACACCGGGTAACCGGACCGTTCCGGCTCGCAGCGTTTATCCCAACTCACCGGGTAGTCGATCTCGAATGTATCCGATTCCAGGGTAGTCATGGGCAGCGGTCCCCACAGGTGAACGACTCCCGTCATATTCGCCACGAACAGCCCGATAATGAAGACAACAATCACCCCCACCACGACAAACACCGGGCGCAGCATGTGCATGTAATCGACGGGCTCTTCTTCGGCGATGGCATTCAGGCTCGCGCGCGTGCTGCCCCTGCCTTTGGGTTTGGGTGGCGCCGGGCGCAGTGGATCGGCGTGATCCGGGATAAATCCCAAACCCGGCCCCCACTGGGGTTGGCTGCCTGTGCCCGCCGCCTGAGCTTCTCCGCTTTGTTGGGCAAACGTATCAATAATGCTCGGTGAATCTACAATCCCGGCAAACGGATCGTAAGGCACATCGTTGCTATAGTCTGCCGATGGATCGAACGGTTCGACATCAGGTGCCGCACCGGCTGGCGCGCTTAAGGGTACAATTGCAGGGCTGGACGCTGCTGGCGGTGCACTCGGTGCCCCTGTTGCCACTACAAAAAACTCGTCGTCCGGTTCATCACCGGGCGGTGTGAGCAGTTCATCCAGCTTTTTTCGCGCTTTGGCATGGTTAGGATCGAGCGACAGCACCCGTTCCAGGCATTTTTGCACACGATCCGGCCTGGAAACGATATGCGCCATCAGCCACCAGCCATCAACATCCTGCGCATGCTGACTCAGATAAACCTTAAGCACCTCACCGGCTTCGCGCCGGTTGCCAGCTTTGACCAACTGTAAAGCCTGGACCAATTCAGGAGAAGGTGACTTTGCCATACGTGACCTGCCTATGGGTAATGTTGACAATCGGGTTCCCAGACATGGCAGGCATCATGCCCACCATGATTAGTATACACGTGTCTCCCAAAAGCAAAACCGCCCAACTGAATACAACCACTGCTGTTTTTTGAGGCAAGGCGAAACGCGGGGTGATTCCCGGATATGTCACGGGCCTATGATGAGGTTCTCATGGGGCCAGCGTATGCCGTCGCGCCGCATAAATGACCAGGCTGGCTGCAACCGCCGCGTTCAACGACTCGACACCTGACACCATCGGAATCCGGACAGCCGTATGCGGCACGCGCTGCACGTCCGATCCGGCGCCGTGCGCCTCACCGCCGATCACGACTACCGATGGGTGCGTCCAGTCCACGCCATCATAGGACACTGTGCCCCGCGCATCGGCCACATACCACGCACGATCACCATACCGGGCGACCAGATCAGGCCAATCCCATACGCCGATCGGGACACGGTACTGCGCCCCCATCCCGGCCCGCAGCGTTTTAGGGTTAAAGGGATCAACCGTGCCGGGTGTCAGCGTGACCAGATCAACCCCCGCCGCCGCCGCCGTGCGCAGCAGGGTTCCCAGGTTGCCGGGATCACGCCAGCCGTCGGCCACAACTATCAGATCGGGCGCTTCGGGTAGCTCAAGCGCTGGCCACGGAAACACGCCCAGAATCCCCGGCGGGGTTTCGGTGGCCGACATGTCACGCAGCAGTTGGCCGGTGACTTCCAGGCACACAATACCGTCGGCCTGCAACGCCGCGATCACGTCTTCGACCGGCCCCTGCGGCACGTAAAACACGACATCAGGCGGCGTGCCTGCTTTCCACACGTCACATACCAGGCGCACACCTTCCAGCACGGCTAACCGGTGGTGGCGGCGCATTTTTGCCTGGTTTTGGAGCGCACGAACCAGTTTGACGCGGTCGTTATGCGGGCTGCTAATCGGGGACATAGGGACGTAGGGGTTGGTAGGTTGGCGGCAGCGGACCGCCGATTTCCATCGGTGGTATGCCTGGGCTGGTATCACCGTGAACCCGTTGGAGCCGTGCATTTAACCGCCCGGCCAACTGTGGCAGCTCATGGCGATTGTCGTGGCATGGCACAGGCAGCGCCACCAGGGTCAATGGCTCGTCATGGTCGGTTTCAAGCAGCAGGACACAGCCAGTGCGCCGCCCAACTGCCTGTTCTGCCAGGCGAAACTCGATCACGTTGTCGAAAGCCAACCGGATCGGATGGTGGTCAGCATCAGGCAGCCGTACACTCAACTCGCTCCACTCATAGTGAAACGTCACACGCAGCACACGTGTCCTGGCCACCCGTACATACACCAGCCAATACAACAACAGCGTACTCACCACGGATACAACCACCAATGCGAGGCGGAGATCGATCCGACCGTCGTCAGTAACCGTGGTCAGCCCGGCCACAAGCAGCGCCATCGCTGCCCCAACGCCAAGCGACACCCCGCCCAGCGCGGCCCACAGCCACACCACCGGCGTTATGATTCGAAACGGCAGACGGTAGGTAATGAATGTGCGTTCAGCCGACATCTGATAATCGATGCGCGAACCCCGCATGACCGGCGCTCTCCTTAGTTCTCACCACCGAACGATGGTAAAACAAAAAACCGGCGGCACCTAATTATAGCGAACCCCGGTTTTTGCTGCCTGTAATGTGTCAGGCCGGTGGCTAAGCCTGTTGAACCAGCTCAACCAGCGCGGTAAATGTGGCGCTGTCACGCACCGCGATGTCGGCCAACACTTTACGGTCCAACTCGATCCCAGCCTGTTTCAAAGCATGCATAAAACGGCTGTAGGACATGCCGTTAAGCCGTGCGGCAGCGTTAATACGTGTGATCCACAGGCGGCGTATCTGGCGGCGGCGCACGCGGCGATCACGGTACGCATACCACTGGCTTTTCATCATGGCCTCGTTGGCGCGCCGGTACAACCGGTGCTTGGTGCCCCACTGGCCTTTGGTCATCTTGAGCGTTTTCTTATGGCGGCGCCGGGTTACGGTGCCCCCTTTTACACGAGTCATCCCTGCTTAACTCCTTAACTCGGCGGCCACCATCAGGCCGGAGGATTTTGTTTGTATTTACCCAGGTAGGGCGCCAGGCGGTGAACGCGCTTCACTTCTGCTGAATTTTCGACCGTCTGCATGCGTGCGAGCTGGCGCTTGGCGCGCTTCGACCGGCGGCGGCGCAGGTGGCTCTTACCACCCTTGCTGCGCAGCAGTTTGCCCGAACCAGTGACCCGAAAACGCTTGGCAGCGGCCTTGTAGGTTTTGATCTTGTACTTCTTTTGCTTTTTGGCCACGAACTGCACTCCCTGTAAACATATGAGCACCGCACGATTGTGCGGCGCGGATAGAACTTTTCCGAACAATCAAGCCCGCACGCTTACTGCTTTTTATCTGGTGCAGGAGCCAGGACCATGAGCATGGTACGCCCTTCCATATTGGGCATCTGCTCCACGATGGCAACATCCTGCAATTCTTCTGCCACCTCGCGCAACATGGTACGTGCGATCTCCGGATAGGTGATCTCCCGCCCGCGGAAGCGAATACGTACTTTTACTTTCATCCCGTCTGATAACCACCGTCGTGCATCCCGCACCTTAAACTGACGGTGATGGTCATCGGTTTTGGGCCGCAACCGGATTTCTTTGACCTCGATCTGCTTCTGCTGTTTACGAGCTTCTCGATCTTTTTTGGCCCGCTCGTATAAGAATTTGCCAAAATCCATTATTTTACACACTGGTGGATTGGCGTTTGGCGCAACCTCCACCAGATCAAGATCACGCTCGGCAGCCATTGACAGTGCTTGTTGAATCGACACCACGCCAACGTTCTCGTTTGTGTCGGTAATCAGCCGAACCTCACGAGCGCGAATGCGGTCATTAATCCGGTAATCTCCAGCGCTTATGGCCCTGTCCTCTCTATCTTCCTCACGCACAAAACTGCTTCCGATTTTGGCTTTGCAGTGTAGCATAGCGCAGCCATTTCGTCAACCGTCTTCGGCTAAACCTGCACGGTCATCGCTTCAAAAACCAAAAACGCCCCTCCCCGGTCTATACACCAAGCCAAAGCGGGGCCAAAACACCGGTCGCGGGCGCGTGTGCTCAGGAAACATGCGGTGTTAAGTCCCCCGTCCAGCTTGGCTGGAAGGGGGATTTAGGGGGAAGGCGTTGTACCAAACCCTAGCCATCCATTTGAAGCGATAGCCCTGGGCTAAACCCGCCGTTTTTGAGGCGCTGATAAGCCACTCAGTAGGTGGTGACGATGCGCTCTGGGCCACGCGTATCATTCACGGGCAGAATCATGATAAATGTGCTGCCCTGGTCAGGCGTGCTGTGTACGTCGATCCGGCCCCGGTGGAGATCAACAATCTCTTTGGTAATCGACAACCCCAACCCTGTGCCGGACGCGATCTGCGACGCGGTTTCAGAGCGGAAAAAACGGTCGAACACGTAAACCTGTTCGTCCGGCCTGATGCCAATGCCGGTATCGATCACTTCCAGGTGATACTCATCATCCACCCGTGTCAGGTGTACGGCAATCCGACCACCTTGTGGTGTGTACTTGATCGCGTTGCTCAACAGGTTATTATACGCGCGCGCCAACTGCTGCGCATCGCCGCGAATCATGCACGCTTCGGTAGGGATTTTCAGCTCAATTTCAAGCTGTTTTTCACTGATCACGGGCCGCATCGAGAACACCTGCTCACGACATT
Organism: Anaerolineae bacterium; assembly: GCA_016930015.1. Lineage (GTDB taxonomy): Bacteria > Chloroflexota > Anaerolineae > Aggregatilineales > Aggregatilineaceae > JAFGHR01. The sequence goes on along the minus strand of JAFGHR010000010.1, from coordinate 55,015 downwards.
GTTCGGCCAGATCAAACCAGTCTTTGTGCGGCAGCGCGCGTTTGGCGTCAAACCGCGACAGTTCCAAAATGTCCTCAATCAACTCACGGAGCACATACGCCTGCTGTTGAATCTCGCCCAACATGTCGCGGCGCTCGTCTTCGGCAAAACGCTCGTAGTATTTCAGCAGCGTGCTGACTTGCAGCAGCACCGCCGACAGCGGTGTACGTAATTCATGCGACACCGTCGAAACGAATCGCCCTTTCAGATCATCCAGTTCACGAAAATAGGTCACGTCGTGCAGCACGATCACCGTTCCCATCTCGGCATCTTGCATATCGCGCACCTTGGCGCTGTGGGCCTGGATCGCATGACGCGGCAGCCGCTGGAAAATCGAGCAGTCGCGAATCTGATCCCTGGAAGCAGCATCGCTGGTCAACCAGCACGGCCAGCCGGGAACGATCGGGTAACCATAAGGACAGCCGCCCACCGCGCACGGTTCAAACACCCCGTTTAACATGTTGACAGACACTGTTTCTGCGGGCAGCATAAATTCCGTGCTGCCTGAATCTTGCGACAGATCACTGTAGGTTTGGAGCCACCGCCATAACCGGATGGCGGCACCGGGCGCCCCGCCCTGGGTCACCGGGTAAAACGCAAACAAGGCTTCAGCAGCCGGGTTCATCAGCACCAGGTTGTTATCCTGATCAAACACAAGCAGGCCATCCGCCACATTACGCAAAATGGCCCGGATATGCGCTTCCCGCTGGACAGTCTCAGAATACAGGCGCGCATTAGCGAGCGCCCCGGCGATTTGCCGCCCGATCGCGTCCAGCATGCGGCGTTCTTCGATGGTCCACAGACGGGGATGGTCATGCGCCAGGGTGATCACGCCTTGCATGCGTCCCTGCCGCCAGACAGGCACACTCAGGACGGCGGAAACCGCGGCTTCCTTACGTCCATTAGCCAACCGGTCGTCCGACATGCCGAGTACACGCTGCATCAGGCCGAGGTCGGTTGTATCAGGCGTGATCCCGGTCACCAGTTTTAACGCCTCCGGTGACACCCCCATCCGCGCCGCCAGTTCCAGCGTGTGGCTGTTTTCGTGCAGCAGGTAAATCGCCCCACCGACCACTTTAAGCTGTTCAACTATGGTTTGCAGCACGCCACCAAGCATTTCGTTTACGTCCAGCGAACTACTCAGCGTTTCGGCTACCGCGTTACGCACACTAAGATCAATCGTTCGCTCGGTGACGCGCTGTTCCAGTTCGTCGGTATAGCCCTCAATTTCGGAAACCAACAGGCGATTCTCAATCGTCGCCGCCACCCGTTCGGCAAACGCTTCCAGGACGTTTTGTTCCTGTTCGCTGACAAATCCAAGCTCAGTGCTTTGGAGATCGATCGCGCCGATAACCCCCTCGGTAGCTACCAGGGGGATCGCCAGTTCCGACCGGGTACGGGGTGCGTTGGCTAGATAACGCTCATCCTTCGCCACATCCGGTGCGTAAACCGTTTGGCCAGACCGGACGGCAGCCGCTACCAACCCTGCCCCTTCGGTTGCTAACTTCTTTGGTGTTGGCGGCGTATATTCACCCGCCTCCCCCAACCGGACCAATTGACCGCTTTTGATATCAACCAACAACAGGCTGCAATAGGCTTTCTCAAATTCTTTGACCACTGATCCGGCAATCCGCTGGCAGAGATCGGGCAGTTCAGTTGTCGCCGGAAGTGATGTAAACAAGAATGATGTCGCCCGGTTGAGCGCCATCAACTCCTCGGCATTACGGGCCAGATCATCATACAGGCGCGCATTGTGAATCGCGATCGCAGCCTGATCGGCAAACGCTTCCAACCACTCACCATGTTTGGTGTTGTAGATATTCGGCTGGGTGCTGTCGAGATTGAGAAAACCAATGACCTGATCCTCGGCCACAATCGGGGCTGAAATGTGCGCGCGGACCCACGTTGTTTGCCCCTCGACGTGCCACTCAGGTTCTTGATGGGCATCCGCCACGATCAGGATTTCACGGTCGTGCATACATTTTTCCAGCAAGGGAACCAATGTTAACGACACGTCCAACCCGTAGAGTTCTTGCCCGCCCGGTTGATCAGCATATCCGCGGGTGCCCGCCAAACGCACCCGGTCACCTGATAGCAGCATCACGTTCGCCGCATCATGTGGCAAAACGTCAACCAAACCGGTCAGGATACGCTCTAACACGTCATCCAGTTGCAGGGTGCTGTTAACCGCCGCCGTGGTGTACCGGAGCGCCTCAGCCAGCATACGCTGTTCACGCTCGGCGGCCTCGGTTTGTTGGCGGATAAACGCCGTACCCAGGGTCCCGACCACACTACGCAGGGCCTCAATCTCCGCAGACAGCCATTCGCGGTCCTGCTCGCAATCTTCAAACCCGACAAACCCCCACCAGCGGCCACCGTCAAAGATCGGCACAAGCGCGATTGAACGAATGGCCATTGGCTGCAAAACCGCCCGCTCGGCTTCAGGCAGATCGCTAACCAGTGAGAATAAGGGTCTGCCGTCACGCAGCACCTGGACCCAGCGCTCAAACACATGCGTGATCGAACCCCCTTGCAGCGGAGCCGAAGTAATTTCAAACCCCGGTTTGGACCATAACGCCCGGCAGTGAGCCACCCACCCGGTACCCGCGGCTTCCTGATTTTCGAACACATAGGTACGCTGCACACCAATCGTGCGCGTGAGCTGTGCGAGCACATCGCTCAAAATGGTGTCCAGATCGGGCGCAGTCAGCAGTTGTTCGGTGATCAAGGCCAGCGTTTTCAGGATGCTGTCTCGACGGTTCAACGCGTCCTCGGCCTGTTTGCGTTCGGTGATGTCGAGGATATAACTATCGTAATGTGTGGCATTGCCGTCTTTGTCACGCGTTACGATCGTAAAATCGTACACCCAGCGTACCGCACCGGCAGCCGTTACAATCCGGTAATCCTGCTCGTAAAATGATACGCTGGCTGCGGTCAGGACTTCTGCTTCGGCCTGGACGCGTGCCGTATCCTCTGGATGGATGAAGTCGCAGTACAACACCCGGCCACGGGTGAAGTCGTCGGCAGTATAACCAAACTGGGATACGTTGGGCGATACGTAGTCACGCGGTATATCATTTTGCGGGCTGCCCTGAAAAACAACCAGCGGGCCAGCCATGAACAATTCCTGCTCGCGTTTTATCGCGGCTTCGGCCTGTTTGCGCTCGGTGATATCACGCACAATCCACAACACTTCATCGGGACCGCTAACCACCAGCCGCGCCTCAAAGTCCCGCAGGCCTAACGGCACCGGCAGCCGGTATTCGAACACCTGCATGACCCCCGCATCCAGCACCTGCTGGTTTTTCGTCATCATGATTTCGGCCAACTCAGGCTCGAAAACATCATTCACCCACCGTCCGAGCAGTTGTTCAGGGGGCCGGTAAAGCATACCCGGCGGGCCATGGGCCTGAATTTCGAGGTAGAGACCCTCACGATTCATGCGGAACATCAGGTCGGGCACAGCCGCCAGCAGCGCCCGATTTTGGGCTTCACTCTGGCGCAGCGCATCCTCAGTATGGCGCCTGTCGGTCGTATCGGTCGTTGTGATGTAACACCGTGCGATGTCGTTTTCATCAACTGTGACCGAATAACGGTTATTCACACAGCGCCGGTCACCGTTTTTCCGAACAATCCAAAATTCGAGTTCTTTGGGTTCGATCCCGGTTTCTTGTGCGGCCAGCCTAATCCGCTGGAACCGCGCTTTTTCTTCTGGCGCGACCAGATCAACCTCCGGCATGGTGAGCAGTTCGTCGCGGGAATACCCGTAGATTTCACACAAACGGTCGTTGATGTATACCGTCTTGCCGTTTTCAATGATCGTCAGCCCGTTCAAGCCCGTTTCAGCCATCTGACGGAAACGTTCTTCGCTCAACCGCAGCGCTTCATCAGCTTCCTTACGTTTGGTGATATCCACCGTTGAAACCAGGACTTTCGCCCAGGTTTCCTCACAGCCAGCCACAATAGACACATACACGACGATGTGTTGTTTTTTGCCCAAAGGTGTCACTTGAATATCAGCGCGTTGGAACCGGGATTCGCCTGACGCAAACGCAAGCACTTCATCGCGGAACAACGCACACGATACTTCAGAAATCAATACATCACTCAGCCGTTCGTAAAATCCCGCTTTGGTGTCGTACTCGAACAGGTCGAGTGTTGCCTGGTTCACATCGCAAATTTTGACCAGTCCGGCCAAACGCCTGACTTCGTCGGGGTGTTCCTCGAAATATGCCGCCAAATCCACCACGCCCGACGCCCGCAGGTCGTCAACGGCCTGTTTGACCGTGCTAAAATCCTCGTTCCATAACGACACCGGCGAGTCTTCAAACAGGCTGCGATAGCGCGACTCGCTTTCCAGCAGGGCGGCTTCCGAGCGTTTGCGTTCGGTTTCGTCACGAACGATCACCAGTACATCATCGTCGCTGCTGGCCACAACGCGGGCTTCATAATGGTAAACCTCGTCCTGAACGTTAAGCTGGTATTCGAACCGCTGCATGACACCGGTGTCCAGCGCACGCTGGATATTGGCCACCGTTTCGTCTGCCAGATCGGGCATGATATCGTGGATCGGCTTGCCGAGAAACTCGTATGGTGGGTACAACAAGCCCATAGCCGACTGCTTGACATCAAGAAACGTACCCTCCCGATCAAACCTGAATATCAAGTCGGGGATCGCATCGAGCAGGGCGCGGTTTGTCGCTTCGCTGCGCCGCAGCGTGTCGGACGTGGTTTTTAGATCGGTGATATCAACCGCCATACCCTGGATAATGGGCTGCTCGCCATCATCTTTGAGCAGCAGTACTTCTTCGAGCAGCCACACCGGGCGACCGTCTTTCCGCTTGAGCATGGTTTCGCACTGCTGCAAGCTGCCTTCTCGCTCCAAACGGTCGAGCAGCGAGTCGCGGTCAGTTTCGTTAAAATACAGCGCCCTGGTCCCCACCCTGGCCAGGTCGTCGGGTGACTCGTACCCCAGCAGCCGGGCAAACGCGTTGTTGCAGTCCAAAATCTGCCCGTCAAAGGTCGAGCGATAGATGCCTGCCAGGCTGCGCTCAAACAAGTAGCGGTAGCGCTGCTCACTTTGGAGCAGCGCCTGGATCGCCTGGTTCTGCCGGGTGAGATCACGTGCCACCACCTGTAACGCCGGTTCACCTTTGAACGTAAAGGGGATGGTGCTCACTTCCATGTTGATGATCTGACCGTCCAGGCGAATAAACTTTTCCTCCAACGGCTCGGCAGAAAGCCCCTCTTTCTGCGTCTGGACAATCCGGCGCCTGACTGCTTCAACGTCGTCCACATGTACAAAATCCAACACAGGGCGGCCAATAACCTGGCTCTCATCGTCTGCGCCCAGCAGTTTCAGTGTATAGGGGTTGACATAATCAATAGTGCCTTTGCTGTGAATGGCGATCATCAACGGCGCATGGTCAACCAGGCCCCGGTAGCGGGCTTCGCTTTCGGCCAGTGCGGCTTGTTGTTCGTGTTCTATCTGGCTCCGGTAGTACACAATTTGTATGATGAGGAGCACAAAAACATAATCCAGCCACAAGTGGCCCAGGTCCACATCCGGCACAATGAGTACCATGCTGATCAGCACCGCGATCTGAACGGCAGCTAACACCATAGTCCGGCGCAGTGAAAGCCACACCCCGGCCAGCAAGACCGGGATCACAAAGTAGATCACGTGGCTTGGATAACTGGCGCTGTCATCGGGGAACATCATGACCAGGGCGGCCAGTGATACCAGACCGATCAACAGCAGCACAGCATAACGATAGTAACGTGTGCGGCTTACACCATAGATCACACAAATGACAGCCATGCCACCGGCCAAAACATAACGACTGCCGTTGTAGGCCGTGTAATCCGGTAAACCGGCATACTGAATGCATACCAGCACCGCGCTTATCACGATCAACAACAGCACCAACGCCGATAACAAGCGCGCCTGGTATCGTTCATAATGATCGGTGATCAACGCCGAAGGCTGCGTGAGTCGATCCCACAAGCGCCGCACTGTTACCCAAAAGCGGTGGGCGGGTTCACTTTTGTTATTCACCAGCTTGCCCTTCAAGAAATAGCGAGTTTACCGCGCCGGTCAAAGAATTAACCCAATGTTAATTCTAAAGGGTATCACATTAAATCTCAAGCTTACTTTCCCAGGCACCTAAAAAAATAGGGCGTATGTTGCCATACTCCCCGCTATATTGTAACGTTACGAACAAACGCTACGATCGTGTTTTACGTCAGGTTGAATGCCTGGTGCAGTTCCGGCACATCAACCTGCTCGTACCCGGCCTCAGACTTCAGACTGTCGGCCAACGCAAGCGCGGCTTCTTCTTCGCCATGTACCAGGAACGTGCGCCGGGGCCGCTTGGTGATCGCCTGCGCCCAGGCCAACAATTCATCGCGGTCAGCGTGCCCCGAAAAACCGTTCAACACCTCAACATGCGCTTGCAGCCGGTGTTCTTCCCCAAAAATACGGACAACCGGTTCCCGCTCCACGATGCACCGCCCCAGCGTATTGGGCGCCTGCCAGCCCACGATCAAAATCGTGTTGCGCGGGTCTTCCACCCGGTTGCGCAAATGGTGCAAAATCCGGCCATTTTCAGCCATGCCGCTGGCGCTGATCACGATAAACGGCTCGCGCATGAAGTTCAGTTCTTTGCTTTGCTCCACCGAGCGTGTATAACGCACCTGGTCAAAGCCGAACGGATCGCCTTCTTTGAGCATAAACTCGCGGATTTCGGCGTCGTAGGCTTCGGGATGCAGCCGGAATACCGATGTCGCGTTGATCGCCAGGGGGCTGTCAACAAAAATCGGAATCGACGGGATGTCAGACTGGACGATCAGGCGGTGCAGTGTGTAGACCAACTGCTGCGTGCGCCCCACAGCAAACGACGGGATGATGAGCGCACCGCCGCGTTTATACGTATCGTTGACGATCTGTTCCAATTTCTTTTCGGCATCCGGATACGGTTCGTGCAGGCGGTTGCCATATGTGCTTTCCATGATCAACACATCGGCGTGTTCGACGGTTTCGGGATCGCGGATAATGGGAATACCAACCCGCCCCAGGTCGCCGCTAAAGACCAGGCGCACGTCCCGGCCTGCATCCCGATCTTCAATGTCGAGCAGCACAATCGCGCTGCCCAGCATATGACCGGCATCCAGGAACGTCACGTTGACGCCCGGCAAAATCTCGCGCGTGCGGTGATAACCAATGGCGTTGAAATATTCGAGGCAGCGCATGGCGTCCTCAGTTGTATACAGCGGCTCGACCGGCGGTTCCCCTTTACGCGCCCGCTTTTTGTTGACAAATTCCGTGTCGCGCTCCTGGATATACCCGCTGTCGAGCAGCATCGTCGAGCATAGATCACGCGTGGCGAACGTACACCAGATATCACCGTCAAACCCGTTTTTGACCAGGTTGGGGATATTACCACTGTGATCGATGTGGGCATGGCTCAACACCAGCGCGTCGATCTCAGACACGTCAAACGGTAAATCGCGGTTACGTTCAAAGGCTTCGCTGCGTTTGCCCTGGTACAGGCCGCAGTCTAACAGCAGGTGGTGCCCGTTTACTTGAATCAAGTGCTGCGACCCGGTCACAGTCCGTGCCGCGCCGTGAAATGTTATTTTCATCGTGGCCTTTTCCTCACTGCACTACAACCCATTAAACTATTGGTCGTTCTCGCGGCCTGCCTGTCGCACCGCCGCGATCCAGTTCGTGTTGGGCATTCAGCTTGTTTCCCGGTCGGCGGTCTGCACCAGCACAGCGATCAATTCCTGGCCATACTCCGCCTGCCGCCACGGCCCCAAACCGGGGATGTCGCCCAGTTCTTCAAGCGACGTGGGCGCACGGCGAGCCAGCCGCCACAAGGTATCACGCGAGACGATCACATCTGACTCCACACCGCGTTTAGCCGCCCGGCGTTTGCGCCAGTTGTGCAGCGCCTCATACCGTTCCTGCACATCTGGCGCGGGTGGTGATGACCGCTGCGGCGGGGTCGGTGGCGCGGCGCGGCGACCGCGCACAATCGCTTCCAATATTTGCTCGCCGTAGCGCTGAATCTGGCCCGATGTCATCCCCTTTACACCGTGTAAGTCGTCCCGGCGGCGCGGCATCAAGCGCGCCAATTCAACCAGCGTCGAGTCGCCAAATACCTTAAAAGGTGGGGCATCCCGCTGGCGCGCGATCGTGTCGCGCATCAGGTACAATTCCCTCACCAGCGCCATCTGGCTGCGGTTGAGATCACGCGTCGCGTGGATACGCCAGTACCCTTCCGGGTCAAAATGATACTCAGCCGGTCGCAAATCGAGCAGTTGTGCGAACGTTTCGCGCGCTTCTTCCTGGCGGCCCAGTGACGCCAGTTCCTGATCCAGCAGATCACATAGAGTCAGCAAATAATGTGTGTCCATCTGGGCATACAACAACTGCTCCGGCGGCAGGGGGCGAGTCGTCCAGTTGGCACGCTGGTATTTTTTGTCGGCCTGGACGCCGAACTGCTTTGCCAGGATTGACCCCAGCCCGACTGCTTTCCAGCCGCTGATACGCGCCGCAATCATCGTATCAAAGATGCGGCCAAATGTGTAACCAAAGTCACGCTTGAGCGAGATTACATCGTATTCGGCAGCGTGAAACACGATCTCCCTGGATGGGTCCGCGAATAACACGCCTAACGAGCTCATATCATCGATCGCCAGGGGATCGATGATGTAGTCACGGCTGCGAGTCGAAAGCTGGACCAGGCACACCTGTTCATAGTAGGCGTATAGACTGTTTGATTCGGTATCGACCGCGAGCGCCGGTTGGTCGCGGAGTTCATCAACAAGCTGGCGCAGCGCCTTTGTGCGCCGGATCATCGTCGGACGTTTTAGCTTCGGCAGGTTCTTTCTCACAACCACCCCCGGTGACGGAAATACATCAACATTGAGAATGCAATGGCAAACATCAGGCCCATCACCGCTGGGAACGCATTCGAATCTCGCATTAACGGTAAGTCGATGTTCATACCATAAATGCCACTGATCAACGTCAGCGGCAGCATAATGACCGATATCACGGTGAGAATCTGCATCACCTCGTTCAGCCGGTAGCTGACCAGGGCGTTCGCCGTATCCGACAGGCCGTTGATCACTTCCAGGTGATCATCGACGATTTCCCAGGCTTTGATCAGGTGGTCGAGGATATCGCCAAAATACACGTCTAGCTCTTCGCGGATAAACGGGCGATCGGTTTTTTCCAGGTTTTCGATAATCACGATCTGCGGGCGAATGATCCGCCGCAGTGAGATAATATCACGCCGGATGAACGACAGGTCTTGCATAACCCGCCGTGAATCCTCGGCAAAGATTTCTTCCTCCAGGTCGCGGATATTGGCATCGACCTTGTACAGGATCGGCAGGACGTAGTCTACCAGGCGGTCGATCACCGCGTAAAAAATCTTACTGGAACCGCGTCCCATCAGTTCCTCACGAACGGCATCATTGGTCTGGCACTGTTCAAACAGGTTGCGCAGCGGCTTGAGCAGCCCGTCGCTGGTTGTGACAAGATAACCGCTCCCCACAAACATATCAACTTCGCTGGCCCGGCTGACACGCTGCACCGGGTCCCACAGCGGGAACTGCATCACGACAAACAGGTAGTCGTCGTATTCATCGATCTTGGGACGCTCGATCCGGCTGCGCAGGTCTTCCAGGTCGAGTGGATGAAAATGGGGATACGACTCCCGCAGTTGTTCGATATCTTCTGGCGTAACGCGCTCGATGTTGGTCCACGCTACGCGCCCGTGTTGGATCGTTTGAATGGCCATGGTCGTTATTATGGCGTGTTGGCACCGTCCCGGCAAGCGATTCGGGCAGGGTGATTGCATCAAATGGCCGGTTGCGCTGTGTGTTGCAACGCCTTCCCCCTAATCCCCCTTCCAGCCAAGCTGGACGGGGGACTTGACAACGCGCGAACTTTGATCGCGTGCGGCTGTTTTTTCCCCTCCATGGCTTGGCCGGGGAGGGGCAGCCGGGCGTTAGCCCGGTGGGGAGGGGCGTTTTTTGATTATGAAACGATAGCCCTGGGGCCATCTAGAGCGATCACCCTGGCGAAATGTTGTCGTTCGCGCGGTTTTGACGCATGATCACGTTATTATGACTGCACCCACACACACGACCGTTTCTTTTTCCTGGGACGTGATCCGGCAGCGGATCGGCGGGCTGATCGATTTTTTGCTGCTGAACGGCGTCCGGCTGCTGTTTTTTCTGTTTGTGGCGATCCTGCTCCATGATGGTACAGCCGATGATCACACGCTGCGCGGGCGATCACTCGCGCTGTCCCGCGATTACCTGTTCGACTACGCCACGTGGGAGATCAACGCGCTGTGGAGCAAAACACAGCAGGAATTATTCGGCATTCATCCCTACCTGGACGAGAACACACGCGCCGGTATCACGCAGCGCTATTTGCAGGATGCCGGCACCGCGCAGCAGCTCGAATGGCAGATCACGCGCCTGTACAGCGATCCCGACGTAGCCGATCCTGATGCTGCCAGCGCCGGACTCCGCGCCGAACGGGACGCCCTGCGCCGCCGGTTGGCCGAGGATCAACCGCTGGTGGAAAGTATCATCGAGGGGCAGGTGGCCGCCGTGCTGATCGACGAGGGATTCGACCTGATGGGACAGGTGATCCCGCCGGTATCCATGCACTTTACCGAGGTCCCGACGCTGCTGGTCGTTTCCCCGCGTGATCGCATCGAATTTGCGGTTGACATCAACCTGACCGGCCTGTCTGTGGACGAACGGGAGGCGCTCGAAGACCGCATCGACAGCGAATTGGATGTCGCGTCGCTGGTCGTGCCGCTGGGCGGCCTGAGCCTGTATCCGAGCATGATTCTCGAAACATCCGGGGCGGCGCGTGCATTTGAGGTCACGGCCCACGAATGGACACACCACTACCTGATGTTCTTCCCGCTGGGCTGGGAATACGGCACGCGCCCCGATACGCGCATCATCAACGAAACGGTGGCGACCCTGCTGGGCCGTGAGATCGCGCTCAAGGTGCTCGCACGTTATTACCCGGACGTGGAACCGCCCGTTTACCCGTCATTTTCAGCGGACAGTGAATCGTCCAGCGCCGACGACGCGTCATCTGAGGCGCCGCCGGTCTTCGATTACTACACCGAGCTGCACGAAACCCGCGTGACAGTCGATGATCTGCTGGAACAAGGCCGCGTCGAGGAAGCGGAAGCTTACATGGAAACCCGCCGCCGCGAATTTGTGCGCAACGGCTACACGATCCGCAAGCTCAACCAGGCGTATTTTGCGTTTTACGGGAGCTACCAGGGCGCACCGGGCGCGGGCGGCACCGATCCGATCGGGCCGGGCGTGCAGGAATTACGCGAACGCAGCCCCGATCTTAAGACGTGGCTGCGTACCATGCGCGGCATCACGACGCGTGACCAGCTTCTGGCCACGTTGGACGACGCCCGCGCCCGCCCCTAGCCCAGCACCAGCGCCATGTCCAGCATGGTCTGATTGTGCAGAATGGCGTGCCGCAGATCGGTCAGCAGGCGTTTACGCCACGGTTCCGGCAGCGCGGCCTGTTCCTGGCGGCTGACGATGTAAAACAACATCTGCCGGTAGCGCACAAACAGCGGCAGCCGTTCCAGCCAGCTTGTGTCAAGCTGGTAGATTTCGCGGTAACCATCCAGCCAGCCGCGTATAAACCGGCGTGAAAAAGCGCCCGTATCCGGCTTGCGCCGCCGGTCCCAGAGCGGGTGAAACAGCGCGATTGCGATATCGAGCGCAAACCACGACCGCGTACACACGTCAAAATCCAGCACGGTCAGATCGTCGCCATCAACCAGAAAGTTCCACGCGTGCGGATCGTTGTGAATCAGGCCGAACGCGCCGCGCGGCTGCGGGAGTTCGCGCAGAATTTCACCCAGCGCCTGCCACTCTTCCAGGATAGCGTGATCCTGGCACATGTTTACAAATGACGCGTGTTCGTCTTCCCAGCCGGGAATATGCGCGCCGCCGTCATACTGCTGGCTGAGCACGTGAATCTGGGCCACCGTGCGCCCCCAGGCCCGGTAAAATGACTCGTCCCAGGCGCGGGGATGCGGGTGCCGTCCCGGCGCTTTGAGCATCTTCAGCACGGCGTAAGTCTCGCCGTTTTCCTCGACGGTTTCCAGCAGGTTACCGTACTGTGATGGCACATACTGCGCCGTGCGTACCCCGTGTGTGCGCAGGTAATCCACAAACGCGATCTTGTCGCGCACCGCGTCCAGGTCATCCGGCTTGACCGGCATAAACTTAACGATGGTTGCCGCGCCGCCGTCGTCATAATCAAAAACGACGCCGTCAGGCGCACCGCTCCCCGGTATGGAACGCAGCGCCGCTGCTTCGAAGTCGAACAGCGCCCCGCCCTGCTGTCTTACGTTGTCGCTCACATCCATTGTGCTCTATCCTTTCACCCGGATTCTGTCTCGTTCAGGTGTGGATCATTATGCACGATGGACCGCCGAACAAATGACCTAATTTTTGTGGCGTTGTGAGCGCATGCGGTATACTACGCTTATCGACAACAGCCCAAATTGTACCGTCCCCACGGGGGAAAAAAACGACACCCGGCGGATATCCTCACCGGGCGTTTACATGTAAACAGTTTGGCGTTTGGGAACGAATCCTAGACGGCGTCCATGTCCCAATCGAGCAGGATTTTGGCGACCAGCGCCGCGCGGCGCGGCAGCGAGCGTACTACAAGCTGTTCGTGATGCGCGTGCAGGCCCGCACCTTCCGCGCCCAGCCCGTCAAGCGTGGGAATGCCCATCGCGGCGGTGAAGTTACCATCGCTGGCGCCGCCGCTGCCCGCTTCGCTGAGTTCCATACCCAGCGAGCGCCCGACCGCCTGCGCCTGTTGCAAAGCGCGGATCATTTGTGCGTCGCGCTCCATCGGCCCCCGGTCGATTCCACCCTCGACGCGCACCCCCGCACCCGGCAGCACCGGGGTCAGACTGCGAATCGCCGTATCGATGCGTTCGGCCTCGGACGCCTTCAAAAAGCGCACGTCCACTTCAAATGATGCATCGGGCGGGATCACGTTGGACGTGATACCCCCCTTGATCATCGTCACCGACACCGAGGTACCGTTTTTGAGATCGTTCAGCGTGTGCACGGCCAGCGCCTGGTGCGCCGCTTCGATCACCGCGTTGACTCCGGCTTCGGGCGCGTTCCCGGCATGCGACGCCACGCCGCTTGTGTGCACCACGTAACGCCCGATCCCCTTACGCCACGTTTTGAACGCTTCACCTTCGGCGGCAGGCTCAAACACGAGCGCCAGCCCGGCTTGCTGTGCCATTTCGTACAGCAGATCGCGGGAATGGAAACTGCCGGTTTCCTCGTCACTGTTGATAAACAACCAGATCGGGCGCGACGGCAGGTTATTGTTCTCGATCAACCCCCGGAGCGCAGTTAAGGCGATCACCAGACCGGCCTTCATATCCAGCGCACCCGGCCCGTACAACCGTTCGTCATCACGGCGCAGCGGCATGGTATCCAGCGTGCCAACCGGCCACACCGTATCCATATGCGTCACCAGCAGAATCGGCTTGCCCGACGTATTACCGTTCCATTCGGCCAGCACGATATCACCCACTTCCTCGCGCCGGTGAACCGTGACCGCAGCCCCCAGGTCGCGGCATGTCTCCACAAGCTTTGCGCCCAGTTTATCCACAAAACCCTTGCTGCTGGTCGGCGATTCCAGGCGGACCAGTTGTCCGAGGTGCTCGACCATGTGCTCTGTTTGTGAGTTGAAATAGGCCAGCCAATCGATCATTTCTCTGTCACTTTCCGGCGCTCACAATCCAAGGTGATGCTCACGATCCAAGGTGATAACGACCCAGCAGTTTTACACGATCATGGGACATGTACCAATCATTATCTACAAAATCTATACTACTCACCTCAAACGTGCCCATATCAAACTCGTGCAGCGCTTTTAGCTCACTGACTAATCCCGGTAGATCACGCGGCTGTGAGACAAAACGTAACACGGTGGTGTGCGTGGTCACAACCCGGTAGCGGTGATCCAGGCCGTCGCCCAGCCCGACCGCCCGGAGTTCCTGGCGCAGCCGGTCGCGCAGGTCGTTGAGCGCATCATCACCGGACACGCCCCACAGCATCACACTGTCCGGGCTGGCGGTCACGCCCCGGTAATGGATGCTAAACGGATTCAGCCGGGGAAACAGTGACTCAAACCGCGCCCGGAAAGCGTCCAGCGGCACGCCAGCAGGATTATAGCCCTCGGATGCGCTGATCAGCGATAGTACGGTGATATGGAGTTCGTCCAGCCGGTAGTGGTATTGATCCGGTGCGCAGGTACACAGCCGGTCGAGCACGGGCGCGATACGGGCGCACGTGGCCGCGTCGGGCCGGATGACCAGCGTCACGCCGCGCCGGTTATCGGCGCGCCGATTATCGGCGGCACGATCCAGCAAAAACGGATCGGTATGAACCTGCCCGGCGCCAAATACGTCCAGCGCGTCGGCCCACAGCCGGTTGATGATCTGCTGTGCCGATTCCACGCTCACGCCCCATTATCCAACCCGGAATCCATATCCCAGTGCTGCAACATACTCGCCAGCAGGGCCGCCCGGCGCGGAATACTGCTGACGATGATATGTTCGTTTTCGGCATGCATACCCACCCCGCGCGCGCCCAGGCCGTCCAGCGTAGGCACACCCAGCGCCGCCGTAAAATTCGCGTCACTGCCCGCGCCGGACAACTCCTCGGCGATGGGCAGGCCCAGTTTCCCGGCCAGGGCAGCGCACTGGTCGAACGTGCGGATCATCACGTCGTCGCGTTCCATCGGCGGGCGCCCGATCATGTACTCGACCGACAGGCGAATCCCGTCCTGTATGGGTTCGAGTTTGTGCATCACGTGTTTGATGTGCTGCTGCTCATCACGGCGGCTGAAACGAAAATCAACCAGAAACTCGGCGTATGGCGCGATAATGTTAGCCGCTGTGCCGCCGGATATCAGGTTGATGGCCACGGATGTCCCGGCCTCCGGCGCGTTTAATTCGGCCAACCGGAGCACCTGCCGCGCCGCTTCGTGAATGGCGTTGATGCCTTTTTCCGGCTCGCGGCCCGAATGCGCGGCGCGTCCTTCAATGCGCACCGTGTAACGCGCCATGCCGCGCCGCGCCGTTTTGACGGTTTCGCCCTCGGTGGCCGGTTCGAACACCAACACCAGCCCGGCATTCGCCGCCACCTGTTCGATCAGATCGCGCGACGTCGTGCTGCCGACCTCCTCGTCGGTGGTGAACAATACCCAGATCGGGCGCTGCGGCAGCTCGCCGTTCTGGCGCAGCAAACCGATCACCTTGACGATGAGCGCGATCCCGGCTTTCATGTCCAGAATACCGGGACCGTACAGCCGCATGCCATCCTGCCACAGCGGCATATTGGCCAGCGTGCCGACCGGCCACACCGTGTCGATGTGCCCGATCAACAAAATCGGCTGGCCCGGACTATCCCCATTCCAGGCCGCGTAGATCACGTCGCCGACAGTGCGGCGGGGGAAAACCTCAACCTGGGCACCGATCGCCTGTAACTCGGCAGCGAGAAATTGACCAAGCGCGTCAACCGCCCGTTTGTCGTGTGTGGGGGATTCGTACCGGACCAGTTCTCTAGTGAAATCGATGATTTCGTCGTTGTGTTCGCGGAAAAAATCCAGCAGCTTCATAAGCTAAAACGTGTGGCTCCTAGAAGGTACATAGATCGTCCAGCGTGTATGTGCGATTCTGGCCGCCGTAACTGTTCAGCACGCGCAGCAGGTCCGGCAGCGTTCGCCCGGTGGCTTTGGCTTCGGCGCAGGCGGCACGGGCGTCACCGGTCGCGCGGTAGTTGTTCATGAATGCGACCGCCATCTGCGTAAACGGGTACCCCGCCGAGCCTTCGGGATTTTCACTTTGCAACACGGCCAACCAATCTTCGGCGCGAGCGTTGGCCCGGCTGGCGTGAACGGTCATGATGCGGAACGCGACATACGCCCGCAGCGCCTCATATTCGCCCGATACGCCCCACAACTGTAAATTGGATGTTTTGCGAAGCTGGTCGTAGGCTTCCAGCGCCCCACCCCAATCACCGGCCCGCAGCCGGTCGTCGGCGTCGTACACGGCGTGGATCATGTAACGCGCGCCTTCCTGCTCGCGCACGGCCAGCACATAATCCAGGCCGGTCCAGTCCCACGTATCACGCACCACGCGGCCCGGCCCACTCGACCCGGCGGATTCGTCGATATCGGCGGTTAGCTCTAACACACCATCGGCGTCGATGTCCACGATCCCAAACCGCCCGTTGATGGCCACGATCTGGCCGTTGTTGAGTTCTTCGAACGCGCCAACAACCGCGTTCCAGGTCAGGATTTTGGCTTCACGGTAACAACTCGACGTGGTGCACGTTTCGGTGAAAAATACGAGTTCGTTCCGCACATCGGCGTTCATATCACCCACGCGCAGCAGCACCGGCAGCGCGATACCGGGGTTGTACGCCGTCTGGTACAGCAGCCGGTAGCCGCCGCTGTCACAGCCGTAAACGAACAGTTGACCGGCGTTGAGCAGCGCGTCCGGATTATAGACCGCCGGGTTAAACAACGTGATGATCACTTCCAGCACGCCGTTCCCGGTGATATCAGTATCGGCCTGCACCACGCCGCCCACATCGGTGATCGCGCCCCAGTTGCGGAGCGTGGCCTCGACCACTGCCGGAGCGCCGCCGGACGATAAAAAACTGCCGAGCACGATCGGGTATTCGGTGAAATCGGCGGGCCGGGGCGGTGAGGCCATCGGGCGCGTTTCGGGGCATTCGTCGGGCTGGTAATAGGGCATCACGAGCGGCGCGGCGGCGGTCTGGGTGGCCGCTTCGATGGTCGCTTTGACGGCGGTAGCCGTCGCTGCCGGGCCAACCGGGTTACCCACCGTCACCCCGGATGGGCTGGGCGTGAGCGCGCCCTCAAGGCCGGATGCCTGGCCGGTCGGCGCGACCAACCATACCGACAGGTGCCCGCCGGGCGTGGCCGTGGTAAAGGGTTGGCGTGTGGGTGTAGGCTGCTTACGTTCGCCGAGCACGTCCGACACCGGGCCGCAGCCGCTGATCGCCAGCCCTACACCTACCGCCAGCAGGAGTATCCAGATAACAGCCGTTCGATGCAGGTTTTCCATGAGCCGAAGTATAGCGCGGCGTGTGGCACACGCCAATCCCCGCGATCCGGCTCAGTCCACCACGGCGACCGCCCCGCCGCGCCGGATATCCCCTGCGCCGCTGAACGTACCGTCCGGATCACATTGCACGGCATGTGTTCCGCCGAAGTAAAACGTGCGTTTGTCCCAGCGATTGAGTGTATAACCGCGTGCCTCCAGCACCGGCGGTGCGCCGGGGTGGCTGCCGCCTTCCAGGTGGAGTACGTTGTTTTCATAATGTACGCGCGACCGTGCCACCGCGTCGGCCACAGGCATACGCCAGTCCAGCACATTACTGAGCACCTGAAAGATCGCGCTGCGCAAACGAGCCGCCCCACCGCTGCCGACAACCAGCCGGGGGCTGTCGTTTTCAACCACGATAGTCGGGGCCATCATGGATGACAAACGCTGGCCCGGCTTCCAATGGTGGAATCCGTCCGGGTTGAGTTCATCCTCACCCAACATGTTATTCATCAGGACCCCGGTGCCGTCCACAAAATAACCCGCCGTCTCGCCAGATGTGAACGACAGCCCCACACACAGCCCGGTTTCATCCATCACGCTGATATGGGTAGTGCTCTTGGGACCAGCAGGCTCGTTCGGACCGGGACGCGTTCGTTTCAGCATCAGGGCCGCCATCACTTTAACCCAATCGCTGCTGAGCCGCCGCGCACTGAGCCACGCCCGCCACGCCGGAGCATGTGGCAGCCGCATAGGGCGATCACGCTGCCGCGCGATGTTGGTTTGCTGCATGATCTCGGCCAGCAGGGCAACATGCCGCCCGCCACCATACATCAGATCGCTGAGATCGGCGTTACCAAACAAACGCATCGCATACGCGATCAGGATGCCCCCTGCCGACGGCGGCGGATTGGTGTAGATCGTGTTCCCTTTGTATTCAAAACGCAGCGGTTCGCGTTTGATCACTTTGTAGGCCGCCAGATCGCCAGCCGTGATCAGCCCGCCATGCGCGGCTTGATCGGCCACAATCGCCGCGCCGATATCGCCGGTGTAAAATGCCTGCCACCCGTCAGAAGCGATCGTTTCCAGCGTGTTGGCCAGCGCGTGATTCACCAGGCGCTCACCCGCTTTCAGCCAATCCCCGCCAGGCGCGTAGATGGCCCGGCAGCTCGCGTCATAGTCAAAAATCATGTCCACCAGCCGGATCAAGTACGCCTGGTAGTCGTTGAGCACCACCCCCTCACGGGCCAGGCGAATCGCAGGCTGGAGCACGGTTTCCAGGGGCAGCGTTCCGGCCTCTTCGAGCAACTGCGTCAGGCCCGCTACATCACCGGGCACCGCGCTGCTGCCGCGTCCCAGGTGATACACGCTGGTGCCGCTCTCGTACACGACCGTTACCGGCGCAAAATCCAGGTCCGCTGCACCGCGCCGGTCATTGCCCAGGCACGGCGTCGCACAGAAGAAGTCGTACACAACAGGCGCATGATCCGGGCCGTAAACCAGCGCAAACCCGCCCCCGCCGGGCGTGGACAGCATCACCTCGCCCATATAGCTGGCGAATGCCGCCGCTACCGCCGCGTCAACGGCATTGCCACCCTGCCGGAACATCTCGGCCCCGGCGGCAACCGTCTGTTGACTTCCGCCTGCAATAACGCCCTTCATGTAATGTATCGCTCCTCGGCTTCCAATTCTGCCAATCCGAGTCCGGCTTTGCCACTTCTTTGTGCGGATTAACAGGGTCACCGCATCCCATTGTGGCGGTTATTTTTTTGTGCAGCGCCTTCCCCCTAAGTCATCCGTCCAGCTATGAAGCTGGACGGGTAACTTGCACGTGCGCGCTTGTTTAGCGCGTGATCCCTACATTTTCCCGCCGGGAGAAAAACGTCTTATGCAATCAGCCTGTGCCGGTTAACCAGTGGCAGCGTAGTCCAGCAAAAAACGGATCGCATCGGGCAGCCGCCGCCCCCAGGCGCGTTCGTTGTGAACTGCTCCTGCATCCTCAACGTACAACAAATCCGCCCCGCTTCGGTAACCCTTGGCTCGCAGCAGATCATGCATGCGGCGCGCATCGTCCAGATACCGCGCTGACGTGATTCCAGGGCGCCGATCATCCTTCGGGATGATCGCCATTTCGTCGGTGCCCACGTCCAGATACAGGCAGCCGGGTATAAACGGGGCGGCTTCGACAGCTTCGAATATGGCGTCAGCGGCAAACCAAAAAGCCGGACTCAACATGCCAATCCGGCCAAAACTATCACCATGCAGCAAAAAAGCACGCAGGCTGATCAGCGCCCCCATAGAAGAACCGATCATGAGCGTATGATCACGGTCCGGCAGCGTGCGAAAATGGGTGTCGATCAGCGGTTTGACCGTATCCCGCACAAACGCCAGGTACGCCTCACCCTGTCCCCCGGTGTTTAGTACGGCATTGCGTACCACGCTGTACTCATCCAACCGGCGCACACCCATATGGCATATGCCGACCACAATCGCAGGCAGACCGGCGGCGCTCAGTTTTTGCATACACTCGTCAACACCCCACTCGCCAACAAAACTGGTCGCGGCGTCAAACAAGTTCTGACCGTCGTGCATGTAAATGACGGGGTAACATACCTGCTCATCGTCATAGGACGGCGGCAGATAAACAAGGATATCCCGCGCGTTGTTAAGCTGTGGACTGCGCAGCGCCTGGCATACTTTGATCGTGCCGGAAACCGTATGGCCTTTGCCGCGATAGATCGCGTGGTAATTTTTCCAAGAAATCATAATTGTTGTGCCTCAAAAAACAAGTTTCCTGCCAACCCGATCGTGTTGACGTATCCTGCCTGTCGTTCAAAGTATTTTTGAGCATAAATCCTACACTACTGAGTATCACTCCACATAAGATAAATTGCCAGCCGCACACTTGTTCCCCCCTATTCGGATTTAAACCATTTTAACACGCCAGGATTCTGGTATAATAAAAACAACAGGGGATGACAGGCTTCGACAGGGGAGGTTGTTTCCAGACTGCAAGCCGAGGTGCTCCATCCTCGTAAATCCGGAGCAAAACCAATAAGTGCCAATGAAAGCACTCCACGCCTTGCTTTAGCCGCATAGTCGGCTAAAGTAGGCAAGATTACCTGCGGGTAATCCGTCTGCCCCGACCGTACCTGTTCGGGCGACAAGCAGGCGTCACAAATAACAGGGTGCGCTGCTGTTACGCCGATCCACGGCAGCAAAGACACTATCGGCTAGCGCGTAGTGTACCTTCGTCGACTTGGGTTACTGCGCAGCGAAACCAAACAGACGACTAAGCTTGTAGATGTTTGGCCGCGAATCTTCTGGACCCGGGTTCGATTCCCGGCATCTCCACCTGAAACACCAGCGCAGCGCCGGTAAAATGGCGCTGCGCTGCGGTTTTTGATCCGTGGGATGACGCTTATGCCCTATCCGGGCGCGGTTCACGATCGCCTGCCAGCCCTTCCTCGATAGCGATTTGCTCGATCAGGCGGGCTTCGCGCGTCAGTGACCGGTAGCGCAGCACCATCGCCAACACCATCGCGCCCAGGATCACGGCCATCGTCGCGTAACCCAGGATCATATATTCGGCATACTCAGCCATGATGGCGGTCCTCTCCTCGTTATAATTCCGACAGCACGTCCAGCTTGCGCCGTGTGACTCGTTCCGCCAGGTTTTCCAGGCGGATACGGTGCCATACAAGGGTCACCGTGATCACGCTGAACGTAAACAGGTTAAAAAACAACGTGTCTCGAATCCGCCCCGCGACATCAAACCCGCCGCTTGGATCGGCCTGAGTCGGCCCGGCGACAACCGGGTGAATGGTATCGGGCCGCACACGGATAATGATGATCGTAAACAGCACGCTGGCAAAGGCTACAATGCCGTAGACTGCCGCAAAGCGCCGCCGCCGCTCCGGATCATCGATCCCGGCCCGCAGCATCAGGTAAGCCGCATACGCCAGCCACATGATCGTGATGCTCGTCAGGCGCGGGTCCCACGTCCACCACGTATTCCAGATCGGCTTGGCCCACGCCATGCCCGTGATAATCGTGATCCCCGACAGGCCCAGCCCGATCTCGACGCTGGCCAGCCCCAGGATATCCCAGCGTGATTCACGGCTGCTCAAATAACGAATACCGGCCACCACCGCCGCCGCAAACGCGATAAACGCGCCCAGAAACGAACCGAGGTGAATATAAAATATCCGCTGCGCTTCACCCTGCGTTTTTTCCGGCCCGACATAAAAGAAGTCCATGAGCATCGCCAGCACAAATAACACCCCGGCGGCGATGGTCAGGCCCTTTAGCGCACGGTCGCGCGGCACCGAATAGGTCATTGCCGAACACTCCTCAAGCCCTAACACTTATTCACGGTTACGATTCTGAAAAGATGCTAACACAGCCAGATTCAAACATACAACCGGCGAGCTTATTCCTCGACCACAAAATCAAACAGCGCGTACCCCGCCGCCAGGAAGATCACGTCGGCCACGACCAACAGTTGCAGCCACGGCAGCCAGTCATCGGACGGCAGATCGTTCAGGATCGCGGTGCTGCCCCGTACCGCGCTGATCAGAATCGGCAGCACGACCGGCAGCAGCAGGATCGGCAGCAGCGTTTCACGGGCGCGAGCGTGTACGCTCATGCTTGAAAACAACGTGCCCACCGTCGTGAATCCGATGCTGCCCAGCAGCACAAACAGCACGATCAGGGGGCGAATCAGCGTAATATTAAACATCACGGTCAGCGCGAACATGAGTACCCCGGCCACGACCAACACAAACACCAGGTTGCCGATCATCTTGCCAAAAAATAACGCGCTGCGATCGATGGGCGCTAACAGCAGCGCGTCGAGGCTGCCCCGATCTTTTTCGGCGGCCAGGCTGCGGCTGAGGCCCAGCATCCCGGCAAAAACGACCGTCACCCACAGCACCCCGGCGACGGTGTTTTGGCGGGCGTCGGCGTCGAGTTCGAGCGCCAGGCTAAAAACCATGACCGTCATCAGCGTAAACAGGATCATGGATGTGACCAGCTCGCGGCTGCGAATCTCGGCGCGCAGGTCTTTCCAGGCGATCACACCCACCGCGCGCCAGTAGGCGGTCACCGGGCGGCGGACACGTCCGGCAGATGGTTTGTTCGGCGTCGAATGGGCATTGCCGGGCGGTGCGCTCATCGTGTCGTAACGGCTCCTGTTACGTCGGCATACAGCCCCGGCAGATCGGCGGCGGCGACCGCGTGACACGACACGTCATACACGATCGTGCCCCGGCTGAGGATCGCGATCCGGTCGGCCAGCGCGTGCCCGCGCCGCAGATCGTGCGTGGTCATGATCACGGTACGCCCGGCGGCGGCGACTTCTCCCAGCAGGTCATCGAGCAGCGCGGCGGCGTCTTGATCCAGGCCGGTGTACGGCTCATCCAGCAGCAGCACCGCCGGATCGTGCAGCACGGCGCGCGCAATCGCCAACCGCTGGACCATGCCCCGGCTGAAGGTGCGCACGACATCCCGCGCCCGCCGGTGCAGACCCACCCGCCGCAGCATGGTATGCACCCGATCACGGCGTTCGCCGCGCGGCAGGTCATACAGCCGGGCGAAAAACAACAGGTTTTCTTCGGCGGTTAACGTGTCATACAGCAGCGGCATATGGCTCACGACGCCAAGCTGCGCCCGCACATAATCCGCCTCGCCGGGCAGTTCCCACCCGCCGATCCGAACGGTGCCGCTTGTCGGGCGTGCGAGCGCCGCCAGAATGCGTAATAACGTGGTCTTGCCGGAGCCGTTCGGCCCCAGCAAAGCGAGAAATTCGCCGCGCTGCACGTCGAGATCAAGGCCGCGCAGCACGGGATTTACGCCGAAAATTTTGACCAGTTTTTGCGCTTCGATCATGGGCCGGGCCGCCACCTCATCGATCATGCGCGGCTCCGGGATCATGGGATTCGCCGGTAATGTACGGCAGCAGCCGTTCTTTCAGGATGTCGCGCCGCTCGTGGTAAACCGTTTCATCCAGTTCGCCCGCTTCGAACGCGTCATCCAGCGCCGCAATCGCGCTCAACAACACCTGTTCGCCAGCAGCCGGATCAGGCGGACGCCAGGCGCTAGGCGCACGTTTGACCGGCCCGGCGACCATCCGCTGACGCCACCACAGCGCCGCCGCCAGCCCCAGCACGCCCAGCCCGGTGCCAAATAACACGAAGGACAGTGCGTTACTTTCGCCGGAACCGGACGGCTTCACGGTGGGTCGCATCACGTTCACCGTCCGCGAGGGCCGCCCGGACAGCGTAAACAACATCCGTTCATCGGCGTTCAGCGGGCTGATCAGGTCGTGAGCTTTGATCAGGGTGGTGTCCGTTTCCGGCGTGATCGGTTCGTCGGCTTCCAGTTCGCGCACGCGCAGCCCGCCTTCCAGCACGCGATAGCGAAATTCACCTTCCGCGTCAAACTGCTGGCTGTCGAATTCGACCGTATCATTGGGCAGCAAAACGGTGGCATCCATAACCGGGTAACCGAATGCCTGATCCAGCACCGCGCCATCGGTATAGGGCAAATAATAGAGGATCGTGAGCGTGTGAGCCTGCTCCGGGCGCAGCGGCCACGTATCCCGGACGACCGGCACCGAATCGACCACGTCAACCTGGTAACGTTCGCTGCCCTGGGCCTGCATAGGCTGGATGCCAAACGCCCCAACCGGCAGCTCGACCGACACCGAGATCGGCCAACCGCTGTCGGAAACGTCGTCGCTGGCCACAATGGTATCGCCCGTGTTGAGCAAATCCAGGTCGAGCCGGATTTCCAGCCCAAACTCATTGATCGGCGCGAAATTCACAAGCATCTGCGCCCGCGTCACGACCACTGAGACACGGTCAGCGGTTCGCTCGTACAGCGTCACGTCAATCGTGATCTCGTCTTCGGTGCCCTGGATCGGCGAAATCTGTGTTCCCTGCGGGATTCCACCGTAGTCCACGCGTACAAAGTAGACAAAACCCGGCCCGCGCAGCGCATCCTCAAACACAAATGTGCCGCCTTCTTCGGTCACGGTCTGGCGCACCGCGACCGGCGTGCCTTCAGTGTCCAGCACGTACAATTCCACGAGCAGCCCGCCGGGGATGCGTGGACCATCCGCCGTGCCTTGAATGAGCTTGCCCAATACCATCAGCGTATCGTCGGCGGCATCATCCGGCGCGGTAGTTTCCGATGCAGCGGGCGTCAGCGTGGTTTCGACCGGCAGCACGCCCGCCACGGTTGGCGTTGCCGCCAGCGCCGCCTCAACTTCGAGTGTCACCGTCGCGGTGACCGGTTGGGTCGGCAGCGACACGATCTCGGCTTCCGACACGATCTCCGGCTCGCCGGACATATTCAACCCACATGCGGCTGCCACTAACGGCAGCAAAACGATCCAAAGACGCAACACATGCTGTTTTGACATACGTTTATTCCGGTTTATCACGTGTTAGGCGCTCGCCCAACGTCCCCAATCCCACATAAGGCATTTATTGTAATAGGCTCCGACCCACGCGGCAATCTCGTTACCCCTCAAAGGACGTGATCCGGCGGGGCGCCGGTGGTTTCACGTTGGCGAAACCCGGCCACAACCGCCTCAATCCGATCGTCCTGTTCCGCGATCACGGCTTCGATCGTATCGATCTCATGCAGGATCGCGACCCCCAACCGCAGCAGCGCGTTACGCTGGCTGGCATAGGCATCGTCGGCCAGCTTGCCGAGATCATAATCAAAATCCAGATCACGCAGCGCGCGCAGGACGCGCTGTTTTTCGACATGCAGCATTTCTAACGCCTGGTTCTGGCGCGGGGTGCCGCGCGGACCGTGATCCGGTGGTGCCGGGTCGCGCGCGGGGTCGCGCTCCAACAGCGGGAATACTGCCGCCGCTGCCACCGCCGCCGTGAATACCAGCCCCATCAACACCATTCCTGATGACATCGCCCCTCTTCATCTCCACTGCTGGCACGCATGCGCCCTAAACACGTTCACCAGCCTAACTATCCAGCGCCCGTTCGATCACGGTGCGCAGGTCGCTTTCTCGCGGTGTCGCGATGAAGTGCCGCACGATCTCGCCGTCCCGATCGATCACAAACGTCTCCGGAATACCCGTGATGCGGTAATCATCCTCGACACGCCCGCCCTGGTCCGGCGCGTTCGGAAACGTGATATCGTACTCGTCCATGTACGCCAGCGCGTCACTTTCGATATCGTCGGTGTTGATGCCCAGCATCACTACACCCTGGTCACGGTAATCGCGCCAGACGCGTTCGAGCATGGGCGCTTCATCGCGGCACGGCGCACAGTAACTCGCCCAGAAATTGATCACCACCGCCTGCCCCTTGAGGCTGTCGAGCGTGATCCGCTCGCCGGGACGGTCCAGCCGCGCCAGATCAAACGCCGTCACGCTGAAATCAGGGGCGGGGCCTTCGGTGGGCTGGGACTGGTTACGCTGGTACAGCGCGTAGCCGATCACGCCCAGCAGCGCCGCGATCAACAGCACCGCCACGATCCCAAACGTCGAGACACGCCGCTGAACCGACGCGTGATCCTCGCCGGTCGCGGTCATGTCGTGCAGCCAGCGCGGCAGATCGGCTTCCGCTTCGGGCCGGTCGTGTTCGGGCTGCTCACTCATGTATCATTCCCTCCAATTCGCCCAGCAGCCGGTCAAGGGTGTCGGGATCGACGTCATCCGGTACGGGGCGCTGGTGCGTGAATCCGCGTGTACGGCTCACCGCCTGCCCGGCGTGGTGTCCATGCTGGCGCATCCGCCACACCTGCACCGCACCGATCACGCCCAGCAGCGCTACCAGTCCCGCCGGGATCGCAAACGCCAGAAACCGGTCCTGACTGTCACGCGGCAGCGCGGCGACATCCGTGCCGTAGCGTGTCACAAAATAGTCGATGATCTCGTCTTCGGTTTTACCTTCGCTGATCAGGCGCGCGATCTCCTCGCGCCAGCGGTGGCAGGCGATACTTTCGCATTCGTCCAGCGGCACGCCTTCGCACACGTCACAGTACATTTTGTGCGCGATGGCGTTCACTTCGTCCCACGTTACGCCCGGCGGGAGTTGTTCCTGGCCGCCCTGCGCCGCCGCGCGATCCACGCGCAGCCCGATCCCGCCCGCCAGCACAATCACGCTCGCCAGCGCAGCCCATAGTATGATTCGTTGGCAGCGTTTCACCGTTCGATTCATCGTCTTCAATCTCCCGCCTGCGCGCCGCGTGCCCCTGGCGTGCCAGGGGGCCCCGTCGGAACCGATACCCGCGCTGCGACCGGCGACCGCCGCGACGGCCACAGTGCCACCAGCGTCCCGGCGATCAGGATGAATCCGCCCAGCCACACAAAGTTAATGAGCGGGTTCAGGTAGACGCGGAACGTCACGCGATTCCCTTCCCAAAACGTGATAATCGCGTAAAAATCGTTAGCCAGGGTGCTGTGAGCGCCGGGAATACTCATGTTGGTGGACGGCTCAAGCTGGCCGGTCGTGGGATTCGTCGTGAAAAACGTATCACGGCGCGGGCGAATCTGCGCCACTTCGTTATCGCCCCGGTACACGGTGGCTTTGGCGATCATCATCTGGCGGCCATCCTCGGCTTGAGCGCCGTACAATCCATCGTACCGCATGGTGTACGGCCCCAGTTCCAGCCGCTCGCCCACGTTTAGCGTTTGCTGCGTGATCTGCTGAAACGATGTGCTGCCGATCACGCCCAGCCCCAGCACCACGATCCCCAGGTGGATGAAGTACCCCCCATAGCGGCGGCGATCACGCGCGACGAGGTGGCTAAACGCGGCTCCCCAGTGTTCGCCCCGGCGATGACGCGCCGACATGCCTTTCCAGATTTCGGTGATCGTTGCCAGCCCGGCGAACGCCACCAACCCATAACCGACCAGCGCCCACAGGCTGCCGGTGCCGGTCGCGCCCAACACGGCCACCAGGATCAACGCCAGCGCCAGCGGGATCACGACAGCCCGGCCCAAACGTTCCGCCGTGGACCGCCGCCACGCGGCCAGCGGCGCGATCCCCATCAGGATGTACAGCGCGATCAAAAACGGGCGCACGACCGGCGGGAAATAGTCCGGCCCCAGGTTGATCACCGTGTCACGCAGGCCCAGGTCAACCGCGATAGTCGTGATCGCTTCGGCCCAGGTGCCCCACAGGACAACCACCGTCAGCCCCAGGAACATCCAGTTATTCAGCAAAAACAGGCTTTCTTTACTGAACAGCGAGTCGAGTTCGTCCGCGCCGCGCAGATCGCCGCGCTCCTGGCGCCACACCAGCAGCAGCACGCTCGCCAGCGTCGAAACACCCATAAAGGTGAACATCGGCAGGCCGATCTCCGACTCGGCGAAGCTGTGTACGCTGCTCACAACACCGCTGCGCGTGGCGAACGTCCCCAGCACGACCAGCACAAACGTCAGCACGATCAACAGCAGGTTCCAGAACTTGAGCATACCGCGTTTTTCCTGCACGACGGCGCTGTGCAAAAACGCCGTACCGGTCAGCCAGGGCAGCAGCGCCGCGTTTTCGACCGGGTCCCAGCCCCAATAACCGCCCCAGCCGAGCACGTCATACGCCCAGCGACCGCCCAGCAGTAAGCCCAGGCTCAAAAACAGCCACGCGATCAGCGCCCAGTTGCGCGTCGCCCGAATCCAGTCCGCGCCCAGGCGCCCAGTTGCCAGCGCCGCGAACGCGAACGCAAACGGGATCGTGAAGCCCACGAAGCCCAGGTATAACATAGGCGGGTGAAAGACCATGCCCAGGTGACGCAGCAGCGGGTTCAGCCCCGCGCCGTCGATGGGTTCGAACAACTGGGCATCACCGGACGGCTGGAACAGCGCCTTTTCCGGGGCCGAATCGCCGGGACTGAGCCAGTAACGTTCAAACGGGTTTTCGATGAACACGTTCAGGATCAAAAAGAAACCCAGTGTCGCCATCAGCACGACGATCACGTAGGGCATCAGCCGCCGCTCCGACTGCCAGTTGAGGACCAACGCCGCCGCACCAAATGCGCTGAGCAGCCACGACCAGAACAACAGTGATCCGGCCTGGCTGCCCCACAGCGCCGTATACCGGTAAAACGCGGGGGTGCCGTTGTCGGTCGTCTGCCAGACGTAAGCAATGCTGTATTCGTGGTTGAGCAGCACATATACCATCACCGTGCACGCCACCGACAGCAGCGGGAACGTCATCAGCGCGGCGTTCCGCGCACTGAGCACCAGTCTATTCTGTCGCAGGTACACGCCCGCCAGCGCCGCGATCAACGCGTAGCCTGCCGCCAAAAATGCCAAGCCGGTTGTAATAATGCCGAGTTCTGCGATCAAGGCTCAGCCTCCCACAACAAACAGCGATTTCTCACATTCATATCTTAGTTAACTAACGTGCATATGGCACATTTACTGGGAGCGGTTCGCCAGGTATTCGACGACCGCGTCGCGCTCCTCGTCATCCAGGTTAGCGCCATAACCGATCTGGCGGTCGATGACCGGCCCCCACTCCTCGACGGTCGTGTAGGGGGCGGTGTCTACGGTGGTCATGGGATGGCACAGCGCACACTCTTGATTCACCAGGGCTTCGGCGTCGATCGCACGCGCCGGGGCGGCTTGCAGCGCATCATAACGCAGCAGGAAATCGACATTATCCCCCCGACCGTGACATCTCAAACACCCCTCAAGCGCACCTGCCGCGCCGATGGTGTGTTCGCCCTCGTCAATGTCAGTCGTGATCCACAGCCAATCGCCGCCAGCGGGATCAAAACCATCGACTTTATACATGATCGCCAGCGCGACCAGGTCGCCCGGCTCATCCACGATCCCGGCGTAATTTTCCATGACGATCAGGCTGCCGTTGGGAAACTCGCCGTCGAACGAGTCCCGCGCGGCGGCACGCTGCGCCCGTTCGTGAACAGTGATGCGCACCGTTTCACCATGTGCCTCGCCCACGCCCGCCAGGAAGCCGTTTGTTTCGTTTTCGGGCCACGTGGCCCACGTCGTGTACGGATCGACGTTCAGCACGTAATCCAGCACAGTCGAAGCCTCGGCCACCGGCAGCGGCAGCCCGGACGTCACCGCCGGTTCGTCACCAAACGCGTAGCGCAGCATCCTATCGACGTGACCGGGCTGGCTGTGGCAGCCCGAACACAATGGTTCGCGGCCTTCAAACGCCACGTCCGCGCCATCCGGGCTGGTTTGCAGCCAGAACCAATCCCCGTTGGCGGGATCATAACCCGGCACCTTGAACATAACCGAGATCGACGCCATATCGCCGGGCGCGTCCACCGGGCCGCCGTAACTTTCCAGGACGAGCATACTCCCGGCGGGCAGCGTGCTGTCAACGTGTGCGGCGTCAAGTGCGATAGCGTTCACGAACAGGCGTACCGTGGTGGAATACGGCATGGCACTCTCAAACACGCCTTCAAAATCCGTCCAGCGGTCGGCGGGCCATGTGCCCCAGGCCGTGTACGGATTCTGGGTGGTGATATAGTCCCACACGCCCGCCGCTGTGGGCGGCGGCAGATCGGGTTCCTGTGCGCCGACCGGCGGCATGGGTGATCGATCCCCAAGCAGCACTAGCGCGGCCAGCAAAAGGCTGGTTCCCAAAACGGCAAGCGCAAACGGTTTGTTATGCATAGACACATCCCCTTATGTAGTTATACGCTGCTGCTTTAACCCCCTACGCGGGTTTCCCGCTACATGGTGATGTCAAAGCCGCCCCATGTGCCGGTGGTGATGTACCGTACCAGGTCGATCAGGCCGATCACGCTGATTCCAAATACCAGGCCGCCCAACCACGGCAGCGTCAGGTCCCGCCAGCGGGACACGGTATTTTCGCGGCGCATCACGGTAACAAATAACACACTGCCGATCAGCGCAAACATAAACACCACCCCGATCGCGCTGATCACACCCGCCAGCACCAGTACGGCGGGCAGTTCCAGCAGCACCAGCCCGATCACGGGCGCGGCGCACAACACCAGCAGCCCGATCTCACGCAGGGATACAACCGGCGCCAGCGGCAGCGGTTCGGCCCACGTGCTGATAGTAGCCGCTGGCAGCGCGATCGTGATCATCGCCAGCCCGGCCAGCGCCCCCGTGACCAGGCGCAGCGTGTTATGCGGCTGGTAGAGCGGCGTGTATGCATCAAACAGGCTGAGGTAGCTGTTCAGGCCGTCGAGGACATATGCCGCCCCGAACAATCCCAGCACGCCCAACACGCGCAGCGGTGGGAATTGTCCGGCGCGGACGCGCCCGCGCACGATAAACACGATCAGGCCCGTGATCACGCCCAGAAAAATGCCCGTACAGCGCGCACACATCGGCAGCGGGCGGTCATGAACGTGAAATGAGCGCTCCTCGATGCGGTGACAGACCGCGTAACCGACAGCGTCCGCTTTGCCCAGCACGCCCGGCGGGGTGGCCGACAGCCATACGCCAAAAATGATGCCTGCTATCACGACCAGCGCCCAGATCACCGGTCGCCGGTACGGGCGGTGCTCGTTTTTTTGTGACAAAACGTGTGTATTGGGCCGGTTTGAGACACCCGGCGGCGGCTCCATACCTGTCAAAATAACACTATCCCTCCGCTAACCTGACCAAACCCCGGATCGGTGATAGGATTAATATGCCGTACAATAGGCAATACGGCAAAACCAAACAACCAAGCGACATTTTGTGCGTTATCGGACTGGTATTATCCACTATAAGGACAATCTGTATGCAGTTTTTGATTACCGGTGGAGCGGGATTCGTAGGCAGCGCCCTGGTACGGCGGCTCGTAGCGCTGGGCCATGATGTGCGCGTGCTGGATGATCTCAGCGCAGGTGATCCGTCGCGCCTGCCGGAAAACGTGACGTTTTCACGCGGGGACGTTAACGACGTGCCGCGCCTGTGGACACTGCTGCAAGGCGTGGACTGTGTGTATCACCTGGCGGCGCGGGTCAGCGTGCCCGAAAGTGTGCGTTATCCGCGTGATTACAACGCGGCCAACGTGGGCGGCACCGTCAGCGTGATGGAAGCCATGCGCGATGTCGGCGTGGGACGGCTGGTGTTCGCGTCGTCCGGCGCGATCTACGGCAACCAGAAGCAGCAGCCCATGACCGAAAGCCTATCGCCCGATCCCCGGTCGCCGTATGCGGTCAGCAAACTGGCCGCCGAATACTACATTCACACGATCGGGCGCCTGTGGAACGTCGAAACGGTCAGTTTGCGCGTATTTAACGCCTACGGGCCAGGGCAGCAGTTACCCGCCGCTCACCCGCCCGTTATCCCCCAGTTTATGCACCAGGTGATCGGCAACGGGTCGGTGGTCATTCACGGCAACGGCATGCAGAGCCGCGATTTTGTGTATATCGACGACGTGGTGAACGCGCTGGTTCGCGCCGCTACAGCGCCGAACGTAGACCGGCGTGTGATCAACGTGGGCAGCGGTGTCGAAACCACGATCAACGGTGTAGCGCGTCTGATCGGTGAGGTCACAAACCGCGAACCGCATTTGCTCCACGTGGCCGATCAAAACGCGGGCGTGCTGCGCATGTGCGCCGACCTGACGCTGGCCAAAGACCTGCTCAGCTACCAGCCCAAAGTATTCCTCGAAGAAGGGCTGCGTTATGTGCTGAACGGCGATCCACGTTTTGCGGCACAGCGTGAAATCACACCGACACAGGAACCGGGCAGCGGCTGACGTGAAACCACGATCAATGTTACATAAGACTGTATTCTGGGGGCTGGCGCTGATCCTGCTGACCGGGATCATGCTCCGGCTGGCGCTGGTGAACGTGCACGGCCTGGACGGTGACGAAACGTTCAGCATGGGGTTGGCCCAGGGATCGCTGGGCGACCTGCTGCGGCATTTTGCCGACGACCAGCTTGATGTACATCCCAAGCTGCATTTTGTCCTGCTGCACGTGTGGATCAACCTGACCGGCACCAGCCAGGCCGGGCTGCGCCTGTCGAGCGTGCTGGCCGATGCCCTGCTGGGCGCGGTGCTGATGGCGCTGGCGCGGCGGCTGTTCGGCACCCGTCCGGCGCTGATCGCGGGCCTGCTGTGGAGTATCAACCCGCTGTTGATCTGGGCCACGCAGCAAACGCGCATGTACGCGCTGCTGGCGCTGCTGGCCGGGACGGCGTGGTTATGCCTGCTGCACGCGCTGAACACGTCCCGCCCGGTGTGGTGGATCGCGTTTGCGCTGGCCGCGTTGGGCGCGGGATACTCGCACATCATCGGCGCGGTTGCCATCGCCGCCAGCGGGGCTGCGATCCTGGCCTGGGCTGTATTCGGATCAGGCACATTACGCGCCCGGCTGGCAGGCGTGATCGCGTTGGGCGTGGTCGGGCTGGCCTACCTGCCCTACGCCTGGACCATGTGGCAGCGCCGGGGCGATCATTCTCCCATTGCCGAACGCGCGCCGGAGACGTTGGGCGCGTTTGTGCGCCGTTTCGGGTCGGGGCTGCTGGTCCACCAGCCGCCATTGAGTGACGGCTGGCTGTGGGCGA
This sequence comes from Anaerolineae bacterium, assembly GCA_016930015.1. GTDB lineage: Bacteria > Chloroflexota > Anaerolineae > Aggregatilineales > Aggregatilineaceae > JAFGHR01. Next base: position 22,291 of record JAFGHR010000010.1, on the reverse strand, counting down.
TCCTGGCCGTGTGCGTGATCCTGTTGATCTGGGCGTTCGTGGCCGGGCCGCGCCGCCCGTTGATGGCCGCCGCGCTGCTGATGCTGGTCACAGCGGGCGCGGGTATGGCGTGGTTTGCGCTGAGTAACGATATCTTCAAAACCAAGTTTTTCGCGTATGTCGTGCCGCTGTTTGTGCTCGGCCTGGGCGTCGGTGTGAGCGCCATCCCTACACGTTGGGGTCGCGGCGTGGTGCTGGCGGGACTGCTGGCCGCGTCCCTGGTCGGGCTGGCCTACCAGCTCGATCCCACCGCGCGCGATGACTTCCCCGCTGCCGCGCGTTTTATCGAGCAGTACGGCGACGCGGGCGACGTGGTGATCGTGGTCAGCAATTACGGCGAGCCGACATTTATGTTTTATTACGAGGGCGACAGCACGGTCATCGCGCCCTGGTACAGCGTCAACCGTGACATGCCGCTGGATGACCTGCTGCCGTTTGTGACCGAAGGTTACGATACGGTGTGGCTGGCGCTGTTTGTGCCGCACCTGGGTGATCCTGAGGGCGCGTTACAGGGCTGGTTCCAGGACCGTTACCCGCTGCGCACCGAAGTTTTCCCGACCACGGTCACGGTCAAGGGGTATGATCTGCGTCCGAAAACCGATCACCTGCCGCCGGAAGCCGTGCCGCTGGATATCACGTTCGGCGGGCGCGTGGTCCTGCGCGGCTTCCAGGTGGTCGCGGATTCCGTCGCGCGGCGTGATTATCGCCTGCACCCGCCCAGCGGTTGGGTCCACGTGACGCTGTACTGGGAAGTGCTCGCGCCGGATACGACTTTTCAGCCGGAGGTGCGGATCGAAGGCCCGTCCGGTGAAGTCTACAGCGGGCAGCTCACACGCGGCAGCGATACCTTCGCCCATGTTCCCCCCGCGACGTGGCAGCCCGGTCAGGTGTGGCGCAGTGACGTTGACCTGAATCTGAATCCTGACATGCCGACCGGTGAGGCTAAAGTCGTCGTGCGCGTGATGGGGCCGGACGGCGCGTTCTGGCCGGTGGACGGCACGCCCGATAACCAAAACTGGCTGATCGTGGATCGCGTGCACATCACGCGGTGATCACCCCGTCGCAAACCATCCACACGACGAAAAAACAGCCCAGGGCGGAAATCCTGGGCCGTTGTGTGTGACAAACTGGTAACCGGAATGAGCGCCTACTGGCTGAGGTATTCGACCAGCGCGGCGATTTCTTCCTCGTTGAGCACCGCGCCCTTGCTGACCATACGCTCAATCGTCGCCTGCCAGGTGGCAGCATCATATTCCGCCGCATCAACCCGATCGCGCGTGTGGCACTGGGTGCAGCGCTCATTGATCAGCGCTTCGGCATCGATCGCCATGTCCCCGGCGCCCATGCCCTCGTCGCCCATCATACCGGCGGCTTCGGGCAGATCATAACGCAGCAGGTAATCGGAATTGCCGTCCTGGCTGTGGCAGCCGATGCAGCCCTCGACCATACCTTCAGCATCGACCGTGCCGCCGTCCCCACTAGCCTTGATCCAGAACCAGTCGCCCGCGTCCGGGTTGTAACCTTCGACCTTGTACATGATCGTCAGCGCCACCACGTCGCCCGGTTCGTCAACCGTGCCGCCGTAGTTTTCTTTGACCACGATGCTGCCGTAGGGAAGAACGCCGTCAAAATGCGTGTAGTCCAGCGCATCCAGCGCGCGATCGTTCACAAAAATGCGTACTGTTTCGCCGTGCGGAGCATCACTGGCAAGGTAACCGCTGAAATCATCGTCCTCGGTGGCGGGCCACGATCCCCACTCCGTGTAGGAGCTGGTATTCAGCATGTAGTCGATCACCGCCGCGCCGTCAGCTTCAGGCAGCGGATCACCGTAATACGTGGCCGGTTCTTCGCCAAACGCATAACGCAGCATAAAGTCAGCGTTGCCGTCCTGGCTGTGACAGCCGATGCAGCCTTCGACCATGCCTTCAGCATCGATCGCGCTGCCGTCACCATTAGCCTTGATCCAGAACCAGTCACCCGCGTCCGGGTTGTAACCTTCGACCTTGTACATGATCGTCAACGCCATCACGTCGCCCGGTTCGTCAACCGTGCCACCATAGTTTTCTTTGACCACAATGCTGCCGTAGGGGAGAACGCCGTCAAACTCGGCGGCAGCGGCATCTAACGCGATATCATTTACAAAAATGCGCACCGTTTCACCGTGCGGCGCGCCGCTCTGAATAACACCTGAAAAATCGGTCCAACGGTCGGCGGGCCAGGTTTTCCATTCCACATACGGATTCTGGTTGATCACGTAATCCAACACAGACGCGCCGTTTGCGTCAGGGAGTCCGGGGCCATCCTGGGCAATAATAACGCCGGGTTGGTCTGTTTCTTCTGCCCCAACCAGCGCAACTATCGCCAGCATCAGCCCCACAATAAGAACAGCAAAAACGGGTAATAGTCGACGCATACCACTATCTCCTCTAGCTGGTAAAACTTTATCAGGTGCAGGAAACGGTGAACAACAGCTCCACGCCACCGGCTGTGATAGTTTTGTAGGAGCTGTCGTTAGAAAAGCATTGTGCACCTGATTCTCAGTATAGGGTGATTCGGGGTTGATGGCAACAAATATTCCTTTTTTTGTATTTTTATAACAAAATTAGCGTAAATCAAAACAAAAAGAAGCGCCGGATTACTCCAACGCTTGTTTTGAAAGCATCTTTTGGGGATGATCTGCCGCGACCGGTCCAGACTATTGAACCACCTGATCCGGCACGTCTTCCTCATACCGGGTCGGGCATTTCAGCGTGATCTCGGACGCATAAAACACGTAGTCGCCGTTTTCCTGCACCAGTTTGCCGGTCAAAATCGCCTGGGCTTCGTGCTGCAACAGGTCGGGAATCTCTTGATCGTGGGCCACCACCCTAAGCCGCGTGGTGTCTGGACTGTTCACTGCCGTATACAACACTTTCGCCAGCCCGCCCTGCTCCTTGATCGAGTCGTTATCGTTGGGGATATTGGCGATCACAAACTGGAGTTCGTTACGCTCAGGGAAAAACACGGGATCACCGTCCACCGCGCCCGATACACGCGCCTGTTTGCCCAGCATGCCGGGATCGTTCACCAGGTCATCCACGGTGACGTAATACCGCGCGCCGATGGCCGTGCTATAAAACAGGAGATAGGCCACCGCGCCCAGAATGATCACCCCGGCGACCAGGAACTTCCAACGTCCCCGGCGATGATCCTTCACACGTTTTGCTAAAACGCTGTTCTTTTCCCACTGAATATCCGTCATGTGGTTCCACTCGCTTCTGCGACGATTTGCCCAGTTGTGCCTGAAAGTGGCGGCGGGCGTTATGCAAACTACTCTGGGTATTATGTCAATTATTGTAACACTTTTTTAGTTTTCTCTACAATCCATACCACAAAATGAGCGCGTAAGGATTCAGGGTGTAAGTCGCAGCAGAGGGGCTGTTTTGCCCCCCTGCGTTAATGTGCTCCGGTGTTGTGTGTATTCAGGATGTCAGGATGAGTTTTTGCTTTCCATCGACTCCAGCGCAACAGACAGGCGGTCCAGGGTCTCGACCATGCGCTCCTCGACGGTTGGGCCAGCGGGCGCCTCTTCGGCGGGTGCTTCTTCCTGACTCTTCATCAGGCGGTTGACCTGTTTGATCAGCAGGAACACGACAAATGCAACGATGAGAAAGTTAATAACGGTATTGATGAATGAACCGTAATTGATTGTCGCTGCTCCGGCTTCCCTGGCGGCTGCCAACGAGTCGTAATCCGTGTTGGTGAGGTTAATATACAGGTCTGCGAAATCGACTTTACCCAGCAGCATACCGATCGGTGGCATGATGATATCGTTCACCAGGGAGCCGACAATACTGTTAAATGCCGCCCCGATGATAATACCGACTGCCAGGTCGAATACATTGCCGCGCGCAATGAATTCGCTGAACTCCTTCACAAAACCCTTCATGATTCCCTCCCTTGTGGACATGTGTGATCGGACTTACAGGTAGATTATAACAACATTTCCAACTCTAGCTCGTCGCGGAGGGGGATATTGTTCATGCCGATTAGAGGAATTTCAGGTTTGAGGCGGCGCGAGGTTTCCAGCGCGTTATTATGTACCGCCTTCAGGACAAAACCGCGCCGCTGGTAAAACCCAAGCGCGTGCAGGTTATCATTGGTCGTAACCAGCCACACCCGCACACAGCCCGCCTCACGCGCCATCGTGATCACGGCCTCCAGCAGCGCCGTGCCCGCACCGATGCCCTCCGCCAGGCTGTTGAGCGAGGTCACCTCGCAAACAGTCGCGCTCTCAAAACAATACGTCAGCAGGCCGACTCGCTCGCCGCCCGCCCACGCCACAAACCCCGGCAGGGCGGCCCCGTCATGCAGCCGCCCCCGTGACACGATCTGGCTCGATCCCCAGTGTTCGGCCAGCAGATCACGCACCCACGTGCGATCCGTGTCGCTCAACGGGCGAACAGTTAGGTTGTTCCAGGAAATGAATTCTCCCATTTTTAGCCCTCCGCACACGGCAGCGCGTTTTTTGCTCCCCTTCCCTGAGGGAAGGGGTTGTGGGGGATGGGGTAATTATTTTCTTGGCGAAGCCTTACCGCTGCACACATGCTTATTCGCTGCTCCGTGACCGCATCATATACACACCGCCGACCGTCAAAATGGCGATAACGCCCACCAGCACGAGCACGGCGTTTAATCCCTGCGCGCTGCCGGAGTCTTCCTCGTCTGCTGCGTCGTGATCGCCTTCCGCCTGCCACGACGCCAAGTATACATCCAGCGCGTCGATATCACTATCGCTCAACGGGCCGCCCTGCTCCACGCCAAACGCCGGGACAGTGATGCTCTCGTGACCGTCCTGTACTACGCGCCGTGTATGATCGTCCGGCTCGAATGCGGGGAACGTGGGCGTATCGTAACCCGCGCCCTGGTCGCCGTGACAGCCGTAACACGTTTTGGCGTAAATAACCGCGCCGGGTTCCGGGTGTTCGAGATTCGGTTCGGGCAGCGGAGGCGTTTCACCTGTGCCCCATGTCGCCATGTACGCGGTGATCTGCTCGATCTGCTCATCATCCAGCACACCACCCGCCGCCTCACCGTAAGCGGGCATGGCGATCGCGTCCGCCGGATCGGAATCTACGCCGTGTGCGATCACGTCGTGGGCGGTGTCCGGATCGTAGGTGACAGCCGAAAATGCCGGGCCGCTGCCGATCGACTCGCCTTGCGGGCCATGGCACGCCTGGCAGTAGGTTGCGTACAGCGCGGCGCCCCACGCCGCCGGGTTATCGCCGCCCTCAGCCGCCCCTTCTGCGCCCGCTGCACTTTCTGCGCCCGCTGCACTTTCTGCGGCATGCGCCCCGTCGCCATCCTGGGCCAGGGCCAACCGGGGCACGGCCACACCTGCCACCACCATGATCACACCGGCGATCACCGCCAGCACTGTCATTAATCGTTTCATCACATGGTCCTCCTGTCGATCCTGCCGCGCCAGTGTTTGTGTATTATACTTCGGCCCCCAGCCGCCGAGAAATGCCGCCCCGGTGAGGTATACTGGTATCTGTCCGTATTCGCGTACCATACGAAAGTGAATCTATCATGTCAACAATCAGGATCGGTTTTGTGTGTAATGCCGACGGCACCCTGAGCGCACACTTCGGCCAGGCGCCGCACGTGGTGATCGTCACCATCGAGGACGGGCACGAAGTCTCGCGTGAAACCCGGCCCAAGCCGCATAACCCGCCCCATGAACATCATGAACACGACCACGCCCAGGGTCACGGGCGCGGGCATGGCCACGATCACGACCACCCTGGCAAGTTTTCGCCGCTGGCCGACTGCCAAATGATGATTGTGCGCGGGATAGGCCAACCTGCCGCCGCACATGCGGAGCGTTTGGGGGTGGCGCTGTATGCGGTTGCCGAAAAAACGGTTGATGAGGCATTAGGGGCGTATTTAGAGGGAAAACTATCCCACGACCCGCGCCGGATTCACTCGTAAGTGTATCACGCGGGCCAGTTGTGTATGGTTATGAAGCGATGTACGCGCCGTGCGTGCGCTGCCGGGCCAAAAACAAGGCTGGCCCGACCGGCTCACTCACCCGATTTCGATGTAACGCTTCCACGTATCCGGGCCGCTGCCCATCTCGATCACCAGGTAACTGGTGCGCGGCGTTTTGGGTTCCCAGCGCAGCCGCATCCCGGCTTCACCGGGCAGGCGGTTGCCCTTGCGATGATTGCAGGCAAAGCAGGCGCACGCCGTATTTGACCACGTATTTTTCCCCCGGCGCGACACCGGCAGGATGTGATCGACCGTCAGGTCACGGCGTGTGAGGACCTTGCCCCGCACAACATCACCCACTTTGGACCCGCAGTAAATGCAGGTGTAATCATCACGGGCCAGCACGCCCTGGCGGCTCCAGTGCGCATGTCGGCGCGGCACATTGATGTACCGGCGCAGCGCGATCACGGACGGAACCGGGAACCTGTCACGAACGGTGCGCAAAAACCGGTCGGTTTGCTCAACCACTACGGCTTTTCCGGCCAACAAAAGGTTGATAGCACGCGGGACACTGACCACCGTTAGCGGTTCCCAGGTGCCCCCATTGAGAAGTAGAACATGCCCCTCGATCATAATGCATCTCAGATTTGTCTGGACAAACACCTAACGCCTGGACGAACCCACCTAATGTATAGGTGAACTCACACTTAATATTATAACGTATGTTTCCGGTCAGGTCACCCGGCAGCAAGCTTATTTCCGCCTGCTGTTTCAGGACCGGCAGCGCAGCAAATGCCAGCCGCTGCACGGGCCCTAACGCCATTTTAAAAACACTGGATTAAAACTGGACCCTCCTCTTTTAAAAATCGCTTTACCTTTTCGACAAGGCTGTTTTCAGGGCGCATTATACCTTCCGGGCCGGTAGTCGAGCACGGTCACATAACGATCCCCGGTGCGGGCGAGTTGGGCCTCGAACACATCGACGATCACACCGTCCGCCGCCACGACCAGCGTAAACGGGACCGGGCCGCCTGTTCCCGCACAGTCAAAGGCGTAGTGTACGTCGATTGTGTACAGGCCCGGCGCGGCGATTTCCTTCGACCAGATGACCCGCTCGACCACGTTCAGACTGGTGGTACAGTTATCGTTGGCGCTGGAAACAAGCTGGCCGTTCGTGGCGCTCGACGGATTCTGCCAGTTCACGGGCGGACCGTCCGGCGCGCGCACGCTCAGATCGAGGTCGGCGGGCGAATCCCACAGCAGGAACACTTCAACGGCCAGGTCACCAGCCGGTGATACGCTGGCCGTCACACCGGGCGGCACATCGGGCGCGGCTTCCGCCATCAGCAGGACTGCGTACCTGCCGGACGTGCTGTGATCGTCGAGCATCACGTCCAGCGTGTACTCGCCATCCGCGGGCAGCATAACCCGTGAAAGACGCGCTTCGGCGGTTGCAGCCCAATCCCGGTTAAAGGCGATCTTTATGCCATCCGGACCACGCAGCGACAGCGCCGGGTCCAGGTCTCCGCTGCGCTGCCGGGCGCTGACCGTGATCACGTCACCGGCACGCCCGGAAAACGTGTACACATCACCGGGATGGGCCGGGTCCAGTTGACCGGCGGCAGGTTCGCCAACCACCAGCGGCACCACCGGCTGATCCAGGTCCGCCGGTTGGACGGGCGCGGCATCCGTTTCGATCACCAGCGTATAATCACCGCTGGACGGGCCGTTCTGAAACCCGTAGCGTGTCGCACGGATCAGGTAGGATGCATCATCCGGCAGCACATAATCGAGAATTCCGGCGGCCCCGATTCCGTCGGTATCATCACTGCGCGCCAATTCACGCCCTTCAGCATCGGTCAGCAGCAAAAAAGCGTCCAGGTCGCTGTTATCCGCCGCCATGCGGATCGTGATCATGTCACCGCCCCGCCCCTGGAACACGTACCAATCATCCACATTGATGTCTGAGATCACGCCGATCAGCCGTTCGTTGTAGGCGATCCGCCGCATCACAGGCCGGGGCGTGTCGTCGCTCAGCCAGCGAATCTCCACAGCAGCAGCCTGATCCGCGTCACCCGTATCACGCGTCAGCAGCAGGCTGTACGTGCCTGACGACAGCCCATCCGCAAAATCAAGGCGTGTAGCCACCACCGTATACACGCCGTCGGCAGGCAGTTCATACCCGGTAAGCGAAGGCATCACGCTGTCGTCAACGTCATCAACCTCAACCAATGTGCTGCCGTCCGGCCCCAGGAGCCGCAAAAAGCCGTCCAACTCGCCGGGGCCTTCGACCGTTCGCGTCATCGCCAGGCTGATCACATCACCCATAGCGCCCTCGAACGTCCAGCGATCGTCATAATTGGCATCGTCCAGGGTGCCGGACACCGCCGCGCCGGGCACCAGCACGCCGTCCGGGGTAATCGTCGGCTCCGGGGAAGCGGTCGCTTGCGGAGAAGCGGTCGCTTGCGGGACAGTCGTCGGCTGCAAAACAGCCGTTGGCGCGATCATGGCTGTTTCTAACTCACCATTTTCGGCGGCGACTGGCTCGGCAGCTTCGATTGTGAGCGTGTAATCCAGGTTCACCTGATCGCGCGAGCGGGGACGCATCACGACCAGCATATAATTACCATCGTCGGGCAGTTCGAGCGCTTCGATGACCGCTTCGCCGTTTACCGATTCCTCGCTGACGGCCAGCCGGTCCAGGTGCGGGTCTTTGATCTCGATGCGCAGCGCCACGTCGCCCGGCTCGTGAGTCACACGCAGCGTGATCACGTCGCCCGCCTGCCCCGCCAGCGAATACAACTCGCGCGGATTGTTACCGCTGACGCGCCCCATCACCGCCGCGCCAACCGTGAGTACACCCTCCGCCAGCCCGCCGCCTTTGGACAGCGAAAGGCTGTAGTCGCCGGTCGAAAACCCGTCCGCTTCCAAAAACCGCGTGGCCACGATCAGGTATGTCCCATCGGCGGGCAGCGCGGCTTCGACATGCGCGTCCGGTCCCAGCTCAAAATCGTCGTTTTCCGCGATGCGCTCGCCGTCCGCCGTCATCAGCACCACGTAGGGATCAAGCTCGGACGAATCCGCTGCCAGTGTGATCGCCACCTGGTCACCGGCCCGGCCTTCGAACCGGTAGACGTGCTGAAAATCGGTTCGTGTGAGCGTGCCCAGCACCCGCGTCCCCGGCTCGATGGGGCTTGCGCTGGCCGCTTCGACCGGCAGCAGTTCGGCGGTGGGCGATACATCAGCATAGACTGCGGCGTCGAATGTGCCCACGCCCGGCTGAGCGGCTACCGCGTCAAAAAAGGCGGATACCGTCGCCGTCATCAGGCCCGCGTGCACGATCAACACCGTGCCGTCCGCGTCGAGTAACACACTGGTCGGGATCGCTTCCACGTTCACACGGTTGGATAACCGGTTCAGGTCATCGATCACCACGTCAAGATCAGGGGACAGCCGCGATACAAACGCTAGCGCGTTGTCTTCGTCGTCGGACATGTTCACAAACAACACGTCGAACGCGTGCGCGTCGGGATTCAGCGCCAGGTCCATCAGGTGCGGAAACTCGGTAATACACGGCGGGCACCACGACGCCCAGAAATTCAACAGCGTGGGCCGCCGCAGGTCGTCAGCGGTCCGGCTGGCATTATCACCCAGGCCGCGCAGTTCCCAACCGTCGAGCACCTCGCCGACCGGCGCACGTGACGGCGCGGCACGCGGATCGCCCATGTTGCCCCCGATCCAGAACGTATAGTTGTCGATGCGCTGATCCTGGAAATGAACGCGCAGCGCCAGCGCTTCGATCGCGTCCGGGCTGTGCCCGTCCGGGTCTTGTGCCGCCGCTAGCTCCGGCGCCACCGCCGGACTCCAGAAAACCAGCAGCGCCGCTGCCATCGCCGCGATCAGCGTTAAGCGGGGCATATGTGACTGCTTCATTGCTTGCTCCGGTTGTGTTACGTGTACGAACGGTGTCGTTCACAGGTACCTTTCACATGATAACACGCTACCCCGCGCCAAGCGATCTGCGGCATAATGGACGCGAACCGACAGCACACAGGCGAGGTGACGCATGCAGCACACAACCGGATCGATAATAGGAGTCGGGCAGACATCCCTCTTTACCCAGGCATGGCAGCCGGACGGCACACCGCGCGCCGTCGTGATCGTGGCGCACGGATACGCCGAACACAGCACGCGTTACGAACACGTGGCCCGCGCCCTGGTCGAGCACGGATACGCGGTCTGTGCCTTTGATCACCGGGGACACGGGCGCTCAGAGGGGCCGCGCGTGATCGTGCGCCGCTTTGACACATACGTGCATGACCTGGGCGCCTACGTTGACATGGTGCGGGCCGTGTATGGTGATCTCCCGGTGTTTATCTACGGTCACAGCATGGGATCGCTGATCGCGCTGCTGTACGCGCACGCGCAGCAAGATGCGCACGCGCAGCAAGATGCGCACCAGCAGCAGTACGCGGACCAGCATCAAGACCAACTGGCCGGGCTGATCACGACCGGCACGGCGCTGCGCCTGTCCGGTATACACCCGCTGGCCGTGCCGCTGTTAAACGTGTTGGGGCGTCTGCTGCGGGGCGCACGCCTGATCCCGATTTCGCTGGCCGATGGCATCAGCCGCGATCCCGCCGTCGTGGACGCCTACAAAACCGATCCGCTGGTGTATCACGGTCCGATCCCGGTCAGGACGCTGGCCGAGATGGCATGCGCCGCCGAGATATGCTCCGGCCTGCTGCCCACGCTGTGCCTGCCCTACCTGACCTTGCACGGCGGTGACGATCCGCTAACTCTGCCCGAAGGCGCGAAACGCGTTCAAGAGCAGTGCGGCTCGCCGGATCACACTGTGAAATTTTATGATGGGCTGTACCACGAGATTCATAACGAACCGGAACAACACGCGGTCATCGCGGATATTGTGGCCTGGATCGACGCGCACCTGGCGTAAACGCCAGTCCATCAAACAGCACTTTTGACCCTTTCTGAACCTTAAACATGCTTCAAAACATCCATAAAATGGCTTGTAGCTCACAAATGTTTGACACATTCGCACCACCGTGTTACACTGAGACACACTGTTAGGAGAAACAATGATGTCTGACGGTGGAAAGTTAGCGATCAGTGTTAATGCAGTCTATTCGCGGCGAGAAGCCGCCGAGGTGCTTGGCGTAAGCTTGAGCACACTCAAAAAGCTGATCGATGCGGGCTATCTGCGTGTCAGCCGACCCGCCGGAGTCCGGCGTGTCTTCATCCAGGGGTCCAGCATCCTACAGATGCTCGAACAGACGGCAGTGAATGAAAGGTACGCGTAATGAAAACCGGTTCGCCGTGTTTGTCCAGCGAACTTGATAGCGACAGCGTCGAAGATTTTCAATCTGACGAACGCCGCTGGTTGATACCGTTAACAGTTAAACAACACGCCCGCCTGAGCGGCGCCGGTTTGTGTGCCGACGGTTTGGTGTGTGCCCCCGCCAACCTGGCGGTTATGGGCTATGTTGTTTTTGTAAGGTCTCATGTCACCGGATGGGCGGTGGGCCCGCCGTAGCGATCCCACCTGTTGTATCACACCAGACCCTTATCCGGGGCGCGAGACCTGCTCAATGGTTCGCGCCCCGGTTGTGTTTTATGTTCGGGGAACACGTCCCAACACCGCGCGGACCAACCGACTTGTCGTCCCGAACAGAGCGGTCTCTTTCGTCAACAGGAGCAAGGACGATGATGAACCAGTTCCAGCTTTTCCCGATAAACCGAGATGGTCACACCATGCACGTGGTACACGACGCCCTGTGGTTCGAAACCGTGTTTGCGGCGCTCGATCAACTGCACAACGATGTGTGCACCGAGCCTCTCAACACCGTCTCAACCCTGGCCCCCGCGGATATGATCGGTTGGTTGGAAGACATCATCTACACCGCCCAAGAGACCGTCAATGAGATCAGGGTCAACTACCCAAAAACAAACCTGACGGACGCGGAACTGCTAAGCCAGAAAGCGAGGTGACATCATGGCGGGTTCCATATCAGACGGAAACCGTGCCAAACCGGCTCGCCAGTCGTTAGTTCATCCCGCATTCGCCATCCGGACTGTGTGATATCGGTCGGGGTGGCGGGTGCCACTCGACCGAATCGCATCGAACAGAGCTAAACGGAAAAAAGATTTGTGCCCAACCGTACCGGAATATCAGGCGTTGCGACAGGGTTTACGAGGTGTAACGGGAGTGTCGCCCGCCAGGAACACACATGGGCACGCACATTAACAGGTGGTTTTGGTGATCAAGTCGTCTGTGTGGGAGGTCGAGGTGCGGCAAAAGTTGGGTGTTGGCTCCCTCCCACACAGACCTTGTTAGTCTGCGCCAGAAAAATAATTACCCCCGTCCCCGGCCAGGGCGAACAAACGGGAGATTATTTTCGTGGTTCAATCGACCATCGTCGTAAGACACAGTTGATCCGGTGGGCGCGGATCGTAAATCCGGCGGATAGTCAATTCGCGGATACAAAATCCGGCGCCCGGCATACGCTCGAAAAGGAGAAAACCAACCATGGGGAGTTGCAGCGTGACCATCTAGAGTTTGTGTTAGTAGCGGTGCTCGGCTTTTTGCCGCTGCTCATCGTACATTACGCAGACCGGCGGCCCAGGCTCCGGTTGCCGCACGTTAAGATCAAGAAGACTACCATCATCAAGTCCAGGTTATTGGTGACGCTCACCAATTGGGCGCTGTTGATTTCGTTTTAGCAGCAGCACTCCAAAAAAGAAAGCTCAAAACCTGTGTTTTGAGCGCGGTATCATCACTAAATTCGGGGGTAGTTTAACCGGCAGAACGCCTGGCCTTGGACCAGGTGGTTGGGGTTCGAATCCCTGCCCCCGAGCCAATGTTAGGCTGAACCAAGAAAATAAACCGCCCGTTTGTCTGCCCTTGCCAGGGACGGGGTAATTTAGTGGTGCAGCCTTAGACGGTTGAGCGAGGCATAACATCCGGCTAGGGCCGGTAGCTTTCAAACAGATCGAGCAAATCGGGGATGCTCACCGGCTTGATAATATACTGGTCGCTGCCCGCATCACTAGCCCAGCGTGCATACTCCTGTAGATCATAAGCGGTGATGGCGACAATCGGCACGTCTATTCCGCGTGCGCGCAGCCCTTCGGTGAGTTCCAACCCGGTCATGCCGTTTCCAAAATCGATATCGGTCAGGATCAGGTCCGCATCACCGGGCTGAATGCTGTTGAGAGCCTGTTCAGCAGTGTAATAAGTGATGAGTGTGTCATTAGCCTGACGTATCACACGTTCAACCAGGGCTATGTTTGACAGGTCGTCTTCAACGTAAATGATGCGCATGTTTCACTCCTGTGATGCCACCACGTGTAAGTCATAGTAAATTGGCGATGCCTGTCGATAAATCTCGTTAATAGACCAACCATGCCGACGATCATTCAAACCTATTTACCACCTGGCAAAAAACAGACCAGTATCCCTTATCATAACATTTAATATTACAAATGTAAACAAATTAGTCAATACCTTGGCGTTTTGAAAATAGTCACCAACCGCGATGTGGCTTTGCAAAAATTTGCACGCGTTCGCATGCCATCCCACCAGTTCACCGGGGAGACAGATTCCCGCACGCCATAGGCCACTCGTTAAGCATACGTTGTTTATAACCTAGAAGTTAACCGCAAGCAAAGGTTGCTGCAATAAAAATCCCGTTATTTCTTGTAAGAATCGACGCAGTCGAATAAAAAAATGCGCATATACCACCGGCGCATGGTGTGGAGGACAAATCGCATGGACGGCAACACCATTATAAAACTCGGCTACCGCCCCGGCAAAACGGTTGGACTGGCGCTCCAGGCGGCGCATGCGGCCCAGGCTGACGGGTTGGACGACGACGCGATCCTGAGCGACCTGGCGGACGTGCTCAATGCGCCCGGCGACTTTCTCGACGACCCAGTGTACGGGGCTGTCGCGGCGGCCCTGACCGCCTATGAACATCACCGCGAGCGAACCAGCAGTTATGATCTGACCACTGCCGCGCCGTACCGCGTCTGGGGCGCGGAGGGAATCGAGGTTGGCGCGCTGGACCAGATGAAACGCGCGGTCCGTCTGCCGGTGGCTGTACGCGGCGCCCTGATGCCCGATGCGCACCAGGGGTACGGCCTGCCGATTGGCGGTGTGCTCGCCACGTCAAACAGCGTGATCCCGTATGCGGTCGGCGTAGACATTGCCTGCCGGATGCGTATGACGGTGTTCAACGCCTCGCCGCACGTGCTGGACCAGAAACGCGAGCGTTTCCGTTCCGTGCTCGAAGAAAATACCCGTTTTGGCCCCGGTCACACCTGGGACGTACCCCGCGATCACCCCGTGATGGACGATCCCGCATGGGATGAACACCCGGTCGCCCGCCAGTTCAAGGATACGGCGTGGCACCAGCTCGGCACCAGCGGCTCCGGCAATCACTTTGTCGAGTTCGGCGCGCTTAACGTCCACACACAGATCGACTCGCCGCAGGGCACGATCCCGCCCGGCACGTACCTCGCCGTACTCAGCCACAGCGGGAGCCGTCGTTTTGGGCTGGAAATGGCCGACCACTACACCCACGTCGCCATGCAGCAGCGCCCCACCCTGCCCAAAGATTTCAAACACCTGGCGTGGCTGGACCTCGACGCCGCATCCGGCGCGGAATATTGGGCCGCGATGACGCTGGCCGGTCACTATGCCAGCGCGAATCACGCCGTGATCCACCGCCAGATCGTGGACGCGCTGCGCGTGCCGGTGCTGGGCGGCATCGAGAACCATCACAACTACGCGTGGAAAGAAACCGTCGATGGGCAGGACGTGATCGTGCATCGTAAGGGCGCGACTCCGGCGGGCAAAGATGCCCTGGGCGTGATCCCCGGCAGCATGAGCGCGCCGGGTTTTGTGGTGCGCGGCCTCGGCAACGCGGAATCACTCTCCAGCGCGGCGCACGGCGCAGGCCGCCGCATGAGCCGCAAACAGGCGTTCCGGACATTTGACTGGGATATCGTCAAGCGCGGGCTGCGCGAACAGGGAATCGAACTGCTGTCCGCCGGGTTGGACGAAGCGCCCGGCGCGTACAAAGACATTCGCCAGGTGATGGCCGAACAGTCCGACCTGGTCGTGGCTCTGGCCGAGTTCCAGCCCAGACTGGTCAAGATGGACCCAGGCCGCGCCCAGCGCCGGGATCGCAAATCCGATCAAAGACGCCGCACGAAAAAAGGCCGCCGCCGCTAAAAACACGCCACGACCAGGGTGATTGCATCAAATTTACGGTTGGGCTTTTGAGCAACGCCTTCCCCCTATTTCCCCCGTCCAGCCAAGCTGGACTTAGCCGGGGAGGGGGTGCGCGACCGACGGTCGCGCGGGGGAGGGGCGTTTGTTATGCGATGACCCCGACGCCGGGGCAACTGATCTGGCATTTTGCCGCTCACTGCGTCACAATAGCCGCCGTGAAATAAATTTGATTCCCGGCTGGCGGTTTCCACCAACCGGGACCCATACCGGCAACAGGATACATCATGAACAAAGATATTTTGGATCAGGCTGCCGCCTGGATACAAGGCGGACAGCCGGTTGCGCTGGCAACCATCGTGCACGTTGTGGGCAAGTCAAGCCAGCCGCTGGGGGCACGCATGGCGATCACGAGCGAGAATCGGTTTGTGGGTGCGGTCAGCGGCGGCTGTGTTGAAGGCGACGTTTACGCCGCCGCACAAGCTGTGTTAGCCAACGGTCACGCGCTCATACTGCACTACAAACACGTCGAAAATTCGCTGGTCGAGATCGGCTTAAACTGTGACGGTAAGATCGATGTGCTGGTCGAACCGCTGGACGACCATTTACTGGATATGCTGACCACGCCGCCGACCTGTCTCGCCGTCACGCTGTGCACGCCGGGACAGCCCGACGCGCCCGATCCCGTCCACGCGTTGATCCACCATGCTGACGATACAACCACCCTGCCCTCAGATGTAATCCCGGACGCTCAAGCCGCGTTCGACGCCGACACACCCATCAGCGTGTCGTACCCGGATGGCCGTGTTGCGCTGTTCGAACCGGTGCAGCCGCCGCTGACACTGTTGATCTTTGGCGGCGAACAGGTCGCCGTGCCGCTGGTGCGTTTTGCCAAACTGATGGGTTTCCGCACGGTCGTAACCGACAGCCGCGCGGCCTTTGCCACCCGCGAAAAACACCCCGATGCCGACGAGGTGATCGCGGCCTCGCCCGCCAACGTGATCGCGCAGGTGGGCGCCGACCGCCGGACGTTTGTTGTGTCGCTCAACCACGAACCGCGCTTTGAGGATGCCATGCTGCACGCGCTGGCCGATCACCCGGTGCGGTATATTGGCGCCATCGGCCAGCGGAACCGCCATGAAGAACGCGTGGCGCGCGCGGCGGCGGCTGGATTCGACATGAACCGGCTGCCCACGATTTACACGCCGGTCGGCCTGAACATCGGCGGCAAAACCACGCAGGAAATCGCGCTAAGTATCATGGCCGAGATCATCGCCGTAAAAAACGGGCGCCGTGATGGTGTGCTTCCGGCCCGATGATGCATGGTTCGCTCGCAAAAAACGGTCGGAATCCGATCCGGCAAACGGGACGACTTATTTTCCTGCGAAGGGTTGACAGCCAACCGCCCGTTTGGCATACTAGATACACTAACATATGTTAAAGGCCGTGACGGAGAAAAGTACGCGCGTTTTTCGCTCCCAGGGAGTCTGGGTCACCGACTGCAAGCCCGGACGAGGCGGCCCGCGCCGAAGTTCGCTCCTGAGCCGACGGGGGAACGCGCCGGTTCTTTACGGTGCCAGTAGTCCGCTCCGCAAGCCCAGCGTTACCGGGGCAGCCGCTCTCACCTGTACGCCAGTGATTATCTGGTCGGCAGTGACGGCGGTGATAATGAAGCGAGTCGACCGCGTTGCTGTGCGCCGGTCGGCTAAGCAGGGTGGTACCGCGAGATTCCATCTCGTCCCTGATCCGGTCGGATCCATGATCCGGTTGGATTGGCGACGGGATGTTTTTGTTTCAGGTAGGCTACGAGGATATGCCCATGCTAAAACAGCTTGAAACCATCTATACCAACGCGCTCAACGAACTGGATACCATCACCGACAGCGACACGCTCACGATATGGTTCCGGCAGCACCTCGGCAAAAAAGGGGAAATTACGCTGGCGCTGCGTTCGACCGCCGATCTGCCCAAAGAGGAACGGGCCGCGTTTGGCCAGCGGGCGAACGTGAT
The DNA here is from genome assembly GCA_016930015.1 of Anaerolineae bacterium. Lineage (GTDB taxonomy): Bacteria > Chloroflexota > Anaerolineae > Aggregatilineales > Aggregatilineaceae > JAFGHR01. The sequence continues at coordinate 5,016 of JAFGHR010000010.1, read as the reverse complement.
CAAAAACGACCTCACCGCGCAGTACGAAGCGCGTGAAGACCTGATCCGCCAGCAGGAACTCGCCCGCAACCTGGAAGAGGGTGCCATTGACGTGACGCTGCCGGGCCGCCGCATCCCGACCGGCGGCTTGCATCCCGCCACGCAAACGCTGCGGGAAATCTACGCGATCTGGGCCGATATGGGTTTTCAGGTGTTCCGCAGCCGTGACGTTGAAGACGACGACACCAACTTCACGCTGCTCAACATCCCGCCGCACCACCCGGCGCGCGACATGTGGGACACGTTCCACGTGGCCACGCCCGGCGTGATCCTGCGCACGCACACCAGCCCCGGCCAGATTCGGGCCATGCATGCCTACGGCGAAAACGGCACCAAGCCGGTCCGCGTGATCCTGCCCGGCATGTGTTACCGCTACGAGCAGATTTCAGCCCGCAGCGAGATTCAATTTAACCAGGTCGAAGGGCTGGCGGTGGGCCACAATATCCGCATGACCGACCTCAAAGGCACACTGGCCGAGTTTGCGCGGCGGCTGTTTGGCGCGGATAAGCGCGTGCGTTTTCGCGGCTCATACTTCCCGTTCACCGAGCCGAGTATCGAAGTCGATGTCGAGTGTATTTTGTGCGAGGGCCAGGGCTGCCCGGTCTGTAAATATACCGGCTGGCTGGAAATCGCCGGAGCGGGTATGGTACACCCGGTCGTGCTGCAAAACGGCGGCTACGATCCGACACAATGGAGCGGGTTTGCCTTCGGGCTGGGGCCAGAGCGTTCGACCATGCTCAAACACGGCATCAAGGATATTCGCTATTTCTGGGGTAACGATCTCCGCTTCCTGGAGCAGTTTTAGTCCGGCAAACGGCGTTCCGGCTGCTGGTGATGGTCAACCCGACCGGCAGCCAGAACCCGTCAATACTTTTTGAGAAGGATTGATCATGCTGCTGAACTTAAAAACACTTCACAAGCCGAAGTCTGTCAAAGAGGCTGCCGCCTTGCTGGCCCAGCCCGGCACGTACCCGCTGTACAACGGCGTCGCGCTCCAGCGAAGTTCCAGCCCGCATGTACTGGCGGCGGTCCAGTTGGATGATTTAAAGCTGGATTATGCGATCGACAGCGACACGTCGCTGCGGTTGGGCACCATGCTCACGCTGGAACAAGCCCGCGCTGCCTGCGAGGAACGCGCCGAGGCGCATCCCCGGTTAGGTGCGGTGGCGACGATGCTGGCCCAGGAAGTACCGCAAACGCTGCGTAACACGATGGCGCTGGGCGACCTGCTGATGGAGCGCGATCCCCAGTCGCCCACGCTGACGTTGTTCTTGGCGCTGGGAGCCGTCATCAAGCGGCTGGACGTGGTCATGCACCTGACGATGCCTGCCTGGTTTTCGACACCGGGTGATGTGCGCCGCCACCTGATCGGCCAGGTGCGGATTACGCGCGGGCCGCGAGAGGCAGCGGTCGCCTATGAAAAAGTGGCGCGAACGCCCGCCGATGCGCCGATTGTGGGGGCGGTGGCGTCGGTCGAATGCCAGCCGGAGTCGAACGCGCTGCATACCACGCTGGCGATGTGCGGCATCGCGTCCACGCCTATTCCGCAGCCCGACACCGCGCGCGTCTTTGACGAAACGCGCGACATTTACGCGGCGCTCGATTACCTGGTGCTTGATCCGCCGGGCGATCACTGGGGCAGCCGCGACTACCGGCTGGAAATGGCGCGCGTGGTGGCTCGCCGCGCCGTAATACGGGCATGGGAACAAGCACAAGCCTACAGAAGCTGATCCGTTTTTTTACGATTCGGGCCGCGAGGTTGTCTCCCCGCGCCCGCAGCAGGAGTGATTATGACCATCGACAATGACAAAGACCTGCGGGGTATCCTGCGCATCGGTCAAATCTGTGGGCAGGCGCTGCAACACATGCTGGCCTACATCCAACCGGGCATGACGACCGCCGAGTTGGACGCGATTGGGGCGGCCTTTCTGAAAGAGCACAGCGCCCGGTCAGCGCCGATCCTGGCCTATAAGTTCCCCGGCTGTACGTGCATCAGCCTGAATGACGAGGCGGCGCACGGCATCCCCGGCAAGCGTGTGATCCAGCCGGGCGACATCATCAACGTGGACGTGTCCGCCGAGTTGGAGGGCTATTGGGGAGACACGGGCGCCAGCGCCCTGGTGCCGCCGTTTAATCCCGACTATGAGCGGTTGTGTTCCTTCACACGAGACGCGCTCACCGAGGCGATCAAAACCGCGCGTGCCGGGCAGCCCATTAACCGGGTCGGCATAGCGGTTGAAGCGGTCGCCCGCCGGGGTGGTTATGCCATCATCCGGGAACTGACCGGGCACGGTGTCGGGCGTCATATTCACGAGCCGCCCAATGTCCCGAATTTTTACAACAAACACTACAAACAAACATTCGAGGACGGTATGGTGCTCACCATCGAACCGTTCCTGACGCCGGGTAAAGGGCGAGTCTTTACCGAAAGTGACGGCTGGACGCTGCGCACGATTGACGGCGCGGTCGCGGCTCAGTACGAACACACCGTGATTATCGATGGCGACACCCCGATTCTGGCGACGGCGGCCTGATATCCGCCACCGGCCAGCAAACAGCATGTTGCAGGAGAGTTCGATTCAATGAAAGTTCCGATTTCCTGGCTCAAAGATTATGTAGACATCACGCTTTCGATCGAAGAACTGGCCGAGCGCCTGACCCTGGCCGGTCTGGAAGTCACCGAGATTCGTTACATCGGGGTGCCGCAGGGCGATCCGCCGGAAGGCATCAACCTGCCGCCGTCGGATCACCTGGTGTGGGACCGTGACAAACTGGTGCTGGGCGCGATCCGCGAGATCAAAGCGCACCCCGACGCCGACCGGCTGGTCCTGGCATTGGTAGACTATGGCGGCGGCGAACTCGAACAGTGCGTTACCGGCGCGCCGAACCTGTTCCCGTACAAAAACCAGGGACCGCTCGACCCGCCGCTGCTGGCTCCGTTTGCGCACGAAGGCGCCGAGGTCATCGACGGGCACGCTAACGACGGCAGCCGCATGATCCTCAAGGAACGTAAGCTGCGCGGGGTTCCCAACCGCAGCATGGTATGCTCGGAAAAAGAGCTGGGCATCTCGAACGAGCACGAAGGGATCATGCTGCTCGATCACGACGAGTTCGGCGACGTGCCGCCCGGTACCCCGCTCCAGGATGTGCTGGGTGATGCCGTGCTGGATATCGACATGCTGCCCAACATCGCCCGCGCCTTCAGCATTGTGGGCGTTGCCCGCGAAGTGGCCGCGCTCACTGGGGCGGAATTACACTACCCGCCGCTCGACGTGGTCGCTGAAGGACCGCCGATCGCGGGCCAGGTAGCGCTGGACATCCACGAGCCGGAACTCAACCCGCGTTTTACGCTGGCGCTGATCCGTGATATCGAACTCAAACCGTCACCCGGCTGGGTGCAGCGCCGCCTGAAGCTGGCCGGGATGCGCCCGATCGATAACATCGTAGACGCGACGAACTACGTGATGCTGGAACTGGGCCAACCGCTGCACGCCTTCGACTGGGATATACTTGTAGAACGGGCCGATGGCGACAGGCCGGTCGTGATCACACGCCTGCCAGAGCCGGGCGAGCACCTGGTCACGCTGGATAGTGTCGATCACACGCTGGATGATTTCAACATCCTGGTGACAGACAAACGGGGCGCGCACAGCATGGGCGGCGTGATGGGCGGCATGGAAACCGAGGTACAGGACCCGGTATTTTACGCGCAGGATGATGGGGACGACCTGCCGCACGGCACACCGGCGGCGCAAATCCGGCCCACAACCAATGTTCTGCTCGAAGCAGCGAACTGGAACTTCATCAACATCCGGCGCACCATGCAAAGCCAGAGAATAGACAGTGAAGCCGGGATGCGCTTCAGCCGGGGCGTTCACCCGGAAATGGCCCCGCGCGGCCTGCGGCGCGGCATCGAATTGATGCGCCAGTGGAGCGGCGGCGTGATCACCCAGGGCATCATCGACGAGTACCCGCTGCCCGCCGAAACGGTGCGCGTCGATTTACCCCTGAGTGAAGTCGAGCGCCTGCTGGGGATCGTGATCCCGCAGGACGAGATCGTCGCGATCCTGCGCGCGCTGGAATTCGAGGTCGTCGAGGATGGCGACGTGTTGCACGTCACCGCGCCCGATCACCGGTTGGATATCGGCGCCGGGCTTACTGGGCAGGCCGATCTGATCGAAGAAGTGGCGCGCGTGTACGGCTACGACCGCATCCCGAACACGATCATTGCCGACGCCCTGCCCGAACAACGCACCAATTTTGCCCTGGAACGCGAAGAAAAACTGCGCGACGTGCTGGCCCGCGCCGGGCTGCGCGAGATCGTCACGTACCGGCTGACCATGCCCGAACGTGAAGCGCTGCTGACGCCGGACGGCCAGCCCTCCGACTGGCCGGACGTGCCGTATGTCACGCTGGCTAACCCGATTTCCGCTGACAAAACCGTGATGCGGCATACCCTACTGGCAAGTATGCTCGACGTGGCGGCGAATAATGCGCGTCACACCGACCGGCAAATGCTGTTCGAGATCGGGCATGTTTACCTGCCGGTAGACGGCGAATTACTGCCCGACGAACCGGGCCGCGTGGGGCTGCTGCTGACCGGATCACGCGGTGTGCCCCAGTGGCAGGGCGATTTCAGCACCGAAAACATGGACTTTTACGACCTGAAGGGCGTGATCGAAACCATGCTGCGCGATATGCACGTGGAAGGCGCCGTCACGTTTGAGCCGGTCGAGCATAGTTCGTTCCATCCGGGGCGCGTGGCGCTGCTGCGCATCGGCGGGCGTGCGGTCGGTGTAGTGGGCCAGGTGAACCCGCTGGTGTGCCAGGCATTTGATCTCGGCCTGAACCTCGAACGCCCCATCCTGGCGGCTGAGCTGGACCTGGACGCCCTGATCGCCGATATCGCCGTGCGGCGCGACATCAAGCCGGTGCCCACCCATCCCGCCGTGTACCAGGACATCGCGCTGATCGTGG
>JAFGHR010000126.1 GCA_016930015.1 Anaerolineae bacterium | reverse complement strand
CGTACTTCTTGTCGATCGCCACGTTGCGCCCCTTCGGACCCAGCGTTGTCATCACGGCCTGCGCCAGCGTGTCGATCCCGGCTTTCAACGCGCTCCGCGCTTCCTGATCAAATACCAATTGCTTTGGCATGGGAACTTTACTCCTCTTATTGCGGTACTATTCGAATGTATTCCATCAAACCAGACTGTTAGATGCAGTCAACAGCCCACTGGTTGCATGTGTTGTGACACGGCCTCACGGTAAGACAACCGCCAGCCACGCCAGCGGACATTTTAACCAGTTTGCTGCCAGAACCATACCCTTGTTGCGTTAGAAATATATATAAAGCATTTCAGAGTTCTATCAGAAGCCGGTTTCAGCACCAACCTATCAGGGTAATCGCTTCAAATGGATGACTGTGGTTTTGTACAACGCCTTCCCCCTAATCCCCCTTCCAACCAAGCTGGACGGGGGACTTGACAACGCACGTTTGCTGCACACGTGCCCGCCGCCGACTGTTTTTCCCCTCTTTAGCTCGGCTGGGGAGGGGAAACCGGGCGTTAGCCCGGAGGGGAGGGGCATTTTTCGATTTTGAAGCGATAGCCCTGACCAACCCATGATAAAACTCGGCCAGATGTGCTATTCTTAGGACCGTCGAAATCTAACTATGATCTGCCAAAAACGTTGTGTTCAGTTTTTTGCTATACCACCAAAGGATCAAAATCATGGACTATACAACCGAAGTTCAAACCAAATTAGAGCGCCTGCGGGCGATCATGGACCAATACGAGGTAGGCGCGGTATGGCTGCGCCAGGTCAATAGTGTAGCGTGGATCACGGGCGGCATTGATACGGCAGTCAACGTCGCCGATACTGCCGGTATCGCCAGCGTCGTCGTCACCGCCAACACGGCGGCTATGTGGACCAACACCATCGAAGCGCCGCGCCTCCGTGCGGAAGATCATGTCGAAGAACGCGGATTTGAACTTAGAGTGACGCCCTGGGAACAGGCGCAAGGCGTCGAGATCAACGGCACGCTCGGCGTGGATATAGGGCTGGACGGCACCAAAGACCTGAGCGGAGCTATCGCCGGGCTGCGCGCACGGCTGCTGCCGGTCGAACAAGAACGCTTCCGCAAACTCAGCACAAGCTGCGCCGAAGCCATGCACCACGCGATCAACCGGGTGCGCCCCGGCATCACCGAATATGAGATCGCCGCCGGGCTGGAGTACGAAACGCGCAGCCGGAACGCCGTTCCGATCGTGACACTGATCGCGGTCGATGACCGGATTCACAAGGTGCGCCACCCGATCCCAACCGGCAAAATCATGGAAAAATACGCCATGCTGGTGCTGTGTGGACGCCGCGACGGGCTGGTATGTTCGGTTACACGCCTGATCCATTTTGGCGCGCTGCCGGACGACCTGCGCCGAAGAATGCAAGCAACTGCCGAAGTAGACGCCGCCATGATCGCCGCGTCCCAGCCGGGCACCACACTCGAAGATATCTTTACGATCACACAAGAGGCGTATGCACGCGTGGGCTATGACGGCGAATGGAAGCTGCACCACCAGGGCGGATTGGCTGGATATGCCGCGCGTGAACTGCTGGCCGTACCCGGCGAAAAAACCGCGCTCGAAGAAGGCATGGTATGCGCCTGGAACCCGTCGATTACCGGGGCCAAGTGTGAGGATTCGGTGATGGTGACCGCCGCCGGGCAGCCAACGGAAGTACTCACGCCCATGTACGGATGGCCGGTGGCCAGCATTGAGGTCAACGGCACCACATATGAGCGCCCGCTGATCATGGAAGTGAACGAAGGATAGCGGCACATGCAACCGCAGCGGGGATGCAGTGATGAGAGCACCCCCGCTGCTGTTTTACCCCGGAAAGCATGGCATGAATCCTGGACCCTTTGTACACTATCCACGTGTATGGATTGGCATGTGTCCCAACAGCGAGCAGATATGATGACATTTGATCCAACCGAACACCCGCACCGCCGGTTTAACCCGCTCACCGGGGAGTGGATTCTGGTTTCACCCCACCGCGCTAAACGTCCCTGGCAGGGTGAGGTCGGCGAAACCGCCGATACGCGCCCGGCCTATGACCCGACGTGTTATCTATGCCCCGGCAACAAACGCGCCAGCGGTGACGTGAATCCCGCCTACAACGGCACCTATGTGTTCGACAACGACTTCCCCGCCCTGATGCCCGATACGCCCGGCGACGAACCCGATGATCACCCGCTGTTTCGTATCCAGGGCGAGCGTGGAATCTGCCGCGTGATCTGTTTTCACCCGCGCCACGACCTGACGCTGGCCCTGATGACGCCCGCCCAAATCCGCCCGGTGATTGATACGTGGGCCGAGCAAACGCTTGATCTGGGTGCGCGGGATACCATCGCTTACGTGCAGATTTTCGAAAACAAGGGCATGGGCAATTCCAACCCGCACCCGCACGGGCAAATCTGGTCGAATGAACGGCTGCCGCGCGAAGTGTCCAAAGAGGACAACGCCCAGCGCGACTATTTTGCCGCGCACAGTTTAACACTGCTGGCGGATTACCTGGCCGAAGAACAGCGCCGCCGCGAGCGTATTGTGTACGCCAACGCCCATTGGACGGTGCTGGTGCCATTTTGGGCGATCTGGCCGTTTGAAACGCTGGTTCTCAGCAACCGGCCCACCGGCAGCATAGTCGATCTGGATGACGCCGAACGCGACGCGCTGGCCGATGCGCTGCATCACATCACGGTGCGGTATGACAACCTGTTTCAAGCCCCGTTCCTGTATAGTTTTGGCATCCACCAGCAGCCGACCGATGGCCAGGATTACCCGTACTGGCACCTGCACGCTCACTTTTACCCGCCGCTGCTGCGCAGCGCCACGGTTGCCAAACACATGGTCGGCTACGAGATGCTGGCCACACCGCAGCGCGACATCACCGCCGAACAAGCGGCCATGCGCCTGCGCGACCTGAGCGACAAACACTACACGTTTACCAGCCGTTAGCGGGCCGTTGTGCGACTTTATCCGAGTACGATAGACAACTATCGAGTGCGATAAGCAATCATTTGGAAAACAATATGAGCATCAAAGACACGGTAATTGAACGTTTTAAAGCCACATTCGGCGAGGCCCCTGCCCTATTAGTCCGCGCGCCGGGCCGCGTGAACCTGATCGGCGAGCACACCGACTACAACGACGGGTTTGTGCTGCCCGCCGCTATCGACCGCACGTTTTTCATCGCCGCACGCCCGCGTACCGATTCGACGGTGACCCTGGTATCGGTCGATTTTGACGCCACGACGACCTTCACCATGAACACTCTCGACGATCCCGACCTGCCTCGCTGGAGCACATACCCGCGCGGATCGCTGTGGTGGCTGCGCGAGCACGGCTACACTGTGCCCGGCGGGTACGCTGTACCCGGCATGGATGCCGTCATCGGCGGTGATATCCCTGTGGGGGCCGGGCTGTCGTCATCGGCGGCGGTCG
>JAFGHR010000125.1 GCA_016930015.1 Anaerolineae bacterium | reverse complement strand
GATGGCCGAGTGGTTTAAGGCGGTGGTCTTGAAAACCACTGAGGCGTTATACGTCTCCGGGGGTTCGAATCCCTCTCCCTCCGCCTGTTTACCAATCGCATAACACAAACTGGGGAGGTGCCAGAGTGGTCGATTGGGGCCGCCTGCTAAGCGGTTAACCGGCGAAAACCCGGTTCGCAGGTTCGAATCCTGTCCTCCCCGCCAAAAAGAAGCCACAACCCAAACCAGGGTTGCGGCTTTTGTTTTATGACCACGCGTGTTTATAAAACACGTGCCATTACCGGGCGCGTCCAAGCCTGGACTCGAGTCCAGGGCTGGCCCTAGAGCGTTAATTCCCCGCCATCTATGTTTTCGTCCTGGGCCTGGGCGAGCATCTGCCCGTACAAATACAATTCCCGCCACAAAGCCTGGTTGGTGGTGGACAGGATATAAAACCCACCCCGGCGCCGTGCGTCAAAAATAGTGGCATGGCGTGCCGCTGCCTTTTCGGCAGCCGCGACCAGCGCGTTAAAAATCCCCACATTGGTTACGCGAATGAAATACGACATGCGCGTCTTGGTCATCTTCCCTCCCTGTGCATACACCGGTTTAGTTGACAGCTCCCCACGACAACCACGCTGCCAGACAACACAGACTGATTATGACGAACCGGTTCCCTATTTAAGTCGGTGGACAAATGGTGAATGGGTCCCTGCAAGGCCGGGAAAAATTTAGGTGAAATAGGTAGTAGGTGAGGTAAAAACATATACTCTGCATTATACCGCGAGACGGCCATGCAGAGTGTAAAAATTTTGCAAAATTTCGCACATATGTCCTGACAAAAGCGGATAAAGGTCAGGATTCGTTCACAGGTGACCGGACCGGGTCGTCCTCAACATCAGATAGGCTCAAGCGCGATGGTTCTGGCATGCGCGAACCATATACGATTGGCCCGGTAAACACCTTGTCGTTCTTGCGCTTCGTGTTTTTCTGGTGTTTAGAGGGCCGTGTACGATTCGGCGGCAGAACACCACTTTCCAGCAGTAAATAGGTCCCGGCACCAACCAGCAGCAGGGGCAGCAGCGCACCGCCAAGACCGTACCCGCCCACACCAAACACCAGTTCCATAAAAAACGCCGCGACAGCGAACACGATCAGGCTGACGCGCGTAAATCCGCGCCCAAGCGCCTGAAGTGACTCTGTTTCCATCAACTCGCCCATAATCACAAACCCCATGCCCAGGAATACACCGTACAACGCCCAGGCATAAGACCAGCTTTCCCAGTAATCGGTCAGGTTTTGAATGAACAAAATCGTGCCCGTACCCGCGATCAACATGCCCGGAATAGCCAGGGCCGCCGTAATGCGCCCGCCCAAAAAAGCTACCGCCAAAAACGCGATGCCAGGCACCAGGACATACATCGGCCACAGCAAGTTCAGGTCCATCCAGAACAAAATGCCAAGCGCGATCAGGCCCAGAGCCGCAATAACACGACCTTGGTTTTGATGGGTTGTCATGATAGCCGCTCCTTAGATGCGAAAAATGAACTATCTACTTCCCTGTACGCGCTGCCGACCGAAAAGTTTTGCGCTTCACACAAATTTCATCCAGACGACCACGCGGCAAGCGGTATTGCGGTGTATAATCAAAAGGACACGGCGAGTCTTAGGGGAAAAACCATTATGCCTGATCAAGCTGCCAATGTACCGCCAACCGTTGCGCCCCCGGTTTCGATTCCAGAGGCAGGCAGTACGGGCCGGATGATGTCGATCCAGTGGCAGTGTCCGCGCTGCGGGTCAACTGATCTGGGCTCAGCCTATTTGATTGATTACAGCGACAAGTTCCGCCACCTGCAACTGGCGCCCAAAGCGCTCAAGCTGCCGCGTATTGCGCGTTTTATGCGACCCTTCCGCCGGTTGGTTCGCGTCAATGCGCAGGTCTGCCGCAACTGTGGCGCCGTGACGCTGGAAGTTGATCCGGACGAATTTCGTGAAGCCGAACGCCGCTTTGGGCGGCGCTGACACAACCTGACTGCGCATGCCGCGAAAAATCATATACGACCCCAAACGCGATTATTACGATATGTTGAGGCTCGACACCGACGCCTCAATCGAAGATGTCCGCCTGGCATACCGGCAGCGCGTCCGGGAATTTCATCCCGACCTGCATCCTGAACGGGCGGGTTGGGCCACGGAACAACTTCAACTTGTCAACGAAGCCTACGATGTACTGCGCCAACCAGCGCTGCGTAAGGAATATGACCGGGTGCGCTGGCCGCACAGCCGGTTTAAGTCCAGAAGCAAACACAACACGTACAACAGCCCATTCAGCCGCCCCGGTTACGATCCGAATCTGCCCTGGTGGGAACAACTAGGCGGCACGGCGCCAAACCAGGGCCGCCAGACCTCGTATGCCCGGCGCCACCAGGCGCAGCAAGCTGCCGCTGCCGCTCAGTCGCAGACATCATGGCTGCCCCAATCTGTGCTGCGACGACTGGAACCGACGCTGCAAATCCTGATCGGCATATGGCGCAGTCCCTATGCGGGCTTGCTGACCCTGCTGTCCATTTTGCTGGCGATCAACATCGCCGTGTTGTCATACGCGTTTATGGCCCCCGATGACGGCGGCCCGCTGAATGTGTTGTGGAATATCTTTGGCCGCCAGACCGCCACGCCAATCGTATCGCCTGAGTCGACCACCACCGCGGATCGCCTCTTTCGCCAGTGTTCCGATCCCGGCATACAGATCAGCGCGCCGGTTGATTTTGATATCGTGGAGGGCACGTTTGTGATCCAGGGCACCGTGCAGCACGCCGAACTGTGGCACTATACGCTTGAGATCGGATACCTGGGGAAAACCATCACCGCCACATCCGTACCGGACCAGTGGCGGAGCATTCGCCTGCCTCCGGCAAACCAGAGTTTGCCCGAACAAACTATCGCTGAGGGGGAATTAACAAACGGGGTCAATTTGGACGGCCAACCCAGCGGATATTATGCTGTTCGTTTGCGGGTGACGCTGCGTAATGGTACCGAACTGCTCCCGTGTGACGTGGTGGTGCGGCACTGAGCGCCTGCGGCGGGCACGGCAGCCCGTCATAATAACCCGTCCGGATCATCACCCTGAGCGTAAGCGATCCCCTCAATAAATCCCCTGGCGCGTTCAGTTTGGGGGTAACGTGCCAGGTAGTCCCAGAAAGCCGGACTGTGATCGGGGTATTTGCGGTGCGCCAGCTCGTGCGCAATAACGTATTCCAACACGTACACGGGCCAGTGTTTGATACGGTCACTGATGCGGATATCACCATCCGTCGCGCCGCCGGTCGTGCAGCTTCCCAGGCGGCGCTGCATGTTGTTCACCCACCTGATTGTGTGCCAGTGCAGTTCACCGCCAAAATACTGGCGGTTAATAACCTCGGCCCGGCGCTCTAGCTCGGTGTCATTGCGGTGGCGTGCACGCTGTCGCTGCTTGAGCACGCGCTTTACGATATCATCCAGCATGCTGTCTAACCGGTCGGACCCAACATGTGGCGGCACGCGCACCTGGATCGTGTCATGCTCCACCGTCCACCGCACCGATTTTCGCAGCCGCCGGTCACGCGTTACTTCAACCGCCAACGTATGCGGCCCATCGGGCACACGCCGCATGATTTGACCGTCGGGATTCTTTGATCGTTGTGTCACACTCTTCCCTGGCTTTCAGGATCGCCAACCCAAAGAAACAACGTCGCCTAATTCTAGTAGACGACGTTATATTTACACTCACCAATTATACAACAACCGGCGCCATGTGCCGATCCGGCAGCCGGCTAAACCGCGCTGATGACCTCGTACAGGTTACGCGTATCCTTGGATGGTTTTATACCAAACATCGCGTCCAGGGTGCGGACAACCTGCCCGTACTGGTTGATCGCTTTGTCGCGTTGGCCCTGCTGATAGTATATAAGCATGACATCACGATGCACGTCTTCCCAATCCGGCTTTTGGCGCAGCGCACGCAGCAGGTAACCCAGGGCGTGATCAAATTCACCCAGCCCGCGATGATACCGCCCCAAGCCGATCAGGGCCTGCGTGTATTTGTGTTGGAGTTCCTCACGGCGCGCATCTGCCCAGGGCATATGAATTTCTGGCAGGTAGTCCGCCCGGTACGTCTGAACCGCCAGGTACCAGTTCGCCGGAGCCGTATCTTCTTCTTCGATGGCCTGCTCCACGGCTTCTTCAAACACACGGGCGTCATAATGCACCGACAGGCGCACCGACGGGATGTAAAAGCCGCCGGAATAATTGGTCAGTTCATACCCCAAACGCTCGCTGATTTTACGCTTGGTGACATGAAACACATTTGTTGCCTCTTTGACGGACATCTTGGGCCAGAAAATTTCGAAGATCTCGTCACGGGTGATCATGGGATGATCCACAAAAAAGTAGAACAGGCGGCGCGGTAAGGAGCCGTCCCAACTGGTCACCGGGCGGCCATCAATGTACACATGCCCGCCTGACAGCGAAAAGACCTCCAACTGTCCCAGTGATTCGTTACCCCCGTAGATACCGCCACCCAATGCTTGCTCGTTGCCGACGACTTCGGCCTGCCCGTCAAGGATCAGATCATTCCAGGGCTGCAAATCGAGCAACCTTGCATTGAACACAATCTGGACATGATCGGCCAGCGCTGCTGGCAGATGGCGGAAGAACCGATCATAATCAGCCGAAAACGCCAGGTGGTCAAACATATCCAGCAGCAGCATATAGGGCGTTGTACGCAGCGCCGAAAGGTCGGCACCAAACGCTTCGGCCAACTCTTCAGGTGTCGCCCGACCATTGAGCGCTGCACGAGTCTGGTTACCAAAACCTGCCGGAAACATGTCATCATTCACCATGGTGTTCAACCAGGTTGGTAACGTGTTTTCGGATTCGCCCAGACTGTAATAAACGGTATTGTCACCATAGTGGCGCAGAAACATAGCGACTAAAGCACTATGACTGCGATGACGGGGGTAAATTATGACTAGTGGTACACCTTGAGTTTTTTCGACAAAATCATCGAATGTGGTTTCCGCCACGTTTTTTACTGTCAATTCAGACATATACTGCCACCTATTACTATATAGGTTCGGTCAAGATTGTGCCCGAATACCACAAAAAGGTATTCTTGATCGCGCTTGATGGCAGCACCATCGAATTACCCTACATCTATTTCCCCATTTTGCCCTAACGTAATTATCCTAATAAAATCTACTTCTGTCAAATCATTGAACTAGATACATACCAGACTGCGTTTAGATAATATGTCTGGTGTTTTTCTTAAGAAACTCATTCAGAGTAATTACCTACCGTCAGAGCGCCGGAATCGTTATAATGCAAAACAAAATGCTGGACACCCATGATTTGATGAGACAATCGACCATGCAACGAATAAGATATACCATAGTCCGGCGGCGTTTCCACTATGTCACACGTGCCGGTATTGTCCTGGTGTTGTGGGCATCAGCGGCAGCGTGCAGCACGTCCGAGAGCGGCAAGCCGCTGCCAACGGTCGCCGAGATCGATCAGATTCCCACGAGCCTGTTTTTAACCGAAAATGCGCCGCCCAGTGGATTCGGCGTGGTCGCGTTTGATCCCATTAATGCCAACCTGTCTGATCGCCAGGGCTGGTCCTACACAATGAGCGGGCGGTTTGAGGGTACATTTGATGTCAGCGGCGACGAAGCGACCGGCTCTTTCAAAGCGCAGGTGTGGGCCAACGAATACAGCGAGGCGCGCCGCGTCGTGCTGGAAGTTGAGGGCAGCGCGCTGTCGCCTGATGATGCCTTACGCCGCCTGGAAGGGGTGCGGTTGAGCAATGACTATTTCATTGTCGATACCAACGGCCAATGCACGACCGGCGACGAACAGGCCGCGGCCATTGCCGATCTCACCGCCGGACAGATCATCGGCGGCGTGAGCCGGGCGGTGCCATCCGGTTTTCGTGATACGATTGCACAAACGCCCGTGTGGCAGTACACCTTTTCACCCGGCAGCGTACAGCTACCTGCCGTTCACCAGGACGCTACCAGCCGTGTTGTACTGGACGCGGACCTGTGGATCGCGCCCAGTCTAAACGCCGTTTTGCGCTATGAACTGACCCTGACGGTGGAACACGTCCGGGTGTTGTGGGCCGAAGAGCCGGTGTCGGGTACGTTGTACCTGTTTTATGACCTGGATGTACTGTCACTCGGCCAGCAGCCCAATATTTCGGTCCCGCACGGTTGTTAGATAGAGCAATTGCCTCAAATGGAGGGATGGCTTTTAGCAACGCCTTCCCCCTAAATCCCCCTTCCAGCCAAGCTGGACGGGGGACTTTCCAGACATGCGCGCGCTCTGAATACGCGCCGCGACCAGTGCATTTTTCCCCTCCATCGCTCGGCGGGGGAGGGGAGACCGGGCGTAGCCCGGAGGGGAGGGGCGTTAGGTTTTTTTGAAGTGATAGCCTGGGTTGTTAGAGTACTTGGCTTGCTGTAAGCGGGAATGTATAATTACGCTGATAGATTGCCATCGCGCAAAAAAGGTAGGGAGAACTCCGTATGCGCGTCTCTGTGTTACAAGAAAATCTGCAAAAAGGGTTGAATATTGCCAGCCGTGCGGTAAAAAGCCGCCCCACACTCCCCATTCTGGCTAACGTCATGCTCTCAACCGAGGATGCGCGTTTACAGATATCTGCGACCAATCTCGAACTTGGGATTTCGGCGTGGATCGGGGCCAAAATTGATGAGGATGGCGCGATCACGGTGCCGCTGCGCACGTTTTTGGACCTGGTGAACACACTACCGTCCGAACGTATCGACATGGACCTGGACATCCGGACCCTGACACTGCACCTGACCTGCGCCGGGAAAACAGCGAATATTAAGGGAATGGACGCGACTGAATTCCCCTTGATTCCCGAATTCGACCCCACGCGTGCGATCGCGGTGCCCGGCCTGGTGTTCAAAGAGATGATCGACCAGGTGGCCTTTGCCGCCGCCAGTGATGACAACCGTCCCACCCTGGCGGGTGTGCTGGCGCGGTTTGAGGGCGATCTGCTGACTCTGGCCGCGGCGGATGGTTACCGGCTGTCGGTACGCACCACCGAACTCGAATTCAGCGTCGGCGACCGCGAACCGGACCCCATGATCATCCCTGGCCGAACGTTGCAGGAACTCAGCAAGATCATTTCCGATGAAGACGAAGAGGTGTTGATCTCACTGCCCGACGGGCGCGGACAGGTGATGTTCGGCCTCAAAAACGTAGTTGTCGTTTCGCAGTTGATCGAAGGTAAATTTCCCGACTACGAAGCGATCATCCCGCGTCACTGTGAAACGACCACCCTGGTCTACACTGATGAACTGCTGGCCGCCTGCCGCAGTTCGGAAGTGTTCGCCAAGGACTCGGCCAACACCGCACGTGTGCTCATTGAGCCCAGCGGCAATACTAACATACCGGGGCGCATCCTGATCGCCGGGCGCTCACAGGAAAAAGGTGATGCCGAAGCGCCGGTTGACGCCAGCGTTAACGGTAATGCCGTCGAGATCGCCTTTAACATCCGGTATTTGATTGAAGTCCTGAACGTGATCAAGGAAGATCAGGTTGTGCTGGAAACCAGCGGCGCAACCGCACCGGGGATTGTACGCCCCAACGGTCGGGATGACTTCATCCATGTGATCATGCCTATGTCAACCACTAACCGCTAGCGACCGATTCCGTCCGGCTAACTCGATCTAACGCTTATCTTCACAGCCTGTCCCGGTTTTGTTCGCGGTCAGGCTGTGAAGTGCTCATAAAACACGCCCGCCGGGTGTTGGCCAACCGTCACCATTTCCCCTAAAAACTAAATATGAAGTGTTTTGTTCCGATTTGTGTTCTTGAGGAGAAAACCACGATGAACTACCGCCACCTGGGCAAAGCCGGGATCAAGGTCAGTGAACTGAGCTTGGGAGGATGGACCACCTTTGGGGAGAGCCTGACCAATACGCAGCTTGCGCGTGATATCATTACGCTGGCGTATGACAGCGGGATCAACTTTTTTGATATCGCCGATATCTACGCCAACGGCGAATCTGAAAAATTGATGGGCTCGATCCTCAAGGATTTTCCGCGTTATACCCTCGTCATTTCCAGCAAGGTGTTCTGGCCCATGAGTGACGACATAAACGACCGGGGCCTGTCGCGCAAACACATCATGGAAAGCATCGACCGGTCGCTGCGGAACATCGGCACGGATTACCTGGACCTGTATTTCTGCCACCGCTACGACGACGAAACCCCGCTTGAAGAAACCGTGCGGGCCATGGATGACCTCATCCACCAGGGCAAAATCCTGTATTGGGGCACCAGCGAATGGACCAGCGAGCAAATTCAAGCCGCGCTGGTTATCTGCGACAGGTACAACCTGTACAAGCCCGCCGTGGAGCAGCCGCAGTATAACATGCTGGTCAGCCAGCGGGTTGAGGACACGATCCTGCCGCTGGCCGACTCCGCCGGGATCGGGCTGGTGGTGTGGAGTCCGCTCGCCAGCGGGATGCTGACGGGCAAATATGATGACGCGGTGCCCGAAGACAGCCGCCTGGCCCAGCTTGACTGGCTGCGCGAAGCGATCATGAAAGAAGAGGTGCTGAACGCTGTGCGCCAGATCAAACCGATCGCCGATGACCTGGGCGTCAGCCGGGCGCAGCTCGCCATCGCGTGGACGCTGCGCCAGCCGGGCGTCAGCAGCGCGATCACCGGGGCCACCAAAACCCGCCAGCTTGAGGAAACGCTCAAAGCCATCGATATCACGCTGGATGACGACGTGCTCAAGCGCATTGACACAATCGTCGCGCCGGTCCGGCAGTAAAGACAAAACTTATTTGCAGGGGCGAGCGGTTATGCGCCCCTGTTATTGACTCCCGACATTAACAGCCGTATAGTAAACAGCATGAACAAGAAACGTTATTCGCACGACGTCCACAACGTCATGATGCGCATGCCGCGCTTGCCGTGGCCGGGATCACTCCGGCGATGGCGTTTGGTGGTTGGCTAACCGCCGCCCATCCGCCGCTCCACACGGCAAGCGAACCGTCAGACACACCAGTCCGGCGGTTTTTATTTTGGTGAGGCTGTGACAGCCTGTTACAATGTCGGCGGGCCAGGACTGCGTGCCCGGCCCTAACACCTACAGTAAGGAGAATCCATGCCTGAATACATCCATGTTTCGGTTGCCTGGCCCTATGCCAACGGGGATATGCACGCCGGTCACCTGGCGGGCGCTTATCTACCGGCTGATATCTTTGCACGGTTCCACCGCCTGAAGGGGAATCACGTGCTGATGGTCAGCGGCTCGGACGCGCACGGCACACCGATCACCGTTGAGGCCGACAAACTCGGCATTCCACCGCGCGAGGTCTTCGAGCATTACCACCACCGGTTTCTGGAAACCCAGCGGCAGATCGGCATCAGCTACGACCTGTTTACGCACACCGACACCGAGAACCATCACCAGATCGCGCAGGATATTTTCCGTAAACTGCTGGACGGCGAGTACCTGTACCGCCAGGAACAGCGCCTGTTGTACAGCGAAACGGAAAAACGTTTTCTGCCCGACCGGTATGTCGAGGGCACGTGCCCCAACTGCGGATTCGACCAGGCGCGCGGCGACCAGTGCGACAACTGCGGCGCACTGCTAGACGCTCTGGAGTTGATCAACCCGCGCAGCAAGACCGATGGCACCACGCCGGTTATCCGCGAAACCGAGCACTATTTCCTGGACCTGCCCGCGTTCATCGACCGGCTGAGCGCCTACCTGGGCGATGACAAAACCCACTGGCGCACCAACGTGTTACGCGTCTCCCAAAACAAGACTCAGGAACTCAAGGGCCGCCCGATCACGCGTGATATCGCGTGGGGCATCCCGGTCCCGCTGGACGGCTGGGAAGACAAGCGCATGTACGTATGGTTCGAAGCCGTGATGGGTTACTTCACCGCCAGCGTTGAGTGGGCCAAAAACACCGGCCAGCCCGACGCCTGGAAAAAATGGTGGTATAACCCCGACGCCAGGATTTACAATTTCATCGGCAAGGACAACATCGAGTTTCACACCATCATCTGGCCTGCCGAACTGATGGGGATCGACGGGCTGTACGCGGACGACTCCGACGGCTCGATCACGCTGCCGTATGACGTGCCCGCCAACGAGTTCATGAATATCGAGGGTAAGCAGTTTTCCAAAAGCCGCAACTGGGCGATCTGGATGCCGGATATCCTGGAACGTTACGCGCCGGACGCGATCCGCTACTACATCACCATGACCTTTCCCGAAACCCGCGACTCGGATTGGAGTTGGGACGGCTTCGTCACGCGTAACAACACCGAACTGCTGGCCGCATGGGGCAACCTGGTTAACCGGGTGCTCAAGTTCACGGCGAAGCACTTCGACGGCGCCGTACCTGATCCGGGTGAGCTGCGCGACATGGACCGCGAGATTCTCGCCCAGGTCGAAAACGGTTTTGAACACATCGGCGGCCTGCTGGAAGCGGTCAAGCTGCGTGACGCGCTCAGCGAAAGTATGATGTTGGTGCGCGAGGTTAACGGCTACCTCGACCGCGCGCCGTGGTTCAAGGTGGTCAAAGAGGATAAAGCTCAGGCCGCGACCACGATTTATACCGCGCTGCGCTGCATCGATAACCTGAAAACGCTGCTGGCGCCGTTCCTGCCGTTTTCGTCACAGCAGGTGCACGAATTCCTGGGCTATAACGGGACGTTGTTTGGCGAACAGCAGATCAACACGTTCGAGGAGTCTGAACGGGCGCACGAGGCGCTGACCTATGACGGTTCCGGCGCCATAGGCCGCTGGGAAATCGGCGATCTGGCGGTCGGGCAAACCCTGCGCGAGCCGCAGGCGCTGTTTGTCAAGCTGGAGCCCGATCTGGTCGAGGAAGAACGCGCGCGTCTGGGCCAGCCGCGCCAGGAAATGCTGACCGACTAACGTCTATCACGTTTTTGTGACCATCGACACCAGGAGGCGAAGCCATGAACCGCCAGACCGAACGGATTCTGATCAGTCTGATCGTGGTGGCCTACTGCATCATCGGGGCGCAGTACGCGATCCGTACCCCGGACTGGCAGGCGCCGGATGAACCGGCGCATGTTAACTACGTGCGCCAGATCGCGGATGACGGCAAGCTCCCCGTGCTCAACATGGGCGACTGGCAGCAGGCATACCAGGATCAACTGACGACCAGCAACTTCGATCCCGCGCTGACCGACCGGCTGGACACGGTGCAGTACGAGGATCACCAGCCGCCCCTGTACTACCTGATCCAGGCGCCGGTATACGCGCTGACCGATGGTGATCTGGGCGCCATGCGGTTGTTATCGGTGCTGCTGGGCGCGGGCGTGGTGCTGGCGGCGTGGGCTGCGCTGAGAGTCGTGCTGCCCGGCTGGCCGATCATCGCGCTGACCGGGGCGGCGTTTGTCGCGTTCATCCCGCAGCACCTTGCGATCCTGGGCAGCGTGAGTAATGACGCCCTGGCCGAACTGGTCGTCGCGCTGACGCTGCTCGCCACGGTGATCTACCTGGACAGGAAACGGTCCATGCCGCCGATTGTGCTCGGTGTGCTGGCCGGGATCGCCATGCTGACCAAGACCACGATCTACTTTCTGGGCGGGATCGTGGTGCTGGCCGTGATCCTGCGCGAGCACCGGCTCAGCGTGAAAAAGTGGCCCAGCCGCCGCTGTATGCGGCAGTTGGCCGCTGTGCTGATCCCGATCCTGGTCATGGGCGGCATCTGGTGGGCGCGGAACCTGTACGTCTACGGCGGGACGGATGTTCTCGGGCTGGAGCGTCACGAAAACGTGACCATCGGGCAGCCGCGCACCGGTGATTACATCGATGACGTGTACGGCGGCAGTACGCGCGTCTACCTGGAAAATTACGCCAGGACCACGTTTCACAGTTTCTGGGGTCAATTCGGCTGGATGGCGCTGCCCATGCCGACCAACGTCTACCGCGTGTTTTTGTTGTTCACACTCGCGATGCTGGCCGGGGTGATCGTGTTTTTCAGGCGGTTCCACTGGCGCCACCAACTGAACGGGACCCGGCTCAACGCGGTGATCGTCTTTGCGGCGGTGATCGCGTGTGTGTTTGCCGCGTACATCCTGTATAACCTGGACTTTATCCAGTTCCAGGGACGTTACCTGTACCCGGCGCTGATCCCGTTCGGTTTTGTGGTGGGCGTCGGGCTGACCGGCTGGACGTCACTTGCCAGCCGCCGCTACCCGGCGCTGAACTGGCTGCCGCTGATCGTGATGGCCGTGCTGGGCCTGTTCGCGCTGTACGCGCTGGATACCTACGTTGTGCCCAACCTGCCGGAGTGGTAACCGCCGGGCACGATGTTACAAAAAAACAAACCGGCTGAACGCCGGTTTTTACGCATACGTCAATCAGGAGATTCAGGCATCCATCACGCCGCAGATGGGCGCCTGCCAGGCCAGTTTTTTATGGTCGGCCAGCAGCGCATCGATCGTTTGCGCGATGGCGTCCGGGTATGGCGCGGTGCGGCGCACCGTGAGATCGGCAAACGAATTAACACATTCGAATGTCGCGGCCAGCGTTCCCCGTGTTTCGTTGACCATAAACATCATGTAGTGGGTGCGTTTGGCCGTTCGCTTAAACAACCGGAAATACACGGCCACCGCATCCCCGATTAAAACTTCGTTCAGGTAATGAATGTGATGTTCCAGGTCAAAACCGCCCGTGCCGTGCTGCGCGTGATAGTCCGGCGTGAGGCCCAGCCGTGCGGCCAGCGGATAACCCGCGTCGTCAAAAACAGCCATGTACCAGCGAATGTTCATGTGCCCGTTTTCGTCCTCGTAGGCGGGCGGGATGATCGTGTGATAGATCACGGGCAGCGCCGTAACGGCGTCGAGTGCAACCGGTGGTGGTTTCATCAGAATACCTGTAAATCAGTTGCCGGTTGTGGTATCGGCGCTGATGCGTGCGATATCCGGCAGGATGATAAAGCCCTCGGTCACCATCCGGCTGACGCTTTGTTCGGTTTCCAGCAGGCTGCCAGCATCTAACAGGTTAAGCTCCGGTGGGTCGTAGCGCAGGTTAGCGACATACAGCGTGCCCGCTGCGTCATTCAGCAGCACCACCAGCCCGCTGTGCGGATCGCCGTCCGCATCCTGGTATGTGTAGGCCACCTGGTAGCCGCTGCCGTTTTCGCGCTCGATGGGTGCGCTGCCCAGAATGGTCGCGGTCGGTTCGGCCTCAGCGGTCCATGTTTCGGCCTGATCTTCGGACTCGACCGGGTGATCCGCTTCCGTTGACAGGCGAATGGTTGCTTCGGTCTGGTTATCGGGACTGCTGAACGTGGTAGGACGACCCACGCTGCCCGCGACCGGCTGCCATCCCGGCGCGTGTTTGAGCGCAAAACCCAACTGCTGATCGACATACGCCGGCCATTCGGGCGGAAGCTGCTGAAGATCACGGTAGCCTACAAACGCAGGATGTACCAACGCCTGAAGCTGGTCCAGCAGGGGCGGATTGTTCCCCGGAACAACCAAGCGCAGCACATACAACCAGCCCGAATCAAACCAGTTGATCTCTCGACCCAAATAGTCGTTTGTGTCCGACACAAGAGAAAAGTCCACAATCACGGATTCATCCGTAACCTGCCGGTTGGTTTCCTGCCAGCTTTCATAACGTGACCACTCGCTGGCGTAGTACTCCGGAGTCAGGTAATTGTCGCTTAACGAGCCGAGTGTTTCGAATTCAACACCCTGTTTAATGAAGGTGTGAATGACCACCAGGCGTTGTGCGCTCTGAATAACCGTGCTCAGGCGTGTGTTCGTCGGATCGGTCGTGCCTTCATCGATAAACCAGTCTGTCCCGGCGGGGCGGAAAGTCTGGAAGTAACCCGTCGAGTGAATATAAGACGGTTCGCCTTCAAGCTGGGGATCAGGGTCAGGCGTGGGCAGGATCACGGGTGTGGGCGGCGGCGGTGTCCCGAACGGGGTAACGGTGGCATACGGTTCGTCGTCGTTGTCGTCCGACCGCAGGCCAGGGGCAACCAGGCTTAACACAAAAGTGAAAATGATGAGGGAGCCGATAATCGCCCCCACGATGGTGGCGCTGCGGCGATTGCGTTTGTTAGACCAAAACATAGCTGATGCTCCAAACGATTGGTGGCACAGAGGTACATACCGCTGTTACGATATAGGTCCGAGTCTATCAACTATACCGCGAAACGGCGGTGAGGTAGAAGAACATGTTACCAGAAAACGACACGAACCCTGTACGCCCGCATCCAACCGAGCCGGAGATCGATCCCATCAGCCCTGAAGACGCCGCCGCCATTCTTGAATCTGCCCTGGCACCCTATCTTGATGACGGCTGGCACATCCTGGATCAGAGCGCGTACTATGCCCGCCTGACACGAGACACACGTAATCTTGATATCCGCATTGACCTGTTGGGGAATGTCGAAACCCAGGAATCGGACCTGACCTCGCTCCAGGACAGCGGGCGCTTGATGGCCTGGGTGCTGCTGCTGGCATCACTTTTGGTCGCGCTGGCGCTGGCAACGGCCCTGGGCATTGTCTGATTCCGCCTGAAATTTATATTTTTCATGTAAGTTTCATATTTGTAGCAACATTAGCCCTTTATTATCGCGTATACTCGATAACAGGTATAAGGTTGTTGGCGGCTGGTGTGCGGTATTCCGGTGCTTTTCAGGGTGAAAAACACCAGGCGACTTTACGGAATTACGCTCAACCACCAACCCATTACACCACCACTTTCGTTAAGCTATTGTTCGGGGATAAACGTCTTGGTCGAGCAGTCATTTGCGTCTGGAAACACAGATTACCTTAACAACGGTAATCACTCACTCAGCCCGGATACTGAAGGTTGTGTCAACCCGCTGGCAGCGATCAATACCATCGTTGTAGCCGCCAGCCGGTCACGTGATCCCGACACAGTCTTACAAACCGCGCTGGATGCTGTGCTGTCTGTTTCGGGCGCTGATGCGGTGGCCATCGGTATACTGGACGAGTTTACCGGGGAAATCGATCTGCGGGTTGAACACGGCTGGCGCGACCGGATGGTCACTCAGGGCGACCGTATCGCATTGGGTGGCAGTGTGTTTGAAGCGGTCGTAAGCGGCGACAAAGTGATCGTGTCCGATGATCTGGTTCACGACACACACCTGAATATCCCTCCGCTGCCTGATGGTGATGTGCGGGCATTAGCTCTGCTGCCGATGCATGCACGCGGGAACGTGGTGGGTGTGGTTGGCGTCCTGTTCGCTGCCCCGCATACATTTCCCGGCAGTGACATTGTAGCGTTGTGTACTATCGCCGACCAGATCGGGCTGGCGCTGGATAACTTCAGTCTGATCGCGTGTGCCCAGGCGCACGAAAACCGCTGTTCAACGATCTGTGATCTATCCAGCGAAGCCTTTGTTCTGATTGACGGGCAGGGTATCATTCGCCAGATTAACACCGCCGCCCATATTTTGTTTGATACGATCCCCGCCGATGTGATCGGGCTGTCGCTGGCAGAAGCGCCGATTCATGCCGATCTGGCCGATTCACTGCGCAGCGCCGTGCGTAACCATCACGGCGTGAACACCGTGTTCGAAACACTGCTTGTCGATGGGCGCACACTATCAACGGCAGTTGTGCCCGTGCGGAGCGATATGACAGCCAGCAATGGCACTGCCACATACGGATCGGTTATTGTCGTTCGCGATGTGAGCAACCGGCAGCCCAGCCGGTTTACAGGCCGTGACTTTATTCACGACATCGCCCATGATTTGCGTAATCCGCTGGGGGCGGCGCTGGGTGCGTTAGCGATGCTGGCTGGTGAACAAGACAATCAAAGCGACTTACAACGCGAGCTGATCGGAATCGCGACGAAAAGTATCGACCGCGCCCAGCAGTTGATCGAAGATTTGTCGTACCTGGAACAAATATTGAATACATCCCAATTTGAATACCAGCCGGTTGATGTTCGGGACGTAGTCGAGCGCGGTGTCATTGATATTCAGGCCGCCGTCTTTCAGCGCGAACAGACTCTTGAGATCGACGTGCCCGATTTTCTGCCGCCGGTCATGGGAAACGACTACTGGCTGCACCAGGCGTTAAAAAACCTGCTGTCGAATGCGAACAGGTACACAGCATCAGGCGGGCACATCACCATCCGGGCATACGAGCAGCATGATCAGGTTCTTGTTGAAGTCCACGATGACGGGCCGGGCATCCCGCTGGAGATTCAACCGCGTTTGTTCGAACGCTTCTACCGCGGTCCAACGGCAGAACGGGGTATTTCGGGGACCGGGTTAGGGTTGAGCATTGTAAAAGCTGTCGTTGACCGTCATGGCGGCAAGGTATTTGTCAGCAGCCAGATCAACAAGGGAAGCGTTTTTGGGATGATACTGCCGCTGACACAGGGATCGTGATCCCGGTTCTGTTGTGATACACAAAAAAACCGCCGGAATGAGCGGTTTTTTATATCCAAATTTCAAACACGTCTCTCGGCCAGGAAACGATTAACGTGGGTCAACAGTTGATCGCGCGTGATCGGTTTGGTGAGATAACTGTCGATCCCCCTCTGATCGGCAGGTGACGCGGCAAAACTCCGGGCATAGGATGTCAGCACGATGATCGGTGTACGCGGCAGTTTATTGTCTTGTTGGATCGCGCGGATACGGTTGGTGACCTCAAAGCCGTTCATCATGGGCATGGCGATGTCCACGACAACAAGATCGGGGTTTTCCGCACAGTACGTTTCGATCCCGCTGGGACCATCCTCTGCTTGCAGCACGGTATAACCTTCGCGTTCAAGATGGAGCGCCACCATTTGCCGAATCATCAAATCGTCATCGATGACAAGAATTGTATTACCCATGCCCAGCAACCTCTGTTTGATTATAGATACTACCAGGGTAGCAAACTGTTGCGTTCTCATCAACTGTTTAGTCGCCGGTAGTGTGGTGGAAGGGTTGTGTTTTGGCTTCAGTTCGGTCGAATGTGATGCCGCAGCCGCTCTGTCAAAGCCACGAATTCCGGCTGGTGGAGCAGGTCAAGTGTGCGTGGACGTGGCAGCAGAATCGGCAGGTCAAGCACAACCTGGCCGGGCCGCGGACTCATCACCAGCACGCGGTCGGCCAGCAGCACAGCTTCGGGGATGCTGTGCGTGACCATCAGCACGGTTTTGCGATGCCGCGCCCAAATGCGCAGTAGTTCTTCGCCCATTTGCTCGCGGGTGAGCGCGTCCAGCGCGCCGAACGGCTCGTCCAGCAGCAGCACTTCCGGATCATGAATCAGGGCGCGCCCAATGGCGACCCGCTGCGCCATCCCGCCTGACAGCTCCGCCGGATACGCCCCGGCAAACCGGTTCAGCCCGGTCAATTCCAGCATAGCCTGGGTGCGCCGGGCCTGTTCGTTGGCCGGGACACCGATCAATTGCAGCGGCAGCGCCAGGTTGCCGTAGACCGTGCGCCAGGGCATCAGGTTCGCTTTTTGGAAGATCACGCCGATCCGCCGCTGGGCGCGTGTGATCAGGTGTGAATCCAGGGTTGCCTGCCCGCGTGAGGGTTTGAGCAGCCCGGCCAGGATGCGCAGCAGCGTACTTTTGCCGCACCCACTCGGCCCTACCAGGCACACAAATGATTCGCGCGACAGGTCCAGCGTGACCCCATCCAGCGCCACCACGTCACCGCTTGGCCCGGAATAGGTATGGCAAATGTGATGAGCGGCCAAAATAGGCGCGTTGGACGGATTCCCGCTCATGTTACGACTCAGGTAAAAAGTCCATGTCATACGCGGCGCTCAGATCGTCCAGCGGCGCGTCGAGCAGGCCGGTTTCGATCAAGATCGTCTGCGTGGCGTCCCAGGCGGCGGGATCGGTCAGGCCCAGGTTATCCGAGCGCCACAGGCCCAGCGAGTTTTCGAGCACACGGCGCTGGGTAACATACTGGTCTTCGGGCAGATCGGTGACATAATTTTTGACCGCGATATCAAACGCCGCATCCGGATCGGCCAGCACAGCTTCCACACCGCGCTTTAGCGCACGCACCATACCCCGCACCAGGTCCGGCTGCTCGCGGATCGTGGTTTCGTTGGTCACCAGCCCATTTGAAACCAGCGTGACATAATCCGACACTTTGATCACGTTGACGGGCGTGCAGTCCTGTTCAATCGTCAGCGGTTCGTTGACAATATACACCACGGCGGCCTCGACCGTGCCTTCACACACGGTTTCGGGCGCGGTAAAACCGATGGAAAACAGTTCGCCCAGGTCATCTTCGGTCAGATCGGCGGCCTTGAGCAGCGCGCGCAGCCCGATATAACTCGCGCCGAACGGCCCCGGCATCCCGACGACACGCCCCGCCAGGTCGGCGGGTTCGGTGATATCGGCGTCAACCGGCGACACGATCCCAACCGGGAAACTGTGGAACCATTCAAACACGTAGACCAGCGGGCGATTCTTGCCGCGTCCCAGCACGACCTGCTCACCACTGATCAGGCCGAATTGCAGATTATTGCTGGCGATACGTTCCACGCCGTCCGCTTCATTGAGGCTGTGCTCAAGCGAAATCGCGATCCCCTCGTCTTTGAAATAACCGCGCTCTGCCGCGACATACACCGGCGAAAACTGCACGCTGGGGATAAAACTCATGTACAGCGTAACCGGTGTCAGGTCTTGAGACTCGTTATCGCCGTCATTTTCGCTGCCCAGCATAAACGCCGCGATCACGGCGGCGGTGATGATCACGGCAATAATCAGCAGTTGGATCAAGCGTGCCCGTGAGCGGGCGTGATGTGAGTGAGACTCCATCAGGTTCTATCTCCCCTATTCCGAGCGATCAGTTATGAACGGAGCGACCGGCGTTTTGCCATGCTAACAGCAGGCGTTCCAACCACGAGGCTAACCCGTACAGGGCCAGCGCTACCACCGTGAGCGTAAACACGGCGGCGATGACCAGCGGCGTGTCGAACGTGCCCCGCCCAAAGTTGATCAGGTAACCTAACCCTTCGCTGGCGCTGACAAACTCGGCCACGACCGCACCGATCACCGACAACGTCGCGCTGACCTTCAGCCCGCCGATCACGATCGGCATGGATGCGGGCAGCTCCAGGTACCAGAAGGTTTGCAGCGGTGTTGATTCCAGCGCCTCCATCAGGTCGCGCAGTTCCGACGGGATGTTACGCACGCCGAGCACAGTATTAACCAGCATCGGGAAGAACACCAGCAGCGCACAGATCAGCACTTTGCTCGTGAACCCCGGCCCGAACCAGATGATCAGCAGCGGCGCGATCGCCACAATGGGCACCGCTTGCAGCGCGACCAGGTAGGGCATCAGGATATTGGCGACCAGGCGGCTTTTTGCGATCAGGTACCCGGACCAAAACGCCGCATTCACACCGGCCAACAGCCCGACGAGCACTTCACGCAGCGTGACCGCCATGTGGCGAGTCAGCGAGCCGTCGCCGGCCAGGTCCCACCAGCGATCGGCCACGGCACGCGGTGACGGCACGATAAAATCGGCGTAAAGGCCCGACTGCGCCACGACATCCCATAACACCAGCAGCAGCACGCCAAAACCCGGCGCCAGCAGCGCCCGCCACCAGCCTGCACGCAAGCGGGGTGTTGAATGTAAGGCCGGGGCGTGCTCGGCAGAATCGGCAGAAAACGGCGTATCAGGTGGGCGGCGGTGCGGGTGTGATTTTGTGGCAGTGGTATCACTGTCCATGCAGGGCTAACTTTCCTCATCCGGCCCGTCGATGGTGGGTGGGGGCAGCTCATCCAGGTCGGTTTCGTCACCTTCCAGCAGCAAAAGCGCTTCGGCGTAAAATGCCTCAGGCACGGCCACATCCACGCCGCCCAACAAACCCACCGACAGCGGGATCGCCGAATTCGCGGCGGCTTCACGCGACAAAAAGACCGGTATGTTGGCAGTGCGCAGCCGCCCGGCGACAATCTCCGCAGCGGTGATGCCTGGGGCGTGGTCTACCACGTACCAGGGTGTCTGGTCTGGTCCGCGTACTGTAAGTGCATTTGTGTGATCATCCATATTCGCCGATCATACCGGGTCCCTCACCGAACGGCAATGGGAGATTCTGCCGAATCGTCCGTTTCCCCAAAAAAGATACGCTTCCGTATGCTGGTGCAGCACACGAAAGCGCACAAAAAAGTCGCGAATCAGCCGCCGTCAGGCTTCGGTGATTTTTATGGTGTGCAGTGTGTCGCCGGGGTTTGGATCGCGCATCGGGTCGCGTACACGGATCGTCATCAGCACGTCCAGGCTGGCCTGGTCCTTGACCTTGCCAAATACGCCGTGTTTGCCGTTCAGATGGGGCGTGGCCGTGTGCGTGATAAAAAACTGGCTGCCGTTGGTATTGGGTCCGGCGTTGGCCATGCTCAACACGCCGGGGCCGTCGTGCTTGAGTCCCAACGCGCCAGCTTCGTCGTCAAAACGATAACCGGGGCCGCCGCGCCCGTCACCGCCCGGATCGCCGCCTTGAACCATAAAATTGTTGATCACGCGGTGGAAGGTCGTGTTGTCGTAAAAACCGTCACGTGCCAGGCACACAAAGTTGTTGACCGTAACTGGCGCCTGGGCCGCGAACAGCTCCACCACGATATCACCGCGCTGGGTTTTGAACGTGGCGGTATAGTTTTTGCCGGGATCGATCTGCATGTCAGGCGGCGTCTTATACTGTTTTGCCATTCGAGCACTTGTCCTTAGAAAATAGGTGAGATACCGTACCCAGAGTCTAACAAATCCGGCGTCTTTACGCTTGTAGGGCGGCAAAGCGTGCCAAAAACGCCGCCGTAAAGCGCATCGACGCCATGTAATCGTTGAGCAGGATGTTTTCATTGGGCGAATGGATACGCGCGTTGGGATGCCATGTCGCCCCGGCGAACACCGCCGCCATGCCTAACATGGTGCTCAGCGGGTACACCGGGCCGCTGCCGGGGTACCAGGGCATCATGACCGGGGTTTTGCCCCAGGTATCCTGGCTGGCGGCAATGGCGGCCCGTTCAACCAGGCTGCCGGGCGGTGACGCGGCAAATGCTTCGCCGCTCATCATCGTAACCGTGATATCGGTGAATCCACGCCGGTCCAGGTGCTCGCGCAGCAGCGTATGCGCCAGTTCGGGCGTCAAGCCCTTGACCAGCCGGAAATCCAGCTTGGCGGTTGCTTCGGCGGGCAGCACGGTTTTTGATCCCTGGCCGGCATACCCGGACTCAATGCCGCAGATCGTGATCGTCGGTGCGCCAATGTAACGGCGGCGGGCGTCATCGTTGCTCATGCCGTTGATCCAGCCGTCCAGCCCCCACTGCTGTTTCATCGCCTCAAATTCGAGCGGCACCGCGTCGATCCGGGCCGCGTCCTCATCGCTCAGCGGGACCACGTGATCCATGTAGCCATCGAGCGTGATGGTGTCGTTCGTGTCCTTGAGCGTGCTCAACGCCCACACCAGCCGCCACGCGGGATTGACGATCATCGGGGCCAGGGAAGAATGCAGGTCCTGGTTTGGCCCCTGGCAGCGCAGCTCAAAATAGGCCAGCCCCTTGCCGCCCAGCCCAAAGCGCGGGCGACCGGCCTCGTCGTAACCGCCGCCTTCCCACAACACGCCGTCAGCAGCGAGTTGATCGGCGTGCGCCTTAACCCACGCTTCGAGGTGGATGCTGCCGGTTTCTTCTTCACCTTCGACCACCCACTTGATCCGCACCGGCAGATCACCCTGAGTCGCCAGCCACGCCTCGACGGCCTGAATCCGCGAGAGCAGCTCGCCCTTGTCGTCGCCCGTGCCGCGCCCGTAGATCACGCCGTCCCGAATCACCATTTCGAACGGCGGGGTATCCCACAGATCGACCGGGTCTTCGGGCTGCACGTCGTAATGGTTGTAGATCAACAGCGTGCGGTCGGCGTCTTCCGGCCCGATTTCGGCATAGATCACGGGTGATCCCGGCGTGGGGTAAACGGTCACGGCTGCACCAAGCTGCCGGAAGCGCTCCGCGACCAACGCGGCCATATCATTCACGCCGCGCCCATCGGCGGCAACGCTGATCTGCCCGATAAATTGGGCGAACTCATCTAAAAAACGGTCCTGGTTCTGGTCGAGAAACGTATTAAAAGCATCGGTATCGTACATGTGATGTATCCAATTCGATAAGCAACATACCCGGCACCTTAAGTTATCGTGGGGTGCGATATGTTGGTCCGGTAACCCGGTTAGCTGAACTTGTAGCCGATCATGCGCAAAAACGCTTTACGGTGGGCGATATGTTCGTCTTCTTCAACGCCCAAACTGCTGAAGCCGTCGATCACGCCCATAATCCCCCGGCCCTGCTCGGTTTTGGCGACGATCACCTGCGTGGGGTTGGCCGTAGCGCAGAACAGGTTCACGATCTCCGGCACGCTGCGGACGGCGCGCATCACGTTGATCGGGAAAAAGCCGTCGCCCAGGAACAGGATAAAACTGTGCCCGGCGGCGATAGCCTGCGCGTTTTCGATAGCAAGCTGAGTCAGGGCGTCGTCCGTGCCCGTCCAGCGAATCAGCCGGTCCTGCGATGCTTCACAGAATGCCAGCCCAAACGTGATCCCCGGCACGGTGGTCACCAGGGCTTCGTGCATGTCTTCGATGGTCTTGATGAAATGCGTCTGGCCCAGGATAAAATTGATATTTTCCGGCTTTTTGATCTGAACAACGTCAAATTCAAGCGGCATGGCAGGTCCTTTCATAAACAGTAATTGGTACGGTGAACGGTTCGCAGCAATCATTCTACCCGGCGGGATGCCCCAGGTAGACCACATCAGCATACACCTGACGCGCGCCGGTATCCACAAAACCCAGATTTTCCGCTAACCGGCGCGACGGTACGTTATCGTTTTCGACCAAGTACAGCGGAATCCGCCCGCTTTCCAGCACGGCCTGCACGACCGATGATGTCACACTTTGGCCCCATCCACGTTCGCGGGCCTGGGTGTCGGTTTGCACATAAATTTCGGCAAAGGCGGGACTCTGCCAGTTGACTCCGGAGACGGCTTGCAGCCCGCCCGAATCGATCCAGCAGCGCGGCACATCATCGGTGATCTTACACTGCACCAGCACGTTAACGACCGGCTCAAAACGCCGGGAATCAAGCTGGTAAATTTGTAACACGCGGTGATTGTTTATTTGCAAACTGCCGCCAACCAGGGGCAGTTGGTTCATGTTGGCGAACAGAATATACGGTCGTCCGGGTGTCAGCGTGGCGGCGAGTGCATCGGCAGCGCAGGCTGCATCCTGGCAGGCCAGCGTAACCAGCGGGCGGAACAGGTCGATGCCGGTCTGGAAGCACCCCGCAAATCCGTCAACCTGCCCGGTCTCACCCGTCAGGACGTGCAGCGTTGACCGGGCAGGCGGGTGAAACAGGGCATAATAGGCTGTAGGTGCGTCGGCTGGATTGGAATCGTCCAGCAGGCGGCGCACCTGGGTTCGTTGTTCGTAGATAGACATGGCATCGAACGCCAGCGCCGCTGCGCTGCGTGTCAGGGATACAGCCGGTTGAGCATACGCGCGTACGGGATGGTTTCGCGAATGTGCGGCAGGCCGCAAATCCACGCGACCGTGCGCTCGATGCCCAGGCCAAAACCTGAATGCGGCACCGTCCCATAACGCCGCAGGTCCAGGTACCAGGCGTAGTTTTCCGGCGAAATGCCGATTTCGTCAATGCGCTGCTTGAGCAGGTCCGGATCATAGATACGCTCGCTGCCGCCCGTGATCTCGCCGTACCCTTCGGGGGCGAGCAGATCCACGCTGCGGCATACTTCGGGGCGGCCTTCGACCGGCTGCATATAAAACGCCTTGACCGCGCTGGGATAGTTGGTCACAAACACCGGTTTGTCGAACATTTCGGCGATGGCGGTTTCGTGCGGCGAACCGAAGTCACCGCCCCAGGTGATCGCCAGTTCGGCTTTGCGCTCCGGGTCGTCGATTTCCGCGGCCAGTTTTTCCAGGCGCTCGACGGCTTCGTCATAACTGATGCGGGCAAACGGCGGCGTGATATTTTCCAGCTTACTGATATCGCGCTCCAGGATTTCAAGCTCCATGCGGTGTTTTTCGAGCACGGTTTGTACCACCGCGCTGATATACTGTTCTTCCATCACCATCAGGTCTTCCAGGTCAAAAAACGCCATTTCTGGCTCGATCATCCAGAATTCCATCAGGTGGCGGCGCGTTTTAGACTTTTCGGCGCGGAACGTGGGACCGAAGCAGTACACTTTGCCAAACGATGCGATGTTCGCCTCGTTGTAAAGCTGGCCGGTTTGCGCCAGGAACGCCGACTCGCCGTAGTAGTCGATTTCGAACAGCGTGGTCGTGTTTTCACCGGCTGCCGGAGTCAGAATCGGCGTATCAACCAGCATATAACCGTGATCGTCGAGCCAGTTCCGCAGCGCGCTGATGATGGTGGCGCGAATCCGCAAAATCGCCCACTGTCGCAGCGAGCGCACCCACAAATGCCGGTTATCCATCAAAAACTCAACGCCGTGTTCTTTAGGCTGGATCGGATATTCGCCCGCGATCTGGATCAACTCGATGGATGTGATGCCGACCTCAAACCCGCCCGGATAACCTGGCGCACGTTCATCCGCACGCACGGTGCCCGTCACGATCATCGATGATTCCTGGGTGAGCGCCTGTGCGATCTCAAACATGTCTGAGGGTAGTTCTTTTTTAAAGGCCACGCACTGCGCAACACCGGTACCATCACGTACTAGCAGAAATTGCAGGCGGCCCTTGTCGGTGCGGTTATACAGCCAGCCACGCACGGTCACTTCCTGACCATCGTACTGAGCAATATCGCCAATATTTATCAAAGTTGCCACGAAAATATCCCCTGTATGTTATAATCAAATTGAGACATATTCATCCATCGCGTATTCTAGCCCGGCAAATATGGACGGTCAAGCACCGGGATAATTTTGACGCCAGATAAATGAGGAAAAGAAATTTTATAGTATGTTGTGTCAGTTTTAACACAGGCCAGTTGTTTTTTGAGTGGACAGGTGCATCTTTACAGCAAGGTACTCGCGTATTATATCACGAGTTAATAGCAGTATAAAGGAGGTAGGATACATGGCAGGTGCCGCACCATCGTTCATTGAGATGGAACTGCGATCAAATGACACGCGGCGTCACTGGTCCGCGTCATCCCAGCGGTATGCTCCGGCAGATGTGCTGCTTCAACGCCTGGTTGACGAATGGAACATCAGCCCTGTGATCGGGCTGGAAGAACACTGGCATGCCGGTGTTCGCCGGGTTGATGTCTACCACTTCGAATTAACCAAAGGTGAAGTCATCGAGATGCTGCCGGTTCAAAGCAACCCGGTTGTGCGCCGTCTAATCCAACAGCGTGACCTGAAGGTCGTGCTGCTCAAACGTGATAAAGTCACAACGCATGTTTAGGTATTGTCAGTAGCTGGTAAAACATGAGGGGGCACTGCACCGCCACCTGAGAGTCGGCGGGTAGTTTGTTCTGTGTTGTTCACAACACGTACCCATTGATTCCCCTGACCGGGCATGCCCCGGCGCGACTTGTGCAAATCGCCCGATTGACAAGTCAAAACAATATTCGTTATACTGTCACACATGATAAAACAAACACACGTTCACGCTCATCATCATGGTTACACGTCTGGCCTCCGGCCCGGTCGTGAGTGTGTGTGTGCCTGAACACAACGTTTGTAACAGGGCATTCAGACGCCTCCCGGTTCGCCGGGGGGCGTTTTTTTGTGATGAGGAGAGAGCAACATGCCGCAACAAATTCGAATCGCGCTGCCCAGCAAAGGCCGCATGGAAGAGGAAACGCTCGACTTCCTGGCGGGCTGCGGGCTGCGCGCTAACAAAACCAATCCCCGCCAGTACATGGCTACGCTGCCCGCGCTGCCGGATGTGTTGATCTTGTTTCAACGCGCCCGCGATATCCCGGTGAGTGTCGCTGCCGGGGATGTGGACCTGGGGATCACGGGGTTTGATACGCTGACTGAGATGATCGGCGATTGGCCCGAACCGGTCGTCATGATTCACGACGCGCTGGGGTACGGCGAGTGTGAGCTGGTGCTGGCCGTGCCGGACGAGTGGGACGACGTGCAGTCGGTGAATGACCTGGGCCGCCGGGCGGCCAACGGCGAACTGCGGGTAGCAACCAAGTTCAAAAACACTGTGGCGCGTTTTTTTGACACAGCCGGGATCACCAATATGCGCGTGATCAGCGCTGACGGCGCGTTAGAGTCCGCGCCGACGGTCGGGTACGCCGACTTCATCGCGGATATCACCAGCACCGGCACCACGCTGCGTGAAAATCGCCTGCACCAGATCGAAGGGGGCACCCTGGTTCGGTCGCAGGCGGTTTTTATTGGCAACCGCGCCGCACTGACCACGCGCCCGGATGTGCTGGCCGCCACGCGCCAGATGTTGGAGTTTATCGAAGCGCACCTGCGCGCCCGCAGTCAATACATGGTGTTCGCCAACATGCGCGGCACGTCCGCCGAGGATATCCGCGAACGTGTATTCAGCCAGCCGGACGTCGGCGGCCTGCAAGGCCCTACCCTGTCCCCGATGATCACACGCACCGAGCACGGTCAGTGGTGGGCGATCAATATCGTGTCGTCCGCCAGCCGCCTATACAACGTGATCCAGCAAATCCGCGCGATTGGTGGCAGCGGCGTGGTGGTCACGCCGGTCACCTATATTTTTGAGGAGCAGCCAGTACGCTACCAACAGTTGCTGGCCGCGCTGCAACCAGAGGAAACCAACCCATGAAAACTCACGTAATCCTGCCCATTTACGACAGCCTGGCCGAAGCCGAAAACACGATTCTCAAGCGGCGCAGTCTGCGCGACGTGGATGTGCCGCCGCGCATCGTGGACAGCCTGCGCGACCTGTTCGGGGAACCGGTCAGCCCGGCGGAAGCGGTCAGTCGTATCATTCAGAGCGTGCGCGACGGCGGCGACGCGGCCCTGTTCGACTGGAACGCGCGCATCGACGGTGCACACCTTGACGCGCTGGCCGTGCCCGAAGCCGCGATCACCGCCGCGCTGGACGCGATTCCGCCGGACGTGCTGGACGCGCTGCGGCTGGCGGCGGAACGGATTCGAGCGTTTCACGAAAAACAGCCGGTCACCAGTTGGATCGACGCCCAGATCGAAGGATCGCTGGGCCAGTTGGTCAGGCCGGTCGATTCGGTGGGCGTATATGTGGCAGGCGGCACCGCACCGCTGCCGTCATCGCTGCTGATGAGCGTGATCCCGGCCCAGGTGGCAGGCGTGCCGGAGATCGTGTTATGTACGCCGCCCGGTCGCGGTGATGAGGGCGTGCCGCCCGTGATCCTGGCGGCGGCGGCAGTGTGCGGTGTGTCGAAGCTGTTCCGCGTGGGCGGCGCGCAGGCGATCGCGGCCATGGCTTATGGCACCGAGAGCGTGCCGCGTGTGGCGAAAATCGTGGGGCCGGGCAACCTGTTCGTTACGCTCGCCAAGCAGCAGGTTTACGGCGACGTGGGCATCGATGGCCTGCCCGGACCTACCGAAACGATGGTGATCGCCGATGCCAGCGCCGATCCGGGATTGGCCGCTGCCGACCTGCTCGCGCAGGCCGAGCACGACGTCCTGGCCGCCGCGATCCTGGTCACGCCGAGCCGCGAACTGGCCGAGGCCGTCGCCGCCGAAATCGCGCGTCGCGCCGCCGATCTCAGCCGGGCGGATATTATCGCCCAGTCGATACCGAATCGCAGCGGCGCGGTGATCGTGGATGATCTGGCGCAGGCGTTTGACGTCGCGAATACCTACGCCGCCGAACACCTGTGTTTGCTGGTCGATGATCCCTGGCAGTGGATCGGACGCGTGCGCAACGCGGGCGGTATCTTTTTGGGCGAAAGCTCGTTCGAGGTGCTGGGCGACTACGTAGCCGGGCCGAGTCACGTCATGCCCACGGGCGGCACGGCGCGGTTTGCCTCGCCGCTGAACGTGCTGGATTTCGTCAAGATCACGAGCGTGATCGGCCTGGAAACAAGCGCGGCGGCTG
The DNA here is from genome assembly GCA_016930015.1 of Anaerolineae bacterium. Taxonomy (GTDB): domain Bacteria; phylum Chloroflexota; class Anaerolineae; order Aggregatilineales; family Aggregatilineaceae; genus JAFGHR01. The sequence continues at coordinate 82,767 of JAFGHR010000125.1, read as the reverse complement.
AACTCAGCCGGTCGGCAGTCGTGTTGGCGCGTGCCGAAGCGTTAACCGCGCACGCCGCCGCCGCCGAAGCGCGTATACAACGAGGTGAATCATGAGCCAGACATTGGAGCGCGTGCGGATTCGGGCGGACGTGGCCCGGATGGAGCGGTACACGCCCACCGCGTCCTTAGAAGTGTTCGCCGAACAGTTAGGGCGCCCGGTCGAGGAACTGGTCAAGCTGGACGCCAACGAAAACCCCTATGGACCGTCGCCCGCTGCGCTGGCGGCGCTGGCCGCGCTGGACGTGGCGCACATTTACCCCGATCCAGAGTCGCGCGCGCTGCGCGCCATGCTCAGCGACTATACCGGCGTGGACGCGTCGTTTATCCTGGCCGGGGCCGGGGCCGATGAACTGATCGCGCTCACGTTGCAGTTGTTCATCGAGCCGGGCGACGCGGTCATCAACTGCCCGCCAACGTTCGGCATGTACGCGTTTGACGCGCCGCTGGCCCATGCCCGCGTGATCAGCGTGGAGCGCCGCGCGGATATGTCGCTGGACGTGGATCGCATCATCAACGCGGCTTACGAATCCGGCGCCAAGCTGCTGTTCGTGTGCTCGCCCAATAATCCCGATGGCGGGCTGATCGCGCCCGGCGACCTGGATCGCCTGCTTGATCTGCCGCTGGTGGTGGTGCTGGACGAAGCCTATAACGAGTTCAGCGGCGCGTCGAGCATGGCGTCCCGCGTGCCGGATACGCCCAACCTGATCGTGCTGCGCACCTTCAGCAAGTGGGCCGGGCTGGCCGGGCTGCGCGTGGGATACGGCCTGTTTCCGCTGGACATCATCACGCACCTGTGGAAGATCAAACAGCCGTATAATGTGAACGTGGCCGCGGACGTGGCCGCGCGGGCCTCGCTGGCGGACGTGGCAGCGCTTCAAGCCAATGTGTGCCGCCTGATCACCGAGCGGGCGCGCCTGGAAACCGAACTGGCAGCGTTTCCGTTCCTGGAACCGTACCCCAGCCGCAGTAATTTTGTGTTGTGTCGCGTGGTCGGCATGCCCGCCGCCGATCTGCGGGCGGCGCTGGCCGGACACGGCATCCTGATCCGGTATTACAACAAACCCCGCCTGAGCGATCATGTACGCATCAGCGCCGGGACGCCGCCGCAGACTGACGCGCTGCTGGCGGCTTTACGCTCGATTGGAGAAACCCATGACTGAACGAACCGCCGTCATCACACGCCAGACCAACGAAACACAGGTCGATCTATCCCTGAATCTCGACGGGCGCGGCGAGGCCGCGATCAACACCGGGGTGGGATTCCTGGACCATATGCTGCACCATGTCGCGGTGCACGGCCTGTTTGACCTGACCGTCGAGGCGACCGGTGATTTACACATCGACGCGCATCACACCGTCGAAGACGTGGCGATCTGCCTGGGCCGGGCGCTGGATCAGGCGCTGGGCGACCGTAAAGGCATCGTGCGCATGGGCGCGGCTTATGTTCCCATGGACGAAGCGCTGGCGCGCGTGGTGGTCGATCTCAGCGGGCGGCCCTATGCCGTGATCGACGCCGTGTTCGATACGCCCGCCATCGGCCAGATGCCAACCTCGCTGGTGACGCACGTGTTCGAATCGATCGCCGTGCACGGGCGTTTGAATCTACACGCGCAGGTATTTTATGGCCGCGACGATCATCACAAGGCCGAGGCGCTGTTTAAGGCGCTGGGGCGCGCGCTGGCACAGGCGGTCGCGCTTGATCCCCGGCGCGGAGGCATCCCCAGCACAAAAGGCACGCTGACCGGGTAGCGGCGATAACCAAGGAGACAATGCAACCATGACTGATCAGCCCAAACGCCCGTTTTTCGGCGCTTACTGGGTGCGCCCGCGCGAACTGCTGGCCGGGCCGTATCCCGGTGCGTGGGACGAACACATGGCCCAGAACCGGATCAACCGCCTGCTAGCGGCGGGCGTGACGACGTTTATCGATCTCACGGAACAGGGTGAAGTGTCGCCGTATGCGCCGTGGCTGCCGCGCCACGTCCGGCACGTGCGGTTTGACATTCCCGACATGGATGTACCGTCCGACCGGTTGATGATCGACATTCTGAATACGCTGGACGGCGCACTGGCGCGCGGCGAGGTGCCTTATGTCCACTGCCTGGGTGGGATCGGGCGCACCGGCACGGTGATCGGCTGTTTCCTGGTGCGGCACGGCCTGAGCGGCCAGGAAGCGCTCGACGAGATCATTCGCCTGCGTGATGGGCGGCTGAATTCACCACAAACCGACGAACAGGCGCGCATGATTCGCACCTGGACGGAAAACGAGGAGTCATCATGATCGCGGTTATCGATTATGGCGCGGGCAATCTGCGCAGTGTACGCAACACGCTTTCTTATCTCGGCGCGGATGTGATCACCGCCGCCGCACCCGATCAACTCGACGACGCGGATAAAATCGTGCTGCCGGGCGTGGGCGCGTTCGGGGCCGGAATCGACGCGCTGCGGGCGGCAGGTTTCGAGCAGCCCTTACGCGACGCCGTCGAGGCCGGTGTACTGCTGCTGGGCATCTGCCTGGGCATGCAATACCTGTTCGAGTCCAGTGACGAAATGGGCGATCATCGCGGGCTGGGACTGCTGCCGGGCCGGGTGACGCGCTTCCCTGTGGATGGGCCGAAGGTGCCGCACATCGGCTGGAACCAACTGCACATTCAGCGATCCGATCCCCTGCTGGCTGGCGTGGACAGCGGCGCCTACGCCTATTTTGTGCATTCGTACTACGTCGAGGCCGGTGATCCGGGCGACGTGCTGGCGACCACCGATTACGGCATCGATTTTGTCTCGGTGGTGCGGCGCGGCAGTGTGTGCGGCATCCAGCCGCACCCGGAAAAAAGCCAGTTGGTCGGCCAGCAGATTTTGCGTAACTTCGTGGAGAACATACCATGACGGGCGACAAGCTGACCGTGTACCCGGCGATTGATTTACGCAAAGGGCGTGTCGTGCGCCTGCTGTACGGCGATCCGTCACAGGAAACCGTGCACAGTGATGACCCGGTCGCCACGGCGCAGCGCTGGCAGGCGGCAGGCGCGGAATGGCTCCACGTCGTGAACCTGGACGGCGCGCTGGGCGAGGCAACCTTAGCGCTCGAAACGCTGCGAGCCATCGCGGGCGTGAGCCTGCCGGTGCAGTTTGGCGGCGGGCTGCGTTCGCTGGATGATGCGCAGCGGGCGCTGGATGCAGGCGCGTCCCGCGTGATCCTGGGTACGATGGTCGTCAACCAGCCGGAGCTGGCCGGGCAGGCCGTCGCGCGGTTTGGCGCGGATGCCGTCACCGTGGCGCTGGATGCCAGGGGCGACCAGGTCGCCACGCACGGCTGGCAGCAGGTCAGCGCGTGGACACCCGCCGATCTGGGCCGCCGTTTTGCCGCCGACGGCGTGCGCCACGCGTTATACACCGACGTGAGCCGCGACGGTGACCTGTCCGGCGTGAACGTGAGTTCAACCGCCGCGCTGGCGCGTGATACCGGGCTGGCCGTGATCGCATCCGGCGGCGTGGCCTCGCTGGACGATATCACCCGGCTGCGAAAAACGGGCATCATCGCGGGCGTGGTGATCGGCAAGTCATTGTATACCGGGGCGGTCGCGCTCGAAGACGCGATCCGTCTCGCCTCATCCGACGTGTAACCGGGCGCTGATGCGCCGTCAGGATGGAAGCATGTTAGCCAAACGAATCATTCCCTGTCTGGACGTGACCGAAGGGCGCGTCGTGAAAGGCATCAACTTTGTGAATCTGCGTGATGCGGGCGACCCGGTCGAGCAGGCCGTGATCTATGACCGCGAAGGCGCGGACGAACTGACGTTTCTGGATATCACCGCCACGCACGAAGGCCGCGATACCATGCTGGACGTGGTACGGCGCGTGGCCGATGCTATTTTTATCCCGTTTTGTGTGGGCGGCGGACTGCGCACGGTGCAGGATATGCGTGAAACGCTGCTCGCCGGGGCCGATAAGATCGCCATCAACAGCGCTGCCGTGCGCAGCCCGGACCTGATCGCAGAGGGCGCGGAGCGTTTCGGCTCGCAGTGTGTGGTCGTCGCCATCGATGCGCGGTGGAACGGCCAGTATTACGAGGTGTACGTCAGCGGCGGGCGCATCCCGACCGGCATCGACGCGGTGCAGTGGGCGCGTGAGGTTGAACGGCGCGGCGCGGGTGAACTCCTGCTGACCAGCATGGACCGCGACGGCACCCAGGACGGTTACGAAATCCGGCTGACACGCACCATCAGCGACGCGGTCAGCATCCCCGTGATCGCGTCGGGCGGAGCCGGGGCGCTGCCGCATTTTGTCGAGGCGCTGACCGGCGGCGGCGCCGATGCCGCGCTGGCGGCCAGTCTATTTCACTATAAACAGCTCAGCGTGGGCCAGGTGAAAGCCTACCTGGACGAACACGGCGTCCCGGTGCGGCTGGTGGAGGTGCAGCATGATTAACCTGGAAGCGGTGATCGCCGCGCTGAAATGGACGCCGGACGGCCTGATCACTACCGTGGTGCAGGATGCCAACACCGGTATGGTGCTCATGGTCGCGTGGATGAATGCCGAGTCGCTGCGGCGGACGGTCGAAACCGGCGAAACAACCTTTTGGAGCCGCAGCCGGGACGAACTGTGGCACAAAGGCGAAACCAGCGGCAACACCCAAACGGTGACCGGCATCTGGGCCGACTGTGACGCCGACACGCTGCTGATCAAGGTGAACCCGGCAGGACCGGCGTGTCACACCGGGCGCGTGAGTTGTTTTTATCGCACATTGGAGGATATTGTTGACTGATATACTGGCGCGGGTGTTTGCCGTGATTCAAGATCGGCAGGCCAACCCCAAAGAGGGATCGTACACCAATCACCTGCTCGAACGCGGCGAAGATGAAATCGTCAAAAAAATCGGCGAAGAAGCGATCGAGGTGATCCTGGCGGCCAAAGCGCAAGGCGACGAACGGGTTATATCCGAACTGGCCGACCTGGCGTATCACTGCCTGGTGCTGCTGGCGCAGCGCGGCCTGTCACCGGATGACGTCGCCGCCGATCTGGAACAGCGGTTCCATCCCTGAGATTGATGAACAACAAAACGGGGTGATACATGTGTATCGCCCCGCGTATGTTACGCTCTACTGCCCGGCGGCTGATTATGGAAAATACGGCAGCACGTCCGTGATCAGCATATCGACCACGTCCGGGTTATCCAGGTCTAAAATCCCCACCATAAAATAATCTACGCCCGCGTCTACAAACCGGCCCATCTGCTGGACGACCTGTTCCGGCGTTCCGAACAGTGCGTTGTTATACGTCCACTGATTACCACCGCGCGCTAACGCGTCGGTTTCGGTCCGGCCCAACACCAGCCGCCCAAACCACGTATAACGCATGGTGGACGGATCGCGGCCAATCTCGGCGCAGTGGTTTTGAACAACCGCCATACGCTCGCTGTACGTGTCGAAGCTGGCATCAGGGATATTCCACCAGTCGGCAAACCGCGCGGCCAGCCGGGTCGTTTTGTCGCCGCCGCCGCCGACCACCAGCAGCGGCACCGGATCGGGCTTGGGTTCGCAGTACGCATTCACAACGCTGTAATGTTTGCCCTGGTAGCTGATCTTACCGGGTTGGGTCCACAGGCGCGTAATGATTTCCAGCGTATCTTCCAACTGCTCGACGCGCACGCCCGCGCTGGGGAACGGGTAGCCGTAGGCGTAATGCTCGTCTTCTTTCCACCCGGCGCCGATACCAAAAATCAACCGCCCATTGCTCAGTGTTTGCAGCGTCGCAGCCATTTTAGCCGTCAGGGCCGGGTTACGATAGCCCTGGCCCAGCACCGCCGACCCGATATCAAGCTGCGGCCAGCGTGCCGACAAATAGGCCATGGCGGTCCAGCATTCGAATGTCGGTTCGTCGTCCCAAAAAAAGTGATCGGTTACCCATAAACCGCTGACATACCCCAGTAAAACGGTCAGGCTGGTATCAATGCCGTGTTTCCACTGGTCGGTCTGTCCCTTCAGTGGTCCGGCGGGCGTAACAAGCCCGAATTCAACTGCCATGATGCGCTCCTTTACGTTAAACAATCACGTGTCAAGAACGATAGCTAAGCCCGCGTTGACATCATCGACCACATGGTCCGCAATGGTAAACAGCGCCGCCCGTTTATCCGCCTGCGGCGAGACACCGATCCCCGTCACGGCAGCATCGATACCGGCACGCTGTAAGTGTGATACGGCGCCGTGCACCGCCTGAATCCCGCCGGTCGAATCTTCCAGCACAACCACGCGCAGCGGTTCCGCGCCCAGGGCGGCCAGTGGGCCGGAAAGCTGATCGTGCTCGACCAGGTCGGCGGCAGCCGCCAGCGATGGTTGAATCGCGCCGCTTGCAGCGGCACCAATCGCGGCCAGCGCTTGCACCGGCGAGGGTTTGACGTAGTCCGACGCCGCACGCCCGCGTTGATCGGCTAACCAGGCGACCTGTCCCTGTGCGACCAACGGCAGTTTGTCCGCCAGCCCCAATAATTCGACGGCGAGTTCACCTTCCGGCGAGTTCACAGCTTCCACCGGGCCGGGACGGTCACCGGGCGGCATCGAAGGCCGCGCTGTAAAAACAGCAGCGCCCTGCGCAGCAGTCCGGTTCCAGGCCAGCAGGCGTTCCCGGCTGGATTCGGTCAGCAAGGGTACATCGTGTGTTGTCAGCGTGCCCGCGTGCTCGAAAAGCGCCGGTCGGCCATAGGCAGCGGCAAAGCGGTCATGACCCAGCGCATACACCTGGAATATCTGCGTGGTTGGTGTGTCGAGCGCGTAAATGTCACCCAGCAGCGCCGCCAACAGCGGGAGATTGGCCGGATCAGTTTCTTCGCGCAGCAGGGTCAGACACACGCGGGATGGCATATCCCCGTTGGTGTTATGCTGCCTGATCCGGTGTGCCAGCCCGGTAAAATCCGGGCGTCCGAGGGTGATACCCGTGGCGTGAATGGCGCTGAACGTGTCTTCAAGCGATACCCGCCGCACGTCCGGGCGCTGTATGAGCGCCGCCAGCAGCAGCGCGCTGACACACATCGCACCGGAATCCCATTCATTGGTCAGCCCGCAGGCTTCAAAAACAGCGATCTCGTCGTGGGTGACGGCCATATTGGGCTGGCCCATGCGAGCCGCGAAAAAATCCACGGTGGTTTGTAACGCCACTTTATACCCCACCGGATGGACCAGCACACCGTCAATGTCGAGCAGAATGATCGTGGTCACGATAGACAACCTGTTTAGGTATGGTAACGAACACCACCTTGTCCGGTGGGTGCGATTGTGAATAACGAATAGGCAGCCGGATGGTTACTGATTGGCCTGATAGGTTTCGTAAGCATCACGGTCTACCAGTTCTCCCCCCGTGATCGTACTGTCGTTAAAGCGGCGGGTTTTGTCGAAATACAGTTCCACCTCGATACGGTCATAACTGCGCTGCCCAACGACAGTTTTTCGCACGTAATAACTTTTGCTATCATCTGCCTGTGAGAGATCATTGTACCGGTGAATCCGCAAACGGATCACTTCCCCGGTGCTGTCTGAGCGGATGTAAAAATACAGGCCGTCTCTGTCACCCGCTTCCTCAGATTTGCCACCACCAAATAGATTTTTTAGAAAACCCATTGCCTCTACTCTCCTTACGAGCATACAATACACGCTCGCTGTTAGCATACCACAGCCCGCGTTTACCGACGATCCGACATGGTGAATTATCACGAAACGGCAGGCCGAGTCAACCACCAGATGGTTAACATCCGGCAGGTACGGCGAGGCGCTGCGTGCTTTCTCCCCACACTTCACATATTGAGGTGCATTGCTATACTGGACAAACCGTTCTTTTAACGATTATGATCGGCTGCCTGTTCAAGACAACATCAAGGAGGTGGATCATGACTAGCGCAATTCCAGGGACTGAATCAGGGAGCCTGATGCAAGGTTCCGCCGTTGCATTAATGTGTAAGGCTGAACCAAGAAAATGAACCTCCCGTTTGTTTGCCCTTGCTCTCCTTCCCTAAGGGAAGGGGTTGTGGGGGATGGGGTAATTATTCTTATGGCGCAGCCTAAAACCTTTTATATGCTGAACAGGAAAAAACCAACACATGGATATTGTTATTCGCACGTTTCAGTTTGACGATCTTCCCGCGCTGGTGGACGTGATCAACCGGGCCGTTGCGCACGACAATGAAGACCAATTTGTCACACTCGATACGCTGCGCGCTCACGCTGAGCGCTTCTATGTTAACCCTCAAGACAACTGGTTTGTGGCAGCGACTCCCGAAGGACGCGTGATCGGCTTTGCCACCGCCGAACTGGATCCACGTTTCGGCAACGGCTGGGGCGGGGGTTATGTCGATCCCGACTTCCGGCGGCAGGGGCTTGGATCGCGCCTGCTGGCGGTAGTAGAAGATCGCTTCCGGGTGCGGGCCGAAGCTGAACTCCCGGCAGGAATGTCCCTGGTCGTTACACGCGCTTGCAGCGATACCAACACCGCCGCGCACGCCCTGTTGGATCAGGCGAGTTTCCAGGTCGTGCGCCTGACCTGGCTTATGCGCACCGATCTGACCGCGCCGGTGGACGCCCCTCCGCTGCCTGCCGGGATCACCTTCCGCCCGTTCATCTGGGATCGGGATGCAATGGCGGTGTTCGAAGCAGAACAGGATATTTTCCGCGACAACTGGGGTTATATCGCACCGCCGTTTGACGTATGGCAAACCATCATGCGAGAAGAAGTGCCGTTCGATCCGGCATTGTGGCTGGTTGCCGTCAGTACATCGAATCAGATCGTCGGGTTGTGCCTGCCACGCGCCAAAGGGGCGGAGCATCCCGGTGTGGGGTGGCTTGATACCGTCGGCGTGCGGGCGACCTATCGCCAGCGCGGGCTGGGGAGTGCCCTGCTGCGGCACGGCCTCCGCACCCTGCGTGAACACGGGTTCACCGCCGCCGAACTGGAAGTCGATTCCGAAAACCGCACGAATGCCGTCGCACTTTACGAACGGGCCGGAATGCACGTCCAGAAACGTTACCTGATCCACCGTAAAGTGCTGCGCGGCACAGACTAGCGCGATACCAAACACGCGGGCCGCTCGGTGTGAGCGGCCCCTTTTTATGTAGGGTTGGGTGATAATTCAAGGTTTGGGCTTCAACCCGGCGCCAGGCAGCATGACAATGAATGAACTGCCTTCCCCTTCGTGGCTCTCAACCCAGATGCGCCCCTTGTGCTGGTCTACGATACCTTTGACGATCGACAGTCCCAACCCCGTGCCGGTATACTGGTCGATGGCTTCATCCGACCGGTAGAACTTGTCGAAAATATACGGCTGGTCTTGCTGGGGAATCCCGATCCCAGTGTCCGACACGCGCAGCACCAAAAACTCACTCTCGGCTTCTAGCGAAATGCCGATCCAGCCGTTCTCTGGCGTGTATTTGATCGCGTTTTCCAGCAGATTGTTGACAAGCTGGCGCAAGCGCAGCGGATTACCCAGTACGGGCGGCGGGTTGTCGGGCAAATTGGCGTCAAGCTGGTGATGTTTGGCTTCCCACTCGTGGCGCAGCCCTTCGACAGCATAACGCACAATCAGGTTTAGATAAGTCGGTTCGACGTTTTGATCAAAATCAGCCTCGATTTTGCCCAATTCCAGCAAATCCGTGATCAGGGCCGTGATCGACTGCACGCTGAAGATAATACGCTCGATAAATTTTCGCTGCTGGTCATTGAGCGGCCCCATCCGGTTGAGCATCTCAACATACCCCAGGATCGCGGTCAGCGGTGAGCGCAGATCATGCGACACACTGGTCACAAACTCACTTTTGACACGGTCCAGTTCCTTGAGATGGGTAATATCCTGCATCACGGCAATTTTGCCGAAGTCGTCTACCTCGGTAAGCTGCGCGTTGAGGATACGCCGCCCGTCATTGAGCACGATCTCACTTACCCGGCTGTGTCCGCTACGTACCGGATTCTCGAACAGGTCGAGCACATCCTGGTGATGGACCACGTCAGCCAGGGGAATCCCCTGGTAGTTGTCGATTGGAATATCAAATATCCGGCATGCCGCCGGGTTACAAAACAGAATAGCGCCAGCGGTATCAATGACGATAATGGGTTCTTCGGTATCACGCAGAATCGTATCGAAGGTGCTGCGTTCGTGCTCAGACGCGGTATACAGCCGGGCGTTTTCAATGGCGACAGCGGCAAAGTCGGCCAGCACGCGCACAAGCTGAAGCGTATACGCGTCAAATTCCTGGCTGGTGTGTTGGTTGGTCACGCCCAGCACACCGATGACCTGTTCGTGAATCACCAACGGGATATAAGCCAGGGAACGCGCGAAATAATGCGTTTTGATCTTCAGCAGTTCATCACCGCTGATCACCAGCGGCTGCCCGGTTTGCACCACCTGCCCGGCCAGGCTGTCGGATACCGGCAGCCGGAACTGCTCCGGCGTAAGATCGTCTTCACCGGTTGCGGCATACAAAAACAGCTCACCGGACGTTTTATCCAGCAGCAGCAGGGTACCATGTTCGGCATGCGTCAGTTCGACGGCAGCGCGTATCACCTGGTCCAGTACGGGCTGAAGGTCCAGCAGCGATGTTACCCGTTTGCCGACCTGGACCAGCGTATCCAGGTTATACACGCGCTGTTCGAGCTGGCGATTGGCTTCGAATAACTGGTCTGGCACGTGCTGCGTAATCTGCTGTGTCCAGTACTGGCTGAGCACACGTTGGGCCGAATTCAGCAGTTCCTCGGCGCTAACAGGTTTGGGCAGGTAGTCGGCAGCGCCCAGCCGCAGCGCCTCGATTGCCAGGGCTTCTGAGCCGTTTGCAACCATCAAGATCACAGGCGGCACAACATCGAGCTCACTCAGCGCGGCCAATACCGCTAACCCATCCTGGTCATCAAGTTGATGGGCAGTGATCACCAGGTCCGGCTCAAGATCACGCGCCAGGGTAATACCCTCGCTGCCGCCTGCTGCGCACAACACATCATACCCCGCCGGTTCCAGCACATTCTGCATCAGGAAACGCCGGGCATCATTTGATGACTCGACCAGCAACACACGCTCCCCAGTCAAATTGTTGCCTCCCCGTCGAACAGGCTATTTGTATTGGGTTACCGGTTCTCAACCTGGTCTAACATGGCAAGTAAGCTGCGAGCTTGCTGGCGCAGATTCGCCACTTGTTCGTCTTGGGTGCGCTGAACCACCGCTACCAGGCCGCTTTCAAGCACGCGCAGCGGTTCGCGCAGCCAGTCGGCCACATCTCGAAGCTGCTGGTTGTGCTCAGCACGTAGTTGAGTGTACGCCGTTTCCATCGCCTGTGCACGTGCTTCCAGCATGCGAAACAAACGCGCGTTAACAATGCCAATCGCCGCGTAATCCGCCAGCGCTTTGAGCAGGTGTGCATGCTCTTCAGAAAAGATCGCCTGCTTTTCCTGGTTACCTACCGCCAACACACCGACTGCCATCGATTGGACGACCAGCGGCGCGTAAGCCACCGCGTACAGGTCTTTGGCGGCAGAAAATTTACGCAGTCCCTCACCGGCCACGGTCAGCGCTTCCTGTGAGGTCATCACCAGGTCGGCCAGTTGATCATGTATCGGTTCGCCGCGCCGGTCCATCATCGCCAGCGGCATGTTTCGCCCGGCCTGGAGCACAAGCCGGCCCGTTTCATCCTCGCGCAGCATGAGCACCGCGTGATCGGCATTCGTCACCGAAATCGCCCCCTCCAACACGCGGTTGATGAGCGCGTCAAGTTCATGCATGGCCGTCACCGACTGCCCGATATCGTATAACGTGGTCAGTTCGTTGATCCGGGCTTCGAGTTGGTGATTGCTTTCTTGAAGCTGGATCACCAGCGAATCGCGCTGCCGCCGCAGCCGGACATCGGTCAAACCGCGCTCAACCGCGCTTGCCGCTTCGGCTTCGCGGATCGGCTTGGTGATATAGTCAGTGGCTCCCAGCCGGAACGCGTCGATGGTGTTATGTTCGCTGCCACTGTCGGCCAACACGATCAGCGGCCCCCGGTATCCCTGTGATTTGAGCGCAACCAGCATATCATGCCCGGAAAGGCCCGGCATGTGCAGATCGAGTACGATCAGGTCCGGCTGAGACTGCCGCAGTACCGCCAGGCCATCCATGCCATCATGGGCTTCAAAAACCTGGAAACTGCCGGAAACAAATACCTGTTCGCGTAATAATGTGCGGGTTTCCGGATCGTCATCGATGATCAATACGGTGCTGCGTTGGTCCGCCATGATATGCTCAATCACATTGTGATATGTCATCATGATACGTGCCGGTACGTGTCCCTGTACCACAACACCGACTGGCAAGTTTATCGATCGGTTGTTGTACGCATATTATAGCTTAACAATCGATCCTGGCCAGAATTAATAAAAAATAAATAAAGGCCGGGGAAATAGTTACTGCCCCAGCCTAAAAATGGTGTTTTTAAATCTAGTTGGCACTCACAGAAACAGCGTGTGTTAATCGTCCATCTCACGCGAGCGCAGCACCGCACCTTTGAGCGCATCCAGGTCGGCAAACGGGCCGCTGCTGCGTTTAACTTCACCAATCGCCAGCTTGAGACGGTTTTCGGCCATCGCCTGTTTGGCTTTTTCGCGGTCTTTCAGTGGATAAAAATACTCCATCGACTGTTTGAGCCGCATCTCGATACGTTCGCGGATTGGGGCCAGGTGCTCCACGTCGGTGATGATAATGAAGTCGTGCGGGGCCAGGTGGCCGATAAAGTCCTTTTCGCTGCCCACTTCACGGACGGCGTTATTCATCATCAGGCTGACAGCGCGCAGGACATCATCCGACGCCACAAAACCGTACAATTCCCTGAAGTTATCCAGCCCCATAATCGTCATAAACAACACGGCCCAGTTGTCCTCAATGAGCAGCACGGCGCCCAGTTTTTCGTCAACAAGCGGGCCTTCGGCGATATTGGTGACCGGATTGACCAGTGAGGTCTGGCTCGCGCGGCGCAGGGCATTGCGCACTCGCAGCCGCAGTTCCTGGATGTCAAACGGCTTGGTGATGTAATCCACCACGCCCAATTCCAGGCCGGTGAGTTTATCCACGCGGTCACGTTTTTCGGTCAAAAAAATGATGGGGACGTTTTGGGTGCGGCGGTGCATGCGAATACGGCGGCAGACTTCATAACCATCGATGTCGGGGAGACGAATGTCCAAGACAACCAGGTTGGGCGGATTTTCTTCCGTGAGTTTGACAGCTTCTTCGCCCCAGGCAGCAGTCTTGACTTCGTAACCCTGCACGCGAAAATACGCGTTCAACATCTCGGACAGGTCCAGGTCATCCTCGACGATCAGAATCTGGGACTTTTCAGTCACCTTTACCCCCTTGTGGGCCGTGTGCTGACTGCATAGTCACAAACGTGCTCGCGTACATCTGGCGTACTGAGCACAATACGCGCACAACACCCCTCTCGCCACGGGTGACGACAGACACAAGGGGTGTGTAAGACGGTTGAACGGCGCGCGTTATACCAGTTTCTCGAGCTCTTTTACCGCACGCGACATGTCCAGGAAGATCAGGCCCAGCTTGGCCTGTTCACGCGCCAGAACGGTTAATACGGCTTCTTCACCGACAGCGCTCAGGATCACAAAGCCGTGTTCGCCCTTGACGTATACCTGTTCCATGTTGCCGCGTCCGAGTTCGCTCGCGATACGTTCACCCAGTGACAGCATAGCCGCCGACATAGCCGAGACACGATCTTCTTCGATATTGCCCGGCAATGATGAGGCCATACTCAAGCCGTCAACACTGACAACTGCTGCGGCTTCGACATCGGGCGAGCTTACCTGCAAATCGCGCAAGCGTTCTGCTAACTGATCATTGCGTGATTTAGCCAACGTGCTTCTCCTGACGTTATTGGGATTATGCCTGCCGTATGTTTGTAATGAGGACTATGCCTTCATATGATAGCGAAGGGGCAGGCGTTTAAACACGCCTGTGAGCCGTACTGTAGCACAGCGATTTATCGTTGTCAAGCAGTCCGGTATGTTAATTTTACGGCAATTATATGTTATGATCAACCTGGACTTTGTAAGGGTGCACTTCAAAAAAGCTCTCGGTTGGTTAGTAACCTCGTTCATCTGTTTCCGCGGTCGCGCATGTGTACGGTTACGCTGCATGATCATGCCAGGAACTTTGCCAACAGGTGGACGTATACGCTAAAAACTGGTCAGCGCCTGACGGAAGGTGTTTTTTGACGTGGCTGGACGTAATACCCGTCAGGATTTATGCTGAGGGAAAACAGGTGAGTTACCCAGAACCGGCATCCAACATGCCATCCGCCGAACAACTCCCGCTGGCGATGGCGGTTGGCAAGCGGCTGCGCGCCACTGGCCGCACGCTTGCCACAGCCGAATCCTGCACCGGCGGCCTGATCGCGGCGTGTCTGACCGCTATTCCCGGCAGTTCAGATTATGTCGTGGGCAGTGTGGTGGCGTATGCAAATACCGTCAAACAGCAGGTGTTACGGGTGCCGGAATCGATGTTGATCGCGCATGGTACGGTTAGCGAACCGGTCGCGCGCCAGATGGCCGACGGTGTACGCGCGTTGTTACAAACGGACGCCGCCTTGAGCGTAACCGGAATCGCGGGGCCAACGGGCGGCACGCCCGATAAGCCCATCGGCCTGACGTATATCGGTTTGAGTACCCCTGATGGCACCTGGGTGCGGCGTTATATGTGGCATGGCGACCGCACACAAAACCGGCGGTCGTCCGTGGATGCGGCGCTGCGCTTGCTGTTGGATTATCTGGATGGTGCGCTATGCGCTTCAAATTAACAACCGTCGAGGCAACCTTTACGCCAACCGGCTGGCCGGTACCATCAAGCGTACATTGGGGCGGCGAACGGCTGCCCGTGATCGATGTCGGTCGCCGCTGGAAAGCCGATGATGGTATTCATATCCTGGTGCGCGTGCCGGATGGGCGCGTGTTTGAACTGCACACCAACGGCGCGTTATGGCGTGCCTGTGTGATCGCCACACCGCCGCATTTTGCCTGAAATCGCTCTATCGTCCTACCAAAATCGCGACTGACCGCGGTCCCATCAAAAACCAGTTCTGTTCATCCAGGCGCGGCTCGTGCCCTGGCGTATAAATGTCATCGGGTGCCTGCCTGCTGGTGTTGGCAAACACATGCCACACCACGCCGACATCCGGCAGTTCAAACCCGGCAGCGTCCCAATGCATGTTCATCGCCACGTAGATCACGTCGTCCACGATATCTTCATCGGTTTCACATTGACCGCTCAGCATAAAAGCCAACCGGCGGCTGTCGGCGGACCAATCCGGCTCCCACGCGGTTACGCCGTGCCACGAGAGATACACGGCATCGGCAGGGATAATCTCGTCGGTTTCGTATTCATCGCCCTGCGCCGCTTCCTCTGTCTGGCACACAAGCGGGCTGGCAAAGTAGGTGTCACAGCGGAGCGCATGGTGCATTTTACGGAACGCGATGCAGTGTTTAACAAAGCGGAACATGTCAGCCTGGGATTCCTGCCGCGTCCAGTCGAACCAGTTGAGCACGTTGTCGTGGCAGTACGTGTTGTTGTTACCGTGCTTGGTATGGGCGACCTCGTCTCCCATCAGGATCATGGGGATTCCCTGGCTCATCAGCAGTATGGCGACAGCGTTTTTCATCTGGCGGCGGCGCAGGTCGTTAATATCAGGATCATCCGTTGGCCCTTCATGGCCGCTGTTCCAACTGTAGTTATCGTTGGCACCATCGCGGTTGTTTTCACCATTACTGATGTTGTGTTTGTTGTTGTACGATACCAGGTCGTGCAGCGTAAACCCGTCGTGGGCCGTGACAAAATTAATCGATGCCGCCGGTCCCCGCTCGCCGTACAGGTCCGGCGAACCTTGCAGCCGCTGCGCCATTGCGCATACCTGGCCGGGATCACCTTTCAGGAAGCGCCGCAGCGTGTCGCGGTATTGGCCGTTCCACTCGGCCCAGCGCCCGTAAGCCGGGAACGATCCCACCTGGTACAACCCGCCTGCATCCCAGGCTTCAGCGATCAGTTTGCACCTGGCCAAAATCGGGTCATAGGCCAGCGTTTCGAGCAAGGGCGGATTAGGCAGCGGTGCCCCCTTTTGATCGCGTCCCAAAATCGCCGCGAGGTCAAAACGGAAGCCGTCGATGTGGTATTCCGATACCCAGTAGCGCAGGCAGTTCAGCACAATATCACGCACGATGGGGTGATTACAGTTGAGCGTGTTCCCGGTGCCGCTGAAGTTATAATAACTGCCGTCGGGCATGAGCATATAATACGTTTTGTTGTCCAGTCCCCGGAACGAAATCGTCGATCCCAGGTGATTTCCTTCAGCGGTATGATTAAACACCACGTCCAAAATCACCTCAAACCCGTGATGGTGCAGGTCCAACACCAGGGCCTTGAACTCGTCAATCTGCATCGACAAACCGCCGGTAGCCGCATACCCGGCTTTGGGCGCAAAAAAACCCACCGAGTTGTACCCCCAATACCTGTATAATCGCTCGCCTGTGAGCGGGTTAGCGCGCGGGTTTTCGAACTCGTCAAACTCAAAGATCGGCATTAACTCCAGGCAGTTTACACCGAGTTCCTTGAGATAGGGGATTTTCTCACGGATGCCTGCAAATGTGCCGGGATACTTCACACCCGATGAGGGATGCTGCGTAAAACCGCGCACATGCATTTCATAGATCACAAGGTCTTCGATGGGAATTTCCAGAGAGCGGTCGCTCTGCCAGTCGAAGTCATCATACACCAGGCAGGCGCGGTAAGGGTAAATGTTGCCAGGATCGGGTTCGCGGCCCCACACATCCCGCCCGCTGATCGCCCGCGCATACGGGTCCAGCAGAATGATCGCGGGATCAAAACGGTGCCCATTTTCCGGATCATACGGCCCATCCATGCGGTAGCCGTATTCGGTTTCTTCAACGTCGATATCAAACACGACCATCGCAAATACGTTGCCGATGCGATATTCGTCCGGAAACGGAATCTCAGCCAGTGGTTCCGGGGCGCCTTTTTCGAACAGCACGAGCGTGCACGCGGTGCCGTGGCTCGAAAACACGGCAAAGTTGACACCACCCGGCACCAGTGTCGCGCCAAACGGATAGGGTCGGCCAGGGCGCAGCTTAAAACCGTTGTACGTGTGGGTGGGGTAAATATCGATCCGTTTCATGGCATTCCGTTACACTTTCATGTTGACGATTCCCGCCTGAATAGAATCATACACGTCGAAGTGAGCCAGAAAACCGGTGATCGCCATCGTGTCGCGGATGCGCTCCGGCACATCGGCCAGCCCAATCAACCCGCCGCTGTCCTGCACCGTGCGATAGAGGATCAACAGGCTGCGCAGCCCCGCGCTTGACAGGTACGTTACCGCGTGCAGGTCAAACAGAAAGCAGCATTTGGGCTCAACCAGAGGCAGAATGTGAGTTTCGATGTCGGGGGCGGCCTGCGCGTCCCACCGCCCTGCCAGTTCAATAACCGTCACGTGCTCCACGGTTTCGATGCGAACATCCATCGTTGTTCTCCCCATCGGCTCGTTTGCTATTGAGGATACTACACTGCCCGGCAGACGGCTACACGTGATGCGGATCGTTACGGCTGCCTTTGACTACATCAAGATTGAGTACAATCGCGGGACGAAGGCAGCCGTGCTGAAGCAGGAGTCAGGCTAGTCGCCCTAAGATCAAGCGTAAGTAGGCAGGAGCGGCAGCTTGTTTTTATAATCTCTGGGTAGAAATGCCGCCTGCCACTTACCAGGGAGTGTGATCACGATGAGGCGTAAACGGTTGGTTTTTTTCGCGGGACTGCTGGCTGCCGTGCTGATCCTGGCGGGCTGTGGGGGCAACGAGCCATCCAAAACGGTCATACAGGGCGATGAGCTGTACTCGGTCACATTTGATGAACCGGGCAATTGGGAAACTGGCGAATACCCCGTAGACGCTGAAAAACCGGATTCCACGCTGACGATCGAAAACGGGCGCTACCTGATCGAGCATACTGCCGGGCGCAGCGCGTCGTTTACGTGGGGATCGGGTGGCGAGGCAGTCGAAAACGTGATCATTGAGGTGTCTACCGAGCAGCTAAGCGCTGCCGGTGACAATCTGTACGGCGTTGGCTGCCGCTTGAGTGCAAACGATGATGGCGACACGTCCGGTTATGTGCTGCTGATCAGCGGTGACGGGCATTATGGGATCGCGCGGCTGAGCAATCGCAGCCTGACGTTTTTGTTGGAGTGGCACCAGTCCGGCGACATCAACCAGGGCCGCGCCCAAAACACGATCCGTGCCGTGTGTGTGGATGATTACCTGGCCCTGTACGCCAATGGCACCTTTTTGGGCGAAGTCAAAAATGATGATTACCGGCGGGCCGGGCACGTGGCGCTGGCAGCCGGTGTCACGGAAGCTAAGAACGTCAGCCTGGCTTTCGATGACCTGGTGGTCTACGAGGGTAAGGTAAAGTAAGCGTTTTCTGCGCCCACCGCAGCCATAAAGGGCGTATCCCTGTTAAGGGGTGCGCCCTTTTTCATTGACCGGCAAACAGGTTTTACTCGCTCGAACTTATTCGGCCCCGAATCTATTCGGCCTCGATAGGTTGATCGACTACCTTTTCCAGCGCTTTAGGAACAAAGCTGGCTTCGAGCAGCCGGAAATCAAGTTCGTCGTCGTCGTTAACAAACACCTCGACCAGGTTCCCGCGTACAAACTCACCTTTAAGAAGCTGCACGCTCAGCGGGCTTTCGACGTAGCGCTGTAGCGCACGGCGCAGCGGGCGCGCGCCGAAATCCGGATCAAACCCGACTGTAGCCAGCTTACGGCGTGCATCCTCGTGCAGGGCGATGTACAGGCCCTGTTCTTCCAACCGGATCGCGATTTCGTGCATTTGCAGGTCTACAATTCTCTCGACCTCTTCAAGCGTGAGCGCCTCGAAGATGATGATCTCGTCGATCCGATTCAGAAATTCGGGCCGGAACGTTTTACGCATGGCGTCTTGAATCTTCTTGTGATCGGCGACCAGTTCGGGATTACCATCCGGCACAAAACCCAATGCGCCACCTTTGCGAGCGAACTCAGTACCCAGGTTGCTGGTCATGATGATCACGGCATTGCGGAAGTCTACCGCGTGCCCCTGGCCATCGGTCATGCGCCCGTCTTCCAAAATCTGCATGAGTGTATTCCAGACTTCGGGGTGCGCTTTTTCGATCTCGTCGAATAACACCACGCGGTAAGGCCGGCGGCGGACGGCTTCGGTGAGCTGGCCGCCTTCTTCATAACCCACGTAACCGGGCGGCGCGCCAAACAGGCGGCTGACCGTATGCTGTTCGCGGTATTCGCTCATGTCAATACGAATCAGGGCGTCTTCGTCATCAAACAGGAATTCTGCCAGCGCTTTAGCCAGCTCGGTTTTTCCGACACCACTGCTGCCCAGGAAGATAAACGAGCCGATGGGCCGCCGGGGGTCCTTCAGGCCGCTGCGCGCGCGCCGGATCGCATCCGCGATAGCCACCACCGCCTGATCTTGCCCGATGATGCGCTTGTGCAAAAAGTCTTCCATGCGCAGCAGTTTATCAGCTTCGGTTTCCATCATCTGGCTGACCGGGATACCCGTCCACTGGGCGACGATCTCGGCGATATCACCATCGTCTACCACTTCGTCCAGGGTATGCTCGCGCTGCCAGCGTTCGCGCTCGGTTTCAAAGTCTTGTTCCAGCTTAAGCCGGTTGGACTTGATCATCGCGGCGCGTTCATAGTCACGAACCAGGCTGGCATCTTCTTCTTCCGACGCCAACCGGGCCAGCTCTTTTTTCATGTTCTTGAGATCATCCGGCATGGAGTACAGCGCCACGCGGATTTTGGATGCCGCCTCGTCCATCAGGTCAATGGCTTTGTCGGGCAGTTTGCGGTCGGTCACGTAACGATGGCTGAGCCGTGCGGCAGCGATCAGGGCTTCGTCCGAATATGTGATTTTGTGGTGGGCTTCGTAACGATCACGCAGCCCGTGCAGCATTGCGATCGTTTCTTCGACGGATGGTTCCTCAACATAGACCGGCGCAAAACGGCGATCCAGCGCTGAGTCGCGCTCAATATACTGGCGGTACTCGTCTAACGTAGTCGCACCGATGCAGTTTAACTCGCCACGTGCCAGCGCCGGTTTCATCATGTTACTGGCATCCAGCGCCCCAGAGGCGGCACCGGCCCCTACCACTTGATGCAGCTCGTCGATAAACAGGATGATCTCACCTTCGGAGCGGTGAATTTCCTCGATAGCGGCTTTGAGCCGTTCTTCGAACTCGCCACGGAACCGGCTGCCCGCGATCATGCCGCCCAGGTCCAGGCTGACCACGCGTTTACCCATCAGGATTTCGGGCACGTCGTTACCGGCGATCTGTTGGGCCAGTCCTTCGACAATGGCTGTTTTGCCCACCCCGGCTTCACCGATCAACACGGGGTTGTTTTTGGTGCGGCGGCTCAAAATCTGGATCACGCGTAGAATTTCGTCATCGCGCCCGATCACGGGGTCAAGCTGGCCTTCGGTAGCCAGGCGCGTCAGGTCGCGGCTGTATTTTTCCAGGGTGCGATAGCGCGTTTCGGCCTGGGGGTCGGTTACGCGCTGGCCCCCGCGAACTTCCTTGATCACTTCCAGAACGCGTTCTTTTGTCACGCCCGCTTCGGCCAGGATGCGGGCGACAGCGGTACGCCGTTCGCTCAAAATCGCCAAAAAGAGGTGCTCGGTGCTGATGTATTCATCTTTCAGGCGGTTGGCTTCTTCGTTGGCGATATCGACTACCCGCTTGACGCGCGGCGTGATAAAAACCTGACCCGCACCACCGCCGTAGATCGCGGCTTTGGGGCTGGCTTTTAGCACTTCGTCAAGACGTCGGCGGATCGCTTCTTGATCCACCTTCATCTTTTCCAGCATCTGCGGGATAACACCTTCTGGTTGTTCGAGCAGCGCCAACAGCATATGTTCGGTATCAACCTGATTGTGCCCGTAGCGCTGCAAGGTTTCGTAAGCTCTGACAGCGGCATCTTGGGCACGCTCGGTAAATCGGTCAAAGCGCATCATAAGCGAGAGTTCCTCATTGATACAGTCTGCAAGTGATCAATCCGTTGCCGGGAAATGTCAACCAATCCGGAACCGGCAACCATAACAGACAGGCGTGTTCGCGTGACGCTATGCTGCCACACTTTAAAGTGTACACCGAAAGATAACCCTGGACTATCAGATTCGTATAGATATGAAATCAGAAAACCATAGGACGTGTTGGCGGGCGTGACAATCACGCCTGGGTGACAGGCCGCCGTGTTTATTCACGCGGGATTTGCATTTCCCGCAGCAGGCGTTCGGCCCGGTTCATCAACCGGTCGAGAATATCAAACACTTCCTGGAAACTGGCATCAGCCAGCCGGACCCGGCCATTTCGCGCTTCTCTGAGCAAGTTGAGACTGTGCCAGGGATTTTCTCCCGTGACCGCCATCCGGGCCGTCATCAGGGTGCCGCTCATCACGAGGGGCACGTAGACATGTTCGAGGGCGAAGGGGCGCCGCCCTTCGACAGCCGCAATAAGCCGGTTGGTAAAGCTCAGGCGCTCCTGCTCATCACCAAAATCGGCTTTGGTATCCTGGCCGACCATCCAGAAACCGACCATCACCGCGTCACGCATCACGGCAGAATACAGCAGGTTGATCAAGTGATCGGTATTGTTGAGCGCATCCGGTGTGTGTGCCATCAGCCAGCACAGCCGCTTGAACCAGTTGCCGTCAACCAACGAAAAACCCGGTTCCAGGTCCAGTCCGTCTTCAATGACATAGGTGAGCACTTTGGAAATAAACATCGCTTCACCAGGATGCAGCGGCATACCGCCGTCACCGAAGACATCTTTGGTGCGCTGAAGCAGCGGCTCAAACGCATTTTGACGTGTCAGGCTGTGAGCGAAACGCAGGGCCTCACCGGCCATCTCCTGGGCTTTTGCTTCTTCCTGTTCCAGGTTGCTTATGGTCCACAGGGCCTCATAGCGCGGCATGGGTTCGTCGCTGCGCGGTGGAAAGCGTCCGGACAGCACGTCAAATGACACGTTGATCTGGTTTGTGTGGCGGCTCTTTGCCGAAAACGTGATATCACGCAGAACGGCCAACCGGAACGGTGAGATCGATAACAAGTTGGGTTGGTGACCGCCCGATGGGGGCCGGACCAGATTAAGCCGATCCGGCTTTTCGACCGTGAGATCAATAGACAGATCGTAAGTGGCGCCAAGCTGCGTCGGCGGGTGGGGGGTGACCGGTATGTGCAAAATGCCGATCTCAGCCGCCGGTAGTGTGATCTTGAGCCGGGGTTTGGGCGTAAAGATATTTACCAGGTTGCCGCCGCGATCGTGCTGCGGCAACTGCACGGCCATCTGAACGTCAAGCGGTTGGTCCGTCAGGTTTTGCAGCAGCAGCAGCGCTTCTGCCGGTTGGCCCAGCGCGGTTGCAGCGGGGAAAATGCCCAGCGCACACTGCATCACATCTTCGATTGTCAGGCGATCGTCAGACAATGTGCCCAGAATATCCGGGTAGAAATAATTGACCATACCTTGCTCCCAGCCTGAACGTTCACCCGCGATTGTATCAGGTAATGTCCAGGGCGCGCTCGATCAGCTTTTCGGCCATGTCAAAAATGAATGTGTTATCAGCGTTCTTTTCGTTATAACGCTTTTTGAGCGCCTTCGACAGGATAAACACCGTCTCGCGCACCTGTTCACGCGGCATGGTTACGCGTGTATTGACAACCAATCCGCCCAAAATCAACGGGAAATAAGCACGCGAAAAATCAAGGGGACGTTGTGCGTTAAGCGCAGTTCGGATATCTTCAGCAAATGCAGCCGTTTCTTCTTCAGTGCCAAATTCTTCATTGGTCACCGTGCTGACCATCATAAACCCCTGCAAGATGGCATCGTATACCAGATCGCTGTATACCAGGTTGCCAACCAGGTGTTCAATCTGATTAGCCAATACGGGTTCCTGAAACATCAACCGGCATGTTTGGACAAACCAATCCGGCCAGGGTGGGTTTGGCTCATCGGGCGTTGGCTCAACAATCCCGTACTCCAGGATCAATGTCAACAGCTTGGTCACGTAGATCGCTTCGGGGGGATGCAGCGGGTAATGGCACGCTTGAAAATGGTCTTGCGTGGCTTTCAGCAGCGGCATAAACACCCGTTCACGGTCCATCTGCCCCAGCGCCAGTTGCAGCTTATCCCATATTTTTTCTGCAATAGAATACTCATCCATATAGTCGCGTATGGTCCACAAGCTGATCCACGACGGTTTGAGTTCTTTCAGGTCGCTGATTGTCGGCGCTAACATTTCCAGGCGTGCACACAGGTGATTCTTCCGCCCGCCGGTATCCACCGAAAAGCCGCTCTGCCGGAGTTCGGTCACGTACCGCTGGGTTTCAGCCGGCAATTCCTGAATCAAAAAACCGCCGCCGCCATTCACGTCACGGACACGCTGAGGCCGTTTCCCGACGCGCTTGATGCTGATGTCCATCCCGATCTGATAGTCGGCCCCCAATACCGTTTTGGGTGACGTTGAGATCGGCAGGGAAACAAAACCAACCTCGGCAGGGCGTAACCCGATACGCAGGCGGCTGCTTTTGGTCATAAAGCGGCCCCGCCCGTTACCGGCATCGCGTTCTGGCAAGACGGGATTGACCACCACATCAACGTCGATATCAGAGGCATTTTGAACCAATAAAATCGTTTCAAAAAACGCTCCGGCGGAAACTTGAGCCGGGCGCACGGCCAGGGCGCATTGCACTACATCGGCATTAAAACGCACGCCGCCCGTGATGGCACCGAGTATGTCGGGGTAATTAACTGCTGATTCTTCGCGGCGAGCCACTGTTCCTCCCAATCACAAAAAATACATCCCTCACCAATACGAC
Organism: Anaerolineae bacterium; assembly: GCA_016930015.1. Taxonomy (GTDB): domain Bacteria; phylum Chloroflexota; class Anaerolineae; order Aggregatilineales; family Aggregatilineaceae; genus JAFGHR01. The sequence goes on along the minus strand of JAFGHR010000125.1, from coordinate 58,788 downwards.
CTGTCCCCCCCCGTTTGTGTACTGGCTTCATTATAAAAAAAACCTGACCATGCCGAAAGTATTTGTCAATAAAACAGAACAGGCCCTTGCACGATCAACACGATGCCGATGATTACCCATACCAACCCGCATTTTTACCGCATTGTAACTGCTACTCCTGTTGTTCTACTCACCATACCTTTTGTTAGCTGCCGGATAAATCCGGCGGAAATGGCTTACGGTTCCGGCGTCTGGATGATCGAATCGGGGCGAAGCTCGTACACGTCAACCGGTTCGTGTTTGCCCTTGAGTTCGAGCCGGTGTTTTTCAACCGGGCGAACACGACTGCTCACCAGCGCGTATGTTTGCTCGCCGACATAACACGTTTCACCGGGCGCGATCCCACTCAGGCGGGACGCCACGTTGACCACGTCGCCGATGGGTGTGTATTCCAACCGGCGTTGTGATCCAATGTTGCCCACGACTACCACGCCGGTGTTGATGCCGATCCCAAACTGGAGCGGCGTGACGAAGCGGTGTTTTTCATTTAGCTCTTTGATGACCGTTAACATTTCCAGCCCGGCCCGGACCGCTCGCCACGCGTGATCATCCTGCGGGTACGGCGCGTTCCAGAAGGCCATCAGGTTATCGCCGATATACTTGTTGATCGCGCCGCCGTGATTCATGACGATGGCGTTCATTTCTTCCAAAAACGTATTCAGCAGGGCCACCACGTCAAAGGGCGGCAGGCCCTCGGACAGCGTGGTAAAGCCGCGAATGTCGGCAAACAGCACCGTGATCTCGCGTTCTTCACCGCCCAGTTCGAGTTTGCCCTGGTCGAACGCTTCGACAATTTTTTGCGCGATCTCGCTGGACACGTAGCGGCTGAACAGGTCGTTGATCTGGTTCCGGCGGCGTTCTTCAAACACAAAGATCACGATCATCGTGCCCAGGAAGGTAAATCCCAGTGACATCCCTGGGAACAACATTTCGACCACGTAGGCGTTGACGGTGAAGCTCACCGAGGCCCAAAACGTGTAGAAGGCAAAGATCAATACCGTCCCCAGCAGCCCCACGTACCAGCGCAAAAACGGCAGCAGCGCCCCGGCACCGATCGCCATCAAGAACGTGATCAGAAGCTGTTTGTTGAGCGGCTGCTCGTGCAGCGGAAACGATGTTGTGCCCTTGTACAGCGGCAGCTTGAACAGCTTCAAATCCAGTTTCCAATCGATATCCGCCTGGAAACGCGGCAGCGCCTGGTGGATCGTCTCGATCAGGTTGGCGTGAATCTCAACCCCGAACATCTGGTCACCGTCGGTCATGGGAGTCGGGTAACTGTCGGGCAGGCCGACGGCGTCCATCACGCCAATGAGCACGATCTGGTCCTGAAACACATCCGGCGATACGCGGCCCTCGACCACGTCCACCAGCGAATAGGCCGGGAACGTCCCGCCCTGGTTCACTTTTGACGGCGGCCCGAAGAAATACACGAGCATACGCCCGTTGCTGTCAGTCGGCAGATCGCGCCCGGCAAAACGCACCCTGTCGGTATCGATCTCTACCATTTCGGGCAGCATGCGCAGGTATTCCAGGTACGCGGCCAAACCCAGCGCCGGGATCGGCTGCCCGTCTTCCAGCACAAACAGCGGGATTTTGCGCACAAAATTATCGCCGTCAGGGACCACGTTCACATGGCCCAGGCTCATCGCCGCCGCTTCAAGTTCGGGTGCCGGGTAAATAAAGTGATCATACGCGATCAGGTCACCGGCTTTTGTGGTCGGCCTGACGCGGTTCTGGCTGCCCACCACCGGCTCGATAATATTACGGGCCTGCCGCATGGTGTCGGCCAGGGCGGCGTCATCTTCACTGGGCACGGTGAACAGCACGTCAAACACGATCACGCGTGCCCCGCCTTCCTGCAGCGTGTTGATCAGGTCAATGTATACACTGCGCGACCAATCCACCGTCGAGCGGCCATATGCATCCAGGCTGGCATCATCGATGGCGACAATCGTGACGATGTTACGCGTTGCGCGGGGCTGGTACAGCGCATCCTTGAACTGAAGCCGTACATCGTTAAACAGGTTAAACCACAGCCCCAGCGCCATCAGGCCGCCGACAAAAATACCCACGACCAGCCCACTCGCCAGGCGGCGGAGCGGGCGTCGAGGCGTAAAAACCAGCGTAATCAGGCGTTTGCGCAGGCGTTTTTTCGGAACGCGCATAGTCAGGCAGCAGTCAGATTATGTCAACACGTGTTGTGTGGATTATACATAACATCGACGTTTCGCAGTATCACATACCCTTACGCCGCCACCTGTAAACGCAGACTAAACCGTGATAACAACGCGCTGCCGCTCCCGGTCACCGGTGGAAACCGTGCCGCCGCCTGCGCGGACCGGGCGCGAGTCACCCGGGCGGCGGCACACATTCGATCCGGTTGTAGGGCGGCGTCAATGGCCAGGCGCACGCGTGTGACCGCGCCGCGCTGGTAATCCATGCTGGCCCCGTCATCTTCGATTAAAAACCAGTGGATGCACAAGTGCATCCACTGGTGACACATGAGCGGGATTAACGACACGCATACAGGTCTTTTCCGGCCAGGGTTATGCCTTTACCCGGGCGGCCTACGGCGCGGTGAGGGTGATCCGGAATAGCTGCGAACCATCCATGTTACCATCGGTGACGATCAGATCGCCGTCGGCTGTCAGGGCGAAATCCAGCGGATTGTACAGCGCTTCGAGCCCCAGATCAGCCGCTGCAAACCGCCCTATCACGCTGCCTTCGGCATCGAGGTGGACGATTTCCATCGCCTCGTCTTCACTCTCTAAAATTTCGGCAGCCATGACGAACGTGCCGTCGTCGAGGGCCACAAACACCGGAACATAACGGAAAAAGGTTTCACTGGCGGCGAAATTTTCATTGATCAGGTTACCCGCCAGGTCATAAACGAGAATCCCCGATCCAAGATCAACGACGTACAGATTGCCGTCCGGCCCCATGTCAATATTCCAGATGTACGACTCGGCGGTGCCAATCTGGAACTCGGACAAGAACTCGCCGTCCGGGCTCCACACCTGCATCCAGGTACCTTCATCGCGGCTGTCGTTGGCGTACAGGCTACCGTCCGGGCCGACGGCGACAAAATCGGGGCTTATGCCGCTAAAAACATCCTCACCGCCGAAGGACATCACCAGCTCACCATCCAGCGATACCTGGGCGACTATGTTCCCGAAGCCGTCTGCCACCCAGATATTGCCATTTTCAGCCAACGCCAGCGATGTAGGCACAAGGAGTTCATCATTGGTGATCGTGCCGGTCAGTTCGCCGTCAAGCGAATACACTTGAATGCCGCTGACCCCGTCCGAGACAAAAATGGTGTCTTCGGTGACCAGCAGCGCCCCGTCGATGTTCTCAAACACATCCGGCTTCACCCACACCAGTTCCGCGGATTCAAGCGCGACATCGGGCATCTCGGCGCCGCCAAGCTGCGCTGAGATGGCGATCTCATACAATAAATCTGCCTGGGCTGTGAGGTCGTCGTCGGTGGCCAGGAATACAACGGCGATCAATTGGCCGCTGCCATCGTCGAGGAGATAAAAAGCGGCAGGCTGCTCGCCACCTTCCACCGTTTGGTTGTAGGCGGCTTTTCGACCGTCCGGGATATCCAGTATCTCGATATCGCCAAACGTCAAAGCCATATCGCCTCCCATATCGCTGCCAAACGTCGCAGCCGCTGTTTCCAGGTCGGTGCCGGGTGCGATCCCGATTTCGCCTGCGATGGTGTCCGGCCCGGCCACCAGCACCACGATGTCGCCGGGTTGGGCTCCCTCACCGCCCAACAAGGTCTGAAACGCACTCTCTGAACTGGCGGCGATATGTGTGCCACCATCACCGGGCAATACCAGCCAGCCCTCCGGCAGCCGGAAATGATAAGAGTTATCGGGAGCAACGATCACCTGTTCCAGTGAGTCCTGGGCGACAACTGGCACGGCAAACAAAGCCAGAATAAAACTGCTTATGAACACAACAACCAATGTTCGACGTGATAACATGACTGATTCCCCTCATATCCATTCGGTATAGATTCTTCAGGTATACAGGTCTTTAATCTGCCAGAGGGCAGCGCGGCCATAGTGAGCAGCACAAACGCTTCGTTTTTACATAGTCAGGTAAGTGTACACTAACATGGCCCGGCGCGCCTTTGAGCACAAGACGCGCCGGAGGTGGTGACAAGCATGTGCCGTGAACACCTAGGTGCGGGCAGCGACTGACACGATCAGGTCGTTTTTCAGTTTCCACAGTGTCTCGGTGAGCGAGACATGGTAAATATGGGGGTTCAACAGGCGCCGCACGCCGGGGTCCAGCCGGTCTACGTCCAACTGGCGCTGATCGCGCATGGCTTCGATAGATGGCAGATCGTAAACCAGCCGGCCTTGATCGAGTGTTTTCACCAGCAGCGGCTCGATCTCGGAGATATCCACTTGTTTTAAGGTACGACACTTGGTGTGATCCGACGGGTGGTGCAGCACGATTTCAGGCATGGTCAGGGGGTCTTCTTCTTCCAACGTGAGCAGGTCAGCCGTCGCTGTGCCGCGCCGGTCATACACACGCCAGACGCGTTTTTGACCGGGTGTGGGCGTTTTGGCCGAGGATTCAGACAGCTTGATCGCCGGTACCCACCGATCGGCGTCACGCACCGCGACCAGCTTATACACGCCGCCTAACGCGGGTTCGCCCCACGACGTGACCAGGCGTGTGCCCACGCCAAACGCCAGCCGTTTGATCAGGTGGTCCGGTTCTACGCCCCAGCGCGGGGCCTCGTCACGAATCTGGGTCAAAATCTGCCAGATCACCAGCTCGTCCAGGTTGTTAGACAGGACAATCGATGTGTCCGGGAATCCGGCATCATCAAGCATACGTGCGGCCTGAATGCTCAAGTACGCCAGGTCGCCCGAATCCAGCCGGATACCGACCGGCTCATAACCTTTGCGCCGCAGGTCTTCAAATACACTAATCGCGTTGGGGATGCCGCTTTTGAGCGTGTCGATCGTATCGACCAGCAGCAGGCAGTTGTCAGAATAAACGTCAGCGTAAGCGCGAAAGGCTTCCAGCTCACCCATGCCCAGCGCCATGAACACCTGCACCATGCTGTGAGCATGCGTGCCCTGCGGCGGATAACCGAGGACGCGTGAAATACCGACGTTGGATGTAAAATCCGCGCCGCCGATGAGAGCCGCCCGTGCACCCGCATTCGCGCCCATCCCCTGGCCGCGCCGCACACCGAATTCCAGCAGCAGGCTGGACCGTGCACTCTGCCGCATGCGGGCGGCTTTGGTTGCGATCAACGTCTGGTAATTCAGGTGGTTAAGCAGCGATGATTCAAGTATCTGGGCCATGATCAACGGCCCCTGTACGACCGTCAGCGGCACGTGCGGGTGCACGACTCGCCCTTCGGGGATGGCGTACATCGTGATGCCGTCAAAGTTGCCATGTGCGGCTAACCACGCCAGGAAATCCTCATCAAAGATGGGTTTGCCGGTCCGGCCTGTTTGGGCGCGCAGGTAGTCGATATCTTCGGTGCTGAAGTGCGCGCTTTGCATCCACGTCAACAGCCATTCCAGGCCCGCATTCACACAGTAACCGGCTTTGTGGTGACCATAATCAGGATAGCTGCGGAAAAAGTGGTCGAACAACACGTCTTTTTCATGCAGCCCCATGCGGAAGTAAAGCTGGGCCATCGTGATCTGGTACATGTCGGTAAACAGAATACCTTCCGCGATGCGCTGCTGTGAATCATCCATGAGTACCTCTTTTCAAAGGACATCATTGTGTGTTTCGTGCCCTTATGATCATTATCACTCATAAGCGGCAATTTGGCACACGCTTTATCCTATCTCAAGGGTAACGGGTGAATATCGGCATCCCCGGCTTTGACCGTATAATGACAGGTGGGTGAATCACCCGGCAGAGTGATCAATCACCCGGTGGAGGGAACTAACTCCTGTCCCGGCACGTCTTTAGAGTATGTGATGTGCAGTTTAGTGAGAGGACCTGGCCGTGAAAAAACATCTTTTCCCTTACAGCATCATGCTGCTGGTGGGCGCTGTATTACTCATTCTGGCGGGCGGTGCGCTCGCCCAGGATGGTCTTGAACAGCTACCACCGCATGTGATTGACGTGTGGCCCTACCCTGGCGAGGAAGTGCCGCCCGATGAAGCGATAACCGTGACGTTTGACCAGCCGATGGCGGCTGCCAGCGTGGAAACTGCGTGGCAAATCGAACCGCCAGCGCCGGGCCAGTTCAACTGGTCGGACGACTACACGCTGACGTTTGTGCCGGACGGCGGCTGGCAGCGCGCAGCCCGCTATGAGATCGCCATTGGCACCGGGGCAGCAGCGGCCAATGACCTGACATTAGAAGACCCATACACCTTTTTTGTGCAAACCGTGGGTTACCTGGACGTGGCCGAGGTGATTCCGGCCCCGGATGCCGCCGGAGTCGCCGCGGATGCCACCATCACGGCCTCGTTTAACCGGCCCGTAGTGCCGCTGGTATCCACCGAGGAACTTGGCGACTTGCCAAATCCGCTGGCGTTTGAACCGGCCATCGAGGGCACGGGCGAATGGGTGAATACGTCGATCTACGTGTTCACGCCGTCCGGAGCGCTCAAAGGGGGCACAACCTATACGGTCAGCGTGCCCGCCGGGCTGACGGATGTAACCGGCGCCATATTGAACGAAACCTATAGCTGGCAGTTCAAAACGCTGTCACCGGAAATCCTGAATGTCAGCCCTAACCAGGATCAGTACGGTGTGCGGCTGGAGCGTGAGATCACGATCCAGTTCAGCCAACCAATGGACAAACCCAGCACCGAAGAAGCGTTTATGCTGCTGTACGGCGGTGAACGGGTCGCCGGGTCGTTTGTGTGGTCGGACGATGCCCGCACGCTGACGTTTAAGCCTGCCGACCTGCTCAAGATCGAGACGCTGTACACTGTCAGCATGGCGCCGACAGCGCGCAGCGCCTCCGGTGAAGCGACGCTTGAGGACGGGCTCACATACATGTTTGGCACGGTGCCCTATCCCGGCATCCAGAACACGTATCCATCCAACGGCGAACGGGATGTATCGCCCGGCGGAGGGGTGTCGTTCGAGTTCAAATCCCCCATGAACACCGATACGTTTGCCGACAAAGCCCAGATCATCACGCCGGAGGGAGTCGAGTGGGCGCCGGTCGTGCACGGCGACTCGTCGTTTTACATGGATTTCGCCACCCAACCCGAAACGACCTACATCATCATGTTTTACCGGGGCGCCGAAGACGTGTACGGCAACGCCATCGAAACCGACTACACGCTGACCTTCAGCACCGGCAAAATCGAACCCTGGGCCGGACTGCCGATGAGCGGCAGTTTTATGATCACCAATGCCTACCGGGATGATACCCGCATCGCCGTATCCGTCAGCGGCAAGCCCACCGTCAGGCTGGAGCTGTTCGACGTACCCACCAGCCTGTACGGCCTGATCATGCGGGGTTACTACGATGACGACGACGACCTGGTCCGGCAGCTTTCCTCGCGCCGCCAGTGGGAACAGCAGCTAAGCACCCCTGCCGCGTATGGCGTTAACGAGGTCTTTCTGAACTCGGATGAGGGCGGGCAGCTTCCGCTGGGCGTCTACTATGTGCGTATGCGGGTTCCAAACCGCGATTATCCCGATTCGATGGCGTTTGCTGTGGTGTCGGCCAATGTGACCCTCAAACGCGCACCAGACGAAGTGCTTTTGTGGGTCACCGATCTCAAGACCGCCGAGCCATTGGCTAACGTCAATGTTCGCGTGTACCGGCGCAGCGGGCAGGAGCTCGCCAGCGGCGTCACCGGCGCGGACGGTGTCGCCCGGCTTCCGGTCGATATCGACAACGAAAGTGACTCGTCGGTGTATGCCACCGCATATACGGACGGGGTATTTGGCGTGTGGACCTCGTGGAGCGAGCCGTCACTGGCCGACACCAGCACGTACATTTACACCGACCGCCCGATCTACCGGCCCGGCCAGACGGTTTATTTCCGGGGCGTGATCCGCAACCGGGACGACATGAATTACACCGTGCCGGACGTGCAAAATGTGTGGGTTACCGCTGACGTGAACTGGGGTTCGCAGCAGTTGCTTGACGACGAATTCCCGGTGAACGAGTTCGGCACCTTCGAGGGCAAAATCGAACTGCCGGAAGATGCCGAAATCGGCCAGGGCGTCATCCGGGTGGGTTGGGATTACTACGCCGAGGTGTACTTCACGATTGCGGAATTCCGCGTGCCGGAATACAAGATGGAAGTCACCGCCGATTATCCTGAAATCGTGCAGGGCGATCCGCTGCAAACCGTCGCGGCAGCGTCCTACTACTTCGGCGGCCCGGTGAGTAACGCCGACCTGAGCTGGTATATTCGCGGGGATGTGGCTTACTTCAACTACACCGGCCCCGGTCGTTACACGTTCATCGACGACGAGCAGGACTATTTCGGCTGGTGGGATATCGACAGCGGCTTCGAAAAAACGGACGCGAGCGGCCAGGTGTTGATCAAAACGGAAAACACCAAAGCGCCATCGATCCGGCCCATGTCGATCACGGTGGAAAGCGAAGTCGTGGACGAAAGCGGCCAGTATATCGCCGGGCGCACCTCGGTGCTGGCTCACCCGGCGGATGTGTACGTTGGGATGCGTACCGACCGTTACTTCGGGCGCGAAAATGTGCCGCTGAATGTGGACCTGATCACGGTCACGCCGCAAAGTGAGCCGGTAGCCGATCAGAAAATCGAGCTGACCGTGGTTGAAATCCGCTGGGAGCGTGTCCCGCTTGAAGGCCAGTTCGGGCAGTATGACTGGCAGCGCACCGAGGTCGAGGTCGAAACCGCCGACGTGATCACCGGCGCAGACGGCACGGCGCAGTATTCGTTCACGCCGGCCAAAGCCGGTATCTACCGCATCCGCACCCTGACGCGTGACCTGCGCGAACGCGTCAACATGAGTTCGCTGCACCTGTGGGTGATGGGTGAAGCGAGCGTGTGGTGGGGGCGGCCCAGCGACACCATCGATCTGATCGCCAACCAGGACACCTACAAACCCGGCGACACGGCGGAAATCCTGGTTCCGATCCCGTTTTCGGGTGTGTCGTATGTGTGGGTATCCGTAGAACGCGCTGGCGTCCGGCACTATGAAATCAAGCGTATCGAAGGTTCTACGCTGGTATATGAACTGCCGATCACCGAAGAACACGTACCGACGATCTATGTCTCGGTGGCGCTGATGAAAGGCATGGATGAAGAAAGCCTTAATCCGTCCTTCCGAACCGGTGTGATCGGGCTGGACGTGACGCCGGTTGACCGCCGCCTGAGTGTGACGGTTACGCCGTCCGCGACCCTGGCCCAACCCGGCGATACCGTGACTTTTGACGTTAAAACAGTCGATCCGCGCGGCGAACCGGTGAGCGCCGAAGTCGGCGTTGTGCTGACCGACCAGGCGATCCTGTCGCTCATGCCGCCCAACAGCGGCACGCTGGAAAATCACTTCTACGGGTACCAGAGCAATTACGTGTACACAACCGTATCGCTTGAAGCGCTGCTCGACGTGTTGACAGATGAGGTACTCAAGCAGGCCAACAGGCGCGAATCCGCTGAAGAAGAGATGGATTTTGGAGCGGTGCCCGCCGCGGCACCCGCCGCCGAAGGTATGATGCTCGCCGAGTCGGATTCTGTCGCGGCTGACTCAAGCGGAGAAGCCGCGCCACAGGTGGAAATCCGCGAGGACTTCCAGCAAACGCCGCTGTGGGCGCCGCACATTGTCACCGACGTGAGCGGCCAGGGGACGGTGTCGGTCACACTGCCCGATAACCTGACCACCTGGCACCTGGACGCGCGCGGCCTGACAGTCGATACCGTGGTGGGTGATGCCGAACTGGATGTCATGGCGACGCTGCCGCTGCTCACGCGCCCGGTAACGCCGCGTTTCTTTGTGGTCGGCGACCGTGTGACGCTGGCCAGCGTGATCAATAACAATACCAACGCGGCCCAAACCGTGAATGCCACGCTCGAAGCTGCCGGTGTGACGATGGTCAGTGATGTTACCCAAACCGTGACCATCGAAGCCGGGCAGCGTGCTCGCGTGGAATGGGTGGTCGAAGTCGAGGATGTCCCATTCGTTGACCTGACGTTCTTTGCCATCGGCGAGGACGGTTACCAGGACGCGGTTAAGCCCACGCTGGCGACCGGCCCGGACGGCACGATCCCGGTTTATCGTTATACCGCTCCCGATACCGTCGGGACCGGCGGCGTGCTGCGCGATGAAGGCGCACGCACCGAGGCGATCAGCCTGCCGCCGCGCCTGGATGTTGACCAGGGCGAGCTGACGATCCACATCGATCCCTCGCTGGCCGTGACAACACTGGATGCCCTGGACTACCTGAAGAATTACAAGCACCAGTGCATCGAGCAGACGATCAGCCGCTTTTTACCCAACGTGATGACATACCGGGCGCTAAAAAGCCTGGGCGTGGATGACCCGGCCCTGGAGGAACAACTCCGCGTTGTGCTTGGTGAAGCGCTCGTTAAGCTGGCCGTCGAACAGAATCCAGACGGCGGTTGGGGCTGGTTTGGCCGCATGGAAAGCAACCCGTATGTGACGGCTTACGCGGTGCTCGGACTGGTCGAAGCGCGCGACGCGGGTTTCGCCATCGACCAATCGATGATCGACCGGGCGCTCAACTTCGTGCGCACCGACTTTGTGCGGCTGGACATCGATACCCCGGTATGGCGGCTGAACCGCCAGGCGTTTTACGTTTACGTGTTCGCGCGGGCCGGGCAGGTGAATCAAACCGACCTGGACATGGTCTTCGATTACCGCCTGGAACTGGATTACTGGGCGCGGGCGTTCCTGCTGATGGCTTACCAGCAGGTCAACCCCGGCGCACCGGCGATAGCCGACCTGGTTAGCGACCTGCAAACCGCCGCGATCCTGTCGGCGACCGGCGCACACTGGGAAGAAGACGAACGCGACTGGTGGAACTGGGCCAGCGATACGCGCACGACGGCCATCGTACTGTCGGCGCTGACGCGCGTGATGCCCGAAAGTGACCTAATGCCCAACGCTGTACGCTGGCTGATGGTCGCCCGCCAGGGTGATCACTGGCAGACCACGCAGGAAACCGCCTGGGCGGTCATGGGTCTGACCGACTGGATGGTCGCCAGCGGCGAACTGCGCGGTAATTATGACTATGCGCTCAGCGTCAACCGGGAGGTGCTGACCGAAGGCACCGTCACACCGGACACGGTCCGCAACGGCGAGGTGCTGCGCGTGGCGGTCAAAGACCTGCTCCAGGACGAGATCAACCGCGTGACCTTCATCCGTGGCGAGGGCGAAGGGGTGTTGTACTACACCGCTCACCTGAACGTGCGCCTGTGGGCGTCCGAAGCCAAGCCGATCAGCCGTGGTGTGACGGTATCACGCGAATACTTCCTGGAAGACGATCCGAACACGCCGGTCACCGAGGCCAACATGGGCGACGTGATCACCGTGCGCGTGACCATGAACCTGCCGCAGAGCATCTACTACTTTGTGCTCGAAGACCCGATCCCTGCCGGAACGGAGCCGGTCGATACGTCCTTGTTGACCACGTCACAGGCCAACGAGGCGCCCAGCATCCGGCCCACCTATGATCCGTACTGGTATTGGGGCTGGTGGTACTTCGATCACACCGAAATGCGTGATGAACAGGTGAACCTGTATGCCGACTACCTGCCGCGCGGCACATATGTGTACACCTACCAGGTACGCGCGACGATCCCCGGCGAGTTCCAGACCATGCCGAGCCATGCCTACGCGTTTTACTTCCCCGAAGTCTTTGGACGCGGCGCGGGTACACTGTTCACGATCACGCCGGAACCGGCCCAGGAGTAACAGAATCGTGCTGATGTGCACTTGACAAGCACGTAGTTCCTGGTATCCTCAACACAGGCGGGACATACTCCCGCCTGTCATTTCTCTTTAGTAATAGGGCGGAGTATCAACTCAGTTAAGATTTGCAGATAATTTACAAACGGTTTGTAAATTAATGCAGAGTTGTTGTATAATTGAAGTAATGTAAACCGCAAGCTGAGTAGTAGGGTTGGAGTGGCCATGAACATTGTTTATGTCGAAGATGACCCGACCAACATTCTTTTGTTGGAACGCGTGACCAACTCCACTGGCGATATGCTAGTGACATTTGCCGACGCCGAAAGCGCGTTGGAGAGTGAGTTTATCTGGGATGCCGACCTGTTTTTGGTCGACATTCACCTGCCGGGCGGCCTGAATGGGCTTGATATGACCTCTATCCTGCGTGAAAACGGGGTAAATGTGCCCGTGGTCATGATTACAGCCTATGACCTGCCGGATTATGTTGAGCGGTATCGTAACATGGGCGGGGATTTATACCTGGTTAAACCCGTCAGTGTGCCAGAGTTGGTTGAAGTGCTCAACGACTACCGCATGTAATGTGTACGGCGTATGTAAACCATACGCGCATGGTTGTTGAGCATCCAGATGCATAAGGCTGGACCAACCGGCTTTTATGCATAAACGCTGCTCGCACATCCAATCAGCATTATCTCCAACCATAAATGTTACGCCCCGGAAATTTTTCCGGGGCGTATTGGTTTTGCTAAAGCCGCGTTGACCTAGAGATCAAACTCGGCCATCTGCTCGTACATCTTCCAGCGGGTGCTGACGTCGGTACGCAGGTGGGCCAGCAGCATCTCCGCGCGCTCCGGATCAGACTGGCGCAAGATGCGGAAACGGTTTTGCTTGTACGCGAACGTTTCAACATCCTCAGACGGCGCCTTCGAGTCGAGTGACAGCGGATTCGGCGCTTCCGGATTGTAGCGGTACAGCGGCCAGAACCCACTATTCACCGCGTTTTTGTGCAGTTCGAACCCGGTCTGCATGTCAATGCCGTGCATGATGCAGTGAGTGTAGGCAATGATAAGCGACGGGCCATCATACGCTTCGGCCTCGGCAAATGCCTTGATCGTCTGGTTCATATTGGCGCCCATCGCAACCTGCGCCACGTAGATATTGCCATAGGTCATGGCGATCATGCCCAGGTCTTTCTTGGGCATCGATTTACCGGCTGCCGCGAACCTGGCAACGGCGCCGCGCGGGGTGGCTTTGGACATCTGGCCGCCGGTGTTCGAGTACACGCCGGTATCGAGCACCAGGACGTTTACATTACGACCGGACGCCAGCACGTGGTCCAGGCCACCGTAGCCGATGTCATAGGCCCAGCCGTCACCACCGAAGATCCACACGGATTTCTTGACCAGGTAATCGGCTATGGTCAGTAACTGCTGGGCGGCATCGCTGTCATCCTGTTCCAGCAGCGCCTTGAGTTCGTCCACGCGGGCGCGCTGTTCTTCGATCGCTTCCTGGTCGGCCATATCGGCACCGCGGATAGCTTCTAACAGGTCAACATGGTTGGTCGCCGACCCGATCAGTTCATCCAGCTTTTCGTAAGCCATAGCGGTCAGCTTGTCAACCGTCAGCCGCATACCCATACCGAATTCGGCGTTGTCCTCGAACAGGGAGTTCGACCATGCCGGGCCGCGGCCATCCGCACGCTGAGCGTAGGGTGTGGTGGGCAGGTTGCCACCGTAAATCGAGGAGCAGCCCGTCGCGTTGGCGATGATCGCCCGGTCGCCGAAAAGCTGCGTCATCAGGCGGATGTACGGTGTTTCGCCGCAACCCCCGCACGCACCGGAGAACTCGAACATCGATCGTAAGAACTGCGAGCCCTTGACCGTGAACCGGTTGAAGGTGGCCGGGTCGGTTTCAGGCAGCGACAGGAAGTAGTCCCAATTGGCCTGTTCTTGCAGACGCAGCGCTTCGGTGAGCGGCATCATGTTGATGGCTTTGCGGTCGGTCTTCTGGCCGCTTGCATCCTTGGCAAAGGCCGGGCAGGTTTCCACACACACGCCGCAGCCTGTGCAGTCATCGGGCGATACCTGGACCGTGTAGCGCATGCCTTTCCACTCGCGGCCCTTAGCTTCCATCGACTGGAACGCTTGCGGCGCGCTGCCGTTGGCGTACTCCGCGCCGTACACTTTCATGCGGATCGTAGCATGCGGGCAGATGAACGAGCACTGGTTGCACTGGATACATGCATCCGGGTCCCAGACCGGGATTTCAGTGGCAATCTGGCGTTTTTCGTACTGGGTGGTAGCGGTTGGGAATGTGCCATCGACAGGCATAGCCGACACCGGCAGCAGGTCACCGCGCCCGGCGATGAGCTTCGCCGTGACATTCTGTACGAATTCCGGTGCGCTTTCCGGCACCGCGCGGCGCATGTCCAGCTTGCTGGTCACACTTGCCGGGACTTCGACGCGTTCGATACGATCGACGGCGATCTCAGCGGCGCGGATGTTCATGTCTACGACCTTGCCGCCTTTTATGCCATAGGTATCTTCAATGGCCTGCTGGATCATCTCCATGGCCTGTTCTTCGGGCAGCACACCGGAGATCCTAAAGAACGCCGCCTGCATGACGATATTGATACGCCCGCCCAGGCCAACCGACTTGGCGATCTCGTACCCGTCGATCAGGTAGAACTTTGCTTTCTTGTCGATGATCTGCTGCTGCACCTGGGCCGGCATGTGATCCCACACTTCAGCCGCGCTGTAGGGGCTGTTGAGCAGGAAAATACCGCCTGGCTCGAGAGCATCGAGCATGTCGAAGCGCTCAAGGAAGCTGAAGTTGTGACACGCCACAAAGCCCGCACTCTTGATCAGGTATGTGCTGTGGATCGGGTTCTTGCTGAAACGCAGGTGCGAGATCGTGCGTGCACCCGAGCGCTTGGAGTCGTATACAAAATAACCCTGCGCGTAGTTCTCGGTCGCTTTACCGATGATCTTGATCGAGTTTTTGTTGGCGCCAACTGTACCATCGGCACCCAGCCCCCAGAACATGGCCCGGTGGACACCTTTTCCTTCGGTGATGAAGTTATCGTCCCAGTCCAGGTTAGTGTTGGTCACGTCGTCGATAATGCCGACAGTGAAGTGGTTCTTGGGGTTCTTGGCCAGCAGGTTATCGAACACCGACTTAACCATGCCGGGATTAAATTCTTTAGAGCCAAGACCATAACGCCCGCCGACAATCACCGGCTGCTTCTTGATCTCGCCTGCCGCCTCAGCCTCGTTGAAGGCCGTCAGGACGTCCTGGTACAGCGGTTCGCCAGCGGAGCCGGGTTCCTTGGTACGGTCGAGCACGGCGACAGCTTTGACACTGTCCGGAAGGGCCGCAACCAGCGCCCTGGCGTCAAACGGACGGAACAGGCGTACTTTGATCACGCCCACTTTTTCGCCGCGTTCGTTCAGGTAGTTCACCACTTCGTGCACGGTTTCCGCGCCGGAGCCCATCAGCACAATCACACGCTCAGCGTCCGGGGCACCGAAATAATCGAACAGGTGGTACTGGCGCCCGACGACCTTGGCGAAGCGGTCCATCACATCCTGGACGATGCCGGGGCAGGCGTCATAGTATGGATTCACGGTTTCGCGACCCTGGAAGAACACGTCGGGGTTTTGAGCCGTACCGCGCATCACCGGGCGATCCGGCGACAGGCCGCGCATACGGTGCTCGATGACGTACTTGTCATCGATCAGGGCCCGCATATCGTCGCGTGTGAGTTCTTCGATCTTCTGAATCTCGTGCGACGAACGGAAGCCATCGAAGAAGTGCACAAATGGCACGCGTGACTCAAGTGTGGCAGCCTGGGCGATCAACGCAAAATCGTGAATTTCCTGAATGCTGCCCGATGCCAGGAGGGCAAACCCGGTCACACGCGCTGCCGTGATATCTGAGTGATCACCAAAAATTGAGAGCGCCTGCGCAGCTACCGACCGGGCCGCAACATGAAACACGGTCGATGTCAGCTCACCGGCGATCTTGTACATATTCGGAATCATCAGCAGTAAGCCCTGCGAAGCGGTAAAGGTGGTCGTCAGGGCACCCGCGGTCAGTGCACCATGAACGGCACCGGCAGCACCACCTTCTGCTTGCATTTCCGTAACATCCGGAATGGTTCCCCATAAATTTTTCTCCCCCGCCGCCGACAGTTCGTCGGCCAGTTCGCCCATGGGCGATGAGGGCGTAATGGGGTAGATGGCGATTACTTCATTGAGGGCATGCGCCACCATCGCGGCGGCGGTATTCCCGTCAATGGTCACCATCTTGCGAGACGACATATCGCTAGACATTAAAAAATTCCTCCCATGTCCTTACAAAAATGATCACGCGCGTTCACGCAGACGGAACAAAAAGGCTGTGATCATCATCACGAACAGAATTGTGGTAGTTTGAGTGCATGGGGATCAACGCTGGTTTGAGCAAAACTATAGTGAAGCGGACTAATCAGCGTTTTTCCTAACCTACGCCACAAGTCTAGACGCTTTGGCGACGTACCAGTAGTGTGAAATGTCCCAATAACGTAGAGAAGTGTCACTTTTGGACGGTTGATAGGGGAGATAACACTGGGGTTCCGATGTCAAAACACACGTCAGGCGGTGCACTGTCAGTGTTATAATCTAGGCGATCCTTCGACGCTAAGGACAGTGTGATGCAACCGAAGTGGCTTGTTTTGTTTGACATTGATGGTACGCTGCTCAAATCGGGCGGCTGCGGTCGTGCAGCGACCCGGCTGGCCATGCAGGACGTTTTTGGCACGATTGGCGCTCTCGATACCCTCAGCTTTGCCGGAAAAACCGACTGGCAGATTCTGCGCGAAACACTGGAACCAACCGGGATTTCGGCAGAACACATTCATGCTAACCTGGTTGATTATGAGGCAGCCGTGGGCCACCACCTGACCGCGATCGTAGACCAGTTTCCCGTACAGGCGTGCCCTGGTACGCTTGAAGTCGTCGCCGCGCTGCGCGCGAATCCGTCGGCGGTAGTCGGATTGGTGACCGGCAATGTGGCGGCGCTGGTACCGATCAAACTACGCGCGGCAGGCTTTGACCCGGCTGATTTTGAGGTGGGCGCGTTTGGCTCGGAAGGCTGGGACCGCGCTATGCTGCCGCCGCTGGCCCTCCAACGCGCCAGGGAACACAGCGGCATGGACTTCCCCGGCGAGCACATCGTCGTGATCGGTGATACGCCTGGTGACATTCAGTGCGCGGCCAGTATTCAGGCGCGCACGCTGGCCGTCGCCACCGGGCCATTTAACATGGCGCAGTTGCGCGCCCACCAGCCAACTTATACATTCGAAACCATGCAAGATCATCACGCCGTTCTGAACGCGATTTTGTGTGATGGCCGCGACGGTCCGGGCAATCTGGGCGATCCGGGCTGCTGAGCTCATGCTTTATGGATAAAACGCGGCAGTTTCGGCGAACGATGGCGCTCGGCCTCGTGATCGCGATCCTGGGCCTGGCCTGCGTAGGCGGCGGTGTGGCGTTATTGATCTGGCGGCTGGCTGAGCCGGAGCAGGCGGTACTGCTGCCGCCGGGCATGGATGACGCCACGCCGACACCCGGCGCGCTGGCCGGGATCACGCTGGAACCGCCGCCCCTGCCGGAAAACGCCGAAACTGTTGTGATCCTGCCTGTCAGCGAGCGCCTGACAGCCACGCCAACCGGTGACAGGATCGGTTCTGAAACACAGAACGAACCCAGCACAACACCCACACCGACAGAAACCGTCACCCGCACGCCTACCTTTGTCTCCACTGAAACCCCGTCAAGAACACCGACCGGGACGCCAACGGCGACACCGGCGGCACTGGCGATCACGCAAAAACCAACTCGCACCGTGATTCCCCCGGCAACAGAATCACTGCCGCCAACGCGGTCGCCGGCACCATCAGAGACACCGCCGCCAACGCGGACACCCACAGCTACGCCCCGCCCTGTTTTGCCCGATCGTATTTTGATCGACGCGATCGGCCTGGATGCGCCGGTTGTGCCGGTGGGACAGCACCCGGTCGCGCTGGCCGACCATGTTTACAGCCAGTGGGACGTGCCGGACGCGTACGCGGTGGGCTGGCACCAGAACTCGGCACCGCTGGGCCGACCGGGTAATACCGTGCTCAACGGGCACCATAACACCAGCGGCGAGGTGTTCCGATACCTGGTTGCGCTTCAGCCGGGTGATATCATCACGCTGGAAGCGGCGGAACAGCGGTATTATTATCTCGTGGCTCAAACCATGACGCTGGCCGAAGAAGGCCAACCGGTCGATGAGCGCATTAAAAACGCGCGGTGGATATTGCCGACCCGTGACGAACGTGTTACGCTCATTACGTGCTGGCCGTATAGTTCAAACACACACCGGCTGGTCGTGATCGCGCTGCCGTTTTCATCCATTGGACACGCGCCGGAATTACCGTAAATGGGGCGGCATATGCTGTGCCGCTGCCTGTGGTGGGGGTATTTTTAACATGATCCAGTTTATAGCTGTTCTGATGACTCCGTTTCTCAATTTGCCGTTGATACGCCGCATCCGGCGCAATCACGGGCTGGAACACGCAACGATTCACATGCTCAGTCGTAAATTAAAAAACCTGAGCGTGGCCGGACGTTCGACGAACAACGGGTTTTACCTGTACGGCAACATAACAACCGGTGAGGTCGAAGCCGCCGTACAGGAAGCGTTAGACCGGATGCGCGGCGGGGAACACATGCTGGCGATTCATCCGAACTGCGGCACCGGCCTGGTGACGGCGGGGATTATGACGAGCGTGGCGACAATGATCGGCACCACCGGGATGCGGCGCGGTATCATCGAGCGCCTGTCGCGCCTGCCTACCATTGTGATGCTATCTACGTTATCGCTGATTTTGTCGCAGCCGCTGGGGTTGGCGCTTCAACAACATTTCACCACGCTCGGTGACCCCGGCGATCTCCAGGTGGTGACCATCAGCCGCCACGAAATGCCGATTCCCCTGGGCGGCCAGCGGTTGACCGTTCACTTCGTGCGCACAACATCCAGTTAGAATCGGCGGGCAGCGCCCTATGAGCGGTCGTAACCCCACCTTTTACGTGCTGCACGGCACCGACGAATTCAGCCGCCGTGCCCAGGTGGACGCCATGCGCGCCCAGATGGGCGATCCGGCAACGGCTGAGCTTAATATTACCGTGCTGGACGGCAAGAACGCATCGGTAGCCGACGTGCTGTCGGCAGCGTATGCTATGCCGTTTTTGAGCGACAAGCGGCTAGTGCTGGTCTATGACATGCTCAAGTGGTTGTCCCGCAAAGGCGGGGGTAAGGTCGCCAAAGAGCAAGTCACCGAACTGGTTGAGGCGCTGCCGCAGCTACCCGATTTTGCGCGTGTCGTATTTGTCGAAACCGATCTGCTCTCGGACCGCAACCCGGTGCTCAAGCTCGCCAAAACAGCCCCCGGCGGCTTCCACAAGGCATATAACCCGCTCAACAACCCGGCGCAGTGGATCACGAGCCGCGCCCGCGACGAATACGCCGCCGAAATCGAACCTGCTGCCGTCGCCGCGCTGGCGTCCGTTGTAGAAAAAGACCTGCGCAAAGCGGACAACGAACTGGCCAAGCTGGCGGCTTATGTCGATGGTCAGCGCCCCATTGCTGAAGCTGACGTTGTGCTGCTCACACCCTACGTGCCTGAAGCCAACATATTTGAGATGGTCGATGCTATCGGGCGGCGGGATGGCGTGACCGCGTCCCGGCTGCTGCACCGCCTGTTAGAAAACGATGAGCCGCTGCGCCTGTTCGCCATGATCATCCGCCAGTTCCGCCTGCTGATCCTGGCCCGCGAATATCTGAACGACGAGGGATCACCCAGGCAGATCGCCCAAGCGATCGGCGTTCATCCCTTTGTCGGTGAAAAACTCAGCCAGCAAGCGCGCGCCTTCACCCTGGAACAGCTCGAAGCCATCTACCACCACCTGCTAGAAACTGACCTCGGCATCAAAACCGGCAAAGTCGATGACATTGTCGCCCTCGATTTGCTGATCGCCGGAATCGCCACCTGATCCGACTTCTCAACGCGATCCCCCCAAAAAATGGGGAGTGCTAAAAATCCCTCGGAACTTAAATTACATCTTGTGCGTATAGAGTGTGTAGACTGCCTGCGTCACAGGTTTACTTTCAGGAGGCTTTATGTTCATCAGCGGCTTTTGTGGCTGTTTGCAATGTCTGTGGGTGATCATCGTGGGGGGAACCGCTGGTTTTCTGGCCGGGTACGTTATCCGGGGCCGGGGGTACAACCCGGTCGGTAATGTCCTGTTGGGGATTGCCGGGTTTTTTATGGGCAGTCTCTTGTTCCGGCTCGGCGGGATACCGAATTTGTGCAGCGTTATCATTGTGTCGGTTGTGGGCGCGATAGTTTTAATTCTGCTCGTGCGCGTATTCATCGACGCGGAATTCGCTAAATAACACGGCGCAACCCGATACCCGTGGCTGGCTGCGTAATAAAATCAACATTGAAGAAGTTGAGGAATCAGACAGGATCACCATCATGGTTACAAAGTACCAGTTCTCTGGCAGCAAACGTATACAACTGTTCGAGTTATTCGGACGCCTGGACGGCGATAACGCCTGCGTGCTGGCCCATGCTGCCGAAAATGCGATCAAGCAGGGGTACAAACTTGTGATCCTTGATCTTGATGGCGTGGAGTATTTGAACAGCGCGGGGTTACGCGGGCTGATGCAGGTATTCTGGATGGTCGAACAATCGGGCGGTACGCTCTACCTCGTGAATCCGACCGAACGCGTCCGGACCCTGTTGGAACTGGTTGGCCTGGATACGGTTATGACGATCCTGCCGCGACATGTATTCGACACATCGGGTGTACTTTCCAATGCATCACTCAACATCAGCCGCGAGTTGTACTATCTTCGTTAGGCACATCACCCACCGGGGATCAAACCACCGTCATAGTGATTGTTGCAGCGCTGTGATCTGGTCCGATCCGGTGTCGGCGAGCAAAACAGGGCCATGACCAGGGCAGATCACGGCGGGATCAAGCGCCAGCACCTTACGCGCGCTGTCACGTGTAGCGTCCTGGTTCCATGTGACCGCCGGGGGTGACAGGGTAAGCCCGTTGACCATGTTTCAACAAGTCGCCCGCAAACAACACGCGTTCGCGTTCCCAGAAATAGCTGACGTGATCGGGGGTATGGCCCGGCGTGGCGATCACGCGGATTCCCCCGGCGATGTCGAGCCGGTCCCCGCCGGCGACGACCTGCCCATCTTTGATCCCCCCGCCGATCACGAGTACCATCACCCGCGACACGAGGCTGAGCGGAAACCGGACATGCGGCGGCACGCCACGGCGTTTAATATACCGCTGTGTTTCCGCGCTGGCATATACCGGGGCGCCGGTCGCCTTGACGAGCGGCCTGAGGCTGCCGACGTGGTCGATATCGGCATGGGTCACCAGGATGTGTTTCACATCCGACGGCGATCGCCCAATGGCCCGGAGTAAGTCCACAATGCGTTTGGTAGAACCGGGCAGCCCGGCATCGATGATCGTGACCCCGGCTTCATCATCCAACACGTACAAGTTGACGGCCCCGCCGACCAGTCCATAAACTCCCGGCGCGTAGGACCGTGGTGCTTCAGACATGTGTTTTCCCTCCCCATAACCAAACGGTACATGGATATTATGACCTGTGACGCCGGAATCGCGCCACCTGACACACTCCGCACATGTGCCGGTATGCTAAAATGTGGGCTAGAGCATATGGGCCGAATAAACTTTGGACAATAGTTAAGGAGTCCACGTGAATGACAGATACAAAAACAGCCTGGATCGCTGACGAGATCGCGAGCCTGAAAGCACAGGGATTGTTCACCACCATCCGGACACTTGGCAGCCCGCAAGGCGCGTGGCTGGACGTTGACGGCAAACGGGTGTTGAACTTCTCATCGAACAACTACCTCGGCCTGGCGAATCATCCCCGCCTGGTTGAAGCGGCAAAACTAGCCATGGACGACTTTGGTGTTGGCCCGGCGGCAGTGCGTACCATCGCCGGGACCATGAACCTGCACCTGGAACTGGAACAGCGGTTAGCCGCGTTTAAGGGTGTCGAAGCGGCGGTGACCTTCCAGAGTGGGTTTAGTGCTAATCTGGCGGTGATCCCCGCGTTGGTCGGCAAAGATGACGTGATCTTCTCGGATGAACTCAACCACGCCAGCATCATTGATGGCTGCCGGTTGTCACGGGCACAGATCGTGCGCTTCCGCCACAGTGATCCTGATGATCTGAAACAGCAGATCGCGGCTACCACCGGGTATGGCCGCCGCATCATCATTACGGACGGCGTATTCAGCATGGACGGTGATATCGCCCTGCTGCCCGCCCTGGCTGAGATCGCCGCGCTGCACGATATCCTGTTGATGGTGGACGATGCACACGGCGAAGGTGTGCTCGGTAAGGGTGGGCGCGGCATCGTGGATCACTTTGACCTGCACGGCCAGGTTGATGTCGAAGTCGGGACGATGAGTAAAGCATTTGGCGTGGTGGGCGGCATGGTTGCCGGTGCACAACCGATCATCGACTGGCTGCGCCAGCGGGGACGCCCCTTCCTGTTCAGCAGCGCTATGACCGTGCCGGACGTGGCGGCCTGTCTCGCGGCGGTGGACCTGCTCGAAGCAAGCACCGAACTGGTTGATCGCCTGTGGAGCAACGCCGCTTACTTCAAACAGCATATGAACGCCATGGGCTTTAACACCGGCCACACGGAAACCCCGATCGTGCCGGTGATGCTCGGTGAGGCGCCGCTGGCCCAGCAGTTCAGCCAGCGCCTGTTTGACGCCGGGGTGTTTGCGATGGCGATCGGCTTCCCGACGGTGCCGCGCGGCAAGGCCCGGATTCGTGTCATGAACAGCGCCACCCATTCCCAGGACGATCTGGATCAGGCGCTGGCCATTTTTGCCAACGTGGGGCGTGAATTGGGTGTTATTGAGTAACACCGCCCGGCGATTATTGGGCGTGTAGATTTGAATTTGATCGTGTTGAGCGGGATTCTAACACTGGAAACCGGGCCGGAACTTCACGATTTTGCGGCTGTAGTTGGTCGCGTGTTGGAGCAGTCCTTGTTCGACAGCCTGCCATTGGTCGCTGCTCAACGCCTGGTAAACAATATCCAGGTTTTCGGCCACAAATTCAGCCTGCCGCAGCGGGCAATCGCCCCAAATCGTGTGATACACACGAAACATGTATAATCCCATCTCTTGCGCGTGGGGGATCATTTCGTTCATAACGAATTGATAGTACATCTCTTCGTCGGGCTGGGGTTTCAGATCGTAAAACAGCATCAGTTTGTACCGCGGTGTGATGTGTTTTGTCATGATGGCGCGTCGCTTTCTGCCTGATGCGGTTAAGCATGATAAACCAATAAGTTTTCCTACTGCCAGATACCGGGGATTTTTGTACCGCAGCGCGGGCATACCCCGCCGGTCGCAGCGAGCTTGTTCTCGTGGACCATGAATCCCATACGGCGAACCAGCGTCATCTGGCAGTTGGGGCACCGTGTATCTTCCCACTCTCCCGAACGGCCCGGCAGGTTGCCCGCGTAGACGTACTTCAGCCCGGCTTCAGTTCCGATCTCGGCGGCACGGATCAGGGTTTGGGGCGGGGTGCGCGGCGGATCGGTCATTTTGTAATCGGGATGAAACGCGGTTACGTGCCAGGGGATATCGGGTGAAACACTCCGGATGAAGTTGGCCGCATCCCACAGTTCATCGTTGTTATCATTGAACCCTGGAATCACCAGCGTCAGCACTTCGAGGTAAATCCCGGCCTGGTGAACGTATGTGATCGTGTCCAGCACATGCTGGAGCACGCCGCCCAATTCCTGGCGGTAGTGCCGGTCTTGCATGGTTTTTAAGTCGATCTTGTAACCGTCCAGCCAGGGCGTGAGGTAATCGATCACCTCCGGGGTGCCATTGCCGTTGGACACGTACAGGGTCAGCATACCCGCCTGGCGCGCTTTTTTGAAAATCTCGACCGCCCATTCAGTTGTGATCAGCGGCTCGTTATAGGTGCTGGCTACGGCGCGTGTGCGGCGTCTGCGGCCCAACGCGATCAGTTCGTCGGCGGTAATTGGCGTATAGTCGCGCCCGGCGCGGTCGTCGCGCAGAGTCTGGGATATCTGCCAGTTCTGGCAGTAACTGCACCGGAAGTCACAGCCCAGCATGCCAAAACTGAGCACCGACTGGCCCGGTGTGACGTGGAAAAACGGCTTCTTTTCGACCGGATCAACTTGCAAAGCCCCCACATAATTAAACGGTACGCGCAGCGTCCCGCCGTCGTTATAACGGACCTTGCAGATTCCGCGACGCCCGTCTTTGAGCAGGCAGCGGTGCGCACATGCCAGACACCGGATCGTGTGAGTTTCGGCATCGACCACCTCCACCAGATGACCGGGCGCGGTCATGTGATCGAGCTGGCTTTGCAAGTCACGCGTTGAGGGCATTGTGTGTCACTCCGGCAAAATTTTTCTGGTCATTTGTGTCTACACCAGAGTCTAGCACAAACAGAATCGGACGGTTATTAATCTATTAATCCGGTTTGGGCACAAAAAACAGATAGCGTTTTTTGCCCGCTGCCGTTATGGTCTATGTAACGACCAACAGCGCCCGGCAGAATCATCACCGGCAGGGAAAACACCATGAGCCAGAACGGCAACCATAACCAACCACAGCTGCCCCTCGGTGAAACCGGCTGCTGGCAGGCGGTGCAGGCGCGTGACAGCCGTTATGACGGGCTGTTCGTATACGCGGTGCGCTCGACCGGCATCTACTGCCGCCCATCGTGCCCGGCACGCCGTCCACGCCGCGAGCATGTGACGTTTTTCCACACGCCGGAAGCCGCCGCGCTGGCCGGATTCCGGGCCTGCCGCCGCTGTCACCCGGACGAAGTAAACGCCCAGGTCAAAATGGTACGGGACGCGTGCGCGTACATAAAAGGCTGCGAGTCCAAAATTCCCACGCTGGCCGAACTGGGCGCCCATTTACACGTCAGCCCGGCGCATGTGCAGCGCGTGTTCAAGCGCATCATGGGGATTTCGCCGCGCCAGTATGCGGACACCTGCCGCCTGGAACGTTTCAAGACCGGTCTGAAGAACGGCCAGCCGGTCACCGACGCGCTGTATGAAGCGGGTTACGGCTCGGTCAGCCGCGTGTATCAGGGCCAGTTGGGCATGACGCCGACCGCCTACCGGTCAGGAGGACAGGATATGCACATTACCTATACCATCGTTGACTGCTCGCTGGGGATGCTGCTGGTGGGCGCGACCGAACGCGGTGTCTGCGCGGTCAGCCTGGGGGATGCGCCGGAAGCGCTCGCAGCGGCGTTGCATAACGAGTATCCCGCTGCCACCATCGAGCGCAGCGCATCACATGACGGCTTATCGGGCTGGGTTGGCGCCATTTTACGGTATCTTGACGGGGACCCCGCCCCGCTGGACCTGCCGCTTGACATCCAGGCGACGGCCTTTCAGCGGCGGGTGTGGGAAGCGCTGCGTGCCATTCCCTACGGCAGCACACAGGCGTATGGGGAGATCGCCCGCGCGGTGGGCCAGCCGACGGCATCACGCGCGGTGGCGCGTGCGTGCGCTACGAATCCGGTCGCGCTGGTGATCCCGTGTCACCGCGTGGTGCACGCTGACGGCGGCCTGAGCGGCTACCGCTGGGGTGTGGAACGTAAACGCGCGCTGCTGGCCCAGGAACAGGCTAACCGCGCGCAGTCGGAACAGGATCAAACCGGCGGATAGGTTAGTGTCTTCACCGCTAGACGGTTTCGAGCCACCGGCCTTCTTTGGCCCGGCGTGCCAGCATCAAAATATCATACGCGCTCTGGCGGGCGCTGATGGTTTCCGCGCCCAACATGTCGGATAGTTCCTCTACGCGTCCCTGGTCGTTGAGCCGCTCGGCGTAGGTGATCGTGCGCTGGTCGCGCACATGTTTGCTCACCCGGTAGTGTGTGTCTCCAAACCCGGCAAGCTGCGCCAGGTGCGTGACCACCAACACTTGATGGTTACCGGACAGCTCCCACAGCTTGTGCCCGACTACCGACCCCATGCGCCCACCGATGCCCTGATCGATCTCGTCAAAGATCAACGTTGGCGTCTGGTCGGCGTGGGCCAGCACACTTTTGAGCGCCAACATAATACGGGATGTCTCACCACCGGAAGCGACTTTGACCAGCGGGAGCACCAGCTCGCCAACATTGGCGGCCATCATAAACTCGATCTGGTCGATGCCCGTCGAACCAAACGCCAGCCGGTGTTCGCCCACGTAGCAGCCGGACGCGTCTTCTTTGTGAGTGATCGCGACCTCAAAGCGTGCCCCTTCCATTTTGAGATCACCCAGTTCCTGCACAATCGCCTGGGTGAGATGGTGGGCCGCACGCTGGCGTTCCTGGCTGAGCGCGGCGGCGGCCTGCCCGATATCGTGCAGCAGGTGATCTTCCTGCTCGCGCAGCTCGGCCAGCCGTTCTTCGCTGTGCGTGATGTTTTCCAGTTCGGCGCGCGCCTGCCCGGCGTAGGCCAGCACCGCTTCAATCGTGCCGCCGTGTTTACGTTTCAGCCGGTTCAATACTTCGACACGTTCTTCGATCTCGTCCAGCCGGTGCGGGTCGTATTCGACCGCATCACTGTAATCGCGCAGCGCGGCGGCGAGATCGTCGGCCTGCGCGCTGATGTTTTCGGCCACCTGGTAGTGCTCGGTCATGGCGGGATCAAGTTTGGCCAGCTTACTGAGGACGATAGCGGCCTGGGCCAGCAGGTCCACAGCGGACGTTTCGCCCGGCTCGCCGTTTAGCGTGAACTGGGCTTCGTTGGCCATGTCCGCGATTTTTTCGGCGTTGACCAGCCGGTTACGTTCGTGCTGAAGTTCGGTTTCTTCGTCAAGGCGCGGGTTGGCGGTTTCGATCTCTTGAACCTGGTATTGCAGCATATCCACGCGCCGCGCGAGCGCTTCCTCATCGGTCACCAGGCTGTTGATCTCACTGCGCAGGTGAGACAGGCGGCGCACCATGTCACCCACCGCCTGACGCTGCGCTTCGAGATTGGCGTAGCGGTCCAGCAGAAAAAGATGCTGCCTGGCGTCAAGCAGCGACAGGTGCTCACCCTGCCCGTGAATATCCACCAGCAGTTCACCGATTTCACGGTACACCGGCAGGTTGCAGGCCACACCGTTTACGCGCGCCTGGCTGCGCCCGTTCTGGCGCACTTCCCGCGTCAGGATCATGCCCTCCGGCGATTCACCTTCCAGTTCGTTGGCTTGCAGAATCGCGTGCAGTGCGGCCTGAAGTTCGGCGGGGACGGCGAATGTGCCTTCGACAACCGTGCGATCGGCACCTGCGCGGATCATCGCGGCGTCGGCGCGATCGCCCAGCAGCAGTGTTACCGCATCGACAATGATCGATTTCCCGGCGCCGGTTTCGCCCGTCATCACCAGGAATCCCGCATCAAGCGGAAGCGTCAAATCGTCAATGATCGCAAAGTCTTTGATCCGCAGTTCTTGCAGCATAAGCGTTGCCAGGTTGCCTCGTCTGTATGTCCGGTATTGGTATTACAAATCCTAAATGTACAGCCCGAACTGGGCGACTGCCGTGCTGGTAGCCAGGAACAGGAAAATGCCGACCGACAGCGGGTTAAGCAGCAAAAACGGCAGCGCGCCTAACACCACGCCAGCCCCCACAAGCACCCCGGTATACCGCCCGCGCCGCTTGCCGGTGAGCTGCAAAATCACGCGCCCGATCAGGCCGCCTGCCACCGGAGCCGCAAAAAACGCGAAAAAAAACCACAGGCGGGCCAGGATTAGCGCCGCGACAAAACTGATCACCACAGCGACGGCAGCGGCGATCATGTAGTCGAGTATCTGGGCGTTAAAGAACTTGTTTTGCTGCTCGCGCACACATTCGCGGCAGCGGTAGCCGACCGGCGTTTTGACCGCGCAGCGGGTGCACATGGGCCGCCCGCATTTATTGCAGCGCAGCATGGTTTCGACGTGCGGATGCACGGTGCAGTAAAGAACATTGTCGTCGTGATCGTGTCCGGCAGGCTGGTGTGTCTCGCCCGTGCCGGATGCTGTCTCGTGAATGGTCATGAGTGATCTCGGTTCGTTTTTTGTCTCAATTCCCGCTGCATTGCAGCAAGATGCGTCATTCTGGATTCTCACTCGATTCGGAGTGATTGCCAACTCGATTGAGTCCCGGTCGCGGCGGTACACGCGGCTCCAACCGGTCCAACAGTGAGCGGTAAAAGTAGTTCCGATCCCGCAGCCGGACAAAACGGCTGACGCTGTCGCTGGCACGTACCACCACCCGATCCGATGATTCCAGGCTGGCGACCAGTTCGCCATCGACCGTCAATACCACTTCGGCCAGGGTGAGCGGATCGACCACGATTTGCACCGTCGCACCCTGCGACAGCACCATAGGCCGATCCATGCTCAAATGCGGCGCAATCGGCACCACCAGGATATTTTTTAACTCCGGCGGCAAAATCGGCCCGCCAACCGCCAGCGCGTAGGCGGTCGAACCGGTCGGCGTGGCAATGATCAGCCCGTCGCCGTGATACGTCGTGGCCCAGCCGCCGTCAATGTATGTTTCAAGCTGGACCGACTTGGCAATCGCGCCCCGGCTGACCACCACATCGTTGAGCGCGTCGGTCGCGTTCAACAGGTCGCCGTTATGGAAGACCTCGCAGCGAATCATCATGCGCTGTTCGATCCAGTAGTCGCCAGCCAGCAGTTTAGCCAGGCTGTCTTCCCAGTCTTCCGGGCATACCTCGGTGAGAAACCCCAGGTTGCCGGTATTAATGCCCAACACCGGCACATTTTCGCGCGCACAGACCCGCGCCGCCCGCAGCATAGCACCGTCACCCCCGATCGCGATCACCAGGTCGGCGCCGTGAACGAGCGGCTGCGCGCGGGTAGCGTCCCAGGCTGTACGAATCCACACATCGATCCCATGTGTTCTAAGTGACCGCTCGACCTCCTGTGCGATCGGTGCGGTGCGGGGCCGGAGTGGATGGGCCAGAATACCGATATGTTCAAAACCAGACAACGGGGCTCCTTCGTGTACAGCCGTGTTTTGTGTTGTTGCGACTAAAGCGATTATAGCCTTCTCGATGAACCCGTCAACCGATTCCGGTGGTGAATGGGCTGTACCGGACCACCCACCTGGTTATAGTATACGAACAAAAGTTCTATTCGGCAACCTCGATTTTCTCAGTTTTTAAAGCTGCGTATGATCTTAAAACCATTCAAAACATACAGGAGAAAGACCAAACACCTGGTTCGCAAAGCGTTTGGTCTTGGGGGAGCAACCGGATGGCCGTGGGGGGCATCAGCCATCACAGTGATGTTACCAGTTTACGTAAGGCACACAGGCCCTACTTGACGCAAAACCGGCGCACGCTCGACGGAAAACCACCGATCCTGATGCCTGCCTGACATGGCTGCACCCCTGTTACGTAGATTTTTCGGTGGGATCGCGGCCCCGGTTAGCGGGGTCTGGGCACGGCGATCGCCAGCGCGTCGGCGATGCTGCGCACTTTGATCACCTCGATATCGCCGGTAACTGTGTCGTCCTGGCGGAAGGTGCGCGGTACCAACACCCGCTTAAACCCCAGTTTGGCCGCCTCACGGATGCGTATTGGCGTCTGGCTGACCGCGCGCAGTTCCCCGCTCAGGCCGATTTCACCCACGAACACCATATCCGCCGGAACTGGCACATCCCACGCGCTGGACGCGATCGCGGTGGCAATCGCCAGGTCGGCGGCGGGTTCGTCGATTTTCAGCCCGCTGATCACGTTCACGAACAGGTCTTTTTCGTATAACTTGATACCGACACGCTTGGTCAGCACAGCCGTGATCAGCAGCATCCGGTTAAAGTCAATGCCGTTGGCGGTGCGGCGCGGGTTGGGATACACCGTCTGGCTGGCTAACGCCTGGACCTCGATCAACAGGGGGCGTGTACCTTCCAGCGTGACGGCGATGGCGCTGCCCGGCGCGTTAACCACCCGTTCAGCGATGAACACTTCCGACGGGTTGGCGATCTCGACCAGGCCCCGGTCACGCATCTCAAACACGCCGACTTCACTCGTCGCGCCAAAACGGTTTTTGACACTGCGCAGCAGCCGGTACGCCTGGAAGCGGTCGCCTTCCAGGTACAACACGGTATCGACAATGTGTTCCAACACACGCGGCCCGGCGATCACGCCTTCTTTAGTCACGTGCCCGACCAAAAACACCGCGACCCCGCTCTCTTTGGCCAGGGTGCGAAACTGGCTGGCGCACTCGCGGACCTGGCTGACGCTCCCGGCGCTGGACGCTTTACCCTCAATGTACGTGGTTTGAATCGAGTCCACGATCAGCATACGCGGTTTGATTTGTTCGACATGGGCCAGGATCGCGCCGGTTTCGGTTTCCGTCACCAGGAACAGGTTATCAGAATCCAGCCCCAGGCGCTCGGCCCGCATTTTGATCTGGCGCTCGCTCTCTTCGCCGCTGACGTACAGCACCGGCCCGGCGATCTGATCCATGAGCACCGCGATCTGTAACAGCAGTGTACTTTTGCCAATGCCAGGATCGCCGCTCACCAGTACCACGCTGCCGGGCACCAACCCGCCGCCTAACACGCGTGACAGTTCCTGAACCGGCACGGGGAAACGGTCGCCCGCGTCGTTGGACACGTCACTCAAGCGTTGGGGATGGGTGCGCAGCGGTCCGCGTGATGCCCCGGCGGCCTTGGGTTCCGGCTCGTCTATGACTTCGATCATCGTGTTAAATTCACCGCAGCCCGGACATTTCCCCATGTGGCGTGGCGACCGCCGCCCGCATGTCTGGCATTCGTAATACACGCGTGCTTTTGCCATAAAACCGATCACTCCGTTGTGTAACACTGGTCTGCTGATACTCTAACACGAACAGATGTTCGCTGCAATCCAGAGTTTTACATCATGCTCAATCCGTGTTGGGTGGCCCGCACGGGATTCCGAAAATACGGTCCACGTCCAGCGTAAAGGCGATGCCGGTGTGCGGCGCGTTCAGGTCCCCCAGGATTTGCGTGGCAGCTTCGATCAACCGGTCAACGAACGCGTCATCCGCCACCGTGAAGATGATCTGGTTTGTCTCTTCGATCTGGCGCATAGCGCTTGCCAGGGAGACGAAAAACGGGAGTTCGACCGCTTTGCTGCGTTCACGAAGATTATGCAAGCCGTAACTTTCGATGAGCGAAATACCGGTCGCTCCAACCAATTCCCAGGCTTCGGCAACGTCAAGCCCTTTTTCAGTCTGAGGGGTAATGAGAATCACAAGTTTAGGCATAGCGACAAGTCCTTATCCGTGTGCTGTATCTGGTGCCGGTTTGATTTCGGATTGGGAATGCGATTTGAAGACCAGGCGTACCAGGGGCGGCGTGATGACCGTCGTGAGCAGGATCACCAGAAAGATGGGTTGGAACAACTCGGAACCCAGCAGCCCATTCGCCAACCCCAGCGACGCGATGATCAATCCCACCTCGCCCCTTGAGATCATACAAACGCCAAGCCGGAACGCTTCACCATTATCAAAGCCGCCGATGCGTGCCCCTAACCCGCTGCCAAAGACTTTCGACACCGCCGCCGAGACAAACAGGAGCACCACCAGCGGCAGCAGGTCGGTTGAGATATCGGCCAGGTTGGTATGCAGCCCGACGTTCACAAAGAAAATCGGAACCAGGAACGAATATGTGATAGCCTGTACAGTGTCTTCGATCTTGTGCCGGACCTGGTTAATGGTCTGCGTGAAGCCCATCCCGGCCACAAACGCGCCCGTGATGGCCGCGATGCCGCCCAGCGCGTCGGCGGCCCATCCAAACAGAAACGCGGCTACCAGGGCAAACGCGGCGATGCCGGGCATCAACTGCTTTTGGTGGTACAGCCAGTTAAACACGCGCGGCAGGCCGTACCACGCGACGATCACCGCGCCGACCAGGAAAAGCAGCATCCGCACGAAAATCCAGACCAATTCGGCAGCGGATGCGCTGGAGTCTGAGCCGAGGGTAGCGATCACGACCGAGAGCAGCAGAATCGCCAGGATATCATCGACGACGGCGGTTGCCAGCAGGCCGATACCTTCCTTTGTGCGTAACACGCCCAGTTCAAGCAGTGTTTGAGCAGAAATGCTCACCGATGTCGCTGCCATGACCACGCCGACAAACAGCGCTTCCTCAGCCGGATAGTCAAATACCAGCACAACGGGCAGCGCCAACGCGACCGGCAGCGCCGCACCCAGCACACCGCCCCCGATGGCGACTTTGCCCACCGACAACAGCTCGCGGAGATGGACTTCCAGACCAACCGTGAACATCAAGAACAACACGCCAATTTCGGCGAATTCTTCAAGCGTTTTTTTCAGCAGTTCGGGGTCTTCAAACGTACTCCAGTGCAGCATGTCGAGTAAAGTCGGGCCGAGAATTACCCCGGCCAGGAGTTCACCGAACACGCGCGGCTGTCCTACGGCACGCGCCGAAGCTCCCGCGATTTGTGCAAACGCAATGATGATACTAAGCGCCAGGAATAACTGAGCGATGAGCGTACTTTCCACCAGGCCCTCCTTAGTGATTTATGGTACCGGGTTGTTGTTACCCGTTGATACGCGGATCACCCGGCGCGACTTCGAACTGGTCCGCCCAGGGTACGTAATGGCTGGTAAATGCTTCGTGATCGATGATGACCTGGTCATCCTGGTACACAGTGCGATATACGTATACGTCCGCGCCGCTGACCGAATAGTCCACCTGCTTGACCTGCCCGGAACTCAACGCAGCATTGGCACGGAAGATCGGCGGCGGCGGTGACGTCTGGTTTTTGATGATGGGGCCTTCTTTCACGACGCGGCGGTTCATGCTGGTGCTGTAAAACTTCCAGGTGACGGTCGCGTTACCCGTGTTAACGTATGTTTCGATCAACAGGTAGTAGGGCGTGTCGTTCATAAAGCGGAAGTCTACAATTGGCGAATAAACGGTCGCATCCATGCCCGCCCCTTCGCCTTCTTCATAATAACTCACGCGGTAGGCGTGTTCCACGCGTTCCATGATCGGGTACCCGCCGTAAAACGCGGTTTGGAACGCAGTTGTAGCCACCTGGCATACGCCGCCGCCCACCCCCGTAATCGTCTGGTTGCCAACGATGATCAAGCCTTGTTCGTAGCCCGTTTCCGCGCTGACATCACCCAACCACTCGTTAAACGAAAACTCGCCGCCAGGCGGGATCACGATCCCGTGGAAGTTGGACGCGGCCACCTGGATATTACGCTGACGGGCCGAGGTTGAACCGTAATAGTAGGTGGTCTTCTGGACAACCATCTCGGTTATGCCGAGTTCAGCAGCGGTAGCCGTGTCGCTGACCTGGGCCGGGAGATCGGAAAACATCAACTGCACGCGCCGGTCAGCGGAATCCGGTGCAAACACGGCGTCATAAAACTGGGCGACCGTCATCTCAATATCCAATATACGCCCGTTGACGCTGGGCTGGATCACTTCAAGCTGGTGGGTTTCGTCATCAAAGATAAACCGGGCATTGACGGGTTGAACCGTTAGCTCCGGGGCCAGATCGGTCAGGAACGCGCGCGCTTCATCCAGATCAACGCTGACATCATAACTGGCGGTGTCATCGGCCTGTGTGACCGGCTCAACAATAATCATCTGCTGGATCGCATCCGGTAAAGCGACCCAGGGACCTTTGCCGCTGGGATCACCCGGTCCCAGGTACAGTTCAACCGGAGCCGACAGCGCCAGATTGATCTGGCCGGCGGCGGCGTCGGTTTCCCTGACTGCCGGTTCGGCTTCGTGAACGGACAGCGGAATCTCGCTGATAGTGCTCATGGCCATCATTTGCTGGCGCAGCACACCGAGTGTGGCCGGAACATCAACCGTGCGCCCGACCTGGCTGGGGGTAGCGACGGCTCGCCCTTCCAAAACGGTCAGTGTTGCATCCAAGGTAGGCCGGTTGATAAAATTGTTGGCGATCTCGGTCAGAATACGTTCGGCTTCCGTCTGGTTGTAAATCACGACCGGCGTCACCACGTAACCGTGTGTGCGCATGTCCCACTGTTTGAACAGGTCGCTCACAAAATTGTCTTCGCGCCCGGCGTTATAGGCCGCATCGACCGTCGCTTCCACATCCAGTGACACACCCAGGTCACCGGCGGTGTATGTCCAGTTTTGATCGCCAAACCGGAACGTTACCGCGGCCTGGCTGTCGTAAACAAACTGCTCGGACAGCGCCGTGATCGCTTCCTGGCGCGTCATACCGGCCAGGTTTACGCCAAATACGGTCGATACGCCGGGGTAAATTTCGTCGTGGTGCAAAAATTCGTAGCCCGCCAGCATGATCACCAGCACGAACGCCAGCAGGATCAGCCCAAAGCCAACCAGCAGCGGAAACCGTACCAGCCAGGGATTCGGATGTGAAATCGGCGGTCTGCCTTGCGGGTGTACATAGGGGTTGTGCGATTCTGGTGATTGCCGGGGGTAGGGGACATTGGGAGCACTCATGGTTCACCGCCCGCTCTTTTTTGATTAAGGGTATATGCGGTATATTGTAGTGCAATACCAGAATGGGCTACAAACACGCCGGGATGAGGTGCGATGTTTAACGAACAGGACCATGCACAAATAACCGGGGCCGACGAGTTATCGGCTGAAACCACGGCAGGCCGTCCGCGCACACTGCCGCTGCGCGAGGCGCGCCGTACCGTGATGCACAGCGCGTATTCGACTAAGGAAGCCGCCGCCGACCAGTTGATCGTCACGGCAGAGCGTATCCGGGCCGAAGCCTTCAAGTCTGGCGATGATGCCGCGATCCGCCAGGCACAGCAGTTATCGCGTACACTCGAACGGGCCGCCGTGTATTTGCACAGCCACACGTTTGACCAGATGACGGGTGACGCGACCGTGTTGGTTCAGTCCAAGCCGTGGCAGGCGGTCGTGATCGCGTTCCTGGTCGGTATCATTTTTGGCCGGAGCTTTCGCCGGAGCCGCAAGTAAGTACCCGCCAATACCACACGTGAGCATGCGTAATCACGCGTGATTACGCATACGCCGCCGGTATTCCGCCACACAACCACCGGCGCGTGGTTTTATGGCTAGTGGCCAATGGAAAACAAATGAGCAAACTCGTTATTCTATTCAAACAACCGTCCAACAAAGCCACATTTGAGCGCTGCTTTGGTCGTCACCTGAGCCTGTTAGAAAAAATGCCCGGCGTGCAGAAAATTGAAGCGGGAAACGTTTTTGGCAGCCCGGCAGGAAATCCGATCTATCACCAGGTGGTCGAGGTGTTTTTTGAGAATCACGATGCGCTTGACAAAGCTTTGACATCACCGGAAGGTGTAGCCACCGGTAAAGACCTGATGGCGTTTGCCGCGCACGAAGTCGAATTGTTGTTTGTGGATATAACACGTGGATCAGACGCCGTTGAAGTACTCCTACCCCGGAATCTGCAAGCCTATCTTGATGAACATGCCATCCCGGCCCAGATCATTTTTGCCGACAAGCCAACGCCTACCGTACCCGCTGCGGCTAAAGCGTTGGGTGTGGAAGTTGACCAGATTGTCAAATCGGTGGTGTTCCTGGTAGATGACAAACCCTTTCTGGTTTACGGCTGCGGCACACGGCGAGTCGATCCGCACAAACTGGCCGAACGCCTGAATATCAGCCGCAAAAAAGTAAAGTTAGCCAACGCCGAACAGGTGGTAGCCATTACCGGCTACGCGGTGGGCACGGTGCCGCCGCTGGGTTTAAAGACGCCCATGCCGGTGTTTATGGACCCGGCGGTCAAACAGTATGAAACCGTTTATGCGGGCGGCGGTGGTAAAAACGCCATGCTGAAGATCGCCTCTACTGACCTGGAGCGGTCCAGCCGGGCGGAGATCGCCCCGATGCTGCACGAGCACAAAACAGCCAGCAGCGAACACTTCCCCGCAGATCATGGCGATCAAAACGGTGAACAGGCCGGCGCTAAAACCGGCGGCGACACGCACAAGGATACAAGCGAGGCTTGACGCATGGTCCATTGCTGGTAAAATGAAAACTATCACGTTTGCCCCCATAGCTCAGAGGATAGAGCGTTGCCCTCCGGAGGCAGAGGCCCAGGTTCGAGTCCTGGTGGGGGTACCACAAGAAGTGTGAAATGAACCAGTGTTCAACACACTGGTTCATTCGTTTTTTGGGGTCAGGGTGGTTCCAGTTTGGCGAGGTTAGATGCAGCTTTAAAACAACAGGTGCGAATTAG
Source organism: Anaerolineae bacterium (assembly GCA_016930015.1). Lineage (GTDB taxonomy): Bacteria > Chloroflexota > Anaerolineae > Aggregatilineales > Aggregatilineaceae > JAFGHR01. The sequence continues at coordinate 22,524 of JAFGHR010000125.1, read as the reverse complement.
CGGAAGAAATAGAACCGGTCAATGTCTTCATACGGCGTCTGCAAGAAATCAACAATAACGCTATTGAGCAGGTCCGGTTTTTCAACCGGTGCACGATGCGTCGCCCCCGGCACGATCATCAGATACGCAGTGGGGATATTGAGGTACAAATCAATCGTGTGTTCTTCACGAATCAAGTCATGATCGCCCGCCGTGATCAAAGTCGGCGTGGTGATGCTGTTGAGTTCTGCGTAGGTATAATTCGGTTGTTCGACCAGGATCGTGGTCAGTTTGCGCGCGTCATCGGGCAAGTCTTCCATCGCCAGCGCCGCGATCACGATTTGGCGTACCTCGTCATACACCGCATCAGGCCCCGGATCGAAGTTCGCGCCCATTGTCACCAGCTTGTTTATCCGATCAGGGTAGTTGATCGCCATCGCCAACCCCGTGTTACCGCCATCGCTCCACCCCACGACACTGGCGCTTTCCAGGCCCAACACATCCAGCAGACCGACCATATCGGAAGCGAACAAGACATACGACAACGGCTGATCGGAGTCGGTGGACTTCCCCTGTGCGCGCGTATCGACGGCGATCACCTGAAAATGCTCTTTCAGCGCCTCGATCTGGTACGCATTGGCCGCAATCGATGCGCCGTTACCGTGTAGCACCAGAACCGGCTCGCCTTCGCCATAAATCTCATAATACAGGGTTATATCGTTGACCTCGGCATAGGCCCCGGCTTCCTCATTGTCTCCATAGGGAATTTCTGAGTCTTGAGCTGATAGCACCACCGGGAAAAGGAACAGCGACAAAACAATACTGACTAATAGAATCATAAATCCCAGACGTGAGATTTTCACCGCATTACTCCTTGTATATATGTTGTAAAAACATAACTGAAGGGGAATCCGTACGATCTGGATCGTACCAATATTAATGACAGTTGTCATCACCACGCCAGGGAAAGTCTCGTCAATCTGCACAGAGTTTTCGGGCGAACCAGGGGGAATTATATGTTGATCACACGAACCAGAAACGCCAGACAGGCAGGTTTACCCGGATTGCTGTTTGTCACGGGTACGCTGTTCAAAGCGTTCGCGGTCCACGATAAAACGCTCGTGGATTCCCTCGCCGATCACGTCGACTTCGTCCGAGGCTGATACGTCGAACACCAGCCGCCGCCCATCGACTTCTTTGAGCGTAGCAATCGCTTTTACGATCATGCCGACAGGCGTGGCCGACAGGTGTTTGACGTTCAAACTGGTTCCAACCGAGGTTTGCCCTTTATCCAGGTGGGAATGGAGTGCATCAATTGCCGCCGCTTCGAGCAGCGCGATCATGGCAGGCGTGGAATACACAGCCACATTACCACTGCCCAGCGCCGCCGCGGTCAGATCGTCGGTGACCATGACTGATGCTTCACCCATCAGGCCGGGTTGTATGGTGTGGTGCTTGATATCTGGCATGGGGTTGATCCTTTAATTACAGTCCCAGAACGCTGAATACCCCTCTGGCGACCGTGCGCTTGTCGTGTGGGGATCATGCTCGCGCCTGGGAATAAGCACGTTAGTTGCGTGAGAATGTCGCACCATTTTCGCGTGGGTCGCGCTCGATCATGACTTGCAGCAGCGCTACTTCGCGCAGGTAAATCGCCCGCATATCGGATAACAATGTAACCGCGTTATCCACTGCCAGCAGCGGCTGTTTCTGTTCAGCCGGAATCTGGACGATCGTCGCCGCCAAATAAGCCAGCGCCAGCGGATCATCAGGCAGATTGCCAGGCGTAAAGTCAAGCGGTTGAACCACCGCAGACAAAATCGATAGATAACGCTCAACCAGTGGGCGGAGCTGTTGGCCCGCCTCTTGCAGACGCTGAGTATTTTGCTTGTTTAATGGCAGCGGTTCAACCGTACCGATCAGGTAGGGCTGGTCATGTTTCAGCGACTGCACCTGGAATCGTTCCTGGCCGATCGCCAAAATAGTCATCCGGCCATTCTCCAGCCGTTCAACTTGTGTGATACGCGCAATGCAGCCCACAGGATGCGGTGTAGCCAGCGGGCCAAGCGCTTCCTGTCCTTCTGCAATGAGCACAATGCCAAAGGATTGTTCGTTTTTGATGCACTGGTTGATCATCAACTGGTAACGCGGCTCGAAGATATGCAGAGAAATGGGCATTCCGGGAAACAAAACGGTATTGAGCGGAAAAAGAGGCAGTTCCTGCATTGGATCAAGGCTCCATGACTTGGCAGAACGTGCTGATGGTTTGCCTGAACATATTGTAAAGCGTTAGCTGTTGACCGTCCATTAGAAGCGGCTTTGCACTCCCGGTAATCGCTTCAAATGGGTGATCGGGCTTTTGAGCAACACTTTCTCCCTATATCCCCGTCTATATACTCGGCTGGGCAGGGGCATTGGAATTGTTTTGATGCGATTGCCGTGTTTGTCGTGTTTGTCGTATATCGAGTCTTGTTTGGGGTGCGCCCTTGTGTTACAATGCTTCGCCGGGGCGGCGGCAGTGTTCGATCACTGTCCCAAACCCAAAACACACACGCCCGGACCTTGCCTGTGTTGTCCGCCAACAAACGGATTGCGGCGAGGGGTGAACGGCGTGAACGTCTAAACACACCCAGGAGGATAAGGTAATGCCAGTAGTCTCCATGAAATCACTGTTGGAGACGGGCGTCCATTTTGGACACCGTTCCCGCAAGTGGAACCCGAAGATGAAGCCGTATATTTTTACGGAACGCAACGGTATCCACATCATCGATCTTCAGCAAACCATTGTTTTTATCCAGGAAATTTATGATCTGGTGCGTGATACGGTAGCCGACGGCGGGTCGCTGTTGTTTGTCGGGACCAAACGCCAGGCGCAGGAAACCATCGCTTCTGAGGCGATGCGCTGCGGGATGCCTTTTGTGAACCAGCGTTGGCTGGGTGGTACCCTGACCAACTGGCGGACGGTGCGCGAACGGCTGGAGGCTATGAAGCGCCTCGAACGCCAGCGTGATGAGGGTGCGTTTGAACAACTCACCAAAAAAGAACGGCTGCTGCTCGACCGTAAAATGATCAAACTCGACCTGCGGTTTGGTGGTTTGCGTAACATGTCGCGTTTGCCTGATCTGGTATTTGTGGTAGACGTGCGCCGTGAAGCGACCGCGGTCCATGAGGCCAATATTCTGAACATCCCTGTTATCGCGTTGGTAGACACCAACTGTGATCCCGATCCGATTGACCATGTTATTCCAGCCAACGACGATGCCATTCGCGCCATCAAACTGTTAACCGCCAAGATGGCCGATGCCGTTCTGGAAGGTATCGCGCTGCGGAAGACACGCGCCGACGAAGACAAAATCGAAGATGAAGAAGTCGATTTTGTCGAGGTCATGAGTGACCTGGACGAAAATGAAGCTTATCTGGGCGAAGCTACCCTGGCCAAATTGCGCAGCGGCCTGGACTTTGTCGAGGGTGAAGTTGTCGAAGACGAAGCGGTCGAAGACGACGAAACGCATGTCGTCATTGATGATGAGAAGGACGAGGAAGAATAACCGATGACAATTACCGCGCAAATGGTCAAAGAACTGCGGGAAAAAACCGGGGTCGGGCCGTTGGATTGTAAGAATGCCTTGACTCAGTTTGACGGTGATATGGAAAAAGCCATCAACTTCCTGCGTGAAAAAGGCCTGGCCAAGGCTGCCAAAAAAGCCGGTCGCGCGACCAACGAAGGCGTTATTCACTGTTATCTGCACCATACGAATCGCCTCGGCGTGATGCTTGAGTTGAACTGCGAGACCGATTTTGTGGCCGATACCGATCAGTTCCGCACCCTGGCAAATGATATTGCGCTCCAGGTGGCGAACCTGGCACCGCTGGCCGTCACGCGGGAGGACCTGCCCGCCGACGCCGTACAGGCCGAACTTGACCTTCAGCGCCGCCGCGCTCTTGATGAAGGTAAGCCCGAACACATCGTTGACAAGATTGTCGAGGGCCGGATGAGCAAGTTCTATGAGGATAATGTGCTTGTGGAGCAGCCGTTCATCAAAGACGACAGCGTTACGATCGGTGATATGATCACCCAGGCGATTGCCGAACTGGGGGAAAATATCACCATTAGCCGGTTTATCCGATATGCGATCGGTGAAGACACTGCCGGCGAGGGCGAATAGGAAGATCAGTGAGTAAATCCGGGGGATTAGGGTAAAACCTAATCCCCTTTTTTATGCCATCGTAAGCAAAAACAACTTAGTGTGAGGGACTCATGACGACTAACAACCAGCAAGCCGAACCTCGCTACCGGCGGATTGTGTTAAAGCTCAGTGGAGAGGTGCTGGCCGGACCGCAAGGTTTCGGGATTGATCCGGATCAGGCAGCTATCATTGCCACCAAAATCAAAGCCGTCTACGACCTGGGAATCGAGGTGGCGCTGGTCATCGGGGCGGGTAATTTGTGGCGCGGCAGCATCGGTGTGCAGCGTGGCATGGAACAGGCGACCGCCGATCACATGGGGATGCTGGCCACGGTGATGAACGGGTTAGCGCTTCAGGATGCCTTGCAGCGAGCCGGTGTGCCGACGCGCGTTCAGACTGCGATCGAGATGAACCAGGTCGCCGAGCCGTACATTCGCCTGCGGGCGATCCGCCATATGGAAAAAGGCCGGGTGGTCATCATCACCGGTGGCACGGGCAATCCCTACTTCACTACCGACACAGCAGCGGCGCTGCGTGGCATGGAAATCAACGCCGATGTCATTATCAAGGGCACACAGGTGGACGGCATCTACACCGACGATCCGAAGATAAACCCGGATGCCAAACGGTTTGATCGGCTGACTTATTCCCAGGCGCTCGAATACCGTGTGCGTGTGATGGACCTCACCGCGATCACGCTGTGCATGGATCACCACATGCCGTTGATCGTACTCAACATCTGGGATGATCACGGCCTGATGGACGCTGTGCAGGGTAAACCGGTGGGGACACTGGTGAACGGGTCCTGAGAATCATGTGGGCGCAGCACGAATACCGCGCTGCGCCCGTTTTTTCGATTGTGGTGTGCAGTCGATCTTACCATTCAAACAACGAGCCGGGTTGATCGTCGGGCGATGAGTCGTCGGGTTCGATCGCGTCTACCCACTCGTTGGTGCTGGTCGCTGCATCGGGATCGGGTGGTCCTTCGGTGACATTGGCTACCACATCCATCAGCGGCTTATTGGTGATTCCCCCGGTGCCGTCCTCGACTTCAACGAACCCTTGTTCGCGTTCAATAAATGAATAAAACGATCCGAGTTCCTGGCCGATGCGCCGGGTAAGTTGGGCGTACAGCGCCGGGCCGTGCGTCTGCGTCGTGATAACGATAAATTCTTCGGTGCCGGTTGTATGGCCGACGAAGTCGTCGGTGCTGCCGTGTTCGTTGACGATCTGAGCGATCAGGTTACCGGCAAAGCGCAGCGCCTCATTGGCCGCCACAAAACCATACCGGTCGCGGAACACGCCAAAATGCGCCAGTTTCAGGTCGATCTGGTACCAGCCCAGTTCGTTTTCAAGGGCGGCCAGGCGTTCATCGATCAGGCGACCGGTTGGCAAACCGGTGCGCGGTTCGGTTAAGCCTTCGCGTTCAGCCCGCCGCAGGGCGTTGCGCACCCGCAGCGTCAGGATCGCCAGATCAACCGGCTTTTCGATGAAATCATACGCGCCTTCTTCCAGGATGTGATTACGCAGCATCGCTTCGCCGCGTCCTGCCAGCACCATCATGGGGATGTGGCTGGTTCGCGGTTTGTCCCGCAGGGCGCGAAACACCGCCATGCTGTCCACATCGGGCAGGGTAGCAGCCAGCAAAACAAGCTGCGGGCGCGCGGTTATCGCCAGCCCAAGGCCATCCTGTCCGGTCGTTGCCGTCAGGACGTCGTAACCTTCGGCTTCAAAATGCCGGTGTAGGGCGTCAATCAAGCCAATATCGGGATCGACGATCAACAGGCGGGAAGAAGGCGATTCTGAACTCACGGTTTTTTGCTTTCCATAACACTTGTTTGTGTACACATCGTATCGTAACAGCCGTTTTGTTAGGCTGAACCAAGAAAATAAACCGCCCGTTTGTTTGCCCTTGCCGGGGATCAGGGTAATTATTTTTATGGCGCAGCCTTATCAGTCGGAAATGCCTGAACGGTCAGTCACTTGAATCGTCAAGCACCGCCTCAACGCGAAACTGTCCCTCAGCCTGATCCGCCGTATTCGCCAGCGCCTCGTCACGCGGCAGTGACGGCTGGGCGCTGTCTGCACGCAGGACATTACTCAGCGGCAGCACAGACGCGGTCGGCGGGATGGCGTCGGTATCAAGCTCTTGCAGGCGTTCAGCGTAATTCAGGATATCTGAAAGCTGTTCGGCGAAACGTTCGATCTCTGTTTCGGAAAGCTGGAGCTTGGCCAGCTCGGCGATATGTTCTACCGTTTGTCGATCTACTTTCACGGTGTGCGCGGCTCCCCTGGTTGGTTGGGCACATATCTACATTCTGAGCCGCATTATAACTCAAGCTGACGGCGGCGCGAAAGTCGAATGGGTAGAGTCACACCGATCACAAAAGCGCCTAACGGGATCATGTCCGGTTTTATTGGATTGGTGTGACCGGTTGCTGCGCATCGATCCATGGCGTGTGATCACGTCGCTGCTGTGTCAGGTTTGACATAACCATCACGCCGGATGCACAATCGGGTTAAGTCCGGCTATAGGAGGTTCTGGTGAGCAGTGAGTCTGACAAACACGCCCTGCCGCCGCTGATCACAGCCGCCGCCCGCGCGCTCCGCGACAGCCGCCGCCTGGTGGTGCTGACCGGTGCGGGCATTTCGAAAGAGAGCGGCATCCCGACGTTTCGAGATGCAATGGACGGGCTGTGGGCCAGGTACGATCCGCACCAGTTGGCTACACCTGAAGCCTTTGAGCGTAACCCCAAACTGGTCTGGGACTGGTACGAATATCGCCGCGAGATGGTCCGGCAGGCCGGGCCTAATCCCGGTCACCGGGCCATTGTCGATCTCGAAACCTATCTGCCACACGTGGTAGTCGTTACACAGAACACCGACGGTATCCACCAGTTGTGCGGCAGCAGCGACGTGATCACGCTCCACGGCTCGATGCTCAGCAACCGCTGTTCACGTAACTGCCAGGGTGATCCAACCCTGATCGATGTTGATGATCTGGTTTGGGATCGGGATTCCGGGCCGCCGCGCTGCCCGCACTGCGGGGCCTGGGTCCGACCGGCGGTCGTCTGGTTCGGTGAATCCCTGCCGCCCGCCGCGCTCGAACGTGCATTTGATCTGAGCAATCAGGCGGACGTGATGCTCGTGGTTGGCACGTCAGGCGTGGTTCAACCCGCGGCTAACCTGCCGTTTTTGGCCAGGCGGCAGGGCGCGGTGATCATCGAAGTCAACCCGTCGCGCACACCGATCACGGCGATCGCAGACTGGCATCTGGCGGGACCGTCCGGCCAGATTTTGCCGCAGGTCATCGCGGCGTTGGCGGAGATATCGCATGCGTAACACGGCTGCCGCTGTGATCGTGGTAGGGCTGGCGGTGTGTGTGCTGCTGGCAGGTGCCCCGCAGGAATGGGTACAGGCTCAGGGCGCGGTGCCGGGCTGGCTCGACGTGTTTATCGAACACAATGCCGATACCGGGGCGACCAATATATATTACATGGACGCGCTGAGCGGCTTGAGTGTCGTGGTCAGCGCGGACAACGGCGAGCGATTTACGCTTGCCGGCACGTATGTTATGTACCAGAAAGTACAAAGCGGCGCGATCATGCGTGCCCGGTCGGATGGCACGTTGGAAGCGCACCCGTTTATCCGCCGCACGTCCGATGATCGCTCGGTGGACTGGGTCACATCACCGGATCACCGGGCTGTGGCCTGGGTGCGCGTGACGACGGCGGGTGGTTCGGAAACATTCGCTGCCTGGGCTGATGGGCGTGGGCTGCGCCAGCTTACGATTCCATCGCCAGCGCCGCCGCTGGTGATCACGCCTGTCGCCCTGGCCGATGATATGACAACGTTTTTTTATGCCATCACCGACCCGACCCAACCGCCACCCGATACGCCTTACCCGGTCTATGAACACCTCGCCGCCTATGATCTGCTGGCCGGTGAAGCGGTCGCGCTGCCACAGGAGCCAAACTGCCCGTGTGGTGCGGCCATCTCACCGGATGGGCGGATTTTTGTGCGGCTGGAAGCGCCGGGTGGACAGGGACCGTTCGCCCTGCATGTGTGGGACCTGCTGCCACGGGCGGCGATTGTGATCCCGGCGCCTGATCTGCCGCTCGTGTGGGCGGGTGACCTGCTGCTCAATGAGTCGGGTACGCTGGCAGTCTACAGCGCGGCCACACAACAGGCCGATGGCACGCGCCAGTATGCGCTGTTGGTCGTGGATAGTGTCACGGTTCGCCAGTTGTTGGTGCTCGGCCAGACGCCTGAACGTTACTGGCCGGTCGCTTTTATCGATGACGACACGGCCCTGCTGTTACACAATGATGAAGGCACCTATAAGCTTGATTGGGCCAGTGGCGATCTCCTGCGCGTGTCGGGTGCGTTGTATTTAGGCGCCATCACGGCCACTGTACCCGGTTGATGGCGGTTTTACACGCTTTTTATGGCAGGTTTGGTACAATAACGCCGCACGAGTGCCGGTCTGTCGGTGTTGGTGAACCCGTGTAGATGACGGAGCCGACCTAAGGACAAAGCCTAATGCCACCATTTTTTACGCTCCGCCGCCAGTGGTTGATCATATTGCTGCTGATAGCCAGCCTGATGGGGACAGCCAACCGGGCTGAAGCCTCGGTAGGCTTGCGCGGTGACCGGTGCATTGTCGAACAGGGCGACGTATACGACGAGGACATCTATTTTTTGTGCCGCGTACTCGAAGTTCGGGGGACGATCAACGGCGATCTGGTTGGGGTGGCATCCGACATCACCATTGAAGAAACGGGGATCGTGACAGGCGATCTATCTGTGGCCGGTGGCAAGCTGGTGGTCGATGGCCTGGTGGGTGATGATATCCGGTTCGCGGGCGTAAACGCCACGGTTTCGAAACATGCCGTGTTTGTCCAGGAACGCAGCGACGTATTTTCCATTGCGCTGAATACCGAAATCCGGTCCGAAGCCGCCGTGCCCGGTGATCTGATCGTTTATGGTTATCAGGCCACAGTGACGGGCCGGGTGGGTGGCGACGTTAATTTCAGCGGCGAAGCACTGATGATCGACGGGTGGGTTGGCGGCACGGTGGATGCTTCGGTGGGTGATCTGCATCGTAACACCAGTTTCCCCGGCCTGCCGGTCTACGACGTATCATTCAGTAACCCTGGGTTGCGGGTGGGTGATCAGGCCCGTGTTGACGGTGATCTGATCTACGAGTCGATTACCGAGAGCGTGATTCCTGCCAGGGTCGTTAAGGGCACCGTCAATTTTCAACAGGTCGTATCGTCACCGGATATCACCAAGGTCGGCCAGGCGGACGCGGCGGCTGAACTGCTGTTTGACTATGTGCTGGATTCGATCCGGGACGCTGTTCTGATAGCTATCGTGGGTGTGATCGCGCTGCGGTTTGTGCCGTATTGGATTCAGCATCCATCCCAACATGTGCGGCGGCGTATTGTACCGACGGTGGGATGGGGATTGGTCGTATTTATGTTATTTTTCCCCATTGGAATCCTGGTGCTGCTCATGAGTTTGCTGATCTTGCTGCTGTTGTGGATTTTTGGAATCAACCAGTTGGTGCTGGCGTTAACGCTGGGCCTGCTGGTTGTGATCAACTCGGCGCTGATCGGCGCGGGTTTGTTTGTGTTACTGTTTCTGGGCCGCACGGTGATCAGTTTTACGATCGGCCAACTGTTCTATCGTTATATTATGCGTGTATCATCACTCAGTGATCCGCGTCATTGGCTGGGTATGCTGGTCAGCGGGGTGTTGATCTACGCCCTCCTGATTAACGTCCCCCTGCCGCCGATGGGACTTATATTTGAGTTGGTCAGCCTGCTGGCGGGTATTGGCGCGGTGGCGATGGTGATGCGTAACCGGATTGACGCCATCCGTGCGGCAGGTACGCGGGCCGTGCTTGTGTCTGCGCCCCGTGTGCTCCCGGCACCGGGAACGGCGCTGCTGACAGGTGATGGCGTTGAGGGTTTCGTAGGTATGGATAATCTCCCCGACGGATTCGCCGGTTTTGATGAGGATTGGTGAATCGATTTTCACGGCTTATGCATGAGCCGCGCTCACGGCGTGATCATGGCTCATGTGTGAGCTACGCTCACAGCATAACTATTCTGTGGTATAATGCTGCTTCGTTGGAGGGCGCTTTTCGGTGCGCCGTTCGAACACCATCTGACGTGAATCAAGTCCCTCAGCGGGGCTTTTGTGTGAGGTAGTCGTATGTTGTTGGACAAACTGGCGGGTATTGAATCACGGCATCGTGAACTGGAGCGGTTGATCTCAGACCCGGCCAATGTAAACGATTATGAGAAGATCGCGGAATACGCCCAGGAACGCGCGGAACTCGAAAGGATCGTGGCCCAGTCGCGTGAATACCGGCACGCATTGGAGGAGTTAGAGCAGGCCCAGGCGCTGCTCAATGATCCTGACATGGCCGAACTGGCGCACGAGGAAGCTAATCATTTGCGGAATGTGCTTCCCCAGATGGAAGACAGCCTGCGCCGTATGCTGCTGCCGAAAGACCCGCGCGACGATAAAAACGTGATCGTTGAGATTCGCGCCGGGGCCGGTGGCGACGAGGCCGGTATTTTTGCCGCGAACCTGTTCCGCATGTATTCGCGTTACGCTGATAGGCAGGGCTGGAAGGTTAACACGGTCAGCTCAAACGAAACCGGCGTAGGCGGTTTTAAAGAAGTCGTGTTTGATGTCAAGGGTAAAGGGGCGTATTCGCGCCTGAAGTACGAAAGCGGCGTACACCGCGTGCAGCGCGTCCCCGTGACCGAAAGCCAGGGCCGTATACACACGTCAACGGCGACTGTCGCCGTGCTGGCCGAAATGGACGATGTCGAGGTTGACGTCAATACCAGCGATCTCCAGATCGATACTTACCGCTCGGCGGGCGCGGGCGGCCAGAACGTTCAGAAAAACGAAACGGCGATCCGTATTACTCACCTGCCGACCGGGATTGTGGTAGCCTGCCAGGATGAACGCAGCCAGTTGCAGAACAAACAGCGTGCTATGAGTATCCTGCGCGCCAAACTATACGATATCGAGCAGCAGCGTATCCGCGATGAGCAGGACGCCGCCCGCCGCAGCCAGGTAGGGTCCGGCGACCGCAGCGAAAAAATCCGCACCTACAACTACCCACAAAACCGCGTCACCGATCATCGAATCGGGTTGACCAGCCATAACCTGCCCACCGTGATGGACGGTGATCTGGACGCGTTTATCGACGAACTTGCCACGCGCGAGGAGGCCGACCGGCTGCAAGCTATCGAAGCGTGATAGTTGTGTGATGGACAACATGCAGCAGGTCGAACAGGCGCTTGCCTGGGCACGGGGTGTGCTGGCCGGTGTGCCGGATGTGGAGCCGCTGGACGCTCAGCTTTTGTTAATGCATGTGCTGGGCGTGGAACGCGCCGCGCTGATGGCTTATCCCGAATACCCGGTCAACCCGGCGCAGGCTGCTGCTTACCGCCGCCTGATCATGCAGCGTGCTGATGGTGTCCCCATCGCCTACTTGATCGGCAGGCGGGTTTTTTATGACCGCGAGTTTATCGTTTCGCCCGCCGTTTTGATCCCCCGCCCGGAAACCGAACATCTTGTCGAGGAAGCGTTAGCCTGGGCGCGAGGCCGGTCCCGGCTGCGCGTGGTGGACGTGGGCACCGGCAGCGGCGCGATTGCGGTGACGCTCGCGGCTCATTTACCGGATGCTGCTGTAATCGCCATTGATGTATCGATAGAAGCGCTGGACGTGGCCCGCCAAAATGCCGCGCGTTACGATCTGGCCGAGCGTATCACCTTTATACAGGGCGATCTGCTCGCCCCGGTGCTGGACGGTCTGCCGCATGGTGATCAACTTGTTGATCACCGTATTGACCTGATAGCGGCCAATTTACCGTACATCGCCGGGCCGGACCTGGCCGCGCTGCCGGTTACGCGTTTTGAGCCGCGCCTGGCGCTCGATGGCGGCCCGGATGGCCTGGACCTGATCCGGCGGCTGCTGGCACAGGTCGCCGTGGTGTTGGCACCAGCGGGCCTGCTGCTGCTGGAGATCGGCGCGGGGCAGGGGGAACGCGTCCGGCAGATGACGCGTGAGGCGCTGCCCGGCGCACGGGTCACGGTGCTGGCCGATTATGCCGGGCATGACCGTGTGATCCGGGCCGAAATCGTGCCACCAAACACGCCCAATTTCGGGGCCGAGATCGCGCCTGATATCGGACGCGATATCGGGGCCGAGAGGAGCCGCTGATATGCCGCACGTGGTCCACGTGGATTATCCCGAAGCCGCCGGTATGGCGGTGGATGCGCTGCAAGCCGGGCAGTTGATCGTACTGCCGACCGATACCGTGTATGGTGTGGGGGCGCTGCTTGATGCTGCCGCCATCGACCGTATTTTTGCGGCCAAACAACGCCCGCCGGATCGCGCGGTGCCGGTGCTGTTGAGCGATCGTGACGCCGTGACGCAGGTGATTCGTGAATTTCCCGGCGCGGCGCAGCGGTTGGCGCAGGTATTCTGGCCCGGCCCGCTGACGTTGATTCTCCCCAAACGTGATGATCTGCCGCCGAATCTGTCGAGTATGCCCACCGTGGGTGTGCGTGTGCCCGCGCATGCGGCGGCGCGATCTGTGATCCGTGCCGCAGGCGGCGTGATGGCTGTCACCAGCGCGAACCGGTCCGACCAGACGCCAGCCTGTACGGTTCAGGCCGCGATTGCGTATTTATCCGACGCTGTGGCCGTTTACCTGGACGGCGGCCCGTGTCCCGGCGGCGTGCCCTCAACCGTCGTGGCTTTTGATGGCGATAGGCCGCGCGTACTCCGCGAAGGGCCGATCACGGCGGCCAGTCTCCACCGCGTGCTCGACCGGGTCTAGGTCCAATACGGTTTAGATAAGCCCCTTTTCCCCAGCCGAGTGTATAGACCGGGGAGGGGCGTTTTTTGGTTTTGAGTCGAATGGTCCCGTCAGGTGCCCGGCGGGCAGTCAGTTGTAGCGTTTTCGACCGCGTTTCGGTAGAGTAAATGCTGATGTGGGGCGGTTTGTCCCCGCTCTTTGTTTTTACGGAAAAGATGAAGCAGCAGGTTATGAGTGCAGTTGCAGGCGAGTCGGTTTCCACCGAGAGTCAAAAAACGCCGCAGTCCCTGGCCCCGTCTGCGGGGATGGTCCGGGCTACCAGCGTGATCGCGCTGGGGAACGTGGCCAGCCGGGTATTGGGGCTGGTCCGCGAAATGATCCTGTCCTCGCTGTTTGGCGCGGGTGCAAAGGTGGACGCGTTTAACCTGGCGATCATCGTGCCGCGCAGCCTGTACGACCTGCTGATCGGCGGGCATGTCAACTCGGCGCTGGTGCCGGTGCTCAGCGAGTATGCATCCCGTGAAAATCGCCAGGACCTCTGGGACTTGGTCAACGCCCTGCTGACGCTGGTGGTGATCATTCTCTGCGTGTTGGTGCTGGGCCTGGAACTGCTCGCGCCGCAGGTGATCGGTATCGTCGCCAGCGCCGAAACGACCCCCGATGTGATCGACAAAGCGACAGCCCTGCTGCGCATCACGGCCCCGGCCCTGATGTTCCTGAGCCTGTTTGCCGTGCTGTCGGGCTTGTTGTACGCGCTGCGGCGTTTTACGTGGCCTGCGTTTGCCTCGACGGTATTTAACGGCACCATTGTGCTGGTTACCCTGGTGATGGCTGGCAGCCTGGATATCACGGCGGCGGCGGTGGGTTGGCTGGTGGGTGCGGTGGTCCAGTTGGCGCTGCAAGCCCCAGGCTTACGTGATGCCCACCTGCGGTTAAAACTGCGCGGCCTGTTGGCCCATCCCGGCGTGCGACAGGTGGCGGTGTTGTACCTGCCGGTGCTGGCCTCGTTGGGGCTGGATGTGCTGGTCAACCGCACATTCAGTTATAACCTGGCCTCGCGGACCGGCGAAGGCAGTATTTCGTACATGGCCTGGGCTACCACGCTGATCCAGTTCCCGCAGGGGCTGGTCGCGATTGCGATATCAATGGCGATTTTGCCCACGCTGTCACGGCAGGCCGCCCACATTGCCGAGGACAGCTTGCAGCCATTCCGGGATACGCTGGGGCAGGGCTTGCGGCTGGCGATTGTGCTGATCATCCCGGCGGCGGTGGGCTTGTTTGTGCTGGCCGAACCGGTGGTCGGCCTCATTTTTGAGCATGGCAAATTTAACGCTGACGACACGGCATTTACGGCGTTGGCGCTGCGCTTGTATTTGTTGGGGCTGCCATTTGCCGCCGTTGACCTGCTGCTGGTGTTTGCGTTTTATGCCCGCCAGAACACGATCACGCCGGCGCTGGTGGGTTTGTTCAGCCTGGTAGCCTATATGGTGGTGGCGACTGTGCTGCTGCGCTGGTACGGTTTGTTTGCCTTGATGATCGCCGATTCGGTCAAACACGTGATCCATACCGGGATATCGGCCTGGCTCCTGGTTCATGACCTGGGCCGCAGCCCGGATCAGCGGTTGGCGCGCACCGTGGCCCGGACATCACTGGCGGCGGCAGGTATGGGTATACTGACGTTTGGGGTGGCCGCTGCGATCGGTCTTGTGCTGCCCGCTGGCCTGCTGGCGCGGCTGGTTATTGTTGGGCTGGCCGGAGGTACGGGGCTGGCAGCGTTCGGTGTGCTGGCGTCGTGGCTGGACCTGGAAGAATGGCACTGGATGCGCGACCTGGTGCGCCAGCGTACCGGCTGGTAGGTGGAAAAATGGCCAAAAATGCTATGGCGCAGCCGAACGGCGCTTTGTATAATCGCGGGGACTCGTGGACGCAACCCCAAGGACAACGGTTTGAGTGAACAACGCCCAAAGCCCATAGCTCAAGAGCTGTATACTGAAGAATATTTTTTGACTGCCTGTGAAGGATACGAGGATTTTTTGACCAGCGATGGCGAAAACCTGTCCCGGCGGTTGAAAGCATCGTTTGAGCTGGCAGCGGTTGAGCCGGGTATGAAAGTATTGGACGTCGCGTGTGGCCGGGGTGAGATTGTGTGGCACTGCGCCCGGCTTGGCGCGGACGCGTTCGGATTCGACTATGCCCGTGCCGCGATCCGGTTGTCCCAGCAGGTTCTATCGGAGAATGGCAGCGAAACGACCGGCGTTATGGCGCTGGTTCAGGCCGAAGCCAAGCAGTACCCGTTCCCCTCTGGTTTGTTTGACCGCGTGCTGATGTTTGATATCGTGGAACACCTGCATCCCTGGGAATTACACGCTTCGCTGTTGGAAGCGCGGCGTGTGCTCAAAGACAACGGGCGCCTGATCATCCACACCGCCCCCAATATCTGGTATGATCGGTATGCATACCCGGCGGTTCGCCTGGTCCGGCGTGTGATGGGCCAGGGGAAGGCTTATCCTGCCGACCCCCGGCGGTTTTTGGTCGAACACAACCAGGACGTACATGTCAATGAGCAGTCCATGTGGAGCCTGAAACGTGTATTGCGTGATGCCGGGTTTAAGTCCCATGTGTGGCTGGATTCGCCGCCGCAGCACCGGCGTGAAAATGCCATACTGGCGGCGTGCCGGTACGTGCTGTTTAACTGGACGCCGTTCCGGTGGTTTTTTGAGCGCGAAGTGTTTGCCGTTGCGCAAAAAAACGTGTAGGGCCTGGTGTTAGACAGAGTCCCGTGAAACAACGCTGACAGGATGATCGTATGCGGGATAAACGGTCGGTTGACGAGTTATCAATTGAGGAACTGGAACGCGTTCTCGCGATTCGCAGGCGCGAAGCACGCCAGCAGCGGCTGCAACACTACAAGGACCAGGGGCGCCGCCTGCCATCGGTTTCACTGCTTGATGTTGATAACGCGCCCGAACCGCTGCCGGTTGAACCCCGGCAGCACGAAGCCGCCGAACACGTGCCGCCGGTTGAACCACCGGTCACATACGATTTGACCGGAGAAGTGCCGCGTTTTGAAGAAGACCTCCAGCGCGAAGCGAGGCGGCGACAGCGGGCGCGGCATGATCTACAGCCCGGCAATGGGAGCGCTGCCGCCGCGACTCCGTCCGGTGGCCGGAATCGCAGGACGTGGGACCGGCTGCTGCTGGTGGTTGAAGTGTTGGCCGTGTTCGGCGTTGTGCTGGTGCTGTTTGTGGGCGGTTACCTGTTGATCGTCGAAAACGATAAACTCGACGCGCTGGAAGAAAAATCGGCGGCCATCCAGCAAGAAGCCGACGCGATGCGCCCGACACCCAGCCCCATGCCTGATTTACGGGTGTCGGCCTATGTGCTGCCCGGCGGGCACTATTCGCCAGAGCAAACCGGCGAGGTTGGCGTATTTAATTACGACGAGATTCCCGAAAGCGTTCGCCCGGCCATTGCGGCCCAACTGGCCGTACCTCAGACCGCGCTGCCCACGCCCAGCGCCAGCAGCCCCGCGCCGGGCCGGGTGGAGATTCCCGCGATTGGTGTTTCGGCGAATATTTACGCCGGGGATGACTGGTTTTCGCTGCAAAAAGGAGTCGGGCACCTCGTCGGCAGTGGTAATCCGGGTGACAACGCGAATATGGTGCTGACGGCGCACAATGATATCTACGGTGAAATATTCAAGGACATCGAGCGCCTGGAACCGGGCGACGAAGTCCGCATTCAGGCGCGCAACGGGCGCTGGTATACGTATGTTGTGCGCGATAAACAGGTGGTCAGACCGGCTGATATCTGGGTGCTAAAACCCGGCAACGAAGCGATTACCACGCTGATCACGTGTTATCCCTACCGGGTGGACTCACACCGCATGGTGGTTTTTGCCGAGTTACAGGAGTGAGGCTGAACCAAGAAAATAAATCTCCCGTTTGGTCGCCCTTACCAGGGATCGGGGTAACTATTTTTATGGCGCAGCCTGATCGGCGTTTGAACGAACCTATTGTGAATTGCATGGAAAAATAAGGAGTACGACAGCCGCATGGCTAAAAAAACACGTAAACCTAACCTGCCTCAAGCAACGCTGGAACGCGCGCGTAGAGAACTGTACACCGCCGGTTCTGAACAGGTCACGGCGCCGCCGGCGCAGTCGGACGTAAAAAGCGCTCAGCCCACTGCTCAGCGTTCCCCAGCCCTCAAAACGAAGCTGGGGGCGCCGGTCGATCTGCGTCAGGAGTACGCGTATGTGCTCACCGACCTGCAAAACATGGCGATGCTGGCGGCGGCGTTAGGCGCGATCCTGATTGTTCTTTCGTTCTTCCTGTAGCGTGTAACGCAGCACACCGCGTGCTGCCGGGCGGGACGCCTCTGCTACGGAAATGAGAACTACGCATTGAGTGGGGCTGCGCTGCGGCGTGCCCCATGTTGTTTTTCGGTGGGGGTTAATCCTGCTTGGGCTGCGGGGGAGATGCCAGGCGGCGAACACCACGCGTACCGGAATGCTGGCTTTGTAACTGCAACGGCGGAGCCGGGATGGTTTCTTCGCCATCGACGGCCTGGATGCCGGCTGGGTCGATCGGCATCACGATCGATATTTTTGTGCCGCGACCGGCGGCGCTCTGAATGCGCAGGGTGCCTTCGATCAACGCGGCGCGTTCGCGCATGTTCACCATGCCCAGGCTGCCGCGCTGCTCATAATTATCTTCGACCTTACCGACATCAAACCCAACGCCGTTATCTTCGATCTCGGTGACCACAAGGTCATCCCGCCGGTAAAGCCGGACGGTGATCGTTTCGGCCTGGGCGTGTTTGCGGGCGTTGTTGACGGCTTCCTCAACGATGTAAAATAACACACCCTGGTGGTGTGTGTCCATGTAATCGGCAATACTGGGCTGAGCTTTGACGACCACGTGTGTATCATAGGTGTCGCGCATTTTTTCGGCCAACTGCCGCAGCGCGGCGATCATGCCCTGTGTTTCGAGCACGAGCGGTCGCAGTGTAAACAGCATGTGGCGGATCTCTTTGGTCGTGCGCCGGGCCATTTCTTCGACTTTCCACAATTCTTCAGTGGCTTGTTCTGGCTGGCGTTCGATCAGGCGCCGGATGTAGTTCACGCGCATGGCGATGGCGGCGACAACCTGTGTCGGCCCGTCATGCAGATCGCGCGCCAATTTTTTACGGGCGTCCTCGTCTACCTCAACAATACGTTCTTTTTCCTGGGCCAGGTTTTGGTACAACACGGCGTTTTGCAGCGCGATAGTTGCCTGTGTGCCGAGCGCGGTTAACAGGTCGACATCCTCGCCGGAAAACGCGTTGTGTTTATCGCTGCCGAATACGATCACGCCGTAGGTTTCAAACCCGGCCCGCAGGGGGATGGCCAGCAGGGATTTTGAGTCCTGGAACGCGACAAAATAACGGAGTTCCGGGTCGCGGATCGCGTCGGCGGCAAACACCGGCTCAGATTGTTTTAACGCCATACCCAGCACGCCGCGCCGCCCGTGTGCGATGACCTGTTCATCGGCGCGTGTCAGCCCGCGTGACGTGACCACGTGCAGCCGGTTGTCTTCACCCTGAAACAACAGCACAGCGCTGATCAGTCGTGAGTTGGGATCGAGGTCACGCAGTGCCAGCGCCCCGATCGCCTGGGCTGATTCGAGTACGTGACGGTGGTCGAGCGAGGCGCTGAGTGTGGTCGCCATGTCGTAGATCGCGTTGGCCCGTTCCCGCGCGATCCGCAGGTCGAAGGCTTCTTGCACACGCTGATCCCAGCTAGGCTTGTTATTTGACAGTGACCAGCCACCCGCCACCAGAACGGCACCCAGCACGCCGAAGATGCACAACATCCCCACGCTGAGGATAAGGTTGGTGAGTGTTGTGTTATCCGTGTGGTCGATCTGCCACGCAGCGAGCAGGCTCCCGGCCAGCACCAGCACGATCACGGCACCGATGCCCGACCATCTGAAGCGAACCACTGCCGGAAGTATGGCCAGCGTGCCCAGCAGCACCAGCGGCGCGGCGGCACCTTCAAAAACCCAGAAAAATGTGACGGCCAGCAGGCTGTCAACGACCAGGTTTATTATACTTGTCAGGCGTTCGCCTACGTTGGGCAGCAGGGCCAGAATACCCAGCACAATGTTGGCGGTTATGGCGATACCCAGACCGACCGGCAGGTGGCCCGAAGTGTCGATATCTTCGCCCAGAATAGTTTCTTCTGCCAGCACGAGCAGCAGTACCGCGCTGACGATAAACCCCCAGCGCAGCCAGAATAGAGCTTTGTCCAGGCGGTGTAACATGGGGGTGAGAACAGGTTGCATACTCAAGAAAACGTCCTGACAAGTATTACAAACGAAAATGCCGCAGAGGTTGCTATGGGCTACCTGCGGCATGATGTTGTGTGGGCGCGAAGGGACTCGAACCCCTGACCTCACGGATGTGAACCGTGCGCTCTAACCAGCTGAGCTACGCGCCCAACAAGATGCCCGCATTATAGCACCGATAAAACTGACTGACAAGAGTTGGTCACCATCAGTATGAGACTGTTTAACCGGTAGCCCACATATTACGTAATGACTCTGTGCTATTGGTGCAGCAAGAGTCACACTGCATCTAAATTATAATCTGAAACACGCTCAATACGAAATTTGATTTTTTTTGGACCGGTACGCCGGATGGTTGGTGACCGCGCCCGGCGGTATCGGGCGCCCTCCCGAACAGTACCGGGCAACTTACCCGGCCATATCGGGCGGGTTTTATTCGACGTTAGCTTCGGGACTACTCGCTGTTGAGTTTGGCAAAAAGTGATCCACCAGGTTTAGCAGGTCTTCCGGCAAAAAGGGTTTGGCTAAAAACGCGTTACATCCGAAGCCTTTTGCGAGTTTGATCGACTCGTCATCCGCCTGAACGGTAACGGCGATGATCGGCAGGATGCTGGCGGGACTGTTACGCCGCAAGCTGAGCACCACGCTCCGCCCGTTGACATCCGGCAGGTCGATGTCCATCAGTACCAGGTCGGGGCGGCTGGCGCGAGCCCAACGCGCACCTTCTAACCCGCGCTTGGCATGGCACACGTCATGCCCGGCGGATTCGAGAATTCGGATGATGAAATCAGCCGTGTTTTGATTGTCTTCAACCAACAAAATGGTAGCCATTCCCAAAAACCCCCACAATAAATAATTTCCGAACGAGGTAAAGCATACCTGTTTGGCACTATTTTGCCCAGTGACCCTGCGTGATGGTGTGCCCAGCTTATGTAGTGTAGTGGGCAATCGGCTCGCGCACAATTTGGTCGATGACGAGCGCTATCGCCCCTTTTACACAGGCATCCATGCCCAGCACCGACAGCGCCAGCGCGACCATACTGGCCGGTTCGTGTAAGGCTTCCGAGGCAATAATACGCGAGATTGGGGGCAGCAGGTAGTCACCGGCCAGGGTGAGGTTACCGCCGAGTACGATCATGCTGGGGTTAAACAGGTTGATGAGGTTGGCGATGCCGGTACCCAGGTTCAACGCGATATCGGACAGGGTGTCCAGGGCCAGTTGGTCGCCCTTGTTGGCGGCATTTACGACGATGTGCATGGTGATCAAGTCCGGGTTGTGATTCACAAGGTCGGGGATCAATGAGGGCGCACCATTGGCCAGGGCGTGACGAATGCCGCGCGTAACCGCGCGTGGCCCGACCAGCGTTTCCCAACAGCCCCGGCGTCCGCAGCCGCAAAGCTCACCACCGGACTCAACGATCATATGCCCGACTTCGCCCGCGAAACCACCCGCGCCCCGGTAGATTTCACCGTTAAGCATCAGGCCACCCGCCAGACCGATACCGGTGCCCAGGTATAAAAAATCCTGCCGGTTTTTAGCCACACCAAAATAGTATTCACCGAGCGCCGCCGTGCTGCCATCGTTTTCGATGTAGAGCGGAATGCCAAAATGTGAACTCCACAGGTCACGGAATGGCACATTTCGCCAGCTTAACACAGGCGAATACGTCAGCATGCCGCGTTGGCGATCAACCAGGCCGGGAACTCCTAACCCGATACCCAGCGGGCGAAGCCCGTGGGCCACCCCCGCATCCAGGGCTTCCTGGATCAGCGCTTCGGACAGGGATAACATATCACATTGTGCGATATCTTCATCAACTTCGATATACCGGCGCCACAGCGTGTTGGCTTTGAAGTCTGTCAGAATAACGGTGATGTACCCCACGTTGACTTCGATCCCAACAATACAGCCGCCGTGCGGGTTGAGCTCCAGCAGAATGCCCGGACGTCCGCGCGAACGGGCTTCGTCAAGGCCGAGTTCGCGCACAAACTCCTGTTCGATCAAATCGTTGACCAGCGACGAAATCGTACTCCGGTTAAGGCCAGTTTGTTGGGCTAAATTCGCACGTGACTGAGGTGAACTGGCCAGGAGATGATTGAGTATCAACGCGCTGTTCAGTCGCTTGATCAAGTTTTGATCGGCTCGGCCTGTAGGCATAAATCCTCGCATGGATTAATTTGTCTACCTTGTCAACAAAATATAGGACGTCTTGCGAAACGTGTCAAGCGGCGAATGACCGCCAACCAGGGTTGTTCTGTCGCAGGCCCTATCAACTACTTGACAAAACCGGCATTTTGTTGCTTTAATAAACTAAATCGTGTTTCCAGTCCTGACTACTCATCATTCAGCGGCGGTTATGCTGAAAGATCAGCCATCGCTGGCACAGATAGGGTAAACGGGGCTTTGGAAACGATATGAAATCCTTTTTGTTCCGGGGAGGCGCTCCATCTCCCATAAGTCCTTTTTAGGAGGCGCAACGCATGAAGAAAGTATTTCGTCTAGTTACAGTATTGGTGTTGGTGGCTATTGCGCTACCATCGCTGTCAACATCTGCGCCCGCACCAACTGCTCAGGCCCAGGATGACACGATTACGATTGCGTGGATTCCGAAGGCGCTCAACAACCCGGTGTTCGAGATCGGTGCCGAAGGCTGCGCCAAAGCCGCCGAGGAACTGTCCGCGGAAACCGGTAAGACCGTCGAATGTCTGTATATGGGATCAGTAGCGTCGGACATGGCGGAGCAGGCTGCGGTGATCGAAGATGCGATCTCGCAGGGTGTGGACGCGATCGGCGTCAGCTGTAATGACCCTGACGGCTGCATTGACCCGATCAATGCGGCAGTTGACGCCGGTATCCCGGTCATGACCTGGGATTCCGACTCGCCCGACTCCAACCGTATCACCTACCTGGGTGTGGACAACTACACCGGCGGTGTTGCCGCTGCGAACCTCCTGATCGAAGCAATGGGCACCGAGGGCAAAGTGGCACTACTGACGGGTGTTCCTGGCGCGTTCAACCTGGAAGAGCGCATTCGCGGCTTCGAGGATGCCGTGGCCGATACCGACATTGAGATCGTGACGACCGTGGCCTGCAACGATGACATCAACCTGGGCGTCCAGGTGGTCGAAGAGACCATGCTGGCCAACCCGGACCTGAACGGCTGGTTCTTCGTC
>JAFGHR010000124.1 GCA_016930015.1 Anaerolineae bacterium | reverse complement strand
GGCCTCGCGCTGGTTCCAGGAAACCGTGCCCGGCGATTTTGGCGTGTGGGTCGAAGGCGACGACGGCACCCGTAAAATGGTCAATCTCGGCCTGGGCTGGGTGGCGACGGCGCCGTCGGTGGCGCTCATCCAGGAAGACGAAGTCCACGAACTGCCGTTTTCCGTGCCGGGTGACGCGACCCTGACCGGGATCACGCTGCACCGCGTGAGCGATCCGGGCCGGGACGCGGACGAAGAACGGCTGCGGCTGCGCATCTACCGCGATGATACCGGGGTGGGGCGCGTGTTGGTGTATGAGGACGAACTGCAAGCCGACTTTTCGCAGAGCGCCTCGATCTACGGCGGCAAGTATGTTGTGATCCCTGACGATGATGTGCTGCTGCCGCTGCAAACGGCGACCGGGGAGCTTAACAGTTACGTGCTCGAAATCACCGTGATCGACGGCGGCCCGGTGATGTTTGCGCACAATGTCAGCGAAGCCATGACCCAGGTCATGAGTGATGTATCGGTGGGCTTGCAGATGCAGGCCGACCAGACGCTGACCGCCGCTGATCTGAATTTCACCGAACAGCCCTTGCTGACCGGTCACGGCGATGATATCCCCGGCGCGCCGACGCATTGGACCCCCGGCGGCAGTGACCCGATCCAGTTCCAGGTGCCCATCGACGGCGTGATCCGCCAGATCGACATCCCGCACCTGGGCGACGTGCTGCGTGACGCCGACGAGGAAACGATCCGCCTGACGCTGGTCGGGCCGGATGGGTCGCGCACCTCGGCCACGGTGACAGCCGATTTTAACGCCGGGGCAGACCCGCTCGGACAACCGCAAACCGTGATCTTTGATCCCCCGCTGACCGTGCGCCGGACCGACGATCTCGGCGCGCGCCAGTTGGTGACGCTGGTCGTGGAAGCGCAGGACCCGGTCTATACGTCCGGGCCGGTGGTCGCGTGGGAAGGCGATTGGGACGACCCGATCCCCTGGCCGGTCTGCCCGATCCCCGATGACATGGTCTACCGCAACGATCTGCCGTCCGGCCTGTCACATTATCGCTGTATATCGATGAACATGTACGGCACACATTACCAGGGCATCAAGTTGTGGATGATGGCCGAGGACAACGAGCAAAAACTCCAGGCCATGACCAACGCGCTCGACCAGACCGATTATCTCGTGATCACCAGCAACCGGTTTTACGACTCGCTGTCGCGTATCCCCATGCGCTGGCCGATGACGGCTGAGTATTACGATGCGCTGTTCGACGGGCGGCTGGGCTTCGAACTGGTCAAAACATTCGAGTCGGTCCCGGAGCTTGGCCCGTTCAAAATTCGTGACGAGGTCCTGCCCACCGACGACCTGCCCGGCTGGCTCAACGACTGGTGGGAGTCCGAAGAGGCGTTCAGCGTGTACGATCACCCGGTGGTGATGGTCTTCCGCAAAACGGACGTGTACACCGCCGCGAATACACGCGCCGTGCTGACCAGCGTCTCGCTGCGACAGGCCAACACCGTAATTCCCGGTTACGTGGCCGATCCCGAACCGGTCGGCGTGGTGGTGTGGGGCGCCAAGCAAGCCTCCGAAAGCCCGACGCTGCTGCAACTGTCCGACGAAAAACGGGATATCCAGACTGAGGGCGGGACGTGGTCCGACCTGTTTGATTCAGACTGGCTGGTCAACACGAATCAGGTTGCCGCCGTGATCATCTGGTGGGCGCTGATGGTGATCGTGGGCTGGTTGTTCTGGCCGCTGCTGTACGTGAGTCTGCCTGCTCTGCCGGATCGTGGTTTTCCGGCGGCCAAGATCACGGGCTGGCTGCTGGTGGCGTGGATCGCGTGGGCGGGGGGTACGCTCAACCTGCTGACCTGGACGCGGGCCGGGCTGTTGATCATCCTGCTGGCGCTGGCCGCGCTGGGTGTGATCCTGATCTGGCCGCGCCGCGCCGCGTTCCGGCGCTATATCCGGCTCAACTGGCGGCACCTGCTGCTGATGGAACTGCTCACGCTGGCGCTGTTTTTGGTGCTGGTCGGCGTGCGGCTGGGTAACCCGGACCTGTGGCACGGCAGTTTTGGCGGCGAAAAACCGATGGATATGGCGTACTTTAACGGCGTGCTGCGCAGTACGGTGTTCCCGCCGCTTGATCCCTGGTATTCCGGCGGTTACATCAATTATTACTATTTCGGGTATGTGATCGTCGGCGCGCCGGTCAAGCTGATCGGGCTGCGGCCCACGATCGCCTATAACCTGATCCTGCCGACGCTGTACGCCATGACCGGGATCGGCGTGTTCAGCATTGCCTATAACTGGGTGCGCTCGCGTCAGGTCACGCCGGGCGCGCTGGACGCGACCGCACGCCGCGCCAAACCCGGCGACGTGGTCGTGCGTTCGGTGCTCGCCGAATCTGGCGCAGATTTCGCCGAACCGGTTTCCTCCGCCGCTCCGCCGTCCCGGCCACGCGCGGAACATGTCCCGCGTGCGCCGCGCGGTAATGCGTGGCTGGCGGGCCTGCTGGCGCTGCTGATGGCGATCGTTTTGGGCAACCTGGCGACCATGCACGTCGTGATCACCGAGGTCGCCAAGCTCGGCGGCTGGGAAGATAAACCGCTGCTGAGCCAGGTCCGGCGCCAGGAACTCGAAAGCCAGCGGCTGGACATCTACCAGGACTTTTACGACGACGAACTGAACGATTTCCGTGACAAGTACGGGCGCGATCCGACCGATTCCGAGAGTCTCGACCTGACGCAGGCAGCCCAGGTCAACACCGAGGACTATATCACCGACCGGTCGGAGCACCCGCCGCTGGTGCGCACCTGGGAATATGGCTTAGAGAACCTGCGCGAAAAGGTCAGCGCATTCTTTGACGGCCTGGAGCGTGTGTCAAGCGGGGAGCCGCTGGCGATGCACACCCACCGCTGGTATTGGGCGCCGACGCGCATCATTGCCGAACTGCCCAACGGCGCCGGGCACAACGCGATCGCCGAGATGCCCTATTTTACGTTCCTGTACGGCGATCTTCACGCGCACATGATCGCCATGCCGGTTACGCTGCTGGTGATGTTATGGCTGCTGTCGGAGATCATCGGGGCGGGGCACGGCTTGCGGACGTGGTGGCAGGCGCTGCTGGCGCTCGTGATCGGCGGGACGGCGGTAGGTGCGCTGCGTCCCACCAATTCGTGGGACTGGATCACGTACCTGCTGCTGGGCGGGGCCGCGCTGACGTATGCAGCGTGGCTGGATGCCGTGCGCGCCAGTCGTGACAAACCCCCGTCACGGGCGGCGGCGTGGCTGTGGTCGTGGATCAGGCCGCACAAAGTCGCCCAGGCATGGCCGGTGGTGATCGTCGTGCCGCTGGCGCTGATCGCGCGCGTGGTCTATTACTTCTACCAGGAATCGCGGGCTGACGAACAGGCCGGGCGGCTGCTGCGTCCCGGCGAAACTCTGATCAACCCCACGCTGACATTTTCCAGCGCGGTCGTGTGGATGGTGGCGGCGCTGGCGCTGGTGATCGTGCTGTACGTGGCGCTGCTGATCGTTTTGCGCGCGTATGTGGACAAACGCGTCATGCTCGCCTGGATCGGGCGTGTCGGGTTGTTCGTGCTGGTGACGGTGATCGCCGGGCTGCCGTTCACGTCCTATTTTGCGACGGCGTATATGTCCGTCAAGCCGTGGGAATATGAAACCACGCCGCTGTGGGCTTACCTGTACGTTCACGGGCTGTTTTTGTTCATCGTGGTGTCATTGTTGATCTGGCAAACCGCGCGCTGGCTGCGCCGGGTGCGCGTCGGGCAGCTCGAAGGGTTGGCCGTGCCCGTGATCGGCGGCGGCGTGATCCTGGCGCTGGTGCTGGCGGGCGCGTTGATCGTGGGTGTGCGCGATATCCCGGCGGTGCAGGTCGCCGTCCCGCTGATCGCGTGGGCGGTGGTGCTGTTCCTGCTGCCGGATCAAAGTGCGCTGCTGCGGGCCATGTACGCGTTGATCGTGCTGGCGCTGGCGATCACGATCGGCGTGGAAGTGATCGTGCTCGACGGTGACATTGGTCGCCAGAACACCGTGTTTAAGTTCTATATCCAGGAATGGCTGATGCTCAGCATCGTAGGCGGGGTCGGGCTGGCGTGGATGCTGCGCAGCGCGGTGCGCTGGAACCTGGCGCTGCGCAGCGCGTGGCAAACTGCGCTGGCGATCCTGTTTGCGGTCGCGTTCATGTACCCGGTGCTGGCGACACAGGCGCGGTTTTTGGACCGCTTCAATGCCGACGAAACGCCGCTCACACTCGACGGCATGGAGTACATGCGGCACGCGATTCACGGCGAGTTTGGTGTCTGGTTCCGGCTTGAGGGTGATTACAACATGATCCGCTGGATGCAGGACAACGTCGAAGGCTCGCCGGTGGTAATGGAAGCGCACCTGTACCCATCCGAGTATCATTGGGGCGGGCGCATCAGCATTTATACCGGACTACCGACGGTGCTGGGCTGGAACTGGCACCAGCGCCAGCAGCGCACCCTGCCGCCGATGGATATGATGATCCAGGCGCGGGCCAACAACATCGCGGCGTTTTACGAACTGCCGGGTGAGGCGGGAATCCAGGCGGCGCTGCGGTTGATCGATGAATACGAGATAGAATATATTGTGGTGGGCATCCTGGAACGGGCATTTTACAGCGACGTGATCACCGACCTGGAAACGAGTACGATCACGGCGGGCCATTCGGACGGGCTGGCGAAGTTTGACCGCATGGTTGATCTCGGCCTGCTGGATGTAGCCTACAGCGCGCCCGGTTGTTTGTTAACGGATATCACCGAAATTGAGGAATGCCCAACTGAAAGCGTGTATATGGATATGGTTTACCGGGTTGTGCCAGGGGTGACGCTGAGCGACGAGATCGTGAGCGATAGTATCGCGCGCGATACTATCGCGGCGCAATAACTTGGCTGTGATGGCAGGGTAATCATATCAAACGCCAAAAACGCCCCTCCCCTCCGGACGCAGCCCACAGGCTGCGCCGGTTCCCCTCCCCCGCCGAGCGATGGAGGGGAAAACACAGGCTTCGAGCGTGTTTGAGTCCCCCGTCAGTCTGTTTGGACGGGGCACCGTCCAGCTTGGCTGGAAGGGGGAATAGGGGGAAGGCGTTGCACAAAAAAGTTAACTGCCCATTTGATGCAATCGCCCCGGTGATGTTGGTTATGTGAGATCACATGGATTATTCGCTGATTTCGGATTGGTTGGGCCGCGAAGGCGGTGATGTATTCGTCTGGTGGCTGCTGGTGACGCTGGCCGGGATGGCCGCGTGGCCGCTGCTGTTCCGCGTGATGGGCGGCTTGCCGGACCGGGGTTATACCCTGGCGCGGACGGCGGGCGTGATGCTGACCGGCTTCATTTTCTGGTTCCTGGGCAGCCTGGGCCTGCTGCGTAATACACCCGGCGGTATGGTGTTCGCGTGGGTGATCGTGCTGGTGCTGGGGCTGGCCGCTTTTTTCCGCTGGGACGAGCGCCCGCCGCTGCGTGACTGGTTCCGCGACAACTGCTGGCTGATTCTGCTCACCGAGGTGTTATTCCTGGCGCTGCTGTTCGGTTGGGCGATCTTCCGCGCGCATAACCCTGAAATGCGCAGCACCGAAAAGCCGATGGAAATCATGTTCATGAACGGCATTCGGGCCAGCGATACGCTGCCGCCTAACGATCCCTGGATGAGCGGCTACGCCATCAGTTATTACTATTTCGGCTACCTGATCATGGCCATGCTGGCCGAACTCAGCGGCGTGGCAAGCGGAGTCGCGTTTAACACCACGATCGCGCTGTTGTTTGCGCTGGCCGGGATCGGGGCGCTGGGCGTTACGTATAACATGGTACGCGCGCGGTCCTTTGCCGGGCGGCAGAAGGCCGACTGGCGCTACCGCCCAGGGAGTCAGGGCGCGGGTATTTTTGTGGGCCTGTTGGGCATGTGTTTTGTGATCCTGATCGGCAACCTGGGCACGACGCTGGTCGAGATACCGTATCACGGGTATGTGCCGGGCGTGGTGGACGAGCGTTACTTTGATTTTTTGGACGTCAGCGAGCGCAGTGGTACCCAAACGGTAACCCAGGCGGACGGCGGCCAGCTTGATCTGCCAATTGATTCGGACGGCGACACGATCCCCAATTGGGACGACGAAGCCGAACCGGTCGATCAGTGGGGCTACTGGTGGTGGTTCCGTTACAGCCGGGTCGTCAACGACCGTGATCTGGACGGTGACGCGATCGACGTGCAGCCGATCACCGAATTCCCGCAGTTTAGTTTTGTGCTGGCCGACATTCACCCGCACGTATTGGCGCTCCCGTTTGCGCTGCTGGCGATCGGGCTGGCGCTGGGGTTGGTATTGGGTGGCCGCGACCTGGCCGCGTTTGAGTACCCGCTGTACGCGATCTGGGTCGGCGGCATGATCTTCATGAATTCGTGGGACGCGGCTTACCTGGTGCTGTTATTCGGTGCGGAAGCGCTGCGGCGTATGTTGCGCAGCGGTACCGGGGCGCTCAGTTGGCCGGATTTGCTCAAAACGGCACGGTTTGCGCTGGTCATCGGCGGGCTGACGGTCGTGCTGCTGCTGCCGTGGCTGCTCAGTTTTACGTCACAGGCCAGCGGCATTTTGCCCAACGTGATCTACCCGACCTCCTGGCAGCAGTATGTGCTCCAGTTTGGCATATTCCTGGTGATCCTGGTCGTATTTTTGTTGGTCGAGGTTAAACGCGCCGGGCGGCGTTTCCACTGGCAGGCCGGGGTATTGGCGCTGACGGTAGCCGCGAGCGCCGCGGTCGTATCGGTCGCGATTCTGGGCGCGTCGGCGTGGGAACGCGGCGACGTGCGTAACGCCGTATACGAGATTCTGCCGCCGAATACCGAGCTTCGGGACATTGTGCCGGACGTGCTCAATAAACGGCTGCCAGCGCTGCCCAGCGAACTGCTGCTGCTGGCGATGGTGTTGGTCGTGGTCGGGCGCTTGTTCGCACGCCCGCTGTACCGGCTGGGACCCGGCGCGGATGGCAAATCAAAACGCGGGCATACGCTGGGCCTGAATCCGGTGCCGGACGCGATCACGTACAGCCCGGCGACCGGGTTTGCCCTGCTGTTGATCGGCGCGGGGGCGGTGCTGACTTTCGCCCCGGATTTTGTGTATTTGCAGGATAATTTCAGCGTGCGGATCAACACCGTGTTTAAGCTGTATTATCAGGGCTGGATCATGTTTGGCCTGGCGGCGGCGTTTGGGGCCTGGTCGGTGCTGGCGGGCACATTACCGGATGACAAATCATCCGGCGCGGAACCGGATAGTCAGATTCGCTCCTCGTTGGGGCTGGTTTCCGCCGGGCGGTGGGCGTTTGGCGTGGTGCTGCTGGCCCTGTTCGCCGCCGGGATGGCTTACCCGGTGCTGGCGATGCGCACGCGGGCGCTGGTCGAAACCGGGCGGCTGACGCTCAAAGACCAGGTCGCCGAGTGTGAGTCGCGGCCTCCGCAGTTAGGCCAGTCATGCCCGGAAATGGCCCCGCTGACGCTGGACGGTACGCCTAACATGGTGCGCGAGGAGGAATACGCGGCGATCCAATGCCTGGCCGGGCTGGAACAAAGCAGCGATGGCCTGACATTGGTCGAAGCGCCGGGCGGGGCCTATGCGCCGGATTACAGCCGGTTCAGCGGATTAACGGGCATCCCGACGTTGATCGGCTGGCAGAACCACGAACGGCAGTGGCGCGGTAAAACATACGCGGATGTGACCGACGTGCGTTTTGAAGACGGACAGTATCGCGACCGTGTGATGGACGTGCAGGAGCTCTACACGACACTGGACTGGGACCGCGCGTGGGCCATTATCGACCGCTACGATATCGATTATATTGTGATCGGTTTTGCCGAACGGCAGTGGATGCGTGAACTGGCCGGGGATGACTCGGTGCGCCAGCGTGATTTTGACCAGGGATTAGGTAAATTCGCGCAGGTGCTCACGCCGGTCTGTGAAAGCGGCGAGGTGGCCGTTTTCCGTGTGGCGCCGAATTGAGGGTAGGAACGAGTCATGGCACTGACAGCGAATAATGCGGCGTCTCTGTCCACCGGAAACACCCCGGCGGGGGCCGCCGAAAATACTCCGGCACGCGCTGAACCTGTGCTGAACGTGCGCATCACGTTAGAAATTGTGCTGTACGTGGTGCTGGCGCTGCTGGCGCTGGCGCTGCGATTTGCGCAGTTAGGCGCTGCGCCGCTCAATGACGCCGAAGCGCGTGAGGCGCTGGCCGCTGTGCGCGTGGTGGATACACAGGCGCCGGGCGAGGCGCTTGTTCCGCACAGCCCGCTGACGTTTTTGCTCAACGTGATCGGGTTCACGCTCATGCCGGTGGGAGCCGCCGCGGCGCGGCTGCCGGTGGCGCTTGGCGGGGTGCTGCTGGCCCTGTCGCCGGTCTTGTGGCGGCGTTATCTCAAGCCGCTGCCGCCGCTGATCATGTCGCTGCTGCTGACGCTGTCGCCGGTGGGTGTGCTGGCCTCGCGCACGCTCAGCCCGGTGATCTGGAGTATGCTGCTGGCCGTGATCGGGCCGTGGCTGGTGCTGCGTTTTTACGAAACACGCCAACAGGCGTATGGTATCGCGGCCACGGCTGGTTTTGGCGCGCTGATCTTTTTGGCCGAACCGGCGGGATTGTTGACGCTGCTCGCGCTGGTGTTTGGCGTGTTGTTCGCGTGGCTGACGGAAGATGATCCGGACGCGCACGTGATCCGCGCGATCCGTGATCTGTGGGCGACGTGGCCCTGGTCGATGGGCGTTTTTGCTGCCGGGCTGGCGGTGGTCCTGGTCGGTACGGGTATGTTCTGGCTGCCGTCCGGTTTGACCTCGGTCGGACAGGCGCTCTGGACCGGGATCAGGGGCTTTGTTGATCTGCTGGACGGCGCGCCGGTCGCGTACCCGCTGCTGGTTGCGCTGCGTTACGAGATCGGGATCGTGTTGTTCGGCCTGGTCGCGTGTTACCGCGCGGTGCGTTTTGGCAGTTTCTTCGAGCGGGTGCTGGTCGGCTGGTTTTTGGCTGGATTGGTGTGGGCGCTGGCCTACGGCGGGGCAGCGGCGGCTCACGCGCTGTGGATCGTGATGCCGCTGACGATGCTGGTCGGGCTGATGATCACGCGCTGGATCACCGAGCGCCCCGATATGTTGTGGGATGTGCCGGAGTGGGGCGTATTGGCGCACGCGCTGATCACGCTTTTGTTATGGCTGGCGGTTGGCATGAGCCTGCTCATGCTGGGCAAACTGCTGCTGACCGATCTGCCGGTGGGCATCGACGACGCGAACAAGGTGGCGCGTAAACTGCTCGAAGACATCTACAGCCGCAGCACAACCGATCCCGACGCGACCATCATTCAGGATATCCCGGTTTTTTCGTATGTGCTCGGCAATATTCAGCTCCGTTTGCTGATCACGTCGCTGGTGCTGATGCTGGTCGGCGTGTTGTACTTCCTGGTCGGCAGTCTGTGGGGTGCGCGGACCTCGTGGTACGGGCTGGCGCTGGGTACGCTGGTATTCCTGATGCTGTTGGGCGCGGGCGAAGGCTGGCGGGCGGCATATGATAACTGGGACGATCCGCGCGAGTTGTGGTATATACGTCCGGTGACGGGTGACGTGCACGAACTGCGTGATTCGCTGCGCGAAATGAGCCTGCGTGATACCGGCGAACCGAACCTGATGCCGGTCACGGCCCTGGTGCCTTCCGATGGTGCGCTGGCGTGGGTGCTGCGCGACTATCCGAACGCGGTGTTTGTGGACGCGCTCGGCCCGGAGGTTAACACGTCGGCGGTGCTGGCGCCGTTTGTGGAACCGGAACCGGTCATGGGCGCGTCATATATTGGCAAGGACCTGATCACGCGCCGCACCTGGGACCTGGACGAACTCTCGTGGCGCGATGCGCTGATGTGGTATTACCGCAGCGATTCACTGCGAAAGCCCGACGTGATCGGACATCTCGTATTATGGGTTCAGCTTGATATTTACGGCGTCGAACGCTTGACTGAGGAATAACGGGGGGCAGGGGTGTACTACTTGATATGACACAACCACAACACGCCCAACCAGACACAAAAAGCCGGTCGGCGAATGGTCCTGACCTGCCGGACCTGATCGCCCGGTGTCTCAACGGCGACCAGGTGGCGTATGCGGCGTTATACGACCGGTACGCGCCCGGCATGTACCGGCTGGCGTATAGTGTGCTGCTGGTCGCGCAGGATGCCGAAGACGTGCTACAGGAATCGATGGTGTACGCCTTTCGCAACCTGGACCGTTATGATCCGGACCGGGCCGCGTTTCGCACCTGGCTGTCGATGATCACGATCAGCCGCTGCCGGAACGCCCGCCGCCGTAAGTGGCTGCCTACCGTGGCGCTGACCACGCTGTTCAACGTGGGCATCGAACCGGCGACCCCCGCGGACGAGTCGCCGGAAACACAGGCGGCATGGCAAGATGTGCGTGAGGCGCTGGGATGTGCGCTGCACACGCTGTCACCCCGGCTGCGCGAAGCCGTCGCGCTGCGCTACGGCCAGGGGTTGACGTACCGCGAGATGGCCGAGGTCATCGGCTGCCCGCAAAAAACCGCTGAGAGCCGGATTCGGCTGGCGCACGAACAACTGCGCAACGCGATGAGCACTGCCGACCGCGCCGCGTTAGAAGAATTGTGGAGCATTTAGAACAGATACCATGCAAAGCCGTCACGTTACCCATCTTCTGACTCGTTATGTTCATGGCCAACTGCGACCGGCACAGCGTGCCCGCGTGGTCAACCATGTCCGGATGTGTTCCCGCTGCCGGGCGGCGCTCGTGCGTGAAGAACGGATGGCCGCCGACCTGCGCCGCGAAATGCCCCTTTTCGGGCAGCCGCGCCCCGGCCAGTTGGCGCACGTATGGGCCGGTGTCTGGCAGCAGGTGAGCGAGCCGCCGCGCCGCTCAACTATTGACCGGTCGTCGTGGCTGCCAGGGATCAGCATGGTGCTGGCCATGATCCTGCTGGTGGCCGTTGCGCTCCCACTGCTGACAAACAACGATTCGCGCGTGGAGGCGGCACCCCAACAGCCGCGCCCGAATGTGTTCGCGGCAACCGCGTCACCCACGCCCGGCGTGACGGATGAGGCGCGCGAAGTGGCGTCAGAGCAAGCCAATAACGCGGCCAGCGTGGATGATTCCGTACCGCAGGCCACCGTCGCCTATGTGTTTAATGTGGGCGCCAGCCCGGCCCCGATGCCCCAGGCGACGGTATCACCGGATGCGCCGCTGGGCGCTCAGCCGTAGCGGTTTTGGGCGCGCGGGAGGAAATTGGTTGTGGCCGTGTTGATTCGTGACATGACTGTAGCGGATAATGAACCGGTGCGCGGTTTGATCAGCCAGCTTACCGGGAAGCCGTTCAGCGCCGGGGACATGCAGAATCGTTTTGAGTTTGTGGCGGGCAGTCCTATCGACTGGTTTTACGTGGCTGAACTGGATGGTCAGGTCGTTGGTTTTTTGTGCCTGCGTCTGCGTGAGCGAATCGTGCACGCCAGCCGTTATATGGAAGTGTCGGTCCTTGTCACCGATGCCAGCGTGCGCCGGAACGGTGTAGGCCGTGCCCTGATGGATTTTGCCGAACAGGCGGCGCGTGACGCGGGCTGTGTTGGCGTGTTTTTAGTCAGTGGTTTCGGGCGCAAAGACGAAGCGCACTTGTTTTATGAACGGCTCGGTTATGACAAGACCGGCTATCGTTTTGTGAAGCTATTTTAACAGGGCCGGAAGCGGCAGATTCCCCGCCCCGGTTGTGTGTTTAAGCGAGATATAGAGCGTATGGCAACAGTCGAACAGACCTACCCGGCCCCCGACGACTCGCGGGAACACGCGTTAAACGCGATCCTGACGCGCAGTTACCTGCTCAACTGGGAGATCGTCGCTTATGCGGTGATCCTGGTTGTGGCGCTGGTAACCCGCTTCGCCGACTTGGGCACGCGTGTCATGAGTCATGATGAGAGCCTGCACACCTATTATTCGTGGCGGCTGTACGAGTTTGGCGAGTTCAGCCACACGCCGTTGATGCATGGTCCGCTGCTGTTTCACATGACGGCGCTGTCGTACTTCCTGTTTGGCGATACCGACTTTACATCACGTATTTATCCCACGCTGTTAGGCGTGCTGATCGTGATGTCGCCGCTCGTGTTCCGGCGTTGGCTGGGCAAAACCGGCGCGGTGATCACGGCGGCGCTGCTGTTGATATCGCCGCAGTTGTTGTACTACAGCCGGTATATCCGCCACGATATCCCGTTGATCTTTTTCTCGATCCTGCTGTTATACGCGCTGCTGCAATATATCGACGGCAAGCGCCCGCGCCAGTCGATCTGGTTATGGGTGCTGGCGGGAGCGCTGGTGGCGATGCTGGCGTCAAAAGAAGTGGCGTTTATCTACATCGCGATCTTTGGCAGTTTTCTGACGCTGTTCTGGCTGCTGCGTATGCTTCAGGACGTGGGTGTCAGCCGTCCCGATGCGGGCCAGATCGATTGGCGTGCCCCCCCGCTGCAAACGCTTGCCGGTCACGTGATCCTGTTGGGGCTGGTCGCGGTCGCGGCGTGGTCGCTGGGGGCACTGCTGCGCTTTTTGCTGGCGGCCACCTTCTGGATACCGTCCGCGTTGTGGTTCCAGGTGCCGCTGTTTGTGCTGCTGTATCTCCCCCTGGCCGGTTCGGGTTTTTTGCGGAACATGTTGTCGTCGGGAAAACGCCGCGACGGGTTAGCCGGGGCGATCATGCGCGGATTGGCGCATGGCCGTTCGGCGTTCTACGTGATCCTGGCGGCGGCGATCATTGGCGGAATCCTGGCGCTGCTGATTGTGATCGTGATGGACGTGATCAAGCCGGATACCGTCTGGGAAGCGCAAACGGTCATGAGTGAAAATGACCGGAACTATGGCGCCAACGTCACCAAAGAATACGCTGTCGCGACCACTCTGGATGACGCGATGTTTGTGCGGCTGCTCACGTGGGTGATGGCGCCGGTGCTGGCCGTGTTGTTCCTGCTGTTCATGAGCGCCGTATTTATTTATCCGGGCCGGATTCCGCTGCCCCGGCGCGAACTGTTGATCGTGCTGCTGTTGGCGCTGCTGGTGATGAGTGTGCTGGTTGCGTTCGAGCGGCGCAGTTTTGTTGAGGATACCGGCGACCAGCCGTTTGCCGCCGATCCGGATGAGGCCAGCAACGGTATCGAAGACGATTACAACAATACGCCGATCTGGATCGCGTGGATCATGTGCGCCGGGATTGTGATCAGTGTGCTGGCGACACGTTTCCTGACCTCGTGGTGGGACTTTTTCGACCGGCAGCCGGTGTTTGACGTTCTGATCGTCGTCGGGACGTTGATCTTGCCCTGGCTGGCGGCGTTCCCGCTGTATTGGGCGGGTTACGACCTGGAAGAATACAGCCCGTCCAACCCGGCAGGTGAAGACACCCTGCGGGCGGCGGTGGCGGGCTTTGTCCCGTTTGCGCTGGTCGCGATCACGGTTGGCCTGTCGTGGAACTGGAAGCGCTGGCTTCCGGCGGGCGCGATATTTATCGGCCTGTTCGCGTTTTTCTTCACGACGGTGTTCAGCAACCAGTACGGGCTGGCAACGGGTATGGTCGGGTCGCTGGGTTATTGGCTGGCCCAACAAGGGGTTCGGCGCGGCAGCCAGCCGCAGTATTATTATCTCTTCACGCAGCTTTCGGTATACGAGTTTTTGCCCATGATCGGCGCGATGTGCGCCGGGATAACGGGCATGTGCGGGTTGTGGCGTTGGCGGCGGGATCGCGCTGCTGCTGAACCACAGCCGGAAGCCCTCGCGCCTTACGGCAGGCTCGCAGATGACGCGCCGGTCGGTGACACTGCCGCACAAACACAGGTCGCGGCGTTGAACCGCACGTCAGTGCGGGCGCGCACCGATGTACGCGCGGCGGCTGATCCTGGCGAAGCTGACACGGACGCAGACGCAATGACGGGCGCGGTTAGTTTGGTACATTATGCGGACGCGCCGGGCTGGTTGTTCCGCCCCTTCAGCGTGGACGAAGACCGCGAACGCATGAACGACAATCCCGAATGGATCGGCTCGCTGCCGTTTATCGGGTTGATCGGCTACTGGGCGATCATGATCCTGTTCGGGCTGACGGTGGCTGGCGAAAAAATGCCGTGGCTGACAACCCATCTCACCGTGCCGCTGATCCTGCTTTCCGGGTGGTGGTTGGGCCGCGTGGTGAACGGTTTGAACCGTGATACGCTGCGCCAGGGTGGCTGGTTGGTACTGCTGGTGGCGATGCCGCTGGTGTTTGTGGCGCTCGCGCAGATCACGACCCAGTTGTGGGGCCAGGAACCGCCGTTCACGGGGCGCACACCGGTAGAACTGGCCGCCAGCGGAAACTGGCTGGCCGCGCTGCTGGTCCTGGCCGGTGCCCTGTATCTGACCGGGCGCTTTGGCCGCCGGATGGGACTGAACCAGTTGGGCCGCACCGCGATTGTCGCTGGTGCGGTGCTGCTGGGCGTGCTCACGCTGCGGGCCGCGATCATGGCGAGCTTCATCAACTACGATTACGCGACCGAATACCTGGTGTATGCGCATGCGGGACCGGCGATCAAAACGGTGCTGAACGAGATCGACCGCATCGCGGAGATTACGAACGAGGGCGCGGATATGCGCATTGTGTACGATGACGAGTCCTCGTGGCCCTATACCTGGTATTTTCGCAATTATCCCAACTACGGGTTTATGCGCGGTGAAGCGGGCAGCGTCGATCCGTCATCATTGGATGGCGCAAAAGTGGTTGTGGTTGGCAGCAAAAAGGCGCCCGACGTGCGCCGTATTTTGGGCGACCGTTATTATGAGTTCGAATACATCCGGCTGTGGTGGCCGATGCAGGAATATTTCCACCTGAACTATGACCGCGTGGCGAACGTGTTCAGCACGGAGGATACGAACATCGCCGCGCCGTATTTCCGCCAGGGCCTGTTTGATATCTGGCTGAACCGCGACTATACCGTTTACGGCCAGGCAATGTGTATTGACAATAATCAAACGCGGTGTGATGCTGAGGCCGCTCAGGGCGAAACGCCAGAAGACCGGGAGCGCAACCGCCGCGTCTGTGAGAGCGCCGTGAAGGTCGAGTGCCAGGACGATAAACGGTTTGCCGCCAATAACTGGCCGGTATCCGACAAGATGTATTTCTTTGTCGAAAAACGTGTTGCCGCCGAAGTCTGGGATACCGGTGTGGGCAGCAGCACGGTTGATATCCGCGAGCCGGAATATCCGGAAGATCAGGTGTTCACCGACCTGTATGCCGAAGCCGTTTTGGGCGAAGAAGCCGGTATGGTGCGCCCACGCGGGATCGCGATCAGCGATGAGGGCTTGTTGTACATCGCCGATACGGATCGTAACCGCGTTTTGGTGCTCAACCAGGACGGCGAACACATGGGCGTGATCGGCAACATCCCCGGCGGGGATAACGAGCCGGGTTCGCTGCTCCAACCGTGGGGCGTGGCTGTCGGGCCGGATGGTAATGTTTACGTGGCCGATACGTGGAATCACCGCGTGCAGGTTTTTTCGCCGGATGGCGACCTGCTGCGGCTGTGGGGCCACGAGGGTATCCCGTCACAGGACGCGTCAACGGATGCGTTCTGGGGGCCGCGTGACGTGGTGGTATCCGCTGACGGCACGGTGTACGTGTCGGATACCGGCAACAAGCGCGTGCGCGTGTACACGTCCGAAGGTGAATTTATCCGCGATATTGGCCGGGCGGGTGCCGAGTTAGGCCAGGTGGATGAACCGTCCGGGCTGGCGCTCAACCCGGTTTCGGGTGATCTGTACGTGGCCGAAGCCTGGAACAAGCGTATACAGACGTTCGCCGCCGACGGGTCGCCGCTGCGCGTTTGGGATGTAAATATGTGGTTCCAGAATCGCCAGTCCTACAACCGGCCCTTTATCACCGTGAGTCCTGATGGGTCGCTGGTCTACGTGACGGATATGGACGAGCGGCACCGCATCGTTGTTTATGATCTCGCCGGGCAGCCGGTGTTCGCGTTTAACCAGCCGGATAACCTGGAAGAAGACGTGTTAGGGCTGCGATCACCTGCCGGTGTGGCGATTGGGCCGGATGGCCGGGTATACGTGGTGGATTCCGAACTGGCGCGAATCTTTGTCTTCCCGGCGCCCGCCGTTACCGGCAGTATCAACCCGCAGCCGGTTCTTGACGGGCTGTCAGGCGACGACGTCGAGCCAGCGGATGCCGGCCCGGCGGATGCCGGACAGGCGCCCGACACTTCATCGGACTCAGCGGGAGAAACTGTCGACGACGATGCAGGCGCGGCTGACGAACTCTCGCCGGACGAAACCAGCGAGATGACCGAGGAAGCGACCGAAGACGCCGTCGGATAGTTGATCTGTGGGGCCTCAAACGAGATAATAACCGCCGGATTAGGGGATGCGTTTGTCTGATCCGGCGGTTTTGATATCGATTTTTATCGTGTTCCCTTCCCACTCACGCGCATATTTCCTCTGAATTACGTTGTTGTATAATGATTTTGTGTCCCCGTGTAAAACATGGAGAGTAGTATGCTTTCTCCGCGAAAAGTGGGTATAGCCTTTCTCAATGTTTTGATAGTTATTTTTATCATAGCGATGATTCCGGCTGTCCTGCTGTGTTTGATCAATGGCTTGACCTGGGATATCGTCGAGGTACTGAAATTAGCGATAGCAGGTTTGTCGTCTCTTGTGACTTGGCTAAAAAATTACCAGAAACAAGTCAAACAGGATGATGTTTTGCTTCAAGGAAAACCGAATTGTTCGGATGAATTAGGCCATTTGTCGGCTAAAGTGCGTGAGCATTGGATCGAAGGAGTGTTTGAACGTTCTCGCATTGGTGACGTGTGGTTAGACCTTGAAGGAATGCATGTTCCAGAAGTTGTTGAAACTCAAATCGAACGAGAATTTCATCGCAAGGGAAGCGAAACGATCTTGCTGGATTCGGGCACGAAAATTACAGAATTGTTCAGGCGTAAAGGACGAGCTTTGCTAATACTAGGCGAACCCGGTTCTGGTAAAACAATGACATTGCTCGAATTAGCCAAAGACCTACTCGACCGTGCTGAAGCGGATCATTCGTTACCGGTTCCCGTAGTATTCAATCTCGCGTCTTGGGCGAAAAAATGCCCGAAAAAACTCGAAGACTGGCTGGTTGAACGTCTGCTTATCGACTATCGTGTGTCCCGTGGGTTTGGTAAACGTTGCATCGCCAACGGCGATTTGTTCTTTTTACTCGACGGTTTGGACGAAGTGCCACTACATTGTAGGGATGCTTGTGTTAAGGCGATCAGTGACTTTTGGCAGCCTGGTCATGATTGGGCTGATAATGGTATTGTCGTGTGCAGTCGCAGGCAGGAATATACGGAGCTTGCCGAGAAACTTCACTTGCAAAGCGCTATCTGTTTGAAGCCGCTGACACTCGTGCAGACCAGAGAATACCTCGGACAGTTAGGGGAAGAGTGGAAAGCTCTTTCACGTGCTGTGACACAAAATAAAACCCTACGCGAGTTCAGTACATCTCCGTTGTTGCTGAATATCATGGCTATTGCCTATGCTGGAGTATCCTTAGAGCAAATCGCTAGCTTTCCCACCGAAAAAGCACAACATGATCATCTGTTTTGCCGCTATATTGTGCGTTGTCTTCGTTCAGGGAATCATCAGCTAGAGTATACCCATCAGCAGACCCGTTGTTATCTTGCTTGGCTAGCGTACAAAATGATGGCTCGCAATTTGCCAGTATTCTACATCGAGGAATTGCAACCTGATTGGCTTGGCACACCTATATGGTGTAAACGATATAAATTTTTTGTCCTATTCATAATCGGGCTTGTTTTCGGGTTAGGTTTTGCAGTGCTCGGCGGACTAATCGCCGGGATAATTGGTGCGTTGATCCTGGGTTCACTTTTTTCGGTTTTCGGAGGACTTTCTGTTGCTTGGAAAGTGAATCAAATTGCATTGACTGAGCGACTCAAATGGTCTTGGGCGAATGTGCGTTCAGTTTCAGTCTCTCGCTTGGTGATCGGGTTGGGTGGTGTATTTGTTATCGGACTGATTAGTGTGTTGTACATTGCGAAAGATGGGGGAATGTTGGTTGGGCTAGGTGTTGGTCCCGTGTTTTTGTTGGTCTATGGACTATTTGTTGTACTTGACAATGGAATCACACACGAAATGATTGAGCAACGAACTGTACCAAATCAAGGTATCTGGAGTTCATTACGTAGCGCTCGGTTGGTTATGCTGACATCTATGGTGATTTCTGTTTTTTCTATTGCGTTGATCTTAGGTGGGCTTGGTGGGGTATTGGGTGGCGGATTGATCGGTGGAGTGTTGTTCGGTATGACTGTTGGGGTAGGGGCAGGATTGGCTATTGGAGCATTTGTTGGGCTTATCTTGGCGTTGTACTATGGTGGATTAGTTGTTATTCAACATTTTTCTCTTCGTATATTCCTTTGGCATTTTGAGGTCGCACCTCGTAACTACGCCAAGTTCTTGAAATATGTTTGTGAACGCCATTTAATGCGACAGGTTGGTGGTGGTTTTATCTTCCGTCACCGTACACTTATGGAATACTTTGCAACCCAGGCGCAGACGGTGTGTAAACAGAACTTGTCACTTGATCCCGATAATGACAAAACATCCTGAACCATGTTTGCTCCGTCAGCAGGCGCTTGTTTAGCACGTGATCGCTCCGCCGAATCGTTGACAGGCCGCAGAAAGTCGCGTAGTATGAAACACATGAACACACAAA
The DNA here is from genome assembly GCA_016930015.1 of Anaerolineae bacterium. Taxonomy (GTDB): domain Bacteria; phylum Chloroflexota; class Anaerolineae; order Aggregatilineales; family Aggregatilineaceae; genus JAFGHR01. The sequence continues at coordinate 77,614 of JAFGHR010000124.1, read as the reverse complement.
CACGTTTTGGCATCCCGGCCCCTAGCAGCCCCCATAGCGAAATCAACCGTCGCGAGTGGTCGGCTGGGTGATGCCTGCGTGAATACAGCCTGAAAGCCAGGGCTAAAACAACATAACGCGCATACACCGGCGCCGGACATTCCCGGCGCCGGTTTTTTATGTGTCTGCGATACGTGTACAGGAGGAGAAAATGCGACTCACCGATTTATTTACGCGCACGCTGCGGGATGCTCCGGCAGATGCGGAAATGGTTAATCACCGGCTCGCGGTACGGGCTGGACTGGTGCGCCCGGTGGCGGCGGGAATCTATGCGCTGATGCCGTTGGGCTGGCGTGTGATCCGCAAGATCGAAGCTGTTTTGCGCGAGGAACTCGACGCTGCCGGTGGCCAGGAAGTGCGGCTGCCGGTGGTCCAGCCCGCCGACATCTGGCAGGCGTCCGGGCGTTGGAACACGTTCGGACCGGTGCTGCAAACGTTCACCAGGGGAGTCAGCGGGGGTGACTCCGCGTTAGGACGCGAGTTTGTGTTAGGTCCCACGCACGAAGAAATCGTGTCCATGATCGCTGCCCGCGAGATTGACAGTTACAAACAGCTTCCGCAGCACGTCTACCAGATACAGACCAAGTACCGCAACGAGCCGCGCGCCCGCGGCGGCCTGATCCGGCTGCGCGAGTTCACCATGAAAGACTCGTACACGTTCGATGTGGACGAGGCCGCGAGCGAACGCGCGTACAGCCGCCTGTATGACGCCTACCAGCGTATATTTGCGCGGGTCGGGCTGGATGTGGTCACGGTTGAGGCCGATACCGGCGCGATGGGTGGCAGCGCGAGTCACGAAATGATGATGGCTCACGACCAGGGCGAAGACCAGTTTGTCGTGTGTGATCACTGCGGGTATGCGGCCAATGTCGAGGTCGCGCAGTTTGTGCTGGACGATCCGGCCCCGGTCGCGCTGCAACCTGTGGAAAAAGTCGCGACGCCGGACTGTAAAACGATCCAGGAGGTAGCCGATTTTATCGGTGTGCCGACTGCGCAGACGCTCAAGGCCGTGTTTTTTGTCAATGAGCGGCACGGTCAGAATGAGCGACACGGTCAGAATGAGCGACACGGCCAGCCGGATACGTTTGTGTTTGTCGTGATTCGCGGTGACCTGGAAGTGAACGAAATTAAGGTAACGAATGCATTAGGCGGCGGTACGCTGCGCCCGGCCACGGATGACGAAATCCTGGCGACGGGAGCCGTGCCGGGTTACGCCAGCCCGCTGGGCCTGACCGCCGATATCACGGTGCTGGCTGACCGTTCGGTGACGGTCGGGGCGAATTTCGTGGCCGGTGCCAATGACGAAGGGTATCACATGACCGGCGTGAACGTCCCGCGTGACTTCGACCCGGCCTTTGTCGCCGATATCGCGGCGGCGTACACCGGCGCGACCTGCGCCCGCTGCAAAAATGGGACGCTGCGCGTCACCCAGGCGATCGAACTGGGACACCTGTTCCGGCTGGGCACGCGTTACAGCGAAGCGCTCGGCGTGACTTACCAGGATGAACACGGCGTCGAGCACCTGGCCGTGATGGGCAGCTACGGGATCGGCCTGGAGCGGCTGATGGGCGCCATCATTGAGGCGCACCACGACGACTGGGGGATCATGTGGCCCGCGAGTGTCGCACCGTTCGATGTACACCTGCTTACCATTGGCGGTGATCCGGTTTTCGCCGAGACGGCGGCCCGGCTGTACGACGATCTGCGGGCTGCCGGGTTTGACGTGCTGCTGGACGACCGCCAGGAGTCGCCGGGCGTAAAATTCACCGATGCCGACCTGATCGGGGTGCCGCTGCGGTTGGCTGTCAGCAAAAAATCGCTGGCGAACGGCGGCGTCGAAGCCAAACTCCGCGCTGAAAAAGATCGCACGATCGTGCCGCTGGATGATGTGCTGGCCTGGGTAACATCACACGTGGAAGCAGACCGTGTAATCTGACAGTGATACGGCCTGTTGCCCAAAGAAAAGTAACTTTAGGCAAATGCCGCTCTTGCTAAAGCAGATCGGGCATGATATACTTTACTTAGTTGATATCTCCGAAGAGGAAAGTGGGCTCCCCCCACTTTTCGTTGTATATGCCCAGCTCCGCAGGCAAACGGACGAATCCAAAGAGACCCGATGGGAATAGAACAGAACGACCATGAAGAGTGATTTCACCCTGGCTTTTAATGAAATTGTCGAAATGCGAGCTCTATCGCGCGAAGTGGTGTTGGAGGCGTTGGAGCAAGCCCTGGTATCGGCGTACCGCCGCGACTCAAACATCTCATCCAATCAGCGCGTAGAGGCGAGTATTGACCCCACCGGCGCATCGGAAATCTTGCTTGAAAAAGAAGTGACCGAATCGGTCGAAAACGAACAGACCGAGGTCGCGCTCGAAGATGCGCGTCTGCGCTACCCTGAGGCCGAGATCGGTGATACCGTGATGATGCCGGTTGAGACAACAAATAACTTTGGGCGTATCGCCGCACAGACCGCCAAACAGGTTATCTTGCAGCGCATCCGCGAGGCTGAACGCGAGTCGCTGTACGATGAATTTGTCGAACGTGAAGGTGATCTTGTAACCGGCACGGTGCAAAGTGTCACCAGCGGCGCGATTACGATTTCCCTGGGGCGAGCCGAAGCCATTATGCCGCGTGCTCACCAGATTCCGGGCGAACGTTACCGCCACCATGACAAGGTGCGGGCGTATGTGGTTGAGGTTAAAAAGAACAGCCGCGGCCCGCAGATCATTGTCAGCCGTGCCCACAAAAACATGCTGCGGCGGTTGCTCGAATACGAAGTGCCCGAAATCTATAACGGCCAGGTCGAGATCAAAAACATCGCACGTGAAGCCGGGCACCGTTCTAAGGTGGCGGTTGCCGCGCTGCAAGAAGGTGTAGACCCGGTTGGGGCATGCGTGGGCATGCGGGGTATCCGCATTCAAAATATCGTCAAAGAACTCAGCGATGAGAAGATCGACGTAATTGAATGGAATGCCGAGCCCGCCCAGTTTATCAGTAAAGCGCTCAGCCCGGCGCGCGTCAGCGATATGCTGCTTGAAGAAGACCTGGATACCGGGCGTACCGCGACCGTAGTCGTGCCCGATGACCAGTTGTCATTGGCGATTGGCCGCGAAGGACAGAATGCACGTCTGGCGGCTAAGCTGACTGGCTGGCGAATTGACATCAAGAGTGTGTCCGAGGCTGCCAGCGAGGCGTTCAGGCTGCTGGATGAGCCGCCGCTGCTGACATTGAAGCAGGAACAGCCCGATCTGGTTGACGAGATCGAGCGCATTATGAGCAAAAAGGCGGCAAACCGGCCTATTCAACCTGAAGAATACCGCACCCTGACTGACTTCGTTAAAATGGGTGAACGGATGCTACTCGACACGCGTGAAGCCGCGCGTGAAGAACGGCGCTCTGCGATGAACGCGATCCGGGCATTGGTCCCAGCACGTGCTTTTGAGATGAACATTCGCGAGTTGGAGCTTGACGACGATATCAACCGGGCGCTGTCGCGGGTTGATGACGTGGGCGAGTTGATGATACGTATGCTCGCCGATGAAGATGCGCTGGTGCAGAGGCTGAAGCAGGGCGGGGCCGGTGATGACGCGATGGACGCGATCCGGTACGCGCTGGATGATCTGGTGATCTTGGGCCAGGCAGAAAAAGAAGCCGAAGTTGAAGAACCTGCGGTTGATGGTGAGGCTGTGACGCGTGATGAAGTGGCGGCTCTAGAAGCCGTTGACGAGATCGCGCCAGAGATGGAAGCAGCCGAGGCGGAAGAAGCTGAGGCCGTTGGTCTTGAACCGGAACCGGCTGACATTGAGGCCGAAGCCGTGCTGCCCGCGTTTATTGAGCCCGAAGCAGAGATTGAGCTTGGAGCAGAAATTGAACCCGAACCCCTGACTTCGTTAAAACCGATGCCCGCTGCCGTTCCGGACGAAGTCAAACCGGTTGTAAGGTCTTTTAGGCCGGATGATTGGGATACGGACTTGTACGAGGACGGCGACGACGAGGAACGCAAAAAGCAGAAATCCAAGCAAAAGCGGCAGCAGTTGGTCTTTGATGAGGAACGTGGCGAAGTCGTAGTCAAGCGCCGCCGCAAAGGCAGCCGTAAGCGTGACGAGTGGGAAGAATTCCTCGACTGAGTTGGTGGTCGATGAGTAAGACAAAACAGTCGTCTAAACGGCGGCGTGTCCCACAGCGAACCTGTGTGGTCTGCCGTGCAACAACGGATAAACGAACACTTACGCGCCTTGTCCGTACGCCAGACGATGGCGTACACGTCGACCCTTCCGGCAAGCGCAACGGGCGAGGGGCATATTTGTGCAGCCAGCGTGAGTGCTGGGACCGTGCATTGGAAACCGACGTACTTGAAAAAGCGCTACGCACGACGCTTACCGAAGCCGATCGCAAACGGATACGGGTGGCACAGCCTGGACCGAACGACTGAGAAAAAACGGTCACTTGGTCTGGAATCTTCCCTCAGTGTAGTTTACAATCGTTCTGGTAAGGCGGCGGGCGGCACTTGAACTCGTTCTTTGCCAGAAAACGAAAGGAGGCTGAGCGGCGCTGATTGCCGAGAGATGGCAATGTGGCCGCGAATTCCATGCCTAAAGACAAACAAATAATCGAAATTCCCGATTTTATCACGGTGCGCGAACTGGCGGACCTGATGCAGGCCAGCCCGATTGACGTGATGAAAGAACTCATCAGCAACGGGATCATGGCCTCGATCAACCAGCAAATCGATTTTGACACGGCGGCGATTGTGCTCGATGGGATGGGCTACGATGCTCACCCCGAACAGCCGCCCGAACTCGATAAAGACGAAGAAGCCGCTAAGCTCCCTCAGTGGCGCCAGTTGTATGCCGAAGATGACGAGGCATCGCTGGTCGTTCGCCCGCCGGTCGTGGCCGTGCTGGGTCATGTTGATCACGGCAAAACCTCGCTGCTCGACGTGATCCGGCGCACCAAAGTGCAGGAAGGCGAAGTCGGTGGCATAACACAACATATCGGCGCGTATCAGGTGTTGTGCGACGACCGGCTCATTACCTTTTTGGATACACCCGGCCACGAGGCATTCACCGCAATGCGGTCGCGTGGCGCTCAGGGAGCCGACATCGCCGTGCTGGTCGTGGCCGCGGACGATGGCGTGATGCCGACCACGCGTGAAGCGCTGGCACATGTGATGGCTGCACGGGTGCCGGTTGTGGTGGCGCTGAATAAAGTTGACCGGCCCAACGCCAACCCGGAGTTCGTCAAACAGCAGCTTGACGAACTGGGGCTTAAGCCCGATGAATGGGGCGGTGATACGCTGGTTGTACCCGTCAGCGCCAAGACCGAGATCGGCATTGATGACCTGTTGGAAGCGATTCTGCTGGTAGCGGACGAAACCGATATTCGGGCGAACCCCAACCATACGGCAGCGGGCACGGTGCTGGAAGGGCGTACCGAGAGCGGGCGCGGTCCGGTGGCGACTCTGTTGGTCCAAAACGGTACCCTCAAGCGCGGTGACGTGGTGATCGCGGGCGAAACGTATGGCCGTATCAAAGCGATGTTCGACCAGTCGTGGAATCAGATTGAACAGGCCGGGCCATCGACGCCGGTATCGGTCATGGGGCTTAGCCAGCCGCCCCACGCTGGCGACATGTTTGAAGTGGTCAGCGATATCAAGGACGCACGCGCCACGGCAGAGATGCACCGCGCGGATGTCCGCCGGGCGATAGAAGCGCCGCCAAGGGTGGCCCTGGAAGACATTTTCAGCCGGTTCCTGGCAGGTGAAGCTAAAGAACTGCTGCTGATCATCAAAGTGGACGTGGATGGCTCACTTGAACCGGTAGTTAATTCGGTTGAGAACGTCGAAGTGGGCGACCTGAAAGTGCGCGTGCTGCACGCCGACGTGGGCGGTATTACCGAAAACGATGTGAACCTTGCAGCGGCGTCAAACGCGATCATCATCGGGTTTAACTCCTATCCTGACCCGGTGGCTGGACGGCAGGCCGAATCGATGGGCGTGGATATCCACACTTACAACATCATCTACAAGTTGATCGAGAGCGTGGAACTCGCGCTAAGCGGCTTGCTTGAGCCGGAATACGCCGATAAAGTGGTTGGCGTAGCCGAGGTGCGCCGCGTCATCCGTGTGCCGCGCATCGGTAATATCGCCGGATCATACGTGCTGGAAGGTGTAGCCCGCCGTAATGCCAGGGCACGTGTCCGGCGCAAGGGCGAGGTGTTGACGGAAAACGTCAGCGTGAGCAGCCTGAAGCGTTTTGAGGAGGATGTACGCGAAGTGCGTACCGACTTTGAGTGTGGGATTGGGTTGGATGGGTTCCACAACTTCCAACCGGGTGACCGGATTGAATTCTACGTGCGCGAACGGGTAAACTAACCCTGACGTGAGTTGTTTTGAAATGCGCCCATAGATGCAGTACCATTGGCGGGCCAGGAGCAAGAAAGCCATCTCCTGGCCCGCCTGTTATTGTGGGGGATGATCATGCGCGTGTTGGTAACCGGTGTGGCAAGCAGTTTGGGCCGTCTGGTCGCAGAACGGCTGCTGGCCGAACCGGCGGTTGAGACAGTGATTGGCCTGGATGATCGGGCCTGCCGCCCGCTGGTGCCGGGTATACGGTTTGTGCGGGCTAACTTGCGCCGCCCGGAGTGGACCTCGGTTTTAGACGGCGTTGATGCTGCTGTGGTCCTGGGTGGTGTGCAGGGCTGGTTGTCCGGGCGTAGTGCCACGATGCGTTTGGTCGAAGATGGAAAATATATTCTACGGGCGATGATCACCGCTGGTGTGCCGAAAATAATCACCGGCAGCAGCATGGTTGTTTATGGGCCGCAGCCGCGTGTTCCGATCACGGAGACGCTGCCGGTGCGCGGGCACCAGGCCAGCCCCTATGCGCGGTCGCTGGCGCTGCTGTCGGATTACGTGGATACCCTGGCGCAGCCGGGCACCACGATCACGCGGCTGCGGTCGGCGTGGGTGTGCGGCCCGCACGAATCAACACCGATGCGCTACCTGGCCAGCCGCCCGGTGCTGGCTTGCGGGCATACAGAACACCGGATTCAGGCGGTGCACGAAGACGACCTGGTGGCGGCGTTTTGGCTGGCGATCAGGCATGATCTGCCGGGCGTGTATAATGTTGCAGCGGATGACGGCTGCCCGGTGCGTGATGTGGCGGCGCTGGTTGGGTGTTCGCGTGTATGCGTGCCGCTGCCGTGGCTGGCGCTGCGCGGCTGGCTGCGTTTGCGCGGTTTTCGGCGCTCGTCCGGGTGGGTGCGGGCCTTATATTGTAGTGGACACCTGGACACGGCCCGGCTCCGCGCGGCGGGCTGGCGCCCGGCCTATTCCACGCGCCAGGTATTGGCCGAAGGGCTGGCAATGGTCCGGCCCACCGTCTGACCGGCATACACCGGTTTGTATTCGTGGCGCATGGTATGTGGTGGTATAAGGAGTTTGTGATGACGATAAAACAAGAGCGCGCTGCGCAGTTGATCCATAACATCATCAGTACGTTGTTGATGGTGGAAGTGACCGATCCGGCGCTGCAAGGGGTTACGGTAACTGAAGTCAAGGTTGACCGTGAGATCGAATATGCGGATATTTACATACATTCTTTTGATGACCGTGACGAGGTCATGGGCGGGTTGGATCGCGCGAGCGGGTTTTTGCGCCATGAGTTAGCCGCACGTACCCGGTTCCGTAAAACGCCCATGCTGCACTTTCACTGGGATGTGGCGATCGAACACGGCGAGCGGATCGATGAACTGCTCAACTCGCTGCACGATGAGGACGAATCCGGTACACACGAGGAGCCTGAGCGTGACGACTCTGGACTGGAATAGATCGAATGAACTGGTCGGTAAAGCCACCCGTATCTTGATCGTGGCACACGTCAGCCCGGACGGTGACGCGATCGGGTCGATGTTGGGCTTGGCGCATGCGCTGAGCGGTATGGGCAAGACCGTGTATACGGCGGTGGATGGCGGGGTGCCCGGCAGCCTGACGTTTATCCCCGGCTCGGACGAGGTGCACGCCGCGCTAAACGGCATCCGTGACACGATGGCGCCTGACCTGGTGATCGCCGTGGACTGCGGCGACGAGAGCCGTATGGGCAAGGTGGGGCAGGTCGCGCTGAAAACGGGCGTACCCTTGATCAACCTGGATCATCACCGCACCAATACCCTGTTCGGCCAGGCGAATCTGGTTGACCTGAACACGGTCGCCGCTGCCGAAGGTGTGCTCGACTGGCTGGAACGCCTCAACGCGCCCATTGATACCCAAACGGCGTTTTGCCTGCTGACCGGCATGGTCACCGATACGTTGTGTTTCCGCACCGATAACGTTACGGCGGCCACATTCGGCAAGGTGCAGCGCTTGATGGACCTGGGGGCTTCGCTGGGCGAGATCGTCCAGCGCACGGTCAGCCGCATACGGTCGGCAGGATTCCGGCTGTGGCGGGCGGTGATGCCCACCGTCGAGCTTGAAGATCACGTGATCTGGGCTGTGATCACTCACGACCTGTACGATCAGGCCGACTATAACGGTTACGACGATGCCGGGTTGGTCAGCACGCTGGTTAAGGTCGATGATGCCTATATTGCGGTGGTGTTCAAACAGCAGCAGGGCGACGCGGTCGAGATCGGGATACGCGCGGTGCCGGGTTTTGATACGTCGGACATCGCAGTATCGTTGGGCGGGGGCGGGCATCCGCTGGCGTCCGGCGCGACCATACACGAAGCGTTAGAGACACTCGTGCCGCGCGTGGTTGACCTGTTAAAAGCCGAAGTGCGCAGAGGATCGCCCCTGGTGCCATAACGATGACGACGTTACCGACACCCGTGTTTGGGTTGCTCAACATCGATAAACCCGAAGGCCCCACCAGCCATGATATCGTGGCCTGGGTGCGGCGTTTGACGCGGGTCAAAAAAGTCGGCCACGCCGGGACGCTCGATCCCCTGGCGACGGGCGTGCTGGTGCTGTGCCTGGGACAGGCCACCCGCCTCAGCGAGTACGCGATGGGATCGCGCAAGACGTACCGGGCGCGGGCGCATTTTGGCGTCGAAACCGACACGCTCGACGCGAGCGGAAATGTGATAGCCGAAAACTTCTATCCCGTCAGCCGGGAGGCGGTCGAACAGGCGCTAGACGGCTTCCGGGGGGATATCGAGCAGGTGCCGCCCATATACAGCGCGTTAAAGCGCGACGGGCGGCGCTTGTACGATCTGGCGCGCGCCGGGCAGCACATCGAACTGGAATCACGCCCGATCACGATTTTTGCGCTGGACCTGGTCGCGTGGGATTTTCCTTATGTGACGCTGGACGTGACCTGCTCACCGGGGACCTATATTCGCAGCCTGGCGCGTGATCTGGGGCAGGTGGCCGGTGTGGGCGCGCACCTGGCGGCGCTCCAACGCACGGCCAGCGGCGCGTTTACGGTCGATGAGGCGGTTCAGTGGCCGGATTTTGAAGCGGCGGTCGAGGCCGGGACATGGCGCGATCTGCTGCTGCCGCCGGATTTGGCGCTGGCCGATCTGCCCGCCGTCCATCTCAACCCGGACCAAACCGAGGATGTGCGCCATGGGCGGTCTGTCCGGCTGGGCGACTCGTTCGAGCCGGTGCATGATCTGGCGCGTGCGTATGATCCTGGCGGGCGGTTTTTTGCTGTGCTGGAACGGCGTGATGAGCGCTGGAAACCCCATAAGGTGTTTGGCTGAGGGTATTTGCATCAAAACCCAACCAATGCCCCTCCCCTCCGGGCTTCAGCCCGCAGGCTGCGCCCGGTATCCCCTCCCCAGCCGAGCTATGGAGGGGAAAACAGGGGGTCACTCGTGTCTGGAAAGTCCCCCGCCCAGCCTGGCTGGACGGGGGATTTAGGGGGAAGGCGTCGATTACAAACCTACGCTCAATTTGATGCGATAACCCTGGGTGTTCGGGTGAGGTGGCTGCAAATCATGTGATTTTTTGTGTAAACTAAAACGTTGGGACAGATGGCCGGTTTTTGTTATGTTTGAAGGGGAAACAGCATGCACGACGAACACGAGAGAACGGGGAACCGATGCAGCACGTATACCGGCTAGAAGATGCGCAGCCGCCCGGCCCGGCGATCGTTGCGATTGGTGTGTTTGACGGCGTCCATCGCGGTCACCAGCACTTGTTAAAGCGCCTGGTTCAAACGGCACAGCAGCGCGGCTGTGTGCCCACAGTCCTGACGTTTTTTCCGCATCCGGATGTTGTGTTGGGCCGGGCGTCGGGCCGGTATTACCTGGTGACGACGGAACAGCGCGCGCGGCTGTTGGGCGATCTGGGTGTTGAACTGGTGGTCACGCACCCGTTTGATATTACCGTTCGCCGGATTCGCGCCGCAGACTTTGTTGATCAACTGCTCACGCGCCTGAATCTATGTGAGCTGTGGGTTGGCCCGGACTTTGCGCTGGGTTACAAGCGTGAGGGGACGGTTGATTTTTTGCGCGAGCAGGGCGAGCAAAAAGACTTTGGACTGGAGGTCATAGGACTGGTGACGAATGATGGCACCGGAAAAACGGTCAGCAGCAGGGGTATTCGTGACGCGCTGGCCGGGGGTGATGTAGAACAGGCGGCGCAGTGGTTGGGCCGCCCCTACCGGGTTGAAGCCGAGGTTGTGCCGGGCGACGGGCGCGGGCGCCAGCTTGGTTTTCCCACGGCGAATATGGATATGTGGGAGGAACAGGTGCTGCCCATGAACGGCGTGTATGCCGGGTGGGCGCACCTCAACGGTGAGTCCTATATGGCAGTTGCCAACGTTGGACGGCGGCCTACCTTTGACGGGGGTATTGTCCGGCTGGAAGTGCATTTGCTGGACTTCGACCGCGATATCTACGGCTGGACGCTGGCGTTTGACGTGGTCACGCGCCTGCGTGCGGAACAGCGATTCGCTAGTGTGGATGCGCTGGTTGCACAGGTCAACCGCGATATTGTAGAGGGCCGCAAGCGGTTATCCCGCCTGACCAAACCACCCGGCTACCGGGGGAAGTAGGCGTGTGCCTGTTCCGATTGATGAGTGACTCCCCGGATGTGTTCCGGGGTTTTTGTTTGGGCACGGACAAAACCGGTCGAACACAGGTATAATTATAGATACGGTTACAGCCTCACAAGGGAGACGTAAATGGATGATCGAACCATGCCGCGAGGCGGTGCCCCGGACGCGATTCGTGTGCTCGTGGTTGACGATAATCCGGAGATTTGTGACAACATCAGCATGATGTTGTCGTTAGAAGATGATATTGTGGTGGTTGGCCGGGCGGGGACCGCGCGCGACGCGGTTTTGCTCGCCGGTACACTCAAGCCGGATGTTGCGCTGCTGGACCTTCACCTGCCGGACCTTGATGGCTGTGAGGCCGCCAAGGCGTTGCTGAAAACGTCGCCCCGCACGTGCGTGCTCTGTATGTCGGTTGAGCAGCAGCCCGCCGAACTGCGGCGGATGGCGCAGGCCGGTGCTTGCGGTTTTTTATCCAAGCCGCTGGCGTTTGATCTCCTGTGTGATTCGATCCGGCGCCACGCGCCCTAGTCGCGGAGCAGGCTCGGCGCGTAGTACAACACGTATTCCTCGCCCGGTGGGATATCATGCGGGCTGTACACGGGCGGCTGAAGCTGAAAACTATCCTCTAAGAGTTCAAGGGGCCCGGTCAGCCCTGCCTCGATAAAAAACGCGTGATCGACATCCCGCCGCAAATTCCACACATACGCCATCGTGATTTCATCCGGGCTGAGTGTTTCAACTTCCAGGTCATCGGCCAGGAAATGGATCGCGTCTGACGCATAAGACTGCGGAAATACGGTAGTGCTGATCAGGTGAATCTGCGTGCCCGGTGGGAAGTTCACCGACCGGAAGATCGCGTCTTCACCGTCTGGGTAATGTTTGCCCGCGCGGATCACGGTGTTGTAACGGTCGATGTGCGGCCCGAAATAATACACGATCTGCCCGGCAGCGAGTCCGATCACGAGCAGGACAATTCCCGCCGTGTGGAGCCGCGCCGGTTCGATCACGTGCAGCAGCCAGCGGATACCAAGCGCGCACACCAGGATCAGCGCCGGGAACACCACGACGTAACGCGCCGCGTCCAGGTTGGCGACGAGGGTGCTGTTACCCAGGGAAACGGCCAGAATCCAGCCCACCAGCAGCAGCGCTCCCGGCGTGCGCAGCCGCGCCAGCATAACCCCGATTCCCAACAGCAGCGCGGGCACCATGTACACCAGCAGCAGCGGCGTTTGCCCGCCGTAAAAACTGCTTAGTTCGGGCTGGTGGACGGTGATCAAAAACGTGTCCCGCACGCGCCCGGCGTAGTCGTTGAACTGCTCGTCGCCCGGTGACGACCGCAGCAGGGCGCTCCAATACGCGCGCGGCAGGCTCATCGACTCGGAGCGTGCGGTCAGCGGGGCGTCGATGGCCAGCAGCGTGTAATACACCGGCATGCATACCAGCACTGCCGCCAGCAGCAGGATCACCAGCCCACGCCACGGGGGACGCTGCCGCCAGGTCAGCCGCCCGGCAGCCAGCCACGCCAGCATCAACAGCGGGTAAATGATGCGCCCGCCCTCGTAAAAATACTGCGTCAGGCCCAAAAAGACACCCGCCAGCGCAAAGTCCAACCGCCGGTTAGAACGTAATCCCCGCGCGGCAAAGGCCAATGCCAGCGTGCCGAACAGGGGATCGGCGATGTTGTTCAGCCCCAGGCGGCTGAAGTGGATATGCGGGGGAAACACGGCCAGCAGCGCCGCCGCGATCAGGGCGGTGGGGCGGTCATACAGGGTGCGCGCCAGCAGGTACAGCGCCGGGATCGTCAGCGTGCCCAATATGGCGCTTGCCAGCCGCAGCCCGGCCAGGTTACGCCCCATCAGCGCGACGGTTTGCGCCTGCCAGTAAACGAACAGCTTGGGGAAGGCGACGACGCCCGTCATGGGCACCAGCAGCCCGACATCATCCTGCCGCCAGAAGCCCTGCAAGGTGGTTGCGAAGTTCAATTCGTCTACAAACACATGTACCAGCGTATTCAGCGCCCACACGCGCACCAGCAGCGCCAGGGCCATGATCCCGGCAACGATCAGCACGCCACGCCAGGGTACGGGCCGTGTGACGGGCCACGTGAGTCGCTGCCGGGGCCATCCCACGTCACCCAGTCCCAGCGCGACCAGCGTGATCCCCGCGCACAGCAGGCCAAACTGCGCGCCGGATGTCAGACCGAATCGCTCTTTGAGGCCGATCCAATCGCCGTTAGTTTCGGCCACGACCCATAACAGCCCGGCTCCTGAGACGGTCAGCAGCGCCCGCCGCGCGAATGAACGCTCAGCGGCCAGCAGCGCCCCGCCGCGCGGCATAGGCAGGCCCGGCAGCGGGCGGCGGTCCAGGTACAGGGCTGTGATTTGCAGCAGGACTCCGGCCACCAGCGCCGCGACCGCGAGTTCCAGACGGCTGCTGTCGGAGTCGGCAAACAGGATCGCGCAACACACCATCATCGCCACCGCCAGCGCGGCGGCGGCGCGATTGATCGTCTGGCGGTGATGCGCGGCGGTGCGGTGGTAACGGCCCAGGTGTGTGATCATGGATGGACCAGGAGCAGGCGGCTGCTGGTAATCGCGTCCAGTTCAAACCCGGTGTGGAATCGCCCGGCAGCGTGCCATGCGGCGGCTTCATCGAGGGTCAGCCACGCGTGCCCCAGGATTTCACCGGGATCGATGTGCAGGTCGGTACTGTGGGGCCGGACGTGGTAGACGTAGTGCAGCCGGGTTTTGAACGGGTATATGTTGATAAACCGCACGATATCCACGCCGATTCCAAACTCCTCGTACAGTTCCCGGCGCAGGGTCGCCGTCCGGCTGTCGTCGCCCGGATCAACGCGCCCGCCGGGAATCCCCCATTTGCCGAAGTTTTCCTTGAGCTTGAAATTGTGCTGAACCACGAGATACCGGTTATCATGCTGGATCACAGCCCGTACGGTTGGTGTATCACCCAGCACACGCCGGAATACCTGCGTCGGTATCCCGGCGGAGTTGACCGGTCCGGGTTCGCCGGGTGTGAAGCCGTGCCTTTCGTAAAACCGGCGGGCAGGCTGGCCCAGCAGCACACCCTCACCAAACGTCAGCAGTACGATCTCTGCCGGTGGGGGGATGATGCCTAAAATGTGTGCCATCAACGCCCGCCCAACCCCGCGACGCCGCCAGCGGCGGGCCACGGCCAACCAGCTTATTTCAACTTTAGGGTAACAGGGCGACAGCAGCAGCCCGCCCATGAGTGCGCTGCCCGGCGGCCCATCCTGCGCCCGCACACAAACCGCTGTTTGACGCTCGATGTGTTTCGACAGCCCGTTCAAAAAGCCGGGATCGTCCACCATCGCGCCAAACAGCGGTTCAACCTCTGCCGCCAGGCGCAGCCATCCGGTTACATCGGCGGATTGGGCCGTCACGACATGCATGATCGGCAGCGCCCTATTCGCGGGGGATACGGTAGCCCAGGCGACGCAGCGCGTGTTCGTCATGCCGCCAGTTCTTCAACACCTTAACCCACAGTTCCAGGTACACGCGGGTGCCGATGAAATGTTCGATTTCCTCCCGTGCCTGTTGGCTGATCGTCTTGAGCATACGCCCGTTTTTGCCGATGATGATGCCCTTGTGCGAGTCACGCTCGACGTAGATCGTGGCGCTGATGTAGGTCATGTTGGCATTGCGCTCTTTGAACTCGTTGACTTCGGTCGCCACGCCGTGCGGGACTTCCTGTTCCAGGTTAAACAGCACCTTTTCGCGCACCATCTCGGCCACGATATCGCGCACGGCAGTATCCGAAAGCTGGTCTTTTGGGTAGTAGCGCGGCCCTTCGGGCAGGCGCTCGATCAGGTTGTTCAGAAGCGCATCGACGCCGGTGCTCGTCTTGGCGATGGTGTGAAACGGCGTGGCCGATGGCACGAGTTCCTGGTACGCGTGGCTGTTCGCATCGAGCTGCTCGATATCGCTGAGCAGATCGGTTTTGTTCAGGGCCAGCAGCACGGGCGTCACGTCCTCGGCTTCTTGAATTAACCCGGTGATGCGCCGGTCGCCGGGGGTGGGCGGCTGGCTGACGTCGGTCACGAACAGGATCACGTCGGCATCACGCAGCGCCTCAACCGCGACATGGACCATAAATTCGCCCAGCGTGGTGCGCGGATCGTGGATGCCGGGTGTATCGACAAAAATCACCTGGGCGTCGTCACGCGTTAATATCCCAAGCTGGCGCAGGCGTGTTGTCTGCGGTTTGGGGCTCACGATCGCGATCTTTTCGCCCAGGATGGCGTTCATGATCGTGGATTTGCCCACGTTGGGCCGCCCGATGACGGCCACAAAACCGCTTTTGTGACCGGCGGGTAGTTCTTGTTCGTCAGGCATTGGTGCCAGTAGATCATTGTTTTGGTCGGGCATGTAGTCCTCATCAGGGCGTTAGACGCCCAGATTAAACGGGTTGAAGTCGGTGTTGCGGTCGTAATAATCTTCGTTTTCGGCAGCTTTGAGGGTGTTGATCACCTGGTAGGTCATCGGCGTCAGGCTGGCTTCGAAGCCGACTTTGAGGATGTAATTGGTCACGATCAGCGACACAAGAATCGACGGCGAAAATACGCCCAACGCGGTCGCCATGAGCATGAACACGGTGGTATCTACGGCCTGCCCGACCAGCGTACTGCCGATGGTACGCGTCCACAGCCAGCGCCCCTCGGTCCAGATTTTCATCTTGGCCAGCACATAACTGTTGGAGAACTCGCCCAGGAAATACGCGATCAGGCTGGCCAGGATCAGGCCGCTGATGCCGCCCAGCACCGAGTCATACGCGCTTTGGCCGACATCGGTTTGCCATTCGCTCTCACCGGGCAGCACTCCCGCGAACCACACAAAGATGCCGAGCAGGGCATTCGCGCCAAACCCGGTCCAGATGACGCGCCGCGAGCGCCTGTACCCGTAGACCTCGGTGAGCACATCGCCAAAAATGTAACTGATCGGGAAGACCAGCGTCCCGGCGTCAAACACGAGATCGATAGGCCCGATGGCCATTTTCAGGTCGATGATCTTGGCGCTGCTCAACAGGTTGCTGATCAGCAGGACGGTCACGAACAGGGCCATGACCAGATCGTAATAACGGTACGTGCGTGTTGTTTCTGGTTTCATGAGGGTTATTTTAGCACACTCCATGTCACCCTTGTATGGTAGATGCGGTCGTGAATAACTGCAACCTGAAAGCGGTTTTTGTGATCAGCGGGTGAAACACTCGGTGAGTGTGTTTACCTGGGTGCGGGCCACGTAACCCAGTTCAACCAGGCGTATCGCGGCCTGTTCGTCCGGCACCTGGAACAGGCATGATACACGGCCCGGCAAACGCTGCTGCTCATTCAGCCCGGCTAACAGGGCGGTGGGTATCAGCAGCGCCATGCAAAAAATGTCGGATTCATTGCGCGAAAACGACTGGCTGCCTAATAAACGCTGGCGGGGTTCCCAGCCGGATTCACCGACCAGCCGGGCGACGGTGCGGGCCATTTCCAGCCGTTTTATCAGTGGATCATGGGTTTGCATCAAACACGGCGGCGGCTGATCGGGGTTGATGTGCCACAGGTCCAGCGGCGGCGAATACAGGATATCCTCAATGGGCACAGGCAGGCGCAGCGCCCGGCTGAGTGTCAGCAGTTGGGTTGCCAGGTATTCCAGGCGAGCGCGGCGGATGATGGCTTGCATGCCGCGATTGGTAACGAACGACGCGGCTGCTGGCTGCACGGTGGGCAGAGGGTGTGTGAGTGGGATCGGCGTGTGATCGTTGTACATGTGTGTCCTCCGATGCGGGGCGCAAAGATGCGGGCCGCAGAATCCGCATGATCCCCCTGATTATTCGCAGCATATCACAGCCCGGCGCCGTGGTAAAGCACGGATTCCTGGTTAACCTGGGTAACGTGATCGCGCCCGAACCACATTCCCCCCGGTGACCCCTGAATTTTGGGGGATCTGCCGGGCCGAAAACCCTTTACGATAAAAACATAATCAGCGTAGGGGGTTTTTTGATGGGGATGGAACCATTTGGCGCTCGCAGGCGTCTACCTGTTGAGTGCCCGGATAACAAACATACTGCCGCGCCGTCAGAGGACGCACCAGCATCCGACAGCGGCAAGGAGGGTGAGATGAACACCCGGACGATGAGCGCGTATCAAAACATGAATCTCGGCCAGTGGCTCGCCGCCGGAAAACAAAACGGTCGTATTCGCAGCATCGAAACCATCATTTTCGCCTACTGCATGGATGAACGCGATGCCGTGGCCTGGATATCGGATATCGTCACCGGCAAAATATCGGAAGCCGAAGCCCTGGTGTTTATGGAGCGTGCGCTCCAACAGCTTCATTAACCCGGCGTGCCGACCAACGCCGCCAACAGATCAAGCGCCCCGATGTAGCAGCGGGGCGCTGTTGTTTATACGTGGAATGACCAACCGTAAGGTAAAATAACACCCGCGTATTGCCCGGATATCAGCCTTCAGACGCGATCTCCGGCGCCTCGTTTAAGCTGCCCGCGACCGTCGTGATCAGATCGCTGAATATCCAGGCGCTGGCACCATCTTCTGGTAGGGTGATGTAATACCAGTTGCGTGTCGGGTTCGCGCCCTGAACAAACATGATCTGGCCGCCGCTCAGCACACCGACGATATCACCGTTTGTGGTGTCGGTGGCGCGCAAATTCGCCGTGCCGGACACCACCCGCACCACGATCGGCAGCAGGGTGCTGATATCGGCCTGGCTGGCGCTCGTGACCGGCTCCCACCGGCTGTGACGCTCCTTCACGTCACCCGACAGCGTCAGGTTTTGCAGCAATCCGGTGCGGATTTCCTGGCGGTATATGTCCCAGGTCTGGACGGTTGGCTCCGGGTTGGTATCGCGCAGGTAAACGAGCTGAGTCTGGTCCGGGCTGAAGATCGGTTCGCGCTCACCTACATCAGGTGTATAGGTCACGTTGACGGCGTCGGTTTCGGCGTCGCACGGCGTGTTGTTGAAGATACAGCCGGTGGGCATGATAAACACGTCGGCGGTATCACCTTCCGTAACAAACGCGATCCATTCTCCGTCAAAACTCCAGTTGGGTGTCAGCCCTACCGCAACCGTGATCTCGTTCTGGGTATCGGTGTCCAGCGCGCGGATTTCCCACCGGATGCGGTCAGTATCGACCACGTAGCGGTTATAGAGCAGGTAACGCCCGGTCGGGTCCCACGATGCGCGGCCTACGTCACCGTCATAATCCGTGATCTGCGTGACGCCTTCGCTGTCCAGGTCGATCTGGTACAGGTTATAACGGTCGTTCTCGCGGTTGGAGTAGACCACGATCTGGTTCAGGCGCGGGTGCCATGCCCCGGCGTAATCCTGGTAGGCGCCCTCATTGGGTGCGACTTCCGTGCTGGTGTTGGATGACAGGTCATACACAAAAACACGTGCGGTGCGGCCTTCGGCGTGCCAATCGGTAGGCGTCTCGCCGCCGCAAATCAGGGTGTAGAGCAGGCGGGCACCGTCCGGACTCCAGTTACCGTCACGCACCCAGCAAAGATCATCATTGTCTTCGACCAGGTAGGTTTTCTCGGAGCCGTCGGCCTGAATTGTGAACAGGCCCGTTTCATCACCGACCAGGATGCGTCCGGGCGGTACAGGGAAGTCACCGTCCTGGGCCTGTACTGCGCCGGGAACAACCAGCGCCGTCAGCAGCAGGATCGACAGGGCAGACAACAATCGTGTTCGGGACATAATCAAGCTCCTTCAAGAAGACCTAATTTTGTACAGTAGGCCGCACCTGGATACGGGCAGCGCGGTTGATGCCGCCCCTATTGTACACCGGGTACGCCCGGCCCGGTATACGGTTCGGCAACGAAATCAGGGCGATTGGTTCAAACTGGGTCATGACTGGACGCCTTCCCCCTAAATCCCCCTTCCAGCCAAGCTGGACGGGGAACTTAAACACACGCGTTCCTTGAACACACGCGAACCTTGTTTTTTCCTCTCCATAGCTCGGCTGGGGAGGGGAAACCGGGCTGAAGCCCGGAGGGGAGGGGCGTTAGCTATACGTTCACGCGACGACCCTGGCAACAAAAACCGCCGGTTGGTGCTGGCATGATCACCCTGAATCAGTTATGGCGCGATCACGGGCGTATGTCAAATTACGAGTCGGGAATGAAACCCGGAAGAACCGGTTTGTGTTGTGGTAAAAATCACACAAAAATTGGTTGACGCGTGGCTTTGGACAGGGTATCGTTATGCGGGCGTGATACCCGTCACCCTGTCTGGTGTCTTTATTCACTGTGAGCTACCCATAATCAGCGGCAAAATGCTTCCGGTTGTGATTACAACCAGTATGCAGCTAAAAAGTGAATGTGCCATACACTGTTTGGCGGCAGGAGAGCGGGGTAGTCACACAACCACAACCCGATCTGTATTCGTAGTTCTGTTCTACGATGAGTTAGGAGAGATTTGAATGGCAACGAAGTGGGTATACGACTTTGAAGAGGGCGGCGCCGATATGCGCAACTTGCTGGGTGGTAAGGGTGCGAACCTGGCTGAAATGACCCGGATCGGCATCCCGGTCCCGCCCGGTTTTATCATTACTACCGAAACATGTAACGCCTATTACAAAGCCGGTGGCCAGTTCCCCGATGGTGCGTGGGACGAAGTGCTGGCGCACATTGACGCTCTGAACAAAAAGACCGGCAAGGTCTTCGGTGACGACACCAACCCGCTGTTGGTTTCGGTCCGGTCGGGCGCGCGCGTGTCGATGCCCGGTATGATGGATACTATCCTCAACCTGGGTCTGACCCCTGCCGGCGTCGAGACGATGGGCAAGAAGTTTGGCGATATGCGGTTTGCCTGGGATTCCTACCGCCGTCTGATCCAGATGTTCGGTAAGGTCGTGATGGACGTACCCGGCGATCTGTTCGAAGTAATTATTTCCGGAATTCGCAACGAAGAAGGCGTGACCATCGACGCCGGTGTGAGCGCCGAAGGCTGGCAGAAGTGCAGCAAGCTGTTCAAAGAATTGATTAAGAAGGAAACCGGCCAGCCGTTCCCGGAAGACTCCCTTGAACAACTCCAGTTGGGGACCGAAGCGGTCTTCAAGAGCTGGAACGCCAAGCGCGCGGTCGACTACCGTAACAACTTCGGCTATCCGCACGACTGGGGTACGGCTGTCAACGTCGTGACCATGGTGTACGGCAACTTCGCCGACGGCAAGAGCGGTACCGGCGTGGCCTTCACCCGTAACCCCTCCACCGGCGAGAAGAAATTCTACGGCGAATACCTGCTCAACGCCCAGGGTGAAGACGTCGTATCCGGCGCGCGCACACCCAACGACGTGTTTGAGCTGGAAAAAGAAATTCCTGGCGCGTTTAAAGAACTGCTCGACGTGGCCGAGAAGCTTGAGCACCATTACCGCGAAATGCAGGACATCGAGTACACGATCGAAGCCGGTAAACTGTGGATGCTCCAGACCCGCAGCGGCAAGCGTACTGCTGCCAGCGCGATCCAGATCGCGGTGGACATGGTGGCCGAGGGTCTGATTTCCAAAGAAGAAGCTGTCGCCCGCATCAACGACGACATGATCAACCAGATGCTGCACCCGCGCTTTGACTACGAGGTGCTGGCTAATACAAAAGCCCTGGCCAAGGGTTTGAACGCGTCACCCGGTGCGGCAGTTGGTAAAGCTTACTTCGATGCCGACATCGCCGAAGAAAAAACCAAAGAAGGCGAATCCGTGATCCTGGTTCGCCCGCTGACCGAGCCTGACGATGTGCACGGTATGCTGGCGGCCAAGGGTATTCTGACGCAAGAAGGCGGCGCGACAAGCCACGCGGCTGTAGTTGCTCGCCAGTTGGGTAAGCCGTGTGTCGCTGGCTGCGGCGACATCAACATCGACGTGAACAAGCGCCTGTTCACCTGCGGCGGCGTGACCGTGAAGGAAGGCGACGTGATTTCGCTCAACGGCGCGAGCGGTGAAGTCTTTTTGGGTGAAATGCCGGTGGTGGTGCCCAACATCGAAGAGCAGAAAGAACTGCTGGTGCTGCTGGGTTGGGCCGACGACATCCGCCGCCTGATGGTGTGGGCCAACGCCGACGATCCCGAACAGGCGACCCGCTCCCGCGCCTATGGCGCGCAGGGTATCGGCCTGTGCCGTACCGAGCATATGTTCCTGGGTGAGCGCACCCAGTTGTTCCAGAACTACATCCTGGCCGAAAGCGACGAAGACAAAAAAGCCGCTCTGGGCCAGATGGAGCCCGAACAGCGTAATGACTTCTACGGCATCTTTAAGGCGATGGACGGCCTGCCCGTGATCATCCGCCTGATCGACCCGCCGCTGCACGAGTTCCTGCCGAGCCATGACGAACTGCTGGTTGACGTGACGCTGGGTAAAGAGCGCGGCGAAGACGTGAGCGAGAAGCAGTTCCTGCTGCGCAAGTCCGAAGAACTGGCCGAGTACAACCCCATGCTGGGTCTGCGCGGCGTGCGCCTGGGCGTGATGATGCCCGACGTGAACCAGATGCAGGTACGCGCCATCTTCGAGGCTGCGTGTGATGCTGCCAGGGATGGCATCGACGTGCATCCTGAGGTCATGATCCCGCTGACCGCGCACATCAACGAGCTGAAGGTTCTCCAGGCCCTGCTGATGGAAGAAGCCAAGAACGTTATGTCCAAAAAGGGTATCGAAGTGGACTATAAGTTCGGTACCATGATCGAGATTCCGCGTGCCGCATTAACGGCAGGCGAAATCGCTGAACTGGCGGAGTTCTTCAGCTTCGGCACCAACGACCTGACGCAGATGACCTTCGGCATCAGCCGTGATGACGCCGAGCGTCACTTCCTGCTTCAATACGTCGAGCAGGGCGTGCTGCCCGTGAACCCCTTCCAGACCATCGACCGCGACGGTGTCGGCCAACTGATGAAGATGTGTGTCGATAATGGCCGCGCGACCCGTCCGGGCCTGGAAGTGGGTATCTGTGGTGAGCACGGCGGTGATCCGAACAGCATCGACTTCTGCCACATCATCGGCCTGGATTACGTGAGCTGCTCGCCGTTCCGCGTCCCGGTGGCGCGCCTGGCCGCCGCGCACGCCATGCTGCGTGAGCAAGGCTGGGATCGCCTGGGTGACCTGGGTGCGATGGCTCCCAAGAACTAAGCTGTCTGAAACCCATTCGAGTTAACAAACTGGGGGGTGCTCCATTCCGGAGCATCCCCTTTTTGATTCGGCGCGGGTGGGGGCTGCGCCCATTCCCGGCACCTGAAAAAATACGCCCCTGGTCCCGAAAACGGGCAGGGGCGTGTTAGCAGGTTAAAAAAACAGCCGGAGTGTTACGGGGCTTTGGGTGCCGCCGCCTTAGTTGCAGCGCTCATTTTGTCTTCGAACTGCTTCATATAGTCGTGGAAACGGCCCACGAGGTCACGCGCTTTGACGTCGTAAGCGTCCGGGTTTTTCCACGTATTGCGCGGGATCAGGACCTCGGATGGCACATCCGGAACATGCGTTGGGATCGCAAAGCCAAAGATCGGGTCGGTGGTCGTTTCGACGTCGTCAAGATCACCCTGAAGCGCGGCGCGAACCATCGCCCGCGTGTAGGACAGTTTCATGCGGTTTCCTTCGCCATACTGCCCGCCGGTCCAGCCGGTGTTGACCATCCACATCTGGACGTTGTGATCGATGACTTTTTGAGCCAGCAGCGTAGCGTACACCGTCGGGTGCAGCGGCATGAACGGCGCACCGAAGCACGTGCTAAATGTGGCTTTTGGCTCGGTGACACCCTGTTCGGTCCCGGCGACTTTGGCCGTGTACCCGGCCATAAAGTGATACTGGGCCTGTTCGGGTGTCAGCTTGGCGATGGGCGGCATCACGCCAAACGCGTCGGCGGTCAGGAACACAATATGCTTCGGGTGACCGCCGATTCCGCCGTAGTCGGCGTTCGGGATGTGGGTGATCGGGTAAGCGGCGCGCGTGTTTTCGGTCAGGCTGGCGTCATCGAGATCGATCCGGCGGCGCTGCGCATCCACCCCGACATTTTCGAGGATGGTGCCAAAGCGGCGCGTTGTCTCGAAAATTTCCGGCTCGCCTTCACGCGACAGGCGGATAACCTTGGCGTAACAGCCGCCTTCGAAGTTAAAAACGCCGTTATCGCTCCACCCGTGTTCGTCATCACCGATCAGCGTGCGCGTCGAGTCGTTTGACAGGGTCGTTTTGCCCGTGCCGCTGAGGCCGAAAAATAAGGCTGCGTCGTCACGATCCTGGCCGTAGTTGGCCGAGCAGTGCATGGCCATCACCCCGCGCTTAGGCAGCAGGTAGTTCATGATGGTGAAAATTGACTTTTTGATCTCACCCGCGTAACGCGTGCCGCCGATCAAAACCATTTTACGCGCCAGGCTCACCAGGATAAACGCACCGGTTGACGTGCAGTCACGCTCCGGGATCGCGGTCAGGCTGGGGGCATTGATCACGACAAATTCGGGCACGTGGTGGCGCAGTTGATCGGGATCAGTGATGCGCACAAACATATTACGTGCAAACAGGCTGTGCCATGCCGTTTCCGTGATGATACGGATCGGCAGCCGGTATTCCGGGTCGGCCCCGGCGTAACAGTCCTGTACGAACACGCCCCGGTTTTGGAAAAAAGCCATGATCCGGCGGTGCATGTTATCGAACGTTTCTTCCGTGCAGCTCCGGTTGACTTCGCCCCACCAGATTTCATCTTCAGTAGACGACTCGCGGACAAAAAACTTGTCATTCGGCGAGCGCCCGGTGTGATCGCCAGTGCGCACGACCAGCGGGCCAAGATGCGCGACAACACCTTCACGGTGCCGGATCGATTGCTCATAGAGGGCCGGAGTGGTCAGATTCCAGTATTCACGTTCCAAGTTCGAAAACCCGTGATTTTCCAGGCCATAATCGCTGCGATAATCGTTGCTCATAGGAGAATAACCTTTCCACTGTGCCAAATTGCTCCAGACAAAGGCGGATTTCTCAAGGTTGCCTTAGGTATACACACCAGATTATACAGATTCTACAGAGCAACCTGCTGGCAAGTTTACCGAAATGCCCAGGCAAAGTCGAATTATCTTGATTGAGAATAGGTGAATTTTGTTTAACCCTCAGCCGGCAAATACAGGACTGGCACGGCTTTTTACCGTGGGCGCTTCACGGTGTTTTGCAGGCGTTTACCACGTTTTCCGTGGACGTTTACCACGTTTCGCCCAACGGCGACTCGTTCAGGTGGGGCGCCCAGGCGACTTTGACCAGCCGCCACGGTGCACCGGAATGCTCGCGTTCGATCAGGGTCATCGAGGTGTTGGTGAGGGTGGGACGCTCGATGTTGCCAAACAGGCTTTCGAGCAGCATACCCAATGTGCCACCATGACTCACCACGCCGGTACATTCACCCGGATGGCGTGCCGCGATGGTGTCAAAGCTGTTACGCGCGCGTGCTTTGAGCTGGTTACGATTCTCACCGTTGGGCGTGGGGACGTTGTACCAGTCGGCTTCAAACGCTAAAAAACGTTCCGAGTCCCAGGCCAGCACTTCCTGGCGGGTTAATCCCTGCCATTCGCCGAGATCAACTTCACGCAGGTCCGGGTCCAGGTGCACAGGCACGTCTATCGCCTGGGCCACGATTTCGGCAGTTTGCAGGGCGCGTTTGGTCGGGCTGCTGTACAACGTGGTGATCTGAATCGTGTTCTCGGCCAGATACCGCGCCAGCAGGTTGGCCTGGTGGATGCCGCTGTCGTTGAGGGGGATCGGTGCGTGGCCTTGCCAGCGCCCGGTGGAGTTCCAGGCTGTTTCGCCATGCCGGATATAGATCAAACGGGTGAGCATATCGCGGTTGTTCTCCTGTGATGCGTCTCAGTCAAATACGTTGCGCAGGTGCTGAACCAGGTCGCGTGCGTCCTGGACCGGTTGGGCGCAGTCCAACAACAGGTAACATCCTGCTTTGCGTGGTCGCGCGTGTGCGGCGCTGGATACGCGCAGGTGATAGTTGTTCACCAGTTGGTGGCCGCCGGATGGCGTGATAATATGCCCGCTCACGACTGCGTGTTGGTTGGCCGGAGCTTCTGCTGCAAATGCGGCCAGAAACGCCTGGCAGCCTGTTTTGTAGGTGTCATTCGTCAGGCCGATCTCATTTTGTGTGAACAGGGCATCCCACAGAATTTGCACTTCAGGAGTCTGCTGCCCGACCATAAACGCGCGCAGCAGGTGGTGGTAACGTGGATCGTGTGGTCCCTGTATCGCCAGGTAACGAAACGCCATTTCATCGTATGGCACGCCGTACAGCTCGCGGTAATGCGCATACAGCGGGGTCAGGTCATCGGTCTGACTGAGGGTCAGGTCGGCTGTATCCAGGAGCGTGCGATGATCAAAGTTCCGCAAAACATCGGCGTGTTTGATACTGTCCAGGGATGGCCCGGCATGACACAACAACACGCCCGCCGCCGTCCGGATGTAGAAGGGCAGTTCCTCAAAAAACGCGATGACCTGGTGGCGAAACTCGCCCAGGGCATGCTCAAAGCGCGGCGTGAATTCGATGTCACCTTTGGCCAGCAGCATGCCGTAGATATGCGGCATTTCGTGGTTGCCCAGCAGCATGATCACGCTGTCCGGGCCATATTCCTTGCGCAGTTTGATCAGATCGAGTACCATGCCCAGGCTGTCGTCCTGGCGAGCAGAACCGTAGCCGTGGATCAGGTCACCCAGCACGATCAAACGATCGGCTTTTCCACGCCATTTGAGCGAGCCAAAATGTGCCAGACAGCGGTCGAATGCATCACGGTCGCCGTGTAAATCCGTAACGACAACGGCGACACCATCTGTCAAGTCCAGAAAACGATCAGGCATACAAACCTAGCTGTTTATGTGGTGTGAAACGGAAAAAACACCTGCCAAATCAACGGCGTAGTATACCACAAAGCGGGCTCTTTTTGGGTTATCATGAGAATATGTGTTGCCAGGTGAGTACCCGATAACGCTATAATATTTATACCGCACGTTGAAGAAATCTTAGTTCTCACCCGATTGGTAACGTGCCTGATCGCTGCCCGGTAAATTACTCCCGTTGGCCGGGTGATGGTCCTGAGATGGTGGTTGTTCGAACTATTTTTTGCCTGACTCACATGAAAATTTTGGATTAGATGTAAGGAGAGCAGAAGATGAAAACCCCGATTCGCGTCGCCGTGACAGGTGGTGCCGGTCAGATTGGTTATAGCTTGCTGTTTCGCCTGGCCAATGGTGAAGCGTTTGGTGCGGATCAACCCATTGTTTTGCAAGTGCTGGAAATCCCTCAGGCGCTCGATGCGCTGCGCGGCGTGGTGATGGAGTTGGAAGACTGCGCTTTTCCGCTGTTGGACTCCGTTGTTGCGACGGATGACGCGGCGGTCGCGTTCCGTGGTGCAAATTACGCCGTCCTTGTGGGCGGCAAGCCGCGCGGCAAAGGCATGGAACGCGCCGGTGTGATCAAAGATAATGCCCCGATCTTTGCCGAACAGGGGCGGGCGATCAACGATCATGCCGCCAGCGATATCCGCGTGTTGGTGGTGGCGAATCCCTGCAACACCAACGCTCTCATCGCCATGCACAGCGCGCCCGATGTCCCTAAAGACCGCTGGATAGCCATGACCCGGTTGGATGAAAACCGCGCCAGGAGTCAGCTCGCGGTCAAAGCGGGTGTGCCGGCCAGTGCCGTATCAAACCTGGCGATATGGGGCAACCACAGCCCGGCGATGTTTCCCGATTTTGAACATGCCCTTGTGAACCAACAACCTGCGCTGGACGTGATCAAGGACCGGGCCTGGTTTGAGGATGAATTTGTGACAACAGTTCAACAGCGCGGTCAAGTCGTTATCCAGGCGCGGGGCAAAAGCAGCGCCGCCAGCGCGGCCAATGCCATCGTGAACCATATCCAAAGTTTGACCGTTCCACCCACTAACGGGGACTGGTTCAGCGGGGCGGTGTTCTCCGATGATAACCCCTATGATGTGCCGGGCGGGCTGCTCTTTTCGTTCCCGCTGAGGCAGGATGGCAATGGCGGGTACGGGATCGTGCGCGGCCTGGATGTCAGCGACTATGCCCGCGCGAAGCTGATGGTGTCTGCTCAGGAACTCGAAGACGAGCGCGACGCGGTAAAACGACTCTTGAAATAGCAGAACAGTGATGTTACAATGCGGCTTCATTCGTGCGGCGTGGGTGCAAACTCGCGCCGCATGTTGTATGCTATTGGATATAGTCCTCCCGTAATGTCACATTTGGCCGTTTTGTAGTGTAAAATACAAGATGAGGACAACGGTAGGGTTAAGTTAAGGAGCGATGCGAATTTATGATTCACCAGGCGAATAACCTGCGAATCAAACAGACTCGCACTGCGCTAACCTGGCTAACGCAACTTGACGTTGGGTTGATCTTGTTGATCCTTGTAGTGCTGACCTCGCTGCAACTGGCCCCGTCTGTGATCGACCAGGGCCGGGACAGCGGAATCTTTGCCTACGTTGGTCAAGTCATTCGCGATGGCGGCGTACCGTACCGTGATGCCTGGGATAACAAACCGCCGGGTGTCTACTATATCAACGCGTTTGCCTTCGCCGTGTTTGGGACCAATCGTTGGGCGCTATGGTTTATCGAAACCATAACCGTGTTTCTGACCGGCCTGTTGCTCTTCTCGCTGCTGAGCCAGGTATATAAGCGGCGGTTTATCGCGTGGGTCGGTACGCTCTCGTTCGTATTTCTGACACGCCATCCAGCGTTGGTACCCGACACCAACTTCACCGAAGTGTATGCACTGCTGCCCCAAGTGATGGCCTTCTTTGCCGGTTACCTGTTTTTGCGCCAGCAGCGCGGCGTTTGGGCGTTTATGCTGGGGTTGTCGGTAGGGCTGGCGTTTCTCATCAAACAGACGACGGTCGGCGTGGCGCTGATGTTCATCCCCGCCATAATAGTTAGCCGTCATTCTGTGGTGTACCAACGGCTCCGCTGGCGGTGGCTGGGCATTATCGCCTGCGGCGGCTTGTCGGCACTCGGTGCAGTCTCGCTGTACCTGCTCAAAGAAGGCGTGTTGCTGGATGCGATTAACGCGACCTTCATCTCGCCGGTAGCGTTTCACAAGTGGGTGAGCCGGGGGTTGGTCCAGAACAATGTGTCGGTCTGGTCAACCTATCAAGCGCTGTCAGGCAGTGTGGCCCCGATTGTTATCGGGCCGGTTACGCCGTTCCTGATGGCCGGTGCGGTTATCGCCGCGCGCCGTGTGGCTGCCCGGCCCTATTCTGATGACGAGGCGGCGGCCAACGCGACGTTGATGATCTGGACGGCGCTCACGTTTGTGGCCGACCTGATCCTGGCGAACTCAACCACACGCGGTCACGGCCATTATTACGTGACCATCTTGCCAGCGATGGTGCTGTTGATATCGCTGGCGGTCTCGGTGGTGCCTCCGGTGCAGCGGCAGTCGCGTTTCCGAACGCGGATCGCTACTCGGCTGATGTACATGTACTTGATCTACGCGCTGGCAGGTGGCGCGGTAGCCGGTGCGCTGGTGCGCCTGTGGTTGGTAGACTGGAATGTGCGCGGCCCGCTGCGTAATGAGAGCCTGTCCGTGTATGTGACCGACCATACCAACCCGGAAGACAAGGTGCTGGTCTGGGGAGCAACCAGCTCGATTAATTTCCAGTCGGAACGCCTCAGCCCGACCCAGTATCACTATGGCTACCCGCTCATTGTGCCGGACTACACGGCTGAAGACTATGTCTGGGAAACGGTCAACGATCTTGAAACGAACCAGCCTGAGCTGATCGTCGATGGTGGTATGGTGGACGGCAACCGTGTTCCGCCGCTCGACCCGGTGCGCCGCCAGCAGTGGTGGAATGCCGGTGGGCGACGTGATATAGCCAACCTGGAACCGGTGTACCAGTTTGTAGCCGATCACTGTACATACGTGGACGAAATCGAAGGCCGCGTTATCTACGAGTGTGAATATTAACCTGATTGTTTTCTGTGACTGCCCGAACGGGCACAAGCGGCGCACACCTATGCGCCGCTTGTTTTCTTGCGCCGCTGGTTCTTCAAGCGCCGGGGTTAGCGGCGCCCACCTTTCATACTGTCTTGAAGTGTTTGCAGCCCGGCCAGATCACCGCGCACGATATACCCGGCTTGTTCCGGCCACGTATCCGGCGCCATGGACTTGAGCCCGGCGGCAGTTAATGTTTCGCGCAGGGATTCCGGTGTGGCGTCGGCCAGAGCCTGAAACGTATGGATACCGGCTGCATGCAGCACACTCTGTGTTTTGGGCCCAATGCCTTCGATTTGAGTCAAGTCGTCATGCTGTTCGCCGCCTTTGATGCGGGCTTTTTTGTCAACCAGTGCGGACACTTCGCCGCCCATCGCCAGCCGGGCTTGTTCCGGCCAGGTATCGGCTTTGCTGACGCGTGCACCCTGCGCCTGGGCGGTTTCTACCAGGGCTTCGGGAGTCAGTTCCGCGATCTGGGCATAAGAGGTGATTCCCGCTGCATTCAGCGCGGCGGCGGTTTTGGGCCCGATGCCTTCGATCAGCGTCAGGTCATCTTGAGCGGCAGCGGCTTTCACAACAGGTGCAGCGGCGGGGACTTCAGCAGCGGCGGGAACAGCTTCGACAGCGGCTTTCACAACAGGTGCAGCGGCGGGGACTTCAGCAGCGACAGGAGCAGCCTCGGCAGCGGCTTTCACAATGGGCGCGGCGGCTTTTTCCGCTTTCGGGGCGGCGGCAGGCGGTTGGGGGACGGCATCGGCGGGTTTGCTGATATCGTCGGCTTTTTCCCACGGGCGCTGTAAGATCAGCCAGGCCCCAACCCCCAAAATGACGATTGCCAGCCCAACGAGCAGCAAGCTAATGGTGTAATCTGTATTGTCAACAATGCCCAGGCTGGCCAGCAGCACTGCCAGGATCGACAGTGCGATTCCAAAACCAATAAGGTATGCAAGGTATTGTTCGGTTTGATTTAATCGATCACGTCCAAACACGGCATTTTTTCCTTTTTTGTTAGTCTGGATCATTCGGATGATTATTCTAAGTATTATTTTGCCACAAGTTTCTCCTGCACGACAATCTACTCCGGCCCGTTTTCGTGGGGACACAACCTGAGTCTGCCAGTTCGCCGCGTGGGGTGCAGCGTTTGGCGGCAAACACGGCTGGCTGGTGACTCGACGGCAGTTGTATCAAAACAATACACCTTTTTAATTATTTTTTATCACCTTACAGGGGGGTGGACTATGGTGGTAAGCGCGAATGCGGAGTATAGTAACTATATACCATCGGGGCGTGAGGTGCGCCATCTGTCAGGTTGCAGTGTGCTTCACCAGGCCACCTTTTTTTCGGAGGAGACCGATTTGACCACATTGGAAGCAAGACTGCGTACATCACTTGGGCGGTGGCGTCTGCTGCACGTGCGCTGGCTGCTGGTGGGCGTGATCGGCCTGACGGCAGCCGTATCGGTCGTTCTCAGTTTCGCGCTGCCAGCCGATCGGTTTAAAGACAGCGTACTCACGTTTGTGATCGTCGGGTTCCTGGCCCAGATCATCGATGGCTCGTTGGGGATGGCCTATGGCGTAAGCTCGACGACGTTCTTGCTGAGCTCCGGTGTATCGCCAGCCGTTGCCAGCGCCAGCGTTCACACGGCGCAAGTGTTCACGAC
This sequence comes from Anaerolineae bacterium, assembly GCA_016930015.1. GTDB lineage: Bacteria > Chloroflexota > Anaerolineae > Aggregatilineales > Aggregatilineaceae > JAFGHR01. Next base: position 46,902 of record JAFGHR010000124.1, on the reverse strand, counting down.
ATTGGTATCCGGCCTGTCGCATCTGCGGCTGGGGAACGTGGACAAGTCCCTGTTCAGGCGCCTGCTGATTCCGGGTATGCTGGGCGGGGTGTTGGGTGCCTATGTGCTCAGCCAACTGCCAGGCGACAAGATCAAGCCGCTGGTGGCCGTGTACCTGGCGCTGATGGGGATCCGCATTTTATGGAAAGCGTTCCGGCAGTCCCCTACCGCGCAGCAGGTCGTATCTCACCTGTTCCCACTCGGCATCATCGGCGGGTTCTTCGACGCGATCGGCGGCGGCGGCTGGGGGCCGATCGTCACCAGCACCCTGATCGCCAGGGGTAACCACCCGCGTTACACCATTGGCTCGGTGAATCTCACAGAATTCTTCGTCACGCTGTCCGAAACGCTGACATTCGTGCTGGCATTCAACCTGTTCGATTATGGCAAGGTGATCACCGGACTGATTTTGGGCGGCGTATTGGCGGCGCCGATGGCGGCTTATGTGTGTAAATACCTGCCGCCACGTGCCTTAATGATCATTGTTGGGTGTTTGATTGTTTTACTCAGCGTGCGGACGGTGCTGCTGACCATCTGAGCGCTGCCGCTGCCGGTTTGTTTTCCAACTGCATCATCTCATAGTAGACCGCTGGGCCAATCCGCCCGGCGTTTTTTGTACGGGGTCTGCCGGGGTCGGAGGGAACAATGAGTAACATCGTCGTGTCGGGCCTGATCAACATTGAAACGACAGTTAAAGTGGACGGCTTCCCGATCCCCTACCAGCCGGTGCGCTACCCGTTTTTTGGCGTGAACAGCACGGTATCCGGGGTAGGGTACAACGTGGCGAAAGCGCTGGTCACGCTGGGCGATGAAGTCGCGTTCTGTTCATTGATCGGCCATGACCTGGCGGCAAACGGCGTAGTCGCACAGCTTGCCGCCGACCGGATTCCCGGCGACACCGTGTTACATGAACTCGACCAGACGCCGCAGTCGGTGATCCTGTATGATCCCGGTGGGCGGCGCGCGATCAACGTGGATTTGAAGGCGATCCAGGAAACGCCCTATCCGGCTGACGTATTTGAACGTGCCGCTGAGAACTGCTCGCTGGCTGTCTTATGTAACATCAATTTCTCGCGCCCATTTCTGGACCGGATGCGGGCGCGCGGTGTGCCGGTCGCCACTGACGTACACGCGATCGCTGACCTGGATTCCGACTACGACCGCGATTTTTTGGCGGCGGCGGACATCCTGTTCATGAGTGACGAGCACCTGCCGTGTTCGCCGGAAGACTGGCTGCGGCGCGTATGGGACCGCTACAACGCGCCGGTCGTCGTGATCGGGCTGGGCGCACATGGTGCGCTGCTCGGCGTGCGCGATGATCATTTTGTCGAACGGATTCCGGCGGTCCACACGCGCCCGGTCGTCAACACCATCGGCGCCGGGGACGCGCTGTTCTCGTGTTTTGTGCACGTATATCACGCGTCCGGCAGCCCCTACCTGGCGATCAAAAAAGCGATCGTGTTTGCCTCGTACAAGATCGGTGTGGCCGGTGCCGCCGATGGTTTTCTAAACGAAGCGGCGCTCAGCGCGCTGTACGCTGAAGTGGCGACATAAAACCTGAGATATGCCAGATCAAATCTGATCGTCTGCAAAAAAGGATAACTGCAAAAACCGCATACCGGCCAATATCTGATTTATACGCTGCTCGGTGAGTGACCCGATGTATTCCCCTAACTGTGTTTTATCGACTGTAGATACTTTCGACACTTCCACAACACTTTGCCTGGGTAGATTACCTTCACCTGCGTCGAGTAATACGTTCCCAGGTAAGGCTGCCCGCCGTATATTCGATGTCAATGCACAAACAACTACCGTATGGATACGGCTGTGGTTGAAGACATTATCTTGAACGACGACATGAGGATGGGTGATGCCGGATTCCGACCCACTCGCATCTTCCAGCGGTACCCAGTATATGTCACCCTGGTTGATGACCACGCGCCTATTCTCTCTTTCTTGAGCAGCGTTATCCAGTGATCCGCCCGTGTTAGCTCCCATCCACCACAAACGCGGGATTCGACCGGGATAGCAGCGCGGTTTGCTGAATCGTGCCGCCGCCGTACTGCGCGAGCAGGTCCAGCAGATCGTGCATAGCGGCCTGGACATCTTGCGCGGCGGTGTCGTGCAGCCCCTCAATCGTGATCAAAACGTCAGTGGTGGACTCGTTCGCGGCGCTTTGCGCGCTCTGACGGCAGCACCACCGCCGCGCGCTGACCAGCCGGTCCTCGTCCACAAAAATCACTTCGCCGGGTTCGGGGTGCTCGACCTCGTCCACGCCCAGCGGCGTGAATCGTTCGCCGCCGTCGGCCAGCCCGACCGTGACCGCGCCGGTTGTCGTGCGCAGGTCAAACACGGCGACCGGCACTGCGTAACGGATGCTGACCAGGTTTCCGATATCGACCAGTGTGTTCAGGTTGGGGATATCGCCTTTTTTCGTCAGGCGGCGCAGCAGGGCTTCAACCGCGCTGCGGTACTGCGTGGGCCTGACTCCGAACGCCGTAAACGCCCGCCGCCACGCGGTTATACTCGGAAGCTGTGACAGCGGCGTATCCCCAATGCGGGCCAGCGTGGACTGCTGTTCGGCGAGAAAAGCATCGGCGAGTCCGGGCGGGGTGGGGCCGTTGGACAGGCCGCGCGCCAGCGCCACGCCCCCGATGATGTCCGGGTATTTTTCGATCAGTGCGTCGTCATAACGAAATACGATCATGGGGTGTCTCTCCTCCTGTGAGTGACGGTTACCCACGCACCAGCGGCGCGGGATTACGATACACGATAATGTCGCCTGCCCAGAACAGGGGCGTCCAGCTCGATTCGATGTCGGCGATCATGGCCGCGACATCGTCCATTTCACGGGCCGCCCATTTTTGCCACACGTTATCGATCACCGCCAGGTTTGCGGCCCGGTAGCGTGGATCGAAAGCAAAACGACCGGCGGGGAGGTCGGCGGGCAGGTGTTCGGTTTCCCGTCCTTCAGCCGCCAGCGCCATCTGAAAATCGGCGACCTGTCCATCCAGCAGCCAGCCCAGCCCCGGCGACGCGATGATCACGTCTCCCGGCGCGGCGGTGGTATTCACAAAATCGGCAGCGCGGCGGGCGTCATACGGGTCGAGCAGCACGTTATCAACCGGCGTGTCGAACGTGGTCCGGGCGTCGTGGATGTCCTGGAAAACGTAATGTATGAACGGGCTGACGATGACCAGCACGATAAATACACCCGTGCCCAGCACCACCAGCCGGTCGCGCAGCCAGTCCCAGGCCGGTGTGTGCGGCCACGCTGTGAACCCGTCAAACAGCGCGTGCAGCCCACCGGAGACGGTTACCAGCACAGCAGGCGTGCCCCGGTAAACCAGCGCCGCCATACCCAGCGCCGCCAGCGGGAAAAACGGGATCAGGTAATAAAACCCGAATGCGCTTAAGTCTACGGTGCGGTTCAAGGCGAACATCGGCAGCCAGTAACACGCCAATACCAGCCAGCGCAGCCGCTCCGGGCGCAGCAAAAACAGGCCGACCGCCGCCGCCAGGAACCAGAAATCCAGCCGCATCAGGTCCAGCGGATTCAGCACCAGGTCCGCGATCTGGGTGTAGAACGAAATCACCCCGGCCCGGTCCAGCGTAAAACGCAGGTCGAAGCCGAACGCGTCCGGCGCTGTGCCCAACATCCAAACCGCGTACAGGACCAGCGGCACCGCGATCAGCGGCAGGCTCCACAGCAGGTCACGCCAGCGCCGCGCCAGCACCACCAGGGCCAGCGGCGGCAGCCAATAGATCATCAGCAGGTCGGTGATCATTCCTACGCCCGCCGCCAGCGCGACCAGCGCCAGCCACAACCGCCCGGTGATCGGGCCAGTGATCGAGCCGGTAATCGGCGTGCCGCCCGGTGTGACGTTCAAATATTCCCACAGGCCCCAGGTCACGATCAGCACCAGCGGGGCCAGCATGTTATAGCTGAATCCGAGGCGGTTATACGCGGCGGCGCTGGGATAGATCGCCAGGAAAAACGCCGCCAGCAGCGCCAGCAGCGGATCAAGTTGGGCGGCACGGCGCACGAATCCGTACAGCAGGCCGACCGCCAGCACGCCGGTAACCGCGCTGACCAGCCGGAGCACGGTGATATCGTCGGCGGGATGCGGATCGAGGATCAGCAGCAGCCGCGAGACGATCCACGGGTACGCGGGCAGTTTGCCAAACAGCAGCATCGATTGTGTGATGGCGAAATACTGTGTGTCGCCGTGCTGCATATGGTGGGCGATGTCGAGATGGGTGCCTTCGTCGCTGTACCAACCGGGGTTATTGCGCAGATTCGCCACCCGCACATACGCGGCCAGCAGCAGGATCAGGATCAATAGACTCAGTTCGAGCAGAACCAGCCAAAAACGCTTGCGGCGACCGGACGCAGACATCGATAATAAGGGTCAGTCCGGCAGTTCGATCAGGATATCGTCACCGTCGACCTTGACGGGAAAAACGCCGGTAGGTGTCACGGCGGGCATGCTGAGCGCGTCCCCGGTGCGGATATCGAAGCGTGCCCCGTGGCGCGGGCATTCGAGCTCGAACCCGTGCAGATCACCTTCGGCCAGCGGGCCGTCATCGTGTGTGCATGCGTCTTCGATAGCGTAATACGTGCCGCCCACGTTAAAAACGGCGATATAGATACCCTCGACTTCGTAAAACGCGCGTTCGCCGGGCGGGATTTCGGACGTTTTGGCAATCGATACGAATCGAGACATGTGTTTTTCCTTTGATCTAACGACCTTACTGGGGTGATTCGCGCCAGAACATAAAGTTATCCCAACCGGCCACGATCAGCCAGCCGGGGATATCCAGGCTGCGGCAGATATCGAAGATCATATCCCAGAAGCCATTGCCCAGCGGTGTCCACAGGATGATAAAAATGATCAACAGCCCGTAGGCGCCGAACTGGCGCACTTGAAACCGTGTACGTTCGTCCAGCAGCGGCTCGATAATGCCGAATCCGTCCAGCGGTGGGATCGGCAGCAGGTTAAATAACACCGCCGTCACCTGGAGCATGGCCAAAAACGCGACCGCGCCCCATAACGTCTGGTGTTCCCAGGCTTCGCGCAAGTCCACCAGGCCCAGGTAAAACGGGGCCGCCAGCACCAGCACCAGCAGCAGGTTAGCCGCCGGTCCTGCCGCCGAAACCGCCGCGCCCCACCACTTGTTTTTGAGGCGGTGGCGTTCGATGTACACCGCGCCGCCGGGCAGGCCGATGCCGCCCAGCGCCAGGAACAGCAGCGGCAGGCCGATGCTGAGCATGGGATGTGTGTATTTCAGCGGGTTAAAGGACAGGTAACCTTTGTCTTTGACCGTATAATCGCCGCCCCAGTAGGCCACCAGCGCGTGCGAAAATTCGTGCAGCGTCACCGAGAACACCCACCCGATCAGCACAAAGGCGAATGTAAACACCGCGCCGCCCGGCAGCACAAACAGAATGTACGCGATCAGCAGACCGATCGCGGCAGCGATCCACAGCCGGTTGTCGATGCCGGTGGCCGGTGCGCCGGGTTTGGATGTGCGGCGGGTTTTTCGCCGGGGACGGAAGGGCACGACCACCACTTCCGGCCTGGTTTTCGGCCCGGTTGGGGTTTGGGGAGGCGCCGCCGGTTTTTGTGCCAGCATCGATATGACATTCGATGTGGCTACGCCCGGCGTGTGATCGACGTGTTCGCGCAGGTAAGTGCGCACGTGATCGGGTGTCAGGCCGGAGCTGTCGATCACGTCCCGCACAGCGCCGTCGTTTTCGGCCATCAACGCCAGCAGCAGGTGCCCGGAGTTCAGCGTGCGTTGGCTGAGTGTATCCGCTTCTTGTGCGGCGCGATCAAACGCGGCTTTGGCCCACCGGCTGAAGCCTTTGACCGGCGCCGGTTCCGGGCGTTCCATGCCAACGGCGTCAGCGATGGAATCGTACATGGCCTGTGTGTTCACATCATGCTGGCGAAAAATGTCTTGTGCGACGCCGCTGCGGTGCCGCAGCAGTCCCAGCAGCAGGTGTTCTACATCTACATAGTTACCATGCCTGCGTCCGGCTTCGCGCTGGGCGTGTTCGATGGCGACCAGCAGGTCTTGAGACATCGGTCGGGTTGTGGCTTGCATATGCAGTTCTACGTTTCGTCTTCACCCTCGTCGCCGGTCCAGCTCGTCAGGCCGTATGCACCGGCCTTCAGCACTTTGAGCGACAGCAGGGCACATTTCAGGCGGGAAGGGCTCAGTTGAATACCGAGCATGTCGAGAAGCTCCTGTTTGTCGAAGCTTTTGATGTCGTCCAGCGTCTTGCCCAGGATAGCCTCACCCAGAATCGACGCGGACGCCTGGCTGATGGTGCAGCCTTCGCCTTCCCAACTCAGGGCGGTAATGCGGTTGTTCTCGTCAAGCTGGGCGGTCAGGTGGAGATGATCACCGCAAAACGGGTTGTCGTCTTCGTAATCGATATCGGCGGGGTCGAGCGGCTCGCCAAAATTACGCGGATTTTGCCCGTGATCAATGATATTGTCGATATACAGGTCCATGGGATTGTTTCACCATTCGAGCCTAAAGCCGGAATATATTACGCGCATTGTAGATCGCTTCGATCAAAGCGTCCACGTCGGCGGTTGTATTGTACACATAAAAACTGGCGCGTGCGGTCGCGGCCACGCCAAAACGCTGGTGCAGGGGCATCGCGCAGTGATGCCCGGCGCGGACGGCCACGCCTTCCACGTCCAGCAGTTGGGCGATATCGTGGGCGTGCATGTCCTTGAGCGCAAACGCGATCACGCCGTTGCGCCGCGACGGTTCCGGGCCGTAGATCGTCAGGCCGGGAACCTCGGCCAGCCGGTCCATGCCATATTCGACGATGTGCTGCTCGTGCGCCAGGATGTTATCCATGCCCAGCCCGGCGACATAATCGACCGCCGCCCCGAACCCGACCGCTTCCGCGATGGCGGGCGTACCGGCTTCGAACTTGTGCGGCAGGTCGTTCCACTCGCTGCCTTCCAGCGTGACGCGCCGGATCATGTCGCCGCCGCCCATGTAAGGTGGCATGGCGTCCAGCAGCGCCCGTTTGCCGTACAGAATCCCGATTCCGGTTGGTCCGGCCATTTTGTGCGCGGAGAACGCCAAAAAGTCCACGTCAAGCGCCTGCACATCGACCGCCAGGTGCGGGACACTCTGCGCGCCGTCGATCATGAATAATGCGCCCACAGCGTGCGCCTGCCTGATCATGTCCTCGACCGGGTTAACCGTGCCCAGCACGTTGCTGACGTGCATCACGCTCACCAGCTTGACCGGCTCGTCGCGCAGGAAGGCCGCGTAAGCGTCGAGGTCCAGTTCACCCTCATCCGTGACCGGAATGTACCGGATCGTAAAACCGGTCTGTTCGGCCAGGATTTGCCAGGGCACGATATTACTGTGGTGCTCCATCTCGCTGAGCACGACCACGTCACCGGCGGCCAGGTTGGCGCGGCCCCACGACCCGGCCACGAGATTCATGCTTTCGGTCGTGTTACGTGTATACACGATCTCACGATAGGACCGGGCGTTGATGAACTGCCGCACTTTTTCGCGCGCGCCCTCGTAGGCGTCGGTTGCGCGTTCGCTGAGCGCGTGCAGCCCCCGGTGAACGTTGGCGTGATCGTGCTCGTAATACGCCGTCATGGTGTCGATCACCTGGCGGGGCTTCTGGCTGCTGGCCGCCGAATCCAGGAATACCAGCCGTTTGCCGGGGTGCGCTTCCTGGTTGAGGATCGGGAAATCGTTCAGAATCACCTGGCTGTTTAGCGGCGATCGCGTTTGGCCAGGTTTCGGATCATGCGTGGTTTGATTAACTTTTGCCATAGGTTGTTTTGTCCACACCCGTTGGTTGGTCCAGTACGATTATAACGGCAAATCTGCCGAATCTGTCAGTAATCTTCGATTGCGGTTTAGATTACATAATAGTGATAGAAATAAGCAAAAACCGGGCCACAAAGACCCGGTTAGTTGATTTGAGTGCAGTGCGATCATTCATGCTGCGCGGCCTATGCCTGGCCCAGCAGCTTACGTTCGACATACGCCATCAAGCGGTCGCGCACGTTTTCAAACGGGATACGGTCCAGCACCGGCACAAAGAACCCATCCACGACCAGTTTTTCGGCTTCCTCACGCGGCAGGCCGCGCGTCATCAGGTAAAAAACCAGTTCGTCATCGATCTGGCCCGTGGCTGACGCATGTGTGCAGCGTACATCGTCGGCTTTGATCTCCAGGCCGGGGATGCTGTCGGCGCGGGCCTCGCTGCTCATGATCATGGTGCGGTTAGCCTGGAAGCCGTCCGTTTTTTGAGCGCCCGGCAGCGCTTTGATCATGCCCTGCCACACGCTGCGCGACTGGTCTTTGAGCACGCCCTTAAACAGCAGGTCGGACGTGGTGTGCGGCGCGTTGTGATTCTGCTGCGTGTCCAGGTCCATGAACTGCTTGCCATCGGGGAAATAAACGGCGCTCATGCGGCCCCAGCTTCCCTGGCCGTCCAGGTCGATTTCCATGAACGCCTTGACCAGCCTGCCGCCCATCTGGCCCGTGATCCAGTCGAGCTGGCCATCCCTGCCGACGCGGGCGCGCTGGTGGCTGAACTCGTACACGTGGTGGCCCCAGTCCTGCAAATTAACAAAACGCAGGTTGGCCCCATCCCCGATGATGAGTTCGGTCACGCCCACAAAACTACTGTCGCTGTCCAGGGTGGGGGACAGGTTTTCGTGCAGGTAGTCGATCTGGGCGCCGTCTTCCAGCACCACCAGGATGTGTCCCAGCGTGGCGCCGGGCCGGGTCGTGTAAAAAATGCTGTGGGCGGGCAGCGTGACCGACTGGCCGCGCGGCACGTACAAAAATACGCCGTGCGTCCACAACGCCGCGTTGAGCGCGGCAAATTTGCCGGTTTCCGGTGTGACGGCGTGTGTCATCAGGTGTTTTTGCGCCAGTTCCGGGTACTTGGCGGCGGCGGTGCGCAGATCGGTAAAGATCACGCCGCGATCCGCCAGCTTTTTGTCCACTTCGCGGTGAACCAGCCGGTCATCGACAAAGGCCAGCATACCGCCCTGGACTTCGCCCAACAGCGGTTGGCGGTTGGCGGCGGGGATGTCTTCGTATGTGCCGCCATTCGCGGCCAGCAGCACCCCGGCGCTGTCCCAGTTGATATGACGGTAGTCGGTGCGCCGCCAGGGTTCATCATTGGTGGTCGGCATGGGCATCGATTCGTACTGATCCCAGGCGGCCAGCCGCGCCTGGCGCAGCCAATCCGGCTCGTGATGGCGCTCGCTCAACGCTTCGACGTCGGCGCGGCTGAGCGGGGGCGCTTGAAATTCTCGTGCAACACGACGGCGAGTTGCCATCTGATCCTATCCTCTCTTAAACGGTACGGTGTATCAACACGACTCGGTGACAAACCGGCCTAGCCGATGGAGCCTTCCATCTGAAGCTGGATCAAACGGTTCATCTCGATGCTGTATTCCATCGGTAGTTCTTTGGTCAGCGGCTCCAAAAAGCCGTTGACGACCATCGCGTTGGCTTCGTGTTCGTTGAGGCCGCGGCTCATCAGGTAAAAGAGCTGGTCATCGCCCACTTTGCTAACAGTCGCTTCGTGGCCGACGGTCACCGATGGGTTTTCGATCTCGATGTACGGGTAGGTGTCGGATTCGCTGATGTCATCGAGCAGCAGCGCGTCACACACCACCGTGCTCTTGACGTTGGCTGCGTCCGGGTACACTTTCAGCAGGCCGCGATAACTGCTGCGCCCGCCGTCCTTGCAGATCGATTTGCTGATGATCTGGCTGGTGGTGTTTGGCGCAAAGTGAACCGCCTTGCCGCCCGCGTCCTGAATCTGGTTGCGCCCGGCGAATGCAATCGACAGGATTTCACCGTGCGCGCCGGGTTCCATCAGGTACAGGGACGGGTACTTCATGGTGACCTTACTGCCCAGGTTAGCGTCAACCCATTCGTGAGTCGCGTCACCGTAGACCATGGCCCGCTGTGTGACCAGGTTGTAGACGTTGTCCGACCAGTTTTGAATGGTCGAATAACGCGACCGGGCGCCACGCTTGACGACGATCTCGATCACGCCGCTGTGCAGGCTGTCGGTGGTGTACGTGGGAGCGGTGCAGCCTTCGACGTAGTGCAAAAACGCGCCCTCGTCCACAATGATGATCGTACGCTCAAACTGGCCGATGCTGGCCGTGTTCAGGCGGAAATAGGCTTGAAGCGGCATCTCGATCTGGATGCCTGGCGGGACGTAAATAAACGAGCCGCCCGACCATACCGCCGAGTTAAGCGCCGCGTATTTGTTATCGTGGGCCGGTATGACGGTTCCGAAGTATTCTTTGAACAGGTCTTCGTGTTCGCGCAGACCTTCTTCGATGCTCTTGAAGATCACGCCCTGGCTGGCCAGTTCCTTTTTGATCTGGTGGTACACCATCTCGGAATCGTACTGCGCACCGGCCCCGGCCAGGAATTTTTGCTCCGCTTCGGGGATGCCCAGGCGGTCAAACGTCTGTTTGATCGTGTCCGGCACGTCGTCCCACGAGCGGCTTTCCTGGTCGGCTGGCTTCACGAAAAAGTAAATGTCATCCTCGTTTAAGCCGGACAGGTCCGGCCCCCACGTTGGGACGGGTTTACTCCGGTAAATTTCCAGCGCTTTCAGGCGATAATCGCGCATCCAGGCCGGTTCGTTTTTCATCTCGCTGATCTGCCCGACGATATCGGCATCCAGCCCTTTACGCGCCTTAAAGACGTAGGTGTCAGGATCGTGAAAACCATATTCATCGTCGTAGGTTTCCCGGATTCCCTCCAGGTGTTCGGCATCACTCATGGGTTTTGCTCCTTCGGGGCTGTCTTGATGTTAGCTAACGCTGCCGTTGCCGTTTTGTTTTTCGCGGAGCCAGTCGTAACCATGTTCTTCCAGGTGAAGCGCCAGATTGGGGCCGCCGCTCTCAACAATCTGGCCGTCAAGCATGATGTGCACGAACTGGGGCTTGATATGGTTGAGAATACGCTGGTAGTGGGTGATGATCAGCACGCCCATATCCAGGGAATCGGTCAGTTTTTCGGCGCCCTCGGCCACGATGCGCAGCGCGTCGATATCCAGGCCGGAGTCGGTTTCATCCATAATGGCGATACGCGGCTCTAGAACAGCCATTTGCAAAATTTCGGCCCGCTTCTTTTCACCACCGGAAAAGCCGTCATTCAGATAACGCCCAGCAAAGCTGGTATCCATCTCCAGCATGTTCATTTTGTCTATCATCAGCTTGCGGAATGCGGGAATCGGAATGCCCTTACTGTCCGGGTTTTCGGCTTTCATGCGGGCGTTGATCGCGTTGCGCAGGAAATTGGCGACGGTTACGCCGGGGATGACGACCGGGTACTGGAACGCCATAAACAAGCCCATGCGGCTGCGTTCGTCGGTTTCGAGGTCCATCAAGTCCACGCCGTCAAAGATGATCTGCCCGGCGGTGATTTCATAAGCCGGGTGGCCCATAAGCGTATTGGCCAACGTGCTTTTTCCGGACCCATTGGGACCCATCAGCGCGTGAATCTCGCCCTGTTTGACGATCAGGTTGACGCCCTTCAGGATTGGTTGATTCTCGACGCTGACATGCAGGTTACGAATTTCTAAAGCAGCACCCATCGGTTGGTGATCCTCCTCTGATCGATAACGACTCTGCCTGGGGTGATTTCCCGGCACCGGGGCAGTTAGCCCGGCTGCATCGCCGTTGATTCATGACCTCAATTGCGGGCAAAAAAACCCGAAAGAATAGTCTGCCGCAATTGAGAATGTTTCGCAACAATCTGTGATAATTATAACACTGGGAAGCGACAAATGGCAATAAATAAGATGGCCTTCTAATAAATTCGGCGACGCGGGATGGCGCACGATCAACGGTGGTTATCTGCCAGGGCTATCGCTTCAAAATCGAAAAACGCCCCTCCCCTCCGGGCTAACGCCCGGTTCCCCTCCCCAGCCGAGCTATGGCGGGGAAAAACGGCTGATCGCAGCGTGTTCTCCGAACACGCGTGTTTAAGTCCCCCGTCCAGCTTGGCTGGAAGGGGGATTAGGGGGAAGGCGTTGCTCAATAGCCCAATCACCCATTTGAAGCGATAGTCGCTGGGTTATCTGCCGGTGGCAGTCCGCCACACACGGTGTCGGTCCGCCACTGTGTGGCGGTGCGCCACGCGGTATCTTATACTCTGGATCAAGCGATTCTGGAGTTGCTGGTAAAAACAGCCAACAGGCAAAGGATGGTACGTCATGGCAGACAAGACTCCTGACACAAGCGCGATGTCTCGCGAAGAAAAAGAAACCCTGGTCCGCGCGGCGCTGCGCGAAGTGTATGATCCCGAAATCGGCCTGAGCGTGCAAGAACTGGGCCTGGTGCGTGAACTGGATATTCAAGACGACCGGCTGCACATTGTGATGATCCTCACGACGCCGTTTTGCCCGTATGCGCCACAGTTGTTAGAAGCGACCCGGCGTAAGGGCCAGGAAACGCTGGGCGTGCCGACTACGATCGAAGTGGGTATGGACATGTGGGACCCGTCAATGGCCGAAGACGGCGTGTTAAGCGATTGGGGCCTGTTCTAGAGCGCCTCAAATCAGGGCGATAGTCACAAGGCCGGGCGCAGCGAGCCCGGCTTGTTGTGTGACAGGGCTTATTCCCACGTCAGCGTGAGTGTGTAACCGCCGGTATTGGTTTGCTGCGATTGGTCGGCGACTTCGATCACGTACATGGTGGTGCGTGGAATACGCACCCGCAGCGAAGCGTCGTACAGGGTCGCGCCGCGCGTGGACAGCAGGTAAAAATCATAGTCGATAGTGCGCACATCCATCACGGGTGAGATATCCCCCCCAGTTTTTGTGATATCCAGGCGGATCACGTCCCCGGCCTGGGCTTGAAAATAGTGACGGCGGCGGATGACCTCGTAGTCCAGCGTGCCGGTTTGCGGTATGCCATCGCCCAGCAGTTCAATCGTGGACTCGGATACGACCAGTTCATAACGGCCCCCCACGCTGGCCGGATTCCAGGTGACGGCCACAATGGTACTGTCGCCCGGCGCAGGTACAAACGGGTCGATAACACTGATATCCTGGTTGTCGCTGCTGGTTACCCACCCGCTTACGCTGTGCAATGACAGGATCGGATCGCTGAAGCGGTCGTCGTCACTGACCGCCACACGGTACGGCGTGTTGGCGACCAGGTCGGGCGACAGCAGGAAATACTCGCTGGTATGCATGCTGTTCAGCACACCCACCAGCGGCTTGCCGGGCGCGGCTGCCGGGTAGGTGAGCAGGTTGACCAGTTCGAGCCGGTATTCGCCATCCCCGCCATAACGCGATGCTGTTATGACGTAACGCCCATCGTCCGGCAGTTCAAACGGCCCCAACAGCGAGTTGAATCCCGTGCCGCTGTCGTCGTCGGTGGCCAGCGTGTTATCCTGGTCATCGGTCAGCGTCAGCACGGTATCCAGGTTACCCGCTGTGCTGGCCTGCATATTGATCAGCACCAGGTCACCGGACTGGCCTTCAAATGTCCACCATTCACTGTCGTTGGCGTCGTTGAGCCGGCCCTGCACCACGTCACCGTATCGAATGGGGAAACCTTGCTGCTGCCCTGGTGGTACGGCCTGGACCGTGCCGCCGGTCAGGAACACGAGTCCCGCGCACAAACCGATTACCCATCGCAGCCCTACTCGTTGACGAAACCCGGTCATGGCTATATCCTTTCGCCGCGTGTCGTGCGGATGCCACATTCATTATACCCACGCGCGGTCGAACTGACGTGCTTTGGTCGATTGGTCTACGATTGGCCGACGCGGTTTGTCTAGGTTTGTTAACATTTGCTCTGGATGGTACTCAAGCAGTTGCCTGCTCAAAACCCACCATTTATACTTAGATTAAGCAGCAATAAAGCCCGGTTATCCAGGCTGATTCACACATTTAGCGTCAGTAGTCTGCGTTTTCGGTGGTGTGATGTCCGATCCTGTTTATCAGGATCGGCAGGCGGGGAAAGGATTGGCCATGATGGGATCCATTAGCTCATCCAAGAACCAATATGGATTATCCACCGACTTGTATGTCAGTCGTGAAGACGGCGACCAGACGCTGTTGCTTGGCGGGGTAGGGCAGGGCGCGCGGCAATGGACCCAGGTGATGACGCAGCGGGCTGCGCAGCAGTTATGGTACAAGCTCACGGCGCTGTTGTACCCCGAAAAGTCGGATGCCGTGATCGGGCTGGCGGTTACAGCCCCCCTGCGGTCGCCGGAAAATGCCCTGGTCACGACCTATATGGACGTGGTCAAAAACGGTGAATCACAGTATACGGTCATGGGCTGGATACAGCGCGAAACGTGGATGGTGCTGCTGAGTGAAGATGAAACCCGCCGGTTATGGGGCGAGCTTGACCTGGAGTTGTACCCGGTCGGGTGGGAAGGACGCAGCATCCACCCCAAAAAACTTAATTGAGTGCTCCGCGCGGCGCGTAGGGTAACCGGTGACCAAACGCCGTTTACCGCCAGCGGTGACTATCTCAACAGGCAAATTTCAGCGGCAACGTGATGCACGGGTGCCGCTGTTGTGTTGTCTGGCGGTGGCATGACTTTTGTCATTTTCCGCGTTCCGTACTACTATGCACCGTAACCAGATTACCTATTGTTAGCAAGGAGCGAGCAGATGGCAACGCCTTACGATAGCAAGGTCGCCATATGGCACTGGAAAGGCGATTCGATTGCCGAAGAGACAATCGAGGACGTGGTGAGCACGCTCAAAAAATGGGCACCCATCGTCAAACAAGTGTGGGTGAAGACCAGCGACGGTGAAGACTGGCAGGGCGAATTTGACCAGGATCGCGACCTGGCGATTGACAGTGTAGCCAGTGTGGATAAGTGGGTGCGTATTTTGTCCGCCCACGGGATGGAGTTCCATGCCTGGGCAGTCGTCAAGGGGCGGAATGTCGCGGAGGAAGCTAACCGCATTATCGAGGTGTGTAACCGGCCCGGTGTTAAGTCGATGGTGCTGGATGTGGAGCCGTATTCGGGCTTCTGGACGGTCGGCAAAGACCCGATCCGGCCCCTGATGACACGCATCCGGCGCGGAATCGGTGGGCAGTTCCACCTGGGCATGGCCGTTGATCCCCGCCCACAGCACAAAGCCGGTGTTTTCCCGGCGGAATGGCGCCCGTTTATCAACAGCGTGCACCTTCAATTGTACTGGGAAACGTTCCAGCGCCCCATGGAAGAAGTGCTGGACGAAGGATTTTCGACGTGGCAGGATTACGGGCTGCCGCTGTTCCCCGTGCTGCCGGGATCGGCTCCACGCGGCGAGATGGACGAGGCGCGTAAACTGGTCGTGAGCCGTCACAAGGCTACCGGTATTAGCTGGTGGCGTTTCGGCGTGATCGGCCCGGTCGAGTTTCCGGCGATCAACCATACGATTGTGCCCGGCGAAGAAAACGGTGATGAGCAACCGGCGGCACAAGGGCGTTATGGCATTGAAGTGGTGGTGAATCCCGACAAACCCACGTTCCGTGAAGGCGCGTTTGGTGGCCAGGACCCGGACGACCTGCTCAAGGAGTTCCGTGGGACATGGGGCTGGACTACCAAGTATAAAACCACGGCCAAAACAAGCAGCGAAATCTGGGTCCGGTGGGACCCGCAGCTTGTCGCGAGCGGGTGGTACGAAGTGTCGGCCTTTATCCCGTCACGCCACGCAACGACCAGCCGTGCCCGGTATAAACTGCATGGTGTGTTGGGGCGTACCGCCGAACTTGAAATACCCGTCCAGCAGGAAAAATATACCACTTCGTGGGTGTCGTTGGGTGTGTTTCAGTTCGATGCCAACGATGCCAAAGCCGGTGTTGTGTTTCTGAATGACTTGACCGGTGAAACCGACCGCGAGATCGCGTTTGACGCGCTGCGCTGGCGGCAGGTGGTGGGCATTACACCCACCGAAAAATACCTGGCCGATGGTTTTGACAGCCCGGTTGGCACGGCGTCCGAACGGCGCGGTGACAAGCTGTGGCCCGGCAACTGGTTTGATGCGACCGGTTTTGCACGCCGCTACCGGATCGGCACGTCGGGTGAAGCGTACCATACCGGCGTGGACCTCAACATGAACGAACCCTATTGGGACGCCGACGCACATTCTCCGGTGTATGCGCCCGCGTCCGGCGTGGTGACGTTTGCCGATCGGCTGAGCGGTTGGGGCAACGTGATCGTCATCCGGCACGACCCGCTGATTGCTACCGGGCAGGTGATCTATGGCCGGTATGCGCATGTCGAAGATATCCGTGTATCGGTGGGCGATCGTGTCGTGCGCGGCCAGCAGATCTCAAAAGTGGGCAACGCTGAAGGTATCTTCCCCTATCACCTGCATTACGATCTCAGCCCGACGGCGCTGCTCGAAACGCAGCCGTGGCATTGGCCCAAGCTGGACTATGATTCACTGAAGAAAAACTATATCGATCCGCTGGATTTTTCGCTCAAATACCGTCCAAAGGATCGTTAGGCGGCACGGTGACATCGGGTAAGGCTACACCATGTGAATAATTTCGCCGATCCCTGGCAAAGATAAACAAATGGGCGATTTATTTCCTTGGTTCAGCCTGAAATAGGTCAGGGGGCATGGTCGCACACACGACACGCCCCCTGTTTGTGCGCCGGGCGAGAGAACGGGGCGGAATCCCGTTCCCCCGCCAACGGTTGCCTGACGGGGTAACCCCAGGTGTGAATCCCCTGGTATAATTCGCGGCATGGACGGAAAACGATTTTCGCGGTTTGAAGAACGGATACAGGCGCTCGTAGAGGGCAGCTTTGCGCGGTTATTCGCTGGCCAGTTGCAGCCGCGCGAAGTGGCGTTACAGTTGGCCCGCGCCATGGAAGATGAAGCTCGCCAGAACGCCGACGGGTTTTTAGCCGCGCCCAACGTGTATACCGTTCACATTCACCCCCATGACAAGTTGGCGCTGCTGGTCGAAACGCCCGACCTGGCCGAACAGATGGCCGAACATGTGCTGATACTGGTGCGTGAAAGTGGGTTGTTCCTGGATGACGTGCCCCAGGTGACGCTGGTCGGTGATGACGCCGTCAGCCCGCACAGCGTGCTGGTGATGGCCGAACATGTCGAACATCCGCGCCAGTCCACGCAGATGATGACGCCCCAAAACGCAGACTCGGCGCCCGCTCTGCCACCGGCCTTTTTGGTCGTGGACGGCGAGCGATATGTGCCGCTGGATCGCCCGGTGATCAACATTGGGCGGCGGCGTGATAACACGCTGGTGATTGACGATCCGCGTGTCAGCCGCCAGCACTGCCAGCTCCGGCTGCGGTTTGGTCACTTCGTGCTGTACGACCTGGGCAGCCGGGGCGGCACGTCCGTCAATGATGCACGTGTGACCGAATGTGTGCTGCGCAGCGGTGACGTGATCGCGCTGGCAGGCGTGCAGGTGGTGTACATGCTTGAAGAAGGCTCTACTGGGCGTTCGGCAGCCAGCGGTGATACGCAGGTCCGGATGCCGCGTGACTTATCACGGCGCAGTGACCTGCGGCGCGATGATCCGGAAGGGAACGGTGAGCGGTGAGCACCGATGTTGTGCTGCTGGTTTTGCGCGTACTGACCGGTGCGCTGCTGCTGGTTTTTTTGGCGGCGGTGTTTGTGGTGCTGTGGCGTGATTACCGCACCCTGACCGCCGCCGTAAGCGGCGGCACGCGTCAATACGGGCGACTGGTGGTGCTGGCATCCGGTGACAACGGCATCCGGGTGAACGCGCATTTCCCACTGCTGCCACTGACCACGCTGGGACGCAGCCCGACGAACACAGTTGTGCTCGACGATACGTTTTGCAGCCAGGAACACGCCCTGCTGACGCGGCGCGGCGGCCAGTGGTGGCTGGAAGATCGCGACAGCAGCAACGGGACCTGGCTCAACGGTGAACCGGTGCGCGAAGCGATTGTCGTGTCGTCCGGGGACGTGATCGGGATCGGTGACGTACAACTCAAGATCGAGTTGGAATAAGTCCGGTTTACGGCAAAGGGAGTGCATACAATGGACCTGGGATTACAGGGTGCGCGGGTATTGGTCGTCGCCAGCAGCCGGGGATTAGGCGCGGCAGCAGCGCGACAGTTTTGTCTGGAAGGGGCACACGTGGCCATCAATGGGCGGCATGCGGCCCGCCTGGAAGCTACCGCCGCGACGATAACCGCCGAAACGGGCGGCGAGGTTGTCGCCGTGACCGGGGACCTCACCAGCGCGGACTCGGTGGAGTCGGTTGTATCGCGTGCCGTCGATCATCTCGGCGGGCTGGATATCCTGGTTACGAATGCCGGGGGGCCGCCGCCGGGTAATTTTGTGTCGCTGCCCCTGGACGCGTGGGAACAGGCGTTTCAACTGTCGGTAATGAGCGCCGTCCGCCTGATTCATGCCGCGCTGCCTCATTTACGAAAAAGTGACCGCGCCGCCATCCTGACGATCACGTCGCTGACGGTCAAACAGCCGCTTGATAACATGACTCTGTCGAACAGCCTGCGCCTGAGCGTGATCGGGCTGACCAAGTCACTTGCAGGCGAGTTAGGCCCGGACGGAATCCGCGTGAACAGCATTTTGCCCGGCTGGACACATACCGAGCGCGTGGACGAACTGATGCACGATCGTGCCGCGCGGCAAAATGTCTCGCTTGACGCGGAAATAACACGGACCGCCGCCGGGATTCCGCTGGGCCGGATGGCCACGCCGCAAGAATTCGCCAACGTGGCCGTGTTTTTGTGCTCACCCGCGGCGGGATATGTGCACGGCGCGATGGTGCCCGTAGACGGCGGATCGATCCGCGCCACGCTGTAACCGTAAGCCCTCGCTGGTCGTGTGATTGCATCAAAACGCAACTTGCGCCCCTCCCCTCCGGGCTGTCGTTCGCGGTTTGATGGCGTTCTCCAAAAACGTGAAATACGCCCGTAAAAACGGGGGTCGTTTCGCGTTTTTTTCGTTTGGGCTATACTGCCTAACATGAATGACAAACAATATTCTGATCCTCTTCAAGCGGCGTGGGCGTCACATCCGGTCACGTTTACCAACGGGTTGAATGTGTCAACCGATCCGGGTATGGCGCAGTTGCGGCGCTATTTGCCTGTGCTGGCCGTGATCGCAGCGCCGTATGCCGGGTTGAGCGGTGATCAAGACCCGATCGATCCCCTGGATCGCCTGCGGGAATGGGACTTGATCAACCGGGCCTTTGCGGCGGCGTCTGAACAGGCCGGTGACGGCGCATCTCCGCTGGCGCTGGTGCGGCTGGTGCCGCCAACGGCGGAAGCGTTGGGCCAGGCGTTGGAAACCGCCGAAGCGGACGCGTTCCGGGTGGTGCACCTGGTGTGCAACGGCGAGCGTGATATGCTCTACCTGGAAGCGGATAACGGTCACGAAGCGTATGCCGTAGCGGAGCGCGTGGTCAACCTGTTCGAACCCGGCGGCGTGCGGCTGGTGATCATGGACGGCTGTTTTAGCCGCCGCATCGGGCAGATGTTGATCGATGAAACGGGCGTCGAAGCGGTCATCGGCACGCGGCGGCGCGTGACACCCGGTAACAGCATCGTTTTTTACGCCCGGTTATATGCCGCGCTAGCGGAGGGTGCCGGTTACCGGGACGCGTTCCGGGCGGCGGTCGGTGAACTCAAACAGGTGGACAGCGGGCAGGCGGATCGTTACGAGCAACTGCTGGCCGATGACGCCGAATCGCATACGCTGCCGCTGCCATCCGGCCCGCTGCGTGCCGCCGTGCCACTGGTCAATGATGGCCTGCCGTGTATGGTGGGTGTGCCGCCGCATGACGGGTTTGTGGGCCGCCGGGACATGCTCACACACATCACGGGGGATGTGCTGGACGGGCAGAACAGCCTGTTCCTGTTGGATGGGTTACACGGCGTGGGGAAAACATGGCTGGCGGCTGAGTTAGCCGGGCGGCTGGCGTGGCAGTTTCCCGACGGTGTGCTGTGGTATGACATCAACGCGCAGACGACGACCGCCGAACTGGTTACACACATCGCGCGATTGGCAGCGCTGCCGGAATCCCTGCCCGCTGATGAATTACTCGCGCACCTGCAAACGCGGCGGGTGCTGCTGGTGCTCGACCGGCTGGATATGCTCGCGCGGCGCAAAGAACGCGACCGGCTGGCGGCGTTTTTGTCCGGTCTGATTCCTGGTACGAGTGCTGTGATCGCAACCGCGCGCCGCCTGGAAGGGTCGCTGGCTGGCGTGGAAGCTGCCCGAACCTACACCGTAGATGCTCTTTCGCCCCGTGCCGCGCGCACCCTGGCGATGCGCCTGGCGGTCGAGCGTAATGTGGATGCGCTGGACGTTGATACCATTGATGATTTTCTGGATCGCACGCTGAACCTGCCCTGGCTGATCGTGAAGGGCGTCGATCTGATCGAGTCCGACGGGATCGATTACGCGTTTGAAGACCTGGATACGTTTAAACCGGATATGCCGAATCCACTGGCCGTGTACCTGGGGCGCTGGTTAAAACTGCTGGCCGTCGAGGGGGGCAGCGCGTTGGGGCTGCTGGTGCGGCTTCAGGGCCTGTCGGATGCGTTTGACCGGGGACTGGTTGAGGCGCTGGCCGGTGACAAAGCCGCTGATGCGCTTGATACGCTGCTCAAAACCAGCCTGCTGGAAACGGATCACAACGACCGCCTGTATGCTGTGCCATCGTTGGTACAGGCGCACGTCAGGCGCGCTTATCCACTGCCGCCGGACGATCAACAGCGCGTGGACCAGCGTATGATGCGTTATCTGGCCCAGACGTGGCCGGAACCCACCATCACGCCGCACACCGCCTATAATCGCGCGGAACAGGCACGGATTAACAATACTCGCACGCTGATCCAGCGCCAGATTTACCCCGACGAATCGCTTGATCCGGCCACACTCGATACCACCGATGCGGCGCGGCTGCTGGCGGCGGCGGCTCCGGCATTCTGGCGGTTTGGCCTTGCCGAAGAATTTGTCGCGTATGCACACGCGATCCGCGATCGTCTGCCCGAAGGCCCGGACGATATCCGGCTTCAAACCGTGATGGGCGCGGGCTTGAGTTTGCTGCCGGGCCGCGAAGATGAAGCCGGGTGGGCGCTCCAGATGGCGCACAATGCCGAAGCTGGTGATCCGGCAGCCAGTGCGGAAGCGTGCCGGGCCTATGGTGATTTTCTGGTCCAGCGCGGGCAGCTCCGCGCCGCTGAGCGTGTATTGGCGCGCGGCCTGCAATCGCTGTTAAAAGCCGGTCATGCTTATGTGGCGCTGGCGTCCGCGCTGGCGCACGATTGGGCGAACGTGTTGGTTCAGATGGGACAGCCTGCCGATGCCGAAAAACGATTCAAGGCGGCGCTAGCCGGGTATGGTGAGCTTCAGCGCTCCGGCCAGGTGGACGTTACGCTGGATTACGCCGAAGCGCTCGTCCAGTCCGGGGATGTGGACCGGGCCGAGCCATTATTACGTGAGGTGATCGCGGAAGCCGGGCGGTCGGGACACTGTGCGGCGTGCGGGCGTGCCCGGTACCGGCTGGCGCTGCTGCACATGGAACGCGGCAGCCGCGCCCGAACCGGCTCCGGTCTTGCCGATTCGCTGCCGGACGGTAAACCGCCGGACGCCGCGCCACAGGCCGTACCACAAGCCGCGTGGGTGAATGCCGAACGCGAGCTAAACGGGGCGGTAATCGACTTTCTGGCGGTGTGTGACCGGGTGCGCCTGGCGTCCGCTTACCGTGAGTTGGGGCGGGTGCAGGCGCAGTTACACCGCCTGGGCGATGCCAGGGCCAATATCGAGCGCAGCCGCCGCTTGTTTTCGCAGGCGAATATGCTGCCTGACCTGGCGGCGGTGCTGGTCACGCTGGGCCAGGTATGCCTGGTGCAGGGCGATTCGGTCGTCGCGCAAGAGGCGCTGCACGAGGCGCTTGATCTGGCCGCGATTCTCGAAGATGACGCGCTGGCGGGGCGGGCGGCTGCGATCCTGGTACGCGTACACCAGATACGGGCGCGGCACATCCCGCGCGGTGATTCGGCCTTCTGGCAAAACACGCTGGACCAGGCCAGTTTTTCGCGTGCCACGCTGGCCGGGCTGGGCCTGGATGAGCACACCGCCGCGTTAGACGCCATCATTGAACGGCTGTCCGGTGCTCAATTGTTATAAAACTTGCGATAACTGTGATAAAAGGCACAAGTTCCATAGTCGAATGCGAGGGCCGGGTTTGCGAGGGCTCAGGTGTGATAAACTGTTACGGACGGACGACACCAGCGCCGTCCGTTGTGTTTGTGGAGCAGTGTGAACGATGACGAGTTGGGAAGCCGTGTACTGCGCGAACCACCCGGACCGGATCGCGATTGAGCGGTGCGAGGTGTGTAATAAGCCGCTGTGCGCGTACTGCCTGTACTATACCGAGGATGGCCAGCGGTTGTGCGCGGATCACGCCGAACAGGCGCGGCTGGCCGGGTTAACCATTGAGGCGCCGGGCGCTTACGCGGACCAGTTGATCGAAGCGCAGGCGGGGGCTGTTCGCAAACAAAAACGTGGCGAGGCCCACAGCGACACCCTGTACCAGGGCAACACCCACGACATGATGAGTTTTCTCGGCATGTTGATCGGCTTGATCGCGCTGGCGTCGTGCTGCGGGGGGATTTACTGCCTGCCGCTGGCCGGGTTTGTGTTGTCGCTGGTGGCGCTGATCAACGCTAAAAACGCGTTTGATCCCAGGCGCACGCGCCGGTTTGGGGTGGTGGGTATGCTGGTGTCGGGGGTATGGATCGCCGCCGTGATCCTGTGTATTTTTGCGTTTCTGCTGCCGTTCCAGGCCGCCAATAATCTAAGTTCGAGCGTGATTGTGTGGACGCCCCCGGCAGTTTCGTACACCGCGACACCAGCGCCGCCGGTTCGAATGACGCCAACACCGTCTCCCACCCCGACCGAGGATATTATCAACGCGGCGGCGCACGAATACACACGCGATCACGTGCGCATACGCGTGCACACACCGTGATTTGTGCAGACTACACTGCTGCGCTGGCAGTCGAAAATAAAAAGAGCGGGTAGACTTTTGCGAAAAAGACTAACAGAACGACTGAGGAGATAACGACCATGGAACCTGTACGGATTGGTGTGATCGGGGGGTCTGGCCTGTACAGCATGCCGGAACTGACCGGCGTCACCACGCACCAGATCGAAACACCGTACGGCATGCCCAGCGATGCAGTCCGGGTTGGGACGCTGGCGGGCCAGCGGGTTGCGTTTATTCCGCGTCATGGGCGCGGCCACATCTACAACCCGACCGAGGTGCCCTACCGCGCGAACCTATTTGCGCTCAAACTGCTGGGTGTCCGGCACGTGATCGGTGTGAGCGCGTGCGGCTCGCTGCGTGAGGAATTCGAGCCGGGTCACATCGTGGTGCCCGACCAACTGATCGACCGCACGTCAGCGGACCGTCCCCGCTCGTTTTTTGAGGAAGGGCTGGTTGTGCATGTCTCGACGGCTGATCCGTTTTGCCCCGGCCTGAGCGCCGTGATCGCGGACGCGGTCGAGGCCAGCGGCGGCACCGTGCATCGTGCCGCGACCTATGTCACTGTCGAAGGACCGCGCTTCAGCACACGCGCCGAAAGCGCTCTGTACCGGCAGTGGGGCATGGGTATCATCGGCATGACCACGTCACCGGAGGCGTTTTTGGCCCGCGAAGCCGAGATGTGTTACGCGATTATGGCCCATGTCACCGATTATGATGTGTGGCACGCCACCGAGGAAGATGTGTCGGTTGACCTGGTCGTGCAGACCTTCAGCGCCAATATCCGGCTGGCCCAGCGCGCCCTGGTGGAAGCGGTGCGGCGCCTGGCAGAAATAGAGGATGACTGCACGTGCCATCATGCCCTGGATGGGGCGTTCATCACCGACCGTGACCACGTGCCCGCCGAGACATTGGAACGCCTGTGGCCGATCGTGCAGCCCTATTTTGAAGACTGAACGCTCCAAAATGGTTGTGAGCGATTCACATATCGTCAGCAAATCAGACCAACAAACGAGTTTTTCAGAGGTGAATACATGGGACTCAACCAGGGTACACTCGACATCGACCGCAAAGCCCGCGCCTATATCCCGATGCGCGATGTATGTAAGGAAGACGTAGACGAACGCCTCGGCAATTTTGGCGAGATTTACAGGAACTACGAAGCTGAAATCGTGTGTATCGAAGCCGGACGCTGCATTCAATGCCCGGACCCGGCACCCTGCCAGCTTGCTTGCCCGCTGGGAAACGAGATTCCGCAGGCGCTGCGCCTGGCCGAGCAGGGTCTTTTTCTTGAGGCGGCGGACATGTTCCGGTCCAAAAGCCCCATGCCGGAGATTTGCAGCCGCGTATGCCCGCAGGAACGATTGTGTGAGGGATCATGTACGCACGGCGGCGGTGTCAGCAACTCGCCGATCCGCATCGGCAAAATCGAAAAATTCGTGATCGACTACCAGCTAGCCACCGTAGGATTACCTGTGCCTGAGGTCGCACCCGACACCGGGCACCGTGTTGCTATCGTGGGCGGCGGTCCGGCGGGCCTGGCCGCAGCGGAGAATTTGCGGCGCAAGGGCCACGCGGTGACTGTCTACGACGCAAACCCGTTTCCCGGCGGTTTGTTGATGTACGGCATCCCCGCGTTTAAGCTGTGCAAAGAACGTGTCGTCAAAAAGATCGAACAGCTCGAAGCGACCGGTATCACATTTGTGCTCAATACGCGTATTGGCGCCGATATCCCGCTCCAGCAGTTAGCCGGGGACTATGACGCCGTGTTCCTGGGCGTGGGGGCCAATGTTGACGCGCCCGCCAAATGGGACGGCGCCGATCTACGGGGTGTCTCGCAGGCCGGTGAATTCCTGATCCGCACCAATGTTCCGCTTGAGTACCAGCCGCCTGTGCTGGCCGAACGCGGCGATCCGGCGGTTGGGCGGCGGGTCTTTGTGATCGGCGGCGGGGATACGGCTATGGACTGTGTGCGGTCGGCGCTGCGCAAACAAAGAAAAATGGGTTATGACCTGGATGTGACCTGCGCCTACCGCCGCACCGAATCCGAGATGCCCGGCTGCCGGGCCGAACGCGAAAACGCGCGCGAAGAAGGCGCCAAGTTTGAATGGCTCACCGCGCCCACGCGTTTTATCGGTGACGGCGATGGCCGTTTGAAAGCGATCGAGTTTGTGCGTATGAAGCTGGGCGAGCCGGATGCCAGTGGTCGCCCGCGCCCGGTCCCGATTGAGGGCTCAGAATATACTGAGCCTGCCGATATGGCGCTGCTGGCGCTGGGTTACTGGCCGGAATCATTGTTGGGCGAGACGACCGGCAGCCTCGCAACACACGATTGGGGACTGATATCGGTCGAGACGGAGTCCGGCAAAACCAGCCTGGCGAATGTGTGGGCGGGCGGTGACGCGGTGACCGGGCCGGACCTGGTCAGCACCGCGATTCGGGCCGGGTTGCACGCCGCCGAATCGATCCATTTGTATTTGAACAACCAGTAACCCTGATCGGTGCCGGTTGGCGGGTACGCTGTACAACTTGTCTACATCTACAGGGGCGTTGATGTCAATGCCCCTGTTTTACCCATATTCCGCAGCCCGTCGTAAGGACCGAACACCCGCGATGATCCATATTGGATAGAAAAGTCATGCGTGCAGGTCCGGTTAGAACTCAATATCCTTGGTCGGGATTACGTTCACCCCCTGATCAGCAAGTTTTCGATTCCATTCATCGACCCTTGACGCGGCCTGCTTATGGAAACTGCTGTGCCCATCTTGTACGAGAACGACATGATATCCGAGTTTGTGTCCGGCCAGGCAAGTAGCTCGTACACAACCCTCAGTTACCAACCCGGTCATGATAAGTGTACGGATCGCGCGTGAGTCGATTTCGTGCTGTAGCGCTGTGTCCTGGAATGCGCTGCCGTGCTGTTTGTAGATAATCGAGTCACAAGCGTCGGGCTTGAGATCGGGATGCAGTTGCCAGCCCGCTGAGTCTTTCTTCAAAAACGTCTCATTGGCATGTTGAATGAAAAAAATAGGCGCTCCGGTATCACGTGCGCATTGGATCAGGCAGTTGATGTTTGTTAGGAGTTCAGCAGCGCGATAGATAGGGGTCGATTTTTCAAACAGCGCTTGCTGGACATCGATCACCAACAACGCCGTGCGGGGGTGATCAGACATAACACACCTCGTTTGAGTAAGAGAGTAACTATGTTAAGGCATTATAAGCCGTATACTCCGCGCTCGCCAAACGCCTGCAAATTCAGGGGCAAAATCGCTAAAGCAGCAGTTGTACCAATACTCCCCACCAAAGAAAGACATTTCCGAAAATAAAAATCATTTTTGTTCAGGCAAGTGCGAAATGCAGGTTTTATAGTTATTTGGCGAAAAAGTACGTTTTTTACCCGGTTTTTACAGATATTTGTGCGAACAATACCAACAAGCCCGCGTTTTTTGTGATATTATGTGGTCGGCGAGCGAAATATTCCGGGAGACTTTTTTCATGAAACAAGTCAAAGTGCTGTATGATCCGGAGAAAAACACGTTGACCGTCTGGTTCGGAGATCCACTCAGTGAGGAGGCGTCGGAGGAAACAACCAACGGCGTGATCCTCATCAAGAACCGGTCGGGGCAGGTAATCGGCTTTGAAAAGCAGAATTTCGCGTCACAACCGGGCGATGTAAGCGTCCGGTTTGAGACGTTGGCCGGGGTATCTGCATAGGTAAGCTAGTACGATCGTTTTGTCACTGGCGGTGGGGGGCCACAGCGGTCTGCCCGCCGCCAGTTGATTCCAGGACCTGGGGAGCCAGTGCGGGACATGATAGACCAGATAACCCAATCGTTCACGGCACACCGCCCGGTGATCCTGGCGGACGACCTGCTGCCCGCCGTCACCCGGCGGGAACGCTGGCTGCTGCTGCTGGCCGGGTTATTTGTGCTCGTTAACCAGGTCACGCTTCTGATCGCGCAAGAGCGGCATTGGTCGGTGCTGCTGCCGGTCGGCGTGTGGGCGGGATGCGCTTTTGCCGGGCACCGCGTGCTGGCGTGGCGGCTGCCCCGGCGCGATCCGCTGCTGTTTCCGCTGGCGATGTTTTTGGTGGGATGGGGTTTGAACCTGATCACGCGCCTGGTGCCGTCCTATTCGGCGCGTCAAACGCTGTGGATGGTGATCGCGTTGGCGGCCATGTTGGGCGTGATCGGTTTGCCGACCGATCTACGCTGGCTGCGCCGCTACCGGTATACGTGGCTGACCGGCGGGCTGCTGCTGCTGGCGATCACGATCGTCCTGGGCAAAAATCCGTCGGGCGGCGGTCCCCGGCTGTGGCTGGGCGTTGGCGACGTATACTACCAGCCGTCCGAGCTGCTCAAGGTGCTGCTGGTGGCGTTTCTGGCGAGTTATTTTGCCGACCACCAGCGTTATATGCGCCTGGATACGATCAGGCTGGGGCCGTGGCAGGTGCCGTCACCGGCGTTTCTCGGCCCGGTGCTGCTGATGTGGGGTATCTGTGTGGTTGTGCTGGTCTGGCAAAAAGACCTGGGCACGGCCACCCTGTTTTTTGCGGTATTTATGACCATGTTGTATCTGGCCAGCGGGCAGGCGGCGTTATTTTTGGGTGGCGCGGTTTTACTGGCAATGGCCGGGGCGGTGGCCTACGTTCTGTTTGACGTGGTCACGCTGCGGGTTAACATCTGGTGGAATCCGTGGGATACCGCCGGATCGGACGCGTACCAGGTGGTCCAGAGCTTGATGGCGATCGCGGCGGGCGGCGTGTTCGGCCAGGGGATCGGGCTGGGCCAGCCGACGATCATCCCGGTCGTCCATTCTGATTTTGTGTTTGCCGCGATCGGTGAGGAATGGGGCGTTGTGGGTGTGCTGGCGGTGCTGGTGGTGCTGGCTACATTAGTCGCGCGCGGGATGCGGATCGCGGTGCAGGCACGCCAGCCGTTCGCGGCGCTGTTGGCCGCCGGGCTGAGCGTAATGCTGGCTGTGCAAAGCCTGATGATTATGGGCGGCGTGCTCAAACTGCTGCCGCTGACGGGGGTAACGCTGCCGTATGTGAGCTATGGCGGTAGTTCGCTGCTGACGAGTTTTGTGCTGTTGGGGCTGCTGTTGGTGCTGAGCGCCGGTCTGGATGCGCGCGCATACCTGGATCGCGGCAGTTAAGGCTGCAACATTTCAAGACGTGTTGTGGGGGGTGGAAAGGTTGAGATTGGCGTATGGCCCGTGATCTGAACCGTGTTTTGTTTGTGATTCTGATAGCGTTTGGAGTGGTGGCGCTCAGCGCGACTTTTTGGGCCGTGGTCGAAGCTGACAATATCCTGGCCCGACCGGACAACGCCCGCAATGTGATCGAAGAACAGCGCACCCGGCGCGGCGCGATTCTGGACCGTGATGGCGCGCCGTTGGCGACCAGCCAGGAACACGCGTCCGGCGTGATGGCGCGCGTGTACCCGGTGCCAGCGGCGGCGGCAGCGGTTGGTTATTACAGCCTGACATATGGCACCGCCGGGATCGAAGCGGCATACGATCCCGTGCTGCGCGGCGATGAAAACCGCGATGAGTGGGATCAGTTTGTGGACGATGCGCTGCACCGTGCGCAGGAGGGCAGCGACGTGCGCTCAACTATCGACCTGGATGTGCAGCTTGCCGCCGCTGAAGCGCTGGGGGATCGCAGTGGGGCGGTGGTAGCCGTCCACGTGCCGAGCGGCGAAGTCCTGGCGATGGTCAGCCAGCCGGGTTACGATCCCAACACGCTGGACGACGATTGGGAGCAGTTGACCGAAGACGAAACAACCTCGCCGCTGCTCAACCGGGTGACGGCGGGGCTGTACCAGCCTGGCGGTGCGTTGCAAACTGTCATGCTGGCGGCGATTCTGGCGTCTTTTCCTGATCTGGGGGCGGCAGGTGGCTATGCTCTGAATACCGAGGTACCCGAAGCCCACGAGCCGATCACGGTAAACGGCCTGACGCTGACATGCCTGCCCGGCACACCGGACCGGGTCCTGACGTTGGGCGAAGCTTACGCGTATGGCTGCCCGGCTCCATTTGTGGCGGCATTGGATAACGGCCTGACGCCGGAAACGCTATGGGAACGATTCCAAACGGTAGGGCTGTTCGACGCGCCGGACCTGATCGACTTTCAGACCATGGCGGATCGGCCACCCGACGCGCTGACAGTGGATACACCATCCGACGTGCTGCGGGCGGCAGTGGTCGGGCAGGGTGATCTGACCATTACCCCGCTGCAAATGGCGCTGCTGGTGGCCGAAGTCGCGAATGGCGGCAACGGGGTGCCGCTGCACCTGGCCGACGCGCTGCGCCGCCCTGGTTCGGATGGCTGGCAGCCCGTTGATATTTCCGCGCGCCAGCCCGCCGTGCTGCGCCAGGACGTAGCCGAAGCCGTGCGCCTGACGATGCTGCAAGCGGCAGCGCTCAGCCCGTATGTGAGCCGGGCGCGGTACGGTGATCGGGTGCTGTACGGGCAGTGTGCGCTGGCCTATGCCGGGCCGGACGCTACCCCGTATGCCTGGTTTGCCGGTTTTGTGGACCAGACTCAAGGCGACCAGGCAGCGGCGATCGTGGTGGTGGTGGTGGTCGAAGACGCACCTGATCCGGGCGCGGCGGCTGATGTGGCACGCGCGGCATTTGCAGCGGCTACGGGTGACTGACACACGGCATGTGCCTTTCTGGTTGATGGTAAATCGACTGTAACCTGGTATATTTTCCGGTAGGAGCGGCAGTCCTCGTTTACCCTGTGATATCAACTTTTCCCTATCCTGATAGGAGATGCTTTATGCTGTCCGAAAAACGGTTGTCCGTGTTCGTGATGGTGATCGTGCTGGCCGGGCTGGTTCCGGTGGTTGGCGCTGCCCCGGTTGGACGTCAGGACGGCTGTGGTGACGCGGCCATACCGGTCCACGCGATTCAAGGCAGTGGGATGCTCAGCCCGATGGTGAATGGCGATTACACGGTTGAGGGGGTGGTGGTCGGGGATTTTCAGGATACTGGGGCCGCGTTTGGCGGGTTTTTTATCCAGGAAGAAGATTCCGAGGGTGACAATAACCCGGCCACGTCCGAAGGTGTGTTTGTATACGATGATGGCTTTGGCGTGGATGTACAGATCGGGGACGTGGTGCGCGTAACGGGCCGCGTGCTCGAATATGACAGCGACGGCGTTTCCCTGACCGAACTGGGGCGGCTGCAAAGCGTGACCGTGTGCGAGTCGGGGATCAGTGTCACGCCGAGTGCGATCACGCTGCCGCTGGCCAGTGTGTCTGACTGGGAGCGTTACGAAGGCATGTTGGTAACCTTTCCGCAGGCGCTGACGGTTAACGATGTGTACGACCTGGGGCGGTACGGGACCGTGACCCTGGTCGCGGGCGGTCGCCTGTACGTGCCCACGCACAAGGCGGCGCCGGGCGCGGACGCGGCAGCGCTTCAGGCTCAAAATGACCTGCGCCGGGTTGTGCTGGACGATGGCAGCGGCCAGCAGAACCGTGATCCGGCGGGTTTCCCGGCGTCCGGGCTGAGCGGCACGAACAGCCTGCGCGCGGGCGATACGATCACCGGGCTGACGGTGGTCGTCGATCATCGTTTTGGCGAATACCGCGTGCAGGCGGTCGGCCCCGTCGAATTTGACTCGGCGAATCCGCGTGCAAATGCGCCGGAACCGGTCGGCGGGCGGCTGCGTGTGGCCGGATTTAACGTGTTGAACTACTTCAACGGTGACGGGTCGGGCGGTGGATTTCCCACCTCGCGCGGCGCGGATAACCCCGACGAATTCCGCCGCCAGCGCGACAAAATCATCAGCGGACTGCTGGGCCTGGACGCCGATATTATCGGCCTGATCGAGATCGAAAACGACGGCGACGGCCCGGACAGCGCGATCGCCGACCTGGTGGACGGGCTGAATGCCATCGCCGGGGCCGGAACGTATGCGTACATCAACGACCCGGCGGGCTGGCGTCTGCCAGATCAAGGCGCGGACGAGATCAAACAGGCGCTCATCTACCGTCCGGCGGCAGTCACACCGGTCGGCGACCCGGCATTCACGCTCGATCCGCCGTATGACAGCCGCCGCCCACCGGTCGCCCAGACGTTTGAAGACGCGGCGACCGGCGAACGGCTGACCGTAGTTGTCAACCACTTCAAATCCAAGGGCTGCACCGGTGCATCCGGCGATAACGCGGATCAGGGTGACGGCCAGGGCTGCTGGAACGCGGAGCGCGTGCAGGCCGCCCACACGTTAACCGCGTGGCTGGCATCCGATCCGACCGGCAGCGGTGATCCGGACGTGCTGCTGCTGGGTGACTTTAACGCGTATGGACAGGAAGACCCGGTTACCACCCTGGCGGCGGCGGGATACACCAATCTCGACCGGTATTTTGAAGGCAATGACGTCTATTCGTATGTTTATGAAGGCCAGTCGGGTACGCTGGATTACGCGTTCGCATCGGACAGTCTTGTACCCCAGGTGAACGGCCTGACGACGTGGCACATTAACGCCGACGAACCGACTGTGTTGGACTACAACCAGGAATATAAGTCCGACCAGCAGGTGACCGCTTTTTACGACGCTGGCCCGTTCCGCTCCTCGGATCATGACCCGGTGCTGGTCGGACTGTCACCGGGTGAAGACACCGGCGCGGAACCTCACCCGGACGGCAACGGCGGCAGCGCGTCCGGCGACGGTGATTCGGGTGACGGCACATCAAGCATCATCGGCGCGGTGTTGGGGATTGTGGCCGTGATCGTGGTGGCAGTGATAGGTCTGTTTGTCAGGCGGAATCGAAGCCAATAGCAGGCGTTTTCTGTTCGGACTTTTGCGCGCCCGCGCGCCGGGCGCGGCGCTTTGCTGTGTTACGCGCGCGCCTGTAGAATCAAGTTTGCGCCGGGTGACGTGTTCCTGTGTCGCCCGGCGTTTATCCGGTGGGTTAACCAATATGGAGAGAAAACCATGGAAGTGACGATCAAACACCGGCCCTCGTTTGCGCTGGCGGTGGTCGAGATGGCTCCAAACGAAAACGTGCAGGTTGAACCCGGCGCCATGGTCAGTTACAGCGACGGCATTACGGTCGAAACCAAGATGAAAGGCGGCCTGATGGGCGGCCTCAAGCGGGCGCTGGCCGGTGAGGACTTTTTCCAGAACCGGTACCAGGCCCCGGCGCAGGGCGGTGAACTGACGCTGGCCCAGGCGCTGCCCGGTGATATGGTTGTGCTGCCGCTCGAAGGCCAGGAATTTATGCTGCAAAGCGGCGCGTATATGGCCAATGAAGAAGGCGTCGAGGTGGATGCCAAGTGGGGCGGCGCTAAAGGCTTTTTCAGCAGCGGCAGCCTGATCATGCTCAAGCTGAGCGGGCGCGGCAAACTGTTGGCCGGGTGTTATGGCGCGGTCGAGGAACGCGTGTTGGCCGCGGGCCAGGCCTACACCGTGGATACCGGGCACATTGTCGGCTTTGACGCGTCGGTCCAGTTTGAAGTCAAGCGGGCCGGAAGCTGGAAGTCGACGATCCTGGGCGGTGAGGGCCTCGTAGTGCGGCTGACCGGGCCGGGGCGCGTGTTGATGCAAACACGCTCCGAGGGCGCGCTCATCGGGTGGATTCTGCCCCAGATTCCCCAAAAATCGAACTGACGGACCGGGCCAGACCGGCGTGCGTGGACAAAAAACGGGCGTATTCGTTTCAGAATGCGCCCGTCTGGCTTCCCCGTTACAGCCGGAAATGTTGTTAGTTTTCGTCGTTAGACGTACTGATGTAGTTGGTTGCGTACTCGGCCAGCGCACGCATCCGGGTAGCATTGTCGTGCTGGTGGCCTTCGTCCAGGTCGGCGGCGATGGCCTCCATGATCTCGATCAGTTCCGGCCCGAAGCGATAGCCCTGGGCATGAATGAGATCACGCGCCGTATCATCGTTTTCGGCAGTCATCAGGTCATTGATAAAACGAATCTGCGGCGGTGCGTTTTCACGCATGATCTGCATGGTCACCTGGAGAATCTGCTCCAGGCGTTCGAACGTAGGCCGGTCGTTGCGATCTTCGGCGGCGCGCATGTTGGCCTGCACCACGGACAGAAAGATGTCGTCCAGCATGTCCAGGCGGGGCCGGATAGCCGCCTCAATGTCTTCACTTTCGATGATGAATTGCAGCGTATCGATGGCCCGTTTGAGCACGGCCTGTGTTTGCTGGTCTACCGCGCTGGTCAGCGTGAGTAACTCGTCGCGCAGTTGGACCAGGCGTTCGTAATCATCACCGTTATTTTGTTCGATGATCCCGGTCAGTTCCTGGAAAAATGTATAATCCATCGCGGGGCGGATCAAGCCGACCAGGGCTTGCAGCCGTTCGCTGTCGTCAGCGTAACTCAAGACGAGGTCCATAAACGTCTGCCGGTCGAGTTGGTCGCCCATCGCGTCAAGTTCGGCGGCGACTTCGTGTACAACGGCTTCCTGTTCCTCGGCGGCTTGCAGCGCTTCCTGCCCGGCGGCTGTGTTCTGGATCAGGTAGTTGTACAGCGCCAGCAGCCCCTGGGCCATCAGTTCATGGCCGGATTCGACGGCGTTTTGCATGGTGGTCAGGATCATCTGGAAGAATGTGGTGTCGATGTACTGCGCTTGCTGTTTGATCATGGCCGGCCACTCGTCCGGGCTGACCTGCAAGAACATTTCCATTATGCGCATTTTTTCGCGCTGAAGTTCGCGTTCTTCCTGGGTGATGCCGTCGGCATCCAGAATCATGTCGATCATGCTGGGGATGGTGAACGCCTGCTGTGGCTGAAGCAGGTACCCGCGCCGCTGGTCGGGCGGGATGCTGTCGGTCAGGCGGCGCGTGAGATCACCGATCACACGTTCGCGTTCTTCCTGGGTGATGTTCAGTTCCATCGGAACATGAATCAGCAGCAGTTTTTTGGCGGGATCATGGTACAGCATGGGAGTGCCGATAGCGACCGTGTTACCACAGTTGGGACAGGCGACCTGGTTGACTCGCCCGGACAAAAAACGCGCCTTGATCTGAGAATCGCGGCCAACATCAATGATCTGCTCGATAATAGCGTTAAACGGGGTGCCGCACCGCGGGCAGTTAATCGACGAACGAATGACTTGGGTCATGAATGGCTCCTGGGAAAAGTTAATGCCGGCAGATCGACACCAGTTGATGTCAGGTTTTATGTGGGCGGATCTGTCGGAGCAAACGCGTACAGTGTACCGCATAACTGCGGGCGGCGTCGATGGTAAATTTGCATGGGCAGTGCCAGAGGCAACGCGTGAGTCGGGTTAAGGTTCGCTGCGGGGCAGGGTGAAGGAGAATGTTGCGCCGCCCGATGGGTTGGTGCTGGCCCATATCGTGCCGCCGTGCGCGGTGATCACCGCGTGCGCCAGGTACAGGCCCAACCCGGTACCCTGCATATTGTTGGTCAGGGCGCTATCGACCCGGTAAAAGCGCTCAAAAACACGCTCCAACTGGTCGGGCGGCAGCCCCGGCCCTTGATCGCTGACCGACACGTTCACGCATTCGTCGTCATAGGTGCCGGTTACCGTCACATCGCCGCCTTCGGGTGAATATTTGATCGCGTTGCTGAGCAAATTATCGATCACCTGTCGCAGCCGGGTGCCGTCCCCGCTGATAATCGGGAACTCGGCGAGAAAATCGGCGCGCAGTGTATGCTTGTCGCTCTGGGTCTGGAACCGCTCGATAGCTTGCTGCACGATCAGGGGCAGATTGACATCATCCAGGGTCAGGCGCATGCCTTCCGCCTGTAATTTGGACGCGGACAGCAGGTTTTCGATCAGGTCGGTCAGCCGGTCGGCCTCGTCAACGATCACGCCCAAACCCTGTTGGATGGTGGCTTGATCCCAGGTGGCATCCTCACGGCTGAGCGTGTCCGCGTACCCTTTGATCAGCGCGACCGGCGTTTTGAGTTCGTGCGATATCACCGAGATGAACGTGGATTTGAGCTCTTCGGCTTCGCGGAAATGCGTGATATCGCGCACGTTGGCGATCACGTTTTGAAGCTCCCCGTTCGACTTCAGCAGCGGCGCATACGTGATCCCCACGCTGATCGTGGTGCCGTCCAACCGTTCGAGGTCGCCTTCAACGTAGAGCGTATCCGGCTGGAGTTCGTCCGCGATCTGGTTAGGCCAGCCGTTGGCGATCGTTTCGGTGATATTCGGCCCGGTTTTGTGACGTTTCCAGCGAATGACCACGTCGTGATGCAGCCCGTTCGTTTGCGCGGCCTGCCAGCCGGTGATCAGGCTCAGCGCACGATTCCAGCGTTCGACATGCAGGTCCGCATCCAGGATCATCACGCCGTCGGCGCTGTGATCGAGGATGGCAGCCAGCCGTTTGCGTTCCTGGTTGGCCATCTCGTAAATGCGGGCGTTGTGCACGGCGATAGCGGCCTGGTCGGCGAAACTTTGCAGCAGACGGTGATCGTTTTCGGTGGGTGCTCCGGCATAGGACCGGAAGATAAACAGAATCCCCAGCATTTCGTCGGCGACCACCATCGGCAGCGCGACGATCTGCCGCAGGCTCAGATCAACGTCACGAGCCACGCGCCGCATTTTGCCGTACAACTGTTCCAGGTGAAACGTGCCGTCGTCACTCTCCGCCAGGTCTTCGAGCAGCGAGTTAAACAGGGCGGCCTGCTCCGGCTCGATGCCAATGATGGCGCGCACGTAGTACGTATCGTCCTCGCGCAGCGCAATAATACCCACTTCGCCGGACAGCATCGAGGCGGCGGCGTGTAGAATCATGCGCAGCACTTCACCGAGATCAAGCTGGGCGGTGAGCGCGCGGCTGATATTCAGCAGGTAATCCCGCTGGCGAACGCGATAATCCGGTAGTAGAAACATGATAGCTGTATTTTAACATGCGCGGCACGCTCACAGCGCGTTTTTGCGCGGTTCTTGTGGACTTCTTGTGTAATTCTTATGTGGGCTATCGCGTCAAAGTCGAAAAACGCCCCTCCCCTCCGGGCTAACGCCCGGTTCCCCTCCCCAGCTAAGCCATGGCGGGGAAAACCAGCCGATCGCACGTGATCAAAGATCGTGCGTCAAGTCCCCCGTCCAGCTTGGCCGGAAGGCGCCCCGTCCAAACAGCGGGACGGGGGATTAGGGGGAAGGCGTTGTTCAAAAGCCCGCTCACTCATTTGGAGCGATTGCCCTACATGTAGGCTCGGTCTTGCGCCAGAGATATAACGGTGGCGCGCCCCACGATCAAACCAGGGTAGGTTACAGGTAGTATTCTTCGGCGCGGGCGATCGCGTGTTCGAAGATCAGCAGCGCGTCGTCGATAATGGACGGCTCCACATTCAGCGGCGGGATCATGCGCATAGTGCTGGCCCCGCAGCCCAGCAGCAGCAGGCTTTCCTCGAACGCATAATCTACGATGCTGTTACGCAGTTCGACGGCAGGCTCGCGCGTGTCCGGGTTTTTTACGAACTCGACGCCGACCATCAGCCCCTTGCCGCGTACCTGCCCGATGCTGGGGTGACGGCGCTGCATGTCGTTCAGCTTGCCGATCATATAATCACCCATGCGGGCGGCGTTGTCGATCAGGCCCTCTTTCAGCAGGTCAAACGTAGCGATACCGGCGGCGCAGCTTACCGGGTTGCCGCCAAACGTGCTGGCGTGAGCGCCGGGTGCCCAGCCTGCCATGATCGTTTTGCGGGCGATGATCGCACTCAACGGCATACCACTGGCGATGCCTTTAGCCGAGCATATAATATCCGGCTCGACTCCCCAATGATTGGTGGCCCACCATGCCCCGGTGCGGCCCATGCCGGTCTGAACTTCGTCCAGGATCAACAGGATGCCGTAGCGGTCGCACAGATCACGCAGGCCGGGCAAGAAACCGTCCGGCGGCACGACATAACCGCCTTCGCCCTGGATGGGTTCGACCAAAATACCGGCTACTTCTTCGCTGGGCACGATGGTTTTAAAAATCACGTTCTCGATGTAATTGAGTACCGCTTCACCACTATCGCGGAACCCGTCGGGGTTGAGTATCGGGCGATAGGGATCAGGGTAGGGAACGTGTGTCACGCCGGGGATCAAGGGGAAGAAACCCTGGCGCTGGATATATTTACTGCCGGTGAAGCTCAGCGCACCCAGCGTGCGCCCGTGGAAGCCGCGTAAAAAGGCGATAAACCGCTGTCGCCCGGTGTGGTAGCGGGCCAGCTTAACGGCAGCTTCGATGGCCTCGGCGCCGCTGTTGCCAAAAAATACCAGCGCGCCATCCGAAAACGGCGCGACAGACGCCAGTCGTTCGGCCATCTCAACCTGGGTCCGGTAGTAAAAGTCGGTGCCGGACATATGGATGAACTGCGCGGCCTGATCCTGAATGGCTTTGACTACTTTAGGGTGGGCGTGACCGGTGGCGGTCACGGCGATGCCGGTCGTAAAGTCGATAAAGCGATTGCCATCAACATCCCAAACCAACGCGCCATCGCCGCGGTCGATTACCAACGGGTAACCGCGCGTATATGATGGTGAAAGTACCGCTGTATCTCTGTCAATGAGCGCTTTGGCCTTGGGGCCCGGCAGATCAGGTCGTAGTCCCATCTAATTTCTCCTGAAACCAGTTGATTGTCTTGTGTAGATTGGCGAACTCGCGGGTTCAATGCGATGTATGCAAATCTGATGATGTTGGCGTTGACCACGCAAAAGCTGATGATGCCTGCTCGCGGTGCACACCATCCAACATTAATCGCAGCCACCGCATTATCGCGCCAGGGCGGTCGAAACGCAAGAGCCAGTCTTGGCGTTGCGGGTCAGCCGTTCAATTCGTCCGGCGTAGACAGCAGCAGCTTGACCATGTAGGCGTTGCCTCGACCGGGACGGCTTTCGGCGGTGATGTGTCCCCCGTGCAGATCGGTGATCGCTTTGGCAATCGTTAATCCCAGGCCGGTGCCCAACGAGTTACCGGGGTTAGAACGCGAGAACGGCTCAAACAGGTGTGCGACGTGATAATCTGAGATGTCCGGCCCGTGATCTTGAATCCGGATGACGGCCCAATTGGGTTCCTGTTTTTTGTCGATGGTTAGCTGCACGTCTACCTGTTCATGCGCCCCGGTGAACGTGATCGCGGTCAAGATCAGGTTGGACAGCATTTGCCGCAGGCGGCGCGGGTCGGCCTGGACGACAACCGGTTCGGGCGGAAAATCCGTGATAACCGAGACGTTTTTGCGCTCTATGTTGTGTTCCTGGACGTGGATAACGTTCTGTATCATGTCTTGCAGGACAAGCGGCTGGCACTGAATACGTATGTCACCGCGTTTGAAGCGCGTCACGTCGAGCAGGTCTTCGACCAGCGCGATCATCATGTTGCTGACATCCTCGATCACGTCCAGATGCTCGGACAGCTTGTTGGGTTGGTGACGCATCAGATACAGCCGGGTTTTCAGGTTGGACAGGGGGGTTCGCAGTTCGTGCGACGCGTTGGCAATGAACCGGTCTTTTTCAGCCTGAAGTGCTTTGTGTTGGCTGATATCACGGATGACACTCACACTGCCAAGATGCCGGTCATTCGAATTCCGTACCTGAGCTACGGTCAGTTCGGCGTCAAACTCGCTGCCGCCTACACGCCGGAGCTTCATTTCCCGGCGCCAGACGTGGCGGCCCGCGCGGGTTGCGCCCGGTTGATTCGGCAGGCGCTCGACAATACCTTTGGTAGCCGTGATGGAACTGCTCAACTGCTCGATATGCTCGCGGAGTTGGCCCGGTGGGATATTCAGCAGTTCAGTTAGCGCCTGGTTGTGGTACTTGATCTGGTTGTTCTCGTAGTAAATCAGCCCGTCGCCCATCGCATCCAGGATGGCGCGGAGTTGGGCGCGCTCCTGGTCCAGTTCTGCTGTACGGTCGAGCACCCGTTGTTCGAGTTGATTGTTGAGTTGTTCGAGTTCCAGGGTACGGGATGCTACCAGCTTTTCCATCCGGTGCTGCTGCGTCTGGAAGATGGCCCAGGCCGATATCACCAACGTGATACCCAGCAGCATACCCAACAGCAGGGTCTGACGGCGAAAAAAGGCGACATCAGCGTTCACTTCGGTGTCAGGTGCCGACAGCGCGATCGTCAGCCGTTGGTTGCCCAGGTGGGCGGTATCCCAGGCGACCAGCTTACGGTGCACCTTGCCGCCCAGTTCGATGGTGTAGTGATATTCGTCCTGGCCCGAATCTCGCGCCAACATGTCAGCGATAGTCCGGGCCAGATCAGGATAACTGGCCGCGATGTCATGTACGTTTTGGCCGACGGTTTCAGGCTCGTGATCATAGATCACAAGCCCGGTGTTGTCGTGTATCCAGGCGGCGCCAAACTCGCCTGAACGTACCGGGATGATATAGCGCTCTAACAACGGTTTGAAATCCACGGCGACCACCATCACACCGTCAAAACCGCTGCGGCTTTCCACCGGGTGCAGCACGCCATAGTATTGGCTGTCTGTGGTGATTGTAAAGGGAGTGACGACATAGTCACCGGTTGTAGCAACGGTATCCCAATAGGTGTTCACCCAGGCGGTCAAGGTGTCTTGCTCGACTTGTTCTATCTGGTCAGAATCAGCGTAAACTATGGGCTGGGCGTTTGGGTCCTTGTAAAAACCAACGGCGACTATGTCGAGGTATGACTCACTAATCAGCGTATCAACAATATATTGAAACACGATCGGCTTAACTTCGTCGCTGAACATAGACACGCTGTAGGCCGCGAATAAATCCATTAAGTTGGGAATCCGGGCAAAAGCATCTTCGATACTCTTGGTGCTGAGTTGTACCTGGAGCGCTTGCTGATTGTTAAATTTAGCTTCCTGCCTTGCCAACGTGTCCTGTTCCATCCAACCGGACGCTAACAGGAAAATGATAAGAATGAGTATTGCTGCGAGGATATAAAGCCAAAATGATTTCACAACAGCAGGCCCTTCTGCAGGATAGTGATGTGGAAAAGTTGTCAAATTATGCTTTGCTAATTATACCTTTATCTGAAGATTTGGGGCATGAAAAAATACAAACCAACGAGATAATGATCACACGAGGGTGGAGCAGCGGGCGCTATGGTAAACAGACGTGCGGACACCGGCGTACTGTGACTATCAGCACGCCTGTCAGCGAAGCACAACGGTTAGGGAAACGCGACCGTTAGCAGCACCCGGCCTGATCAATACTGCTTTTCAAAGCGGTATCCCACGCCTAACTCGTTGATGATGTAGGTTGGTTCTTTGGAATTGGGTTCCAGTTTGCGGCGCAGGTGCCAGACATACACGCGCAGGTAATCAATGTCGTCAATGTATTCGAAACCCCATACCTGCTCGAGTAGTTCGCGATACGGCACGATGCGGGGGGCCGCATCGACCAGGTGCGCCATTAAGTTAAACTCGGTTGGCGTCAGGCGCATCGGCTCGCCCCGTATCGTTATGCGGTGTTCTTCAAGGTTGATCGCCAGGTAGTCGTCACTGTAGACCACATTTTGCTTAAAGGTGGTGGGTTCGGTAGCGGCCCGGCGAAGATTCGCCCGTATACGGGCTAACAGGACGTTGATCTGAAACGGTTTGTTGATGTAATCGTCTGCGCCCATGTCCAGCCCTTTGACGATTTCTTCGGGATCATCACGGGCGGTTAGCATAATAATCGGGACGTTGCTGACTTCACGGATACGCTGGCAAACGGTCCAGCCATCCATCGTTGGCATGTTGATGTCGAGGATGACCAGATCGGGGTGCTCCTGGTACATCTGGCGCAGCCCTTCTTGACCATCGTAGGCAGTTATAACGGCAAAATTTTCTTGTGTCAGTGCGCTTGATACGAGTTGGATCAATGTTTGATCATCGTCGATTACCAGCACCGTTGTGTCATTATCCATAGTTTTTGTTCCCCGTACGACCGACAAGAATATCTGCGCCTGCGGCTGGGTGCCCACGCCACCTCAGATTATACGTAACTTCCGCCCTGCGTACTGACCAGGGCTGCCGCCCCGATCAAGGCTACATTGCCACCCAGCGCCGCTGGGACGATGGGTACATGTTCGCTGTAAGCCGGATCGAGCACGTGCTGCCGTGCTGCCTCACGCATGGGAGCAAATAACAATTCGCCGGTTTTGGTCACGCCGCCGCCCACCACGATGACTTGAGGGTTAAACAGGTGCAGCAGGTTCGCGATGCCCAGGCCCACCATACGCCCGGCATACGTGATCAACTCGATCGCCAGCGTGTCCCCGTCTGCCGCTGCCTGGCCGACGATTTTGGCGGTGATCGCGCTCAGATCGCCATCGACCCGATCACGGATAACCGACACTTCACCGGTTTCCAGGCGTGCGACAGCCCGGCGTGCGATAGCTGGACCGGCGGCCTCTTGTTCCAGTGAGGAAACATACCCATCAACCACCAGCACCATGTGCCCGGCTTCGGCTCCCAGGCCGTGTGCTCCCAGCACCAGGTGCCCATTATCGATGATGCCGCTGCCGATGCCGGTGCTCACGGTCAGATAGACCACGTACCGGTAGCCTTTGGCCGCGCCGCGCATGGTTTCGGCCAGCGCCGCCACGTTGGCATCATTACCAAGATAGGTTGTGATGCCAAAATGCTCCTGAATGATCTTACGAAGTGGAACATTGTTCCAGCCGGGCAGGTTGGGCGGCAGCACAATCACGCCGCTATGGGGATCGATCGGCCCCGGTGCCGACACGCCGATGCCCTGCACCGATTCGCAGTCGTCCGGCACGATCCGCGCAATGACAGCCAGCAGCCGCTCAATTACGCGGTCAAAACCTTCGTGAGCCAATGTGGGTTCCGCGACACGTTCGAGTATGTTTAGGCGATCGTCAAACCGCGCCGCCCGCATTTGGGTGCCACCCAGATCAA
The DNA here is from genome assembly GCA_016930015.1 of Anaerolineae bacterium. Taxonomy (GTDB): domain Bacteria; phylum Chloroflexota; class Anaerolineae; order Aggregatilineales; family Aggregatilineaceae; genus JAFGHR01. Next base: position 4,995 of record JAFGHR010000124.1, on the reverse strand, counting down.
CACCGATAATGCACTCGGTCATACAATTTTTGCTCCCATCCATATCACCAGTTTATCACGAGACCCGCAGGCGTGGTAGCCCGATGGTTGTCGGGGCCAGGGACCCCTGTTAGAATACACCGCCATACGCGGTTTGTTTGTGAAAATTTCTCGGCTAAAAACTATAAACCAGAATCGGCATGAATAACAACCGCCGGTCACCGTGTTTTTGAGGATCGGAGAACAGCAGCAGCTTATGGCTAAGGTTACGCCATCCCGCCAGCAGTACCTGGATTTTAAAGCCCAGTTCCCAGACGCGATTGTGATGTTTCGTCTGGGTGATTTTTATGAAATGTTCGACGATGACGCCGAACTGGCCGCCCGTGAATTGGACCTGGTGCTGACCGGTCGCCCGGTTTCCAAGGGCGAGCGCGTGCCGATGTGCGGCGTGCCGCATCACGCCGTCGAGGGCTACATTGCCCGGCTGGTTGAAAAAGGGTATCACGTGGCCGTGATCGAGCAGGTCGGCAGTGAGCCGGTCAACGGGCTGACGCCGCGCGCCGTGTCACGCGTGATCACGCCGGGGACCGTGATGGAGCCGGGGATGCTGGCCGATACGTGCCATAACTACCTGCTGGCGCTCGCCCCGGAACCGGATCGTGAGGGGACCAGTTGGGCCGGGGTCGGGCTGGCGTATGTGGACATCAGCACCGGCGAATTTGCCGCTACACAGTTCAACGGTAACGACACGACGATGAGCGTGGTCGAAGAACTGGCCCGCCTGGAACCGCGCGAAGTGCTGCTGCCGTCGAGTTGGGCAAAAAACGGTGTGACGCTGCCCGCCGGGTCCCACCTGACGCCGCTGCCCGATTATCGCTGCGAACTGGGTTTCGCACGGCAAACGCTGCACGACCATTTTGGCGTATCCACGCTGGACGGGTTCGGCTTGCAGAATCAGCCCCTGGCCGTATGCGCGGCGGGCGCTATTCTGGCTTATTTGCAGGAAACGCAGCGATCCGCGCTGGCGCAGTTGACCGGCGTGCGGTGTTATTCCACGGCCAGTTTTATGATGTTGGACACGGCCACGCGCCGGAACCTGGAGCTGGTCGAGACGATCCGCGACCGCAGCAAACGCGGCTCGCTGCTGGACGTGCTCGACCGGACCATCACACCGATGGGCGGGCGCTTGCTGCGCACCTGGATCGGCCAGCCGCTGTTAAGCCGCGACCGGTTGGAAGCGCGGTTCGACGCGGTTGAAGCGCTGTTCGAAGCCGGGACAACACGCGCTGCCGTGCGCGATGATCTGCGCAAAGTGAGCGATCTGGAACGGCTGACCAACCGCCTGTTGGCCGGGCGCGCCGGTCCGCGTGACCTGCTGGCGCTGGCGGCCAGCCTGGAAACCGTGCCCGATCTGCGTGAGGCGATTTCCAGGGCGGCGGTGCTGGCACCTGTCGCTGACATGCTCGACCCGTGCGCGGACGTGGTCGCGCTGGTGCAAGCGGCCATTGACGACGACACCCCGGCCACGTTAAACACGTCGGGCGTCATCCGGCGCGGTTATGCGCCCGATCTGGACGACGTGATCACAGCCAGCCGCAGCGCGAAAGACTGGGTGGCTAACCTGGAAACCACCGAGCGCGAACGTACCGGTATCAAGAGCCTGAAAGTCGGCTACAACAAGGTGTTTGGCTACTACATCGAAGTCAGCCGGGCCAACACCGAACGTGTGCCTGATGATTACATTCGTAAACAAACGCTGGTCAGTTCCGAGCGGTATATCACGCCCGACCTGAAAGAATACGAATCGCTGATCCTGAACGCCGAGGAGCGGCTGCTCGAAATTGAGGAGCGCCTGTTTCGTGATGTGTGCGACCGGGTGCTGGATCATGCCGAGTCGCTGCTGCGCACGGCGCGCGCACTGGCGCACCTGGACGTTTTTGCATCACTGGCCGACGTGGCGGCGCGTGAGGATTATGTGCGGCCTACGCTTTCCGATGACGATATGCTCGATATCCACGACGGGCGGCACCCGGTGGTCGAACGTATGCTGCACGGTCAGCGCTTTGTACCCAACGACACCCATTTTGACGAACGGGAACGGCTGCACATCATCACCGGGCCGAACATGGCCGGGAAGAGCACCATCATCCGGCAGGTGGCGCTGATCGTGCTGATGGCCCAGATCGGCAGTTTTGTCCCGGCCAGCGAAGCGACAATCGGGCTGGCCGACCGCATTTTTACGCGCATCGGTGCCCAGGACGAGATTCACGCCGGGCAGTCTACGTTTATGGTGGAAATGGTCGAACTGGCGCTGATCCTGTCACATGCCACGCGGCGCAGCCTGATCATTCTGGACGAGGTGGGGCGGGGCACCAGCACCTATGACGGCATGGCGATTGCGCGGGCCGTGGTCGAGTTTTTGCACAATAACCCGCGCCTGGGTTCGCGGACGTTGTTCGCCACACATTATCACGAACTGACCGAACTGGCGGAGATTCTGCCGGGCGTCGAGAATTATAACGTCGTGGTGGCCGAGGACGGCGAGAACGTGGTGTTTTTGCACCGCTTGATGCCGGGCGGCGCTGACCGGTCATACGGAATACATGTAGCCCGCCTGGCCGGTATCCCTAAGAGCGTGATCAAACGTGCCGCCGATATCCTGCTGGAGCTTGAGGCGTCAGGCGGGGATTTTTCTGTCGAGAAACGCGAAACGCCCGACGGCCCGGTGCAGTTGTCATTTTTCCAGGCCGACCCGGACCCGGTGATCGAAGCGCTGCGGCAGTTGCAGATCGATGAAATGTCACCGCTGGACGCGATCACCATCCTGTACGAACTCAAACGTATGATCGAATAAACTGATATGGCTGCCCTGTGTGATCACGGTGTAATTTGCACAACGCATTTTCGGCATGGTAACATCCCTCAATTCAGACATAATTATGTATCTTGTGATAATGAATAAGAAATAGAGGCTTATTGTGTTTGATTCTGCTGGAACGGCCAAACGATGGCGTGTGCCGGACCGTGCTCCCCGTCATGTGCTAGACAACTTAAACAGCTACCATCCGGTGATGGCGCAGGTGTTGTACAACCGTGGCCAGGATACCGCCGAGAAGGCGCAGCGTTTTCTGGATGGTGGTGACACGGCGCTGCACAACCCATTTTCCATGCATGGCATGTCGGAGGCCGTCGGGCGCGTTCGAAAAGCCCTCAAGGATGATGAACTGATCGCGATCTACGGCGATTTTGACGCTGATGGCGTAACCAGTACCGCGCTGCTCACGCAAGCGCTGGAAGCGCTGGGCGGGCGTGTCCGGCCCTACATTCCGAACCGGGTTGACGAGGGGTACGGTCTGAACAACGAAGCCCTCAAAACGCTGCACAGTGAAAACGTTAAGCTCGTGATCACGGTTGACTGTGGCATTCGTTCGGTGGACGAGGTCGCATTCGCGCAGTCGATTGGTCTGGATATGATCGTGACCGATCACCATTCGCTGGGCGAAACTCTGCCGCCCGCGCTGGCCGTGCTCGATCCCAAGATCGACGCGCGCCGCCGCCAGGAAGAAGGGCGCACCAACGGCTACCCGGAGGATATGCTGGCCGGGGTCGGGGTGGCGTACAAACTGGCGGAGGCGCTGTTTGCGGCGGCCTCCAAACAAGGTGGTTTCCGCCCAACGATGCTGCTTGAAGACCTGTTAGACCTGGTGGCGCTGGGCACTGTGGCCGATCTCGCCCCGCTGGATCGTATCGAAAACCGCGAATTGGTGCGGCGCGGCCTGGACGTGCTCAGCCGGGCGCAGCGTCCCGGCATTTATGAGTTGATGCGGGTGGCCGGGATCGACCCGGAACGCCAGAGCGCGACAACGACCACCATCGCGTTTATGCTGGGACCGCGCATCAACGCGGCGGGACGGCTGGATAACGCCATTATTGCCTGTGATCTGCTGATGTCGGATATGCCCGAAGCCGGAAAACTGGCCCAGCAGTTGCAGGAACTGAACGTCAAGCGCCAGCAGTTGACCGTAGAGGCCGTCGAAAATGCACGCGAGCGAATCCTGGCCGAAACGAACGGCGATGTATCGTTGATTTTTGACGCCGGGGTGACGGTTCCGCACGGTATTGTGGGCCTGGTGGCGGGGCGTCTGTGTGAGGAATATTACCGTCCGGCAGTGGTTATCGGCCAGGACGAAGATAAACAGTCGTGGCGCGGGTCGTGCCGCAGCATCCCGGAATTTAACATCACCCAGGCGCTGGACCAGTGCGCCGACCTGCTGATCCGGCACGGCGGGCACGCTCAAGCCGCCGGATTCACGGTCAGGGATGAGAATGTGCAGGAACTCCGTGAGCGGCTGGCCGCGCTCGCCGCCGAGGCGCTGCACGGCCAGGAACTCCGGCCTACGTTGGATATCGATGCCGAGGTGCCGTTTGATCAGTTAACAATGGGCCTGGCCGAAGCATTGAATCGCCTGGAACCAACCGGCGCCAGTAACAGCGCTCCCCTGCTCAAAACCGAACGGCTGCGCGTAGTCGAGGCGCGGACTGTGGGCCGGGAAGGTAAACATCTGCGGTTGAAGGTGTCGAACGGTCTGACTCAGGTTGACGGGATCGCGTTTCGCCAGGGTGATTGGGCCGACCGGCTGCCGGACTATATCGACGTGGTCTACCACCTGGAGATCAACGAGTGGAACGGCCACACGCGGCTTCAGATGAACGTGCAGGATATCGCCCCCTCGACCTGAGCCGGGTTGCTTGCCTGGGGAAAAACACCGCCATCCGGGAACGGATTTGTACCGGGCGGCGGTTCATGTTGTTAATCAAGGGGACTCGTGGCAGCAATGAAGCAGCGTAAACACAGCCACCGGCGGGCGGTATGGTGTGCAGCAGGTGTCCTGCTCGTGATCCTGGGGATGCCGGGCGCGTCCGGGCTGGCTCATGGATAAGCCAATTAGAACTCGCATAATATAGCAGGCGCATATTGCGCCATGAAGTCTGTTTCGAATGGCGTTTCATTGAGAT